>JANPBT010000017.1:0-233747 GCA_031430575.1 Betaproteobacteria bacterium | reverse complement strand
CCGCAACGGCACAGGCAAATCCTCACTGCTCAAAATCCTCGCAAACCTCATCGCCTGCGACTCAGGCACCATCAACACCCAGCACAGTCTCCAGATAGCATACGTTCCGCAAGAATTAGGAGCGTAGACTGCCTTATGTTTGCGATTACAGGTGGATTTGATCCTAAGCACTTCTGCATTTACGTAAGTGAGTGGCAGGGTGATATCGCGCCAGAAGTATTTATCCGTCTTGATGAAATCGCTCGGGTATTAAAGCCTGTACGCTGTAGCATTCGGGGCTCTGTGGACTCCGCTGGAACCCATTTTTTGAAGTTATGGGCAATCGCGGAGGTTGAAATTGAATGTGAACGATGTCTTGATTTATTTGAAATCACGGTCGAAGATCGAGGTGAAGTTGCTTTCGCAAGTGAAGTGAAAGATGTATCAAAAATTGAAGCCTATATCAGTGACGAAATTGATGTTGTACTAGCCAACGAGGTCGATAACGCGTTACAATTAGTAGAAGATCAGTTACTGCTTGCAATGCCTTTTTCACCACGCTGTGGGCGTGCTAGTTGCAAGCCAAAATATTCATACGTTTCGGAGTAATTTTCCATGGCAGTCCAGCAAAATAAGAAATCCCCTTCCAAGCGCGGTATGCACCGCGCCCACGATTTTCTGACTAACCCGCCTCTCGCGGTTGAGTCAACGACGGGCGAGGTTCATCGCCGTCATCACATCAGCCCTACAGGTTATTACCGCGGCAAAAAAGTAATTGATGTGAAGTCCGCCGAATAAAGCGCAGATGCAGGTCTTTCATACCTGCGGCGCAGAATCGGTTAAAACTAAAACGAAAAAAGCCGGACGACGTCCGGCTTTTTTATAGGTGTGGGTTGAAATGACGATTACCGTATCGATTGATGCAATGGGAGGAGATCACGGGCCGTCGGTTACCATTCCTGCAACGCTGTCCTTTCTTGGAAAGCACTCAAGCGCTCGCGCGCTTCTTGTTGGCGATCAACGTCAAATCGAAGCCATTTTGGCTCGTGCTGATTCAGCGATTCGCGGTCGTATCGAAATTGTTCATGCAAGTGAGGTCGTCGGGATGGATGAACCTCCAGCGTCCGCACTCAAGAACAAAAAAGACTCGTCGATGCGCGTAGCGATCAATCAGGTCAAGTCCGGTCAGGCTCAAGCCTGTGTCAGTGCTGGGAATACCGGCGCGTTGATGGCCACAGCACGGTTCGTTTTAAAAATGCTACCTGGCATTGATCGGCCAGCTATTGCGTCATCCCTACCGTCCCAAACCGGGGAGACGCTTATGCTTGATCTTGGCGCAAATGTTGATTGCACCGCTGAGCACCTTCGACAATTTGCAATCATGGGAGCTGCTCTTGAAAGCGCATTGCGCCACGATCCAAATCCAAAAATAGGATTACTCAATATTGGTGAAGAAGAAATCAAGGGCAACGAGATCGTCAAGCAAGCGGCTGAGCTGTTGCGTGCAAGTGACCTTAACTTCATCGGTAATGTCGAAGGTAACGACATCTATAAAGGCACAGCCGATGTTGTGGTGTGTGATGGCTTTGTGGGCAACGTTGCCTTAAAGACATCGGAAGGGCTTGCGAAGATGCTAGTAGATTTTTTGAAAGAAGCCTTTAATCGGAACGTATTTACGAAAATGGCGGCGGCGATTGCGATGCCAGCTCTGCGGAACTTTAAAAATCGTATCGACCCACGCCTTTACAACGGTGCAACGCTGATTGGGCTGCGTGGCGTAGTGCTTAAGAGCCATGGCTCTGCAGACGCGCTTTCATTTGAAACGGCGATTACGAAGGCCTACGTTGAGGTTGAAGAAAACGTTTTGGAAAAAATTACCGAACGGATCGCGCGTCTGCATGCTGCGTCGTCGACTTCGCCGATCCCGTAATGGTTGAACCGAGAACCTACTCAGCAATTGTGGGTGTCGGCAGCGCACTGCCGTCGCGTTGCGTAACAAACCATGAGTTGGCAACATTTGTCGATACGTCCGACGATTGGATTGTTTCGCGAAGCGGAATTCACACGCGCTATCTCGCCGCTGATGGACAACTGACCTCTGACCTCGCCACTGAGGCTGCACAAGCTGCAATCTGCGCCGCAGGTATTGACGTTAACGCAATTGATTTGATAATCGTAGCCACGTCGACACCGGACATGATTTTCCCCTCGACCGCGTGTATTGTTCAGGCCAAGCTCGGCAACATTAGCGCCGCTGCCTTCGATGTGCAGGCTGTATGCACTGGTTTTGTTTACGCGCTGCATGTAGCCGATAGCCTGATCCGAAGCGGCTCGCATCGAAATGCGCTGGTGATCGGTGCAGAAATATTTTCCCGAATTATTGACTGGAAAGATCGTTCAACTTGCGTGCTCTTTGGTGATGGCGCCGGCGCGGTCGTCCTGAGCGCGGGCAATCGCCCAGGGATCTTGGGCTCTGATATTCAATCCGACGGTGGCCAGCGCAATATCTTGAGCGTACCCGGCAACGTGCGAAATGGCGTGATTGAAGGCTCGCCGTATGTTCAGATGAACGGACAAGCCGTGTTTAAAGTCGCCGTTGAAAAAATGGCGCACACCTGCAAGCGCGTGCTCGAGCGCACACACGAGGCCTACGGTGATCACATCGATTGGCTCGTGCCGCATCAGGCAAACGTGCGGATTATGGACGCAACCGCCAAGCGGATGGGTCTGCCTATTGAAAAGGTTGTTGCAACGGTTGCGCAGCATGGCAATACCTCAGCAGCGTCGATTCCGCTTGCGCTTGATGTCGCTGTGCGCGACGGGCGGATCAAATCGGGTCACCGCGTGATGCTCGTTGGCGTGGGTGGCGGATTTACCTGGGGTTCGGTCTACTTGGAGATGGTATGAAACTCGCGTTTGTGTTTCCTGGGCAAGGCTCGCAATCGATTGGGATGATGGATCCCTTTGCCAATGTCCCGAGCGTCCGCGACGCTTTTGCGGAAGCTAGCGCTGCGATTAATCAAGATCTCTGGGCACTAGTTGCAAACGGCCCCATTGAAGCACTTTCCAGCACGGTCAATACCCAGCCTGTCATGCTTGCTGCGAATGTCGCGCTTTATCGGGCGTGGCTGGCGGCCGATGGCGCAGCCCCGAGCGTTGCTGCCGGGCATAGCCTTGGCGAATATGCCGCACTCTGCGCGGCAGGGTCGTTTACCCTCGCCGACGCGACCAAGCTCGTGCGGCTGCGCGCACAAGCGATGCAATCTGCTGTGCCCGAAGGTATTGGCGCAATGGCGGCGATTTTGGGCTTGAGCGATGATGACGTTCGCGCTGCATGCTTGGAGGCAGCGCAAGGCGATGTGGTGGAGGCGGTGAACTTCAACGCCCCATCGCAGGTCGTGATTGCGGGTCACCGCGAAGCTGTGAATCGCGCAATTGAGATCGCGAAAAGCAAGGGGGCTAAACGCGGTGTTCTTTTGCCAGTTTCCGCACCATTTCATTCCAGTTTGCTCATACCTGCGGCGCAGATTTTGGCAAAAGCGCTGATTTCGCTAGATATTCACGCTACAAACTTCCCCGTCATCCACAATACCGACGTCGCTATCAGCGGCGCGCCAGATTCAATCCGCGCGGCGCTCGCTGCGCAAGCTGCGAGTGCTGTTCGCTGGGTTGAAACGATTGAAAAAATGTCCGCGATGGGTGTAACGCACATGGTGGAGTGCGGTCCTGGCAAAGTGCTCGCCGGTTTAGTCAAGCGCATCGCACCACAAATTCAGCTTTTCTCACTGACCGATTCCGCCGCACTTGCGGCCGCAATTGCATCCACGCAAGGAGCCTCATCATGACCCCCAAAATTGCGATAGTAACGGGTGCCACGCGCGGCATCGGTGCTGCAATCGCGCAAGCACTCGCCGCGCAAGGTCTGCGCGTGGTCGGCACAGCGACCACGGATGCGGGCGCGCAGAAAATCACCGCCGCGCTGGCGAGCACGCACGGTTTTGGCATTGCGCTTAACGTCACCGATGCGGCTGCGTGCGATGCCGCCATCAAAGAGATTGAAAATACCTGCGGCGCAGTTTCTGTGCTCATAAACAACGCTGGGATCACCCGCGACACACTCATCATGCGGATGAAAGATGAAGATTGGGATGCCGTGATGGATACCAATCTGAAGTCAATTTTTAGACTGAGCCGGGCGGTCATACGCGGCATGATGAAAGCGCGCTATGGCCGTATCGTCAATGTCGGCTCTGTCGTCGGCAGCATGGGTAATGCAGGTCAGGTCAACTACAGTGCTGCCAAGGCTGGCCTCATTGGTCTGACCAAATCGCTCGCGCAAGAAGTAGGCAGCCGCGGCATTACGGTCAACTGCGTCGCGCCCGGATTTATCGATACCGACATGACAAAAGCACTGGCCGATGAACAGCGCAACGCGTTGACTGCGCGCATTCCCGCGGGCAGGCTCGGTATGCCTGAAGACATTGCCCATGCTGTGGCATTTCTCGCAAGCGAAGGCGCGGGCTACGTGACCGGCGCTACGCTGCACGTAAACGGTGGGATGTACATGACTTAAACGCACGTTTAACGGGTGTGAGCAGAAAAAGAGCCGCAAAATATGAAGATACGCGGTAAGTCGATTTGATCTACAATTTCGAGCTTATTGCCGCAGTAGCGGCTTACAGTGAGTGAATCACAGAACAATATATGAGTGATATCGAACAACGCGTTAAGAAAATTGTCGCAGACCAACTTGGCGTAGCTGAGGCAGAAATCAAAACTGAATCATCTTTCGTCGACGATCTCGGCGCAGACTCTCTCGACACCGTGGAGTTAGTCATGGCGCTTGAGGAAGAGTTTGGCACCGAGATTCCCGATGAAGACGCTGAAAAGATTACCACCGTGCAGCAAGCGATTGACTACGTGTCGAAAAATAAAAAGTAGTTTCAGATCAGGCCCGCGTTGCTCCGCTGCGCGCGGGCAACGCGCATCGCAGGGCATCACATGCTCTGCCGTGCCTGTGCAAATCTGCGGCGTAGTGCGTTCGCCGCGTCTGGCAATGCCATAGGCTCAATAGCGAGGCATCATGAATAATTTAAGGCAACGGCGCGTCGTCGTCACCGGCATGGGTATCGTATCGCCCGTTGGCATCGGTTTATCAAATGCTTGGGCAGCGATTACGGCGGGCACTTCCGGCGTCGGTAAGATTACGCGCTTCGATGCGTCGGTTTACACGACCCAATTTGCCGCCGAGGTCAAAGGTTTTGATGCCGCGCAATATATGTCGGCCAAAGAAGTGCGTAGGTTTGACACGTTTATCCACTATGCGCTCGCGGCAGCGAAAGAAGCCATCGCTGATGCTGGTATTAGTGCGAATCCAGAAAATGCCGAGCGCATCGGCGTGAATATCGGTTCGGGCATCGGTGGATTGCCGATGATCGAAGAGACGGCAATTTTGATGCACACGGGCGGGCCTCGCAAAGTGTCACCATTTTTTATTCCGGGTTCAATCTCCAACATGCCTGCAGGCTTGGTGTCGATTACGTACGGCTTTAAAGGGCCTAATCTCGGCTGCGTATCGGCCTGCAGCACGGCCAACCATTCAATTGGTGATGCGATGCGCACGATCGAGTATGGTGATGCAGACGTGATGATCGCGGGCGGCACAGAAGCTTCTATTTGCGGCCTTGCAATCGCCGGATTCAACGCCGCACGCGCGTTGTCAACACGAAATCACGATCCAGCAACGGCGAGTCGACCGTGGGACCTCGGGCGCGACGGTTTTGTATTGGGTGAGGGCGCGGGCGTGCTGGTACTCGAAGAATACGAAACCGCGAAAAAACGTGGGGCAAAAATTTATTGTGAGTTAGTGGGCTACGGCGCGAGTGCCGATGCCTATCACATCACCGCACCGCGCGAGGATGGTGACGGCGCACGGCGCTCGATGGTCGCTGCAATGAAAAATGCAGGGCTGAATCCCGATCAGATTGATTATGTGAATGCACACGGTACGTCTACGCCGCTTGGCGATGTGGCGGAAGCGGGCGCGGTCGTTGTTGCCCTTGGTGATCACGCGAAAAAAGTCGCGGTGAGTTCAACCAAATCCATGACCGGGCATTTACTCGGGGCAGCAGCAGGCATCGAGGCGGTGTTTAGCATCATGGCGCTGCATACTCAAACTGCACCGCCAACGATTAATTTGCACGAGCAAGACCCAGCGGTTACGCTCGATCTTGTTCCCAATACAGCGCGCAACATGAAGATCAATGCCGCGATGAGCAACAGTTTCGGCTTTGGCGGAACCAACAGCACGCTGATTTTCGCGCGCATCTGAACATTGAAAAGTAATTTGAAATGACGTTAGTAGTTCATAAATATGGCGGCACATCCGTCGCCTCGCCCGAGCGCATCAAAAACGTGGCTAAGCGTGTCGCAAAATGGGCGCGCGCGGGCTATCAAGTCGTTGTTGTGCCGTCGGCGATGTCCGGTGAGACCAATCGCCTGATCGCGCTTGCCAAAGAGATCCAAGGCCAACCCGACCCGCGCGAGCTCGATATGATCGCCTCTACAGGCGAGCAAGTCACCGCAGGGCTGATTGCGATGGCACTTAAGGCCGAGGGCGTTGAATCTCGCAGCTATAACGGGGCGCAAGTCGCAGTGCGCACCGACAGCGCATTTACCAAAGCGCGCATTACGGGTATCGACGGCGAAAAAGTGCTCGCAGACTGCGCCGCAGGTATCGTGCCCGTAATTACCGGCTTTCAAGGCATCGATGAAGAGGGAAATATCACCACGCTCGGTCGCGGCGGCTCCGACACCTCGGCCGTTGCGATTGCTGCAGCACTCAAAGCCGATGAATGCTTGATCTATACCGATGTTGATGGCGTCTACACCACGGACCCACGCGTTGAGCCCGATGCCCGACGACTGCCAAAAGTAACGTTTGAGGAAATGCTCGAAATGGCGAGCCTCGGCTCAAAAGTTCTGCAAATTCGCTCGGTGGAATTTGCCGGTAAATATAAAGTCAAGACCCGCGTGCTCTCGAGCCTGACCGATCCGATGATCGATCTGATGATCGAGGCTAATTCAGGTACTTTGGTGACCTTTGAGGAAGATGAAACGATGGAACAAGCCGTGATCTCGGGCATTGCATTTAATCGCGATGAAGCAAAAATTTCTGTGCTTGGTGTGCCTGATAAACCCGGCATTGCCTATTCGATTTTGGGCCCCGTCGCCGATGCCAATATCGATGTCGACATGATTATCCAAAACGCAAGCGTTGGCGGTACGACCGATTTTTCGTTCACCGTGAATCGTGGAGACCTACAGAAAACGCTTGATTTGATCAATGCCAAAGTCAAACCGAGCATTGGTGCGCGCGAAGTTGCCAGTGACGGCAAGGTTGCTAAGGTCAGCGTCGTAGGGATCGGTATGCGCTCGCATGTGGGCATCGCTGCGTTGATGTTCAAGACGCTTTCCACCGAGGGCATCAATATTCAAATGATTTCCACCAGCGAAATCAAAATTTCAGTCGTCATCGACGATAAATATATGGAGCTCGCCGTGCGCGCGCTCCATAAAGCGTTCGGTCTCGATCAGGCCAAGTAAATTAGCGCCAAGCATTTTTCAATGGATACCTGCGGCGCAGTTTTTGTGCTTTTGAACCGCTCAAGTTGCCTAAAAACGATGAAATCTGCGCCGCAGGTATTCTTCAGATGAACGCAAAAATCAATTGGTTTCCTGGGCATATGCTCGCCGCTCGGCGCGAATCAGAAAAAGCGATGGAGTTTGTTGATGTGGTCATCGAAGTGCTCGATGCCCGCGCGCCGGTTGCAAGCTGCAATCCGATGATTGAAGTGATGCGCAATACGCGCCAGCGCCGTGCGTTAAAAGTGCTGAATAAATCTGATCTCGCCGATCCGCAAATCACCGCCCGCTGGTTAGCCCACTTCAATGCCCAGCCGCGCACTAGCGCAATTGCGCTGAACTGCAAGCAAGTGGGTGAAGTTGGCAGAGTCATTGCGGCCGCGCAGCTTCTAGCGCCCACGCGCAATGAATTCTCCAAGCCGCTGCGGGTCATGGCCATGGGCGTGCCAAACGTTGGTAAATCTACGCTTGTCAATGCGCTTTTGAAGCGACGCACGGCGGCTGTTGGCGACGAGCCGGCGGTCACTAAATCAGTGCGCCGCTATCAGCTCTCAGATACCGTCTGGTTGACCGATACGCCAGGATTGATGTGGCCAAAAATTGAAGATGAAGGCGCGGCCTCGCGCCTCGCGGCGTGTCATACGATTGGTGTAAATGCCTATTACGGCGACGATGTCGCGCTTTTCATTGCGGAGTATTTGCAGCGATACTATCCCTCGCTTCTCGACGCACGCTACAGCACCAACGCCCGCACCCAAACCGATGTTGAAATCATCGAGCGCATCGCCGACTTTCGGGGCTGGAAGCGCAAGGGGGGAATCCCCGATTTCGAGAAAGCAGCGATTGCATTGTTGACTGACTTTCGCTCTGGCTTAATTGGCCGCATCAGCTTGGAAGCACCACCAGCGGCCCCAACGCCAGCAAAATAGTGCGCCTTCGCGCTATATTTCGAGATAGATGAGAAGAGCCGATCAAAGAATCGGTATTATCAGGTCTATACCGATAATAGTCATTAGGAGGAGTTCCCAGATGAAAATCCGCACGCTCGCGTTCGCCATATCCACTGCCTGTTCATTTTTTGCCGCGTCTTCAATCGCCCAAGATAAACCCGCCGAGATGAAGCTCGCCCATTGGGTGCCCGGCACGCACCCGTTGCAGCGCTTAGGCTTAGAGCCTTGGGCAAAATCAATCGAAGCGGCATCAAAAGGCGCGATCAAAGTGACCATTTACCCGGCCCAACAATTAGGCAAAGCGCCCGATCACTACGATATGGCGCGCGACGGCATTGCCGAGGTCACCTGGGTGAACCCCGGTTATCAAGCGGGGCGTTTTCCGCTCTGGTCAGCGGGCGAGCTACCGTTTTTAGTCGCAGCGCCAGGCCCTGGCTCGGCGGGGATTGACGCTTGGTACCGCAAGTATGCCGAGCGCGAAATGAAAGACATCAAATTTTGTATGGCGCATTTGCATCAAGGCACTATTCACTCTAAAAAGCCGATCACCGATCCTTCCCAAATCAAGGGCATGAAAATCCGTTCGGCCAATGGCTCGGTCGCTGCGTTCGTCAATGCCTTGGGCGGCACCAACGTGCAGGTCTCTGCGCCTGAAGCGCGGGAAGCCATTGAGCGGGGCATTGCAGATGCGATTACGTTCCCGTGGCAATCGATGATTACTTTCGGCATCGACAAAGCGGTCAAATACCATAGCGATTTCAAGCTCTATCAAGCAACGTTCGTTTTTGCGATGAATAAGAGTTGGTACGAAAAATTGGCCGCACCACAGAAAAAAGTGATGGATGATCACTGCACGAATGAATGGGCAGGCAAGATCGGCGCGGCATGGGGCGATGATGAAAATAATGGGCAGGGCAAACTGCAAGCGCTGGGGCATACGATTGTCCCTGTCAGCCCAGATAATCTGTCTGCGTGGCGCAAGGCCGCTGAGCCGGTCTACGCGAAGTGGAGCGAAGACGCGACCAAAGCGGGGTTTAATGCCAAGCAAGCGATGGATGAATTGCGCGACGAGCTCAAGAAGCGCAACGGTTTGCAAAACTAGAAACTCATCGCCTGAAATACCTGCGGCGCAGTTTTGGTTAAGAATCTGCGCCGCAGGTATCTTGAAGTGAATTCCTGGGGGGCGTGTGGATCGATTAATTGCAAGCGTTGAACGCATCGCCGGGGCTGCGCTCTTGGCCATCGCGCTGCTCACGTTCGCCTCGGTTACGTTGCGCTATTTATTTTCTGCGCAAATTCCAGATTGGTTTGATCTCTCAAAGCTGCTGCAAGGCATCGCCATTTTTTGGGGGATTGCCTGCGTGTGTTACCGCAACGAACACATTTTGGTTGATCTCGTTTGGGAAAAATCCAATGAGGCCAATAGGCGACGCATCGATTTGATTGCAACGACAGTTGTCTTTATCTTTCTCACAGTCATGGCATATATGCTTGCCGCCAAAACGTTTCAGGTGCTGCAAAGCACGCAGGCCACCTCTGATTTGCGATTGCCGGTCGGTCCGTTTCATTTGATGGCTTGGCTCGGCACGGTCGCCGCGGCAGTGCTTTCGCTGTTGCGCCTTATTCATCTTTGGCGAGATACCCATCCGCAGTCAACGAGCGGGCAAAGTAATGGATAAAGATCTCGTCGCTGTGATCGGCTTTACCGCCATGTTTGTGCTGATGGCGCTGCGCGTGCCGATCGGTATTGCGATGGCGATTCCTGGCGTCATTGGTTATGGACTGTTGTCCGGGTTTGGGCCTGCGTTAAATCTGCTGGGGCAAGTGCCAATGTCAGTCGTGACCGATTACAACTTTAGCGTGATTCCGATGTTCGTATTGATGGGTGCTTTGGCCTCGACGTCTGGGATGAGCAAAGAGCTTTTTGGTGCAGGCAATGCCTGGTTTGGGCACCTGCGCGGTGGGCTTTCAATGGCAGCAATCGCGGCCTGCGGTGGGTTTGCGGCGATCAACGGCTCATCGGTCGCCACTGCGGCCACGATGTCAAAAGTAGCGTTGCCCGAAATGCGCAAGGCCGGGTACGACGGCGGCCACGCCGCGGGTGTGATTGCTGCAGGCGGCACGCTTGGAATCATGATCCCGCCATCGGTGATTTTTGTGCTTTACGGCATCATGACCGAGACTGATATATCGCGCCTTTTCTTCGCCGGCGTGTTACCCGGCCTACTGGGTATGGCGATGTACGCCGTCGTAATTTACTTCTTGGGGCGCAAATATCCTGAGATGATGCCCCGCGGTCAGGTGCATTCGTCGGGCGAGCGTTGGGCATCTCTGCGCGGGCTGTGGGCCGTTTTTTTATTGTTTATCTTTGTGTTGGGTGGCATGTATACCGGTGTGTTCACGACCACCGAGGCCGCCGGAATGGGCGCGGTCGGTGCGCTCATTATCGGCATCGCACGGCGTCAGCTCACGGGCCCACTCATCATGCAAGCGCTTGTCGATTCGCTGCGCGTCACTGCGTCGATTATGCTCATTGTCATCGGCGCATTTTTGTTTGGTTACTTTTTAACGATCACACAATTCACGCAAAAGGCAGTCGCATTTTTAACCACGCTGCCGATCGGTGCGTATGGCGTGCTCGCGCTGATTTTGTTTGGCTACTTCATTCTCGGCGCCATTATGGATGAGCTCGCGATGATTTTGCTCACCGTTCCCATCGTGTTTCCGGTGATGATGAAATTAGGTTTTGACCCCGTCTGGTTTGGGGTGATTATCGTGATGGCGGTTACGCTCGGCATGATCTGTCCGCCAGTTGGGATCAACGTTTTCGTCATCAATTCCATCGCCCGGGATATATCTTTGCAGCGCATCTATCGCGGCGTAATGCCTTTCATTGCGAGCGATCTCGTGCGCTTAGTCGTGCTTTGCGCATTTCCGGCGATCTCACTGGTGCTGCCCAATGCGATGGATACGCCGTTCGCGCAAATTATCAAATCGATACTCGGTTTCTAAACGTCCCGATACACGCAGCATGCGTTTTTTTCACGCAATCTGCGCCGCAGGTATTGAGCGCCTGATCTACGCGCTAGTCGTGGTGTGGCCAGCGGCCACCGAGCCTGTTGGTGATTTCTTTCGCAGTCGCCCGCACGAGCGTGCCAAGCTTTTCAACGGTTGCGTCGCCAATGCGTGCTGCTGGCCCTGCTAACGAAATCGCACCTAGCGGCTCGGCAAATTCATCGTAAATCGCGGCCGCGACGCAGCGCAACCCAGAGGAAACTTCTTCGTCGTCGTAAGAATAGCCTCGGCGGCGAATCAAGCTTAATTCTTCGTGTAATTTGGTGATGTCGGTAATCGTGTGCGCTGTCATTGCCGCGAGCGGCTCAGTGCCAATGAAGCTGGCGAGGGCATCAGCCGGTAGCCCTGCGAGGATGGCTTTGCCCGAGCCCGAGGCGTGAATTTTCAAACGCGAGCCAAGGCGCACGGACATCCGCATCACCTCATGGCACTGCACTTGCGCGATAAACACCACCTCCCGGTGATCCATGATCGCTAGATTAGCAGTCTCGCCGGATTGCTCAACCAACCGCCGCATATACGCATGGGATTCACCCACAAAATCACGGTTTGACACAAACGCGCTGCCCACGCGAAACGCTTTCAATCCTACATACCAAAGCCCGAGTTCACCAGCTTGATAAACGAATCCCATTTGCTCCAAGGTCGCCAATAAGCGATGCGCGGTCGAGGCGGGTAGCCCCACGCGCGCAGCCACGTCGGTCAACGTCATCCCACCTTCGACTTCCGCCAAGCGCTCCAAAATCGTAAGTCCGCGGGTCAGGCTTTGCACCTGCGCGGTCGGCGCATTGCCTGAAGGCGTGCGCCCGCGCTTGGCCGGCATGCGACCCGGCGCGGAGATAATTTCGGTGCGGCGGGTGTGGGGCATAGCGTGCTCTCATATTGCGTTGCGACAAGTTTAGCGCCGACAAGCGCCAAAACCGCGACCGCTGCACTGCGATTTACGCTATACTGCGTGGCTTGTTTCAAGTGGCCAAGTAGCTCAGTTGGTAGAGCAGCGGATTGAAAATCCGCGTGTCGGTGGTTCAATTCCGCCCTTGGCCACCAATTTTTATGAAAACGCCTCCAATCGGGGGCGTTTTTGCATTTTTGACTTGCCTGCGATGCCCATTCTGCGCCGCAGGTATTACGACTCACCACAAAGCGCGGCATTCGGTTTTGGTGTAACGCCGCGCCAGCGCTAACGAACTGCCTGTCATTCGCTTAGGTGCGGGAGCGCTAAATGCATCGATTTATGTTGATCACCCTCTACGCAGTGTGTGGAATGCTCGTTTCTGCGCACGCACCGCTCTCGTTTGCGCAGGCCGTAACACCGACCGTTCCTAAGCCTAACGTTGTAGCCCTAAAACAAGCGCGCCCACCACTCCCGATTCACTTCTTTGCCGACCTCGTTGGCGATGATGAAGCATTCGCAGTGCGGGCACTGAAGCGGATTGAACGGGAATGGCACGATTCGTCTACCGCAATGCTAATTGAGTCGATTCAATTCGCGGCTGGGCGTCAGACGTTACTTGCTATTTTTGAGTTGCTTGAAAAAACTGTCGGCAAACCAATTGCGGGCGACATCAATGGTTTGTATCAATGGCTATGGTCTAAAGAGCGCCCCGTTCACCCTGAATTTACGGAGTTCAAAGCCAAACTTTCGGAGCAAATCGATCCACGCTTTCGCGAGTATTTTCAAGGCAATCCCCAAAGCTTGATTCGATTCGACGAGATCCGCTGGGGCGGTGTCCGCCGCGACGGGATTCCCCCACTCAAAAATCCTAAGATGATCGCGGTGAACGAGGCCACGTGGCTGGCAGACGATCACGTGGTGTTTGGCGTCGCGCTTAATGGCGATGTTCGCGCCTATCCAAAGAGAATTTTGGCGTGGCACGAAATGTTTAAAGATCGGATCGCGGGCATGGAAGTCGCAGGCGTCTACTGCACGCTTTGCGGAGCGCTTGTGCTTTACGATGTGACCCATGCTGGAGTGCAACATGAGTTGGGCACGAGTGGATTTCTATACCGTTCCAATAAATTGATGTATGACCATGCGACCAAATCGATGTGGTCGACACTCGAAGGCACGCCCGTTGTCGGTGCATTGGTGGGCAAGGGCATCGCATTAAAGCCACTGCCTGTGGTCACCACGACCTGGAAGGAGTGGCGCACGCGGCATCCAAATTCACGCGTGCTCTCGCTTGAGACGGGTCATACGCGTGACTACGGCGAGGGCGTGGCGTATCGCGACTATTTTGCAACTGATCAGTTGATGTTTACAGTGCCCAAGCTCGACACCCGCTTAGCTAACAAATCAGAAATCTTCGCGCTACGAAATTTAAGCGCACCGCGCGAACCGGTGGCGATTACCGCAGCTTTCTTGCGCACTAATCCAGTGTTTAATACGCGCGTCGGTGCGCGCGAGCTGGTCATTTTTACCGACGGGAGTGGCGCAAATCGCGCTTATGAATCACGGGGCGTCAAATTTTTAAGTTGGGATAGGGTGAATCGTGCGACTGATAGCACCGGCCGGGTCTGGATGCTCGATGAGATGGCGCTGACCCACGCGGGCACTGAAAGTCTGCTACGCGCCAATGGTCATCGTACTTTTTGGTTTGGGTGGGTTGCCGCGTTTCCGAAAACGAAATTAATCAAGTAATCTAGTGCTTCGCAGATTGATCGTTGCGGTTAAAGCGCTGCGTATTCTGTGCCCCATTAGGCTCCGATCAGCTTGGCGCACACATCGTCACGCCTTCGCCTAACCAACCTTGGGAAATCATTTGGTTGTAAGTGGCAAGCGTTGCGGTGTAGCGGTGGTTGGAATCATTTTGGCCCGCCCGGTTGTTGTAGGCGCGGTAGATTGGATTTGGTGCATCGTTAGGGCAGCCGCCCGAGATCGGCTCATGAATTGAAAATGCGATCTCTTCGTAATTCCATCGGGGAGACGTGTTTGGCGTGGCCGCTTGCAATGCGCGTAGGGCGTCACATTCGCCTGCATTCGCCGTGTAGAAATGGCTATTTGGCCCCGGAGTCACCGATCCATAAAAACGGCATACGGGTTGGGCTCCAGCGGCTGCGTCGTTGCGTGCATAAGCCTTGAAATTTGCGCCGGTTGGCTGCCAGCCAAGAGCAGGGTTAGTGCTTAATCCGTTGGCCTCTTCGGCATTTGCGGTGCGAAAATAGTGATTGAGTGATGGCGCAAAAAATTCGAACACCGTCACCATTGTGCCCGCGATTGCGGCGCTCAATTTTGAGTTGACTGCGGCGCTATTTCCGGTCGCAACAGCAAATGGATTAGCCATTCCGACGCCGAGACCTTCTCTGACCAACGTTGGCGATTGTGCTTCGAAGCGACGGGCAAAGAAATCGTAAAACGCCATCGATTCAGCGCTTAGTTTTTCAGCACTGACGATCACGCTCGCGATCCGAAATGTTTTTTGTGATTGACTCACATCTGGCACGCGCGCGCCGTTCGCGGTGATGATATCGTTAATTGTGAGTCGTTCGAAATTCGACAATGGCGAGAGCGCGGGGCAGGTCGATGCGTTGGCCAGCGATTGATCTTTGAGCACGTAAATATCACTCACCGACGCCGCCGAAGCGAGCCCCATGAGATATAAGTCCAGGTCGCGAAAGACACGCGGTGCATTTGCGATCGATTTGCCCGCAATCCCAGCAGCGCCGAGCGTGAACTCACAGTTATATGTTCCGCCCGCACCCGAGCTACCAATTGAAAACCCCATGACACCCGAGGCCAGCGTACTCAACGGCCAGTGGGCGCCCCCTGCACGCAAAAGTGGATTTTGCAGACTATTCACCCACTGATGCCCGATTTCGTGGGCAGCGCCTAACGATGCCCCGTCGAAAAACGAGACGTTTGGATAAACGGTGACGCCTTGCAAGGTGCTTGCGCTGCCGAAGCTCGCGCCAGCATCTTGCGGGGGTTTGCCGATCCCTTGCACGCTATTGCGCACGGGGATATGATGCCGATTACCCACGAGCGAGGCATCCCAAATAAGATTTACAAAATCAAATGAATCGGGAAGGTTCGCGTAGAGTCGCGCGGTAAGTCGCGGCGCAGCGTTACCTGTGGCGTTATCGGTAAATCCCACAACGTCCACGATATTCAAAATGCTGTTGGTCGATTGCGCCAGTGCTGATTGTTGGGTGACCGTGGTCATACCGATTTCGGGCGTCCAGATCTGCGTAAATGTATTTACCGAAATGACCACCCCGCTATCGAGCATTTCTACTTGGCCGATATGTTTACGAAATACATCGTTCGCGGTGAGCCCGCCATGGGCGACCGCTGCCGAAAGCGAGACTGTGTAAACGCCAGGCGCTGCGCTGGGGCTCATCGGATAACGCACCCGCGCACGGTCAACAAAATCGACGCTCACGGGCGTACCGCCTGTAACGAATGCGCTCAGGAGAATCGGCTGAGTTCGATCATAGCGGATGACGCTGGGGGCGATTTGCAAACGCGCGATCACAGGCGAGCCTGCCTTTGATACGTCGGTATGTGCATAACCGTCGCCCGCGCACGCGGCTTCATTTAGCATCGCCGCTAAGAGCGTCGCTACACTTAATCGGATGAACACGTCGACGCTCCTCAAGTTGCAGCATCACATTCTCCCACGCAGAGAAAAAGCTTGCATCGGCAAAAAGTTAGAGACGCCGTGGCGTTGTGGCGCTGCGTTGGCTAAATCTGCGCCGCAGGTATCCTGCGATCACCGCCCTGAGATGAGCTGCGGGAGACTTACAACCGTAGCGTACACCCATCGCCGACTGATTCGCGCCAAACACGTACAGCGGAAATGCCGAGGATTTGAGGGGAGAGCTTTGCGTAAATAAAGGCGCAGAGATTTTCCAGTGTCGGAATTCCGAGTGCAGGGATTTCATCTAAAAAATGGTGATCGAGTTGTTTGCGTACGTTATCGATCGCGAGGCGAATTTGGCCTAAATCAGTGACCATGCCGGTGGCGGAATTTTTCGCGCCAGTGACGCTGATTTCGCAATGATACGTATGACCGTGTACGCGTCGGCTCGCGGATTTTTCAGCCTCGGCTTTGATTTCCCGGCGCAGCGTATGCGCAGCGTCGAAGTAAAAGCGCTGGGTGAGGCTATACGTTGCGGTATCGGGTGAGGCACTCATCGTATGCCGATCATTTTGTGGGTTTGCACGCTCAAGCGCCAGCGCGGATCGGCCATGCACTGATCGATGCAAATCTGGGTGTTCAGCGCACGATCAGCGCCATCCAGAGGCTGCAAAAAGCGATTTACGAAATCGGCATCGTCAAAATCAGAAAGTGCCCAACCCGTTTGTGGCCAGACAACTTTTAATTCATCGCCTTTTTTTGCGATCCATTCGGAGCCCGCTTTTGGGCTGACGCAGAGCCAATCGATGCCGTGCGGCGGCAAAATTGTGCCGTTAGTTTCAACTGCAATCATAAAGTCAAGCGCATGCAGGGCGTCGATCAGAGCATCGTCGAGTTGTAGCAATGGCTCACCACCGGTGAATACAACGAAGCGATTTTCGCAATCAACGGCCGGCCAGTGGTCAGCGATTTTGCCTGCGAGCAACTGCGCCGAATCGTATTTGCCGCCCGCAGTGCCATCGGTACCGACAAAATCGGTATCGCAAAATTTACAGATCGCGCTCGCCCGATCTTCTTCGCGCCCGCTCCATAAATTGCAGCCTGCAAATCGGCAGAAGACGGCCGGATGCCCAGCATTCGCGCCTTCGCCTTGCAATGTGTAGAAAATCTCTTTTACTGAATACGTCATTTGAAAATGCTCAATTTAGGCGCGAATCTGCGCCGCAGGTATAACCAAATTTTGCGCGTATTTTTCGTAACCACGCGCCCGCAGCGCGCAGGCTGGGCAGCGCCCGCAGCCGTAGCCCCATGCGTGGCGCGCGCCGCGCTCGCCTAAGTAGCAGGTGTGGGTATCTTCAATCACGAGATCAACGAAGGCTTTGCCGCCAAGCGCTTCGGTCATTGCCCAGGTGTGGGCTTTGTCGATCCACATCAATGGCGTTTCCAGCGTCACGCGTTTTCCCATGCCAAGTGAAAGTGCGACTTGCATCGCTTTGATCGTATCATCCCGGCAATCGGGGTAGCCTGAAAAATCAGTCTCGCACATGCCGCCGACGATGATTTCCAACTCCCGCCGATAGGCCACGGCCGCGGCGAAGGTGAGGAAAACCAAGTTGCGCCCCGGCACGAAGGTATTGGGCAAGCCATTTTTTTCGTACGCGATTGCAGCCGAGGAGGTTAGCGCGGTATCGCTAATTTGGCCGAGCACCGCGAGATCGATGCGATGATCGTCGCCCAATTTTTCAGCCCATTGCGGGAAAAGCGCGCGCATTTTTGCGATCACGATGGTGCGCTGCTCGAGCTCGATGTGATGCCGTTGCCCGTAATCAAAGCCGATCGTCTCGACATGGGCATAGCGCGCAAGCGCCCAGGCGAGGCAGGCGGTGGAATCTTGGCCGCCGCTAAAAAGCACCAGCGCACGTGAGGGTGTAGGCATCAAAAAAAGGCTCAATCTGCGCCGCAGGTTTAGGCAATCGCGGCGTGCAAAAAATCAATAATCAATCATTTTAATTGCCAGCGGTGGTTTGCGTCGTCGCGCCAGCGGTGAGGAGGTGCAGCAAATCGGCCGGGGTATCGAGCCAATGCGCCGCGCCCCACTGGGCATGCTGGGAATCTGGCGGGAAATCGCTATAGCCCGCGCCAATGGCTAACATGCCCGCGGCGCGTGCCGCTTGAATATCTGAAATGGCATCGCCGATGTAGGCAAATTGCGCCGCAGGTAGGTTGAGTTTGTCGGCGGCGTAGAGCAACGGCGCAGGGTGAGGCTTGGGCGTGGGCGTAGTGTCGCCGCAGACCAATACCTGCGGCGTAAGTTTGAGCGCTGCAATGATCGGCAAGGTTAAATAAGACGCTTTATTAGTAACGATTCCCCAGGGAATTCTTCGATTATGAAGCTCGTTAATGACCGCATCCATTCCTGGCCAGACGCGGGTTTCGATCAGGGAGTTTCGTGCATAAATTTCCAAAAAACGCGCTCGCAAACTTGAGTATCGTTCATGCTCGGGCCCAAAACCATACGCCGCTGGGATCATGCTGCGCGCGCCGCGCCAAGTATGCGGACGTAAATCTGAAATCGGCACTGTCGCCTCGCCATGCTCGGCGCGCACGGCATTCATCGCATTTGCCATATCAACGGCGGAATCGATCAGAGTGCCGTCGAGGTCGAAAAGTAAGGCGGAGATTGAGCGCATCGCGCAATTTTGCCGTAGTCGCTTTTTGATGCGACGATTTAGTCGATTCGAACGCGAATTGAAGCCGTTCAACCCGAGACTGCGCACCACTGCGCAACATCGCGTTAAGTCCCAGCCATCCGAGGCAGACACCCACCATACGCGATGTTTTCGCATACTTTGAAAGTCGAGATCGCTATAAGCTGCTTCACACCAATGCCGGCGCGCATGTCATCCGCACCCCTTTAGTTGAGCTGTTGCAAAGATTGGATGCACAGCAATTTTGGCAAGTGCATCGTGGCACGGTGATCAATGTCGCGCGCGTCGTTTCGTCGCAGCGTGATGAATTCGGTCGCGTGTGATTGTAAATTCGCAACGTTGCCATGCCGATTGCCGTGTCGAAAGCCTATCAAGGGTTATTTAAGCAGTTGTAGCCATCGCCGCCCAAATACCTGCGGCGCAGATTTGAGCGATTATTGGCCCAAATCTGCGCCGCAGGTAAGAAGTAAAAAGCGTTACCGACTATTTTTTGGGCAGCACTTCAAACGCTAAAAATTGTGTGATCTGGGTATCGGAAAAATTATTGTCTGAGACCAATACCAGCGAGCGATTGCCGTTTGAAAGTCGTGGCCCCCAGGTCATGCCTTCAACGTTATCGAGTTTGACGCCTTGGTAGTTGATCGGCATTTCGAGTAGCAGCTCGCGGGTCATCGGCTTGTAGCTCGCGCCAACCAAGCTTGGCAATCCCGAGACGTCCGTGGTGTCTGGGTCAATCGTCATGCGCACGATGCGAATCGTATTGCCAACGCCGTCGGCGAAAGCGCGCTCAAGCCCCAAAAACTCAGTCTCAGAAACGGCCAACATTTCGGGTAAACCGTTGTCAGGTGCGAAGGCACCAGTAGGGGCTTTGTCCACCGGTATTTTCGGAATTTGATAGGCGTATTGCGCGGTCTGCTTGCCAGTATTTTGGTCAAACTTCATGACCCTAACGACGCTGCCTGCGGCTAGCGTCGTAATCGGTCCGTCTTCAATCAGGGCATCTTCGTTGGCCGAAAATACGGTGCCATTGGGCGTCACCGCGAGCGCCTCAAACAGCTTATTACTGCGCGCGCCGCGCGTGGAATTATCAGCGTAGTTAAACATGGTGGGAATTTCAAATGCGCGCACGAATGTGCCATCGGTTTTAAATTCCCGCACGAACGGTTGGAATAGATTTGCGGCGTTGGCGTTGTAGTTACCCTCGCTTGAAATGTAGAGATTGCCGTTTGGCGCGTAGCGGATGCCTTCCGGGTCGATGGTGCGCGCGGTGCTGGGCAGGTTGACGCCATCTGTGCCCTTAATGTAGGTCATGCTGTTGATCGTCACCGCTTTAAACGCGGTTAAATCGAAATCAAGCGAGAGCGAATAAAACCGTGGCGTGCCCCGCTCGCCGCCGCGATCATCTGAGATCGCCCAATAGGTGCCATCTGGTGCGAGATCAATGCCAGAAATACCACCAAATTCAACACTTTGAAAAAGCGTTTTGGTTTTGATCGTCTGCTCGCCGATCAGTCGCACCGCGCCGACGGAATTATCTGGATCGTTACCCCCGCAGCCGGCGACCGCGAGGGAAAGTGCAATGGCGGCAGCGAAACTACGGAGGATGGGTTTGCTAGGCATGATTACGCTCGGTTAAAGTTGCGAATTGGACAGGGGTTTAGACAAACTCTGATTGTTTGGATTGTGCCTTAAATGGTCGGGAATTTGATTTGTTTTGAGCACGTTCATCATGTAAATATTAATTACAAACGTAATGAAATTGCATTAACAACACGCCGTGATGCGCTGTTGCTCTTAACATCGTTATGTATCGTTTGGTCAGCAGGCATATTTACCAAAATCTGCGCCGCAGGTATGGATAATCCAGCGTCGGCATCCACTTCTGCAAACGAGGCTAGCCTTCTTTACGCGCCGCGATCATGTAATTTACGCTGGGGTCGCCGGTAAATTTCGCGACTCCGGTAAACGGGTTGTAGCCCATGCCTTTAATCTCAACAATCGTTAACCCCGCTGCGCGGATATGGGCGGAAAGCTCGGATGGTTTGATGAATTTTTCATATTCGTGGGTGCCACGCGGCAGCAGGCGCAAGACATATTCAGCGCCGAGCACGGCCATCACATAGGCTTTTGGATTACGATTAATGGTCGAAAACATCGCCCATCCACCGGGCTTCAGAAGTGCGCCGACCGCGCGTACGACTGAGGCAGGGTCAGGAACGTGCTCCAACATTTCAAGACAGGTCACGCCATCGTAAATACCCGCGCGCTGCTGCGCAAAATCTTCCGCGCTGGTCGTGACGTACTCTACCTTTGCGCCGGTCTCTAGCGCGTGCAGCTTGGCTACACCGAGGGCTTTTTCAGCCAGATCAATGCCGGTGACCACTGCGCCGCAGGTACTCAAGCCTTCTGAGACGAGCCCGCCGCCGCAGCCGACATCGCAGACTTTTTGGCCGACGATGTTTCCCGCCAGTTTTTTGGCGTAATCAATGCGCAGCGGATTGATGTCGTGCAGGGGTTTAAATTCGCTCGTAGCATCCCACCAGCGGTGGGCGAGGGCTGAAAATTTTGCCAACTCGGCGGGATCGGCGTTGCGAAGCGGGATGATGGGGGCAGTCATTGCAATATTCCTTGCCAGGCGAGCGCTGATTGGCGCAATGCGTCGGCGTTAAGTGTGAGTGATTTTCTATCGGCAACGACATGCGCGCCGCCGACCCAGACATCGGTCACGTGGCTACGGTCGCAGACGTAAATCAATTGCGAAAGCACGTCATACATCGGCAGCTGATCGGGCGAATCGATGCGCACAGCGATCATATCGGCCGCTTTGCCCGCCGCGAGCGAGCCGATTTCATCATCCCACCCGAGAGCACGCGCGCCGCCGAGCGTTGCCATGTGCAAAATCTGCGCCGCAGGTAAAGCAGCGGCGTTGCCAGTGGCAACCTTTGCAAGCAAACCTGCATGCCGCATCTCCTGCCACATATCGAGCCGATTATTAGACGCGGCACCATCGGTGCCCAGCGCAACGTTAATACCTGCGGCGCAGATTTCAGCCATTGGGGCAATACCGCTGGCCAATTTCATGTTGGATGTTGGGCAATGCACCACTGAAGCGCCCGCTTGCGCAAGCAGCGCAATGTCGGCGGCCGAAAGATGCACGCCGTGTGCCACTGTGAGCGCTGGTGTGAGCAGCCCGAGTGCGGAGAGCCGCTGCGTGGGCGTGACGCCATATTGGGCTTTTGAATCGGTCACTTCGCGTGCGGTTTCTTGTAAGTGCATTTGCACGGGTAGCCCAAGCTCGTCGGCGTACATGCGAATTTTGGCAAACGACTCGTCGCTTACCGTGTAGGGGGCGTGTGGCCCGAGGCTGATCCGCATGCGTGGCACTTCTCGCAGAGCATCGTGGGCGGCAAGCGCTTTTTGGAGGTATTCATCGGTGTTGGCGGCGTATCGCGTCGGGAAATCAATGACCGGCGCGGCCAGCATTGCACGCATACCTGCTTTACTAAACGCCGCAGCGGCGGATTCGAGATAGAAATAGGCTTCACTCACGCAGGTGATCCCGCCGCAAAGCATTTCGTGCGCAGCGAGCAATGTCCCATCGTAGACAAATGCGGGATTAACGTGGGCCGCTTCGCGCGGCCAAATCGCTTGCGTGAGCCACGCATCGAGCGGGGCATCGTCGGCGATGCCGCGCAAAAGCACCATCGCAGAATGCACGTGCGCATTGATTAAGCCTGGCATCAAAGCGTGTAGCGGCAAATCAATTTGCATGTCTACATGCGGTGCATCGGCCAATGCGCCCACGTAGACGATATTCGCGCCGTCAACGATGACGGCCATCTCCGTCTTGGCGACGACGCGCGCGCTGCCATCATCGGCGGGCACAATACACCATCGTGGTGTGTAACGTATTGCATTGCTCATAGAGCGCATTGTAGAGGGCGCGGCAATATCCTACTTTTTAAATGTCGCATTTTTCAGTCAAACTTTTCGTATACTTGACCTCATAAAAAATGAGTTTTGTTGACCGGACCATGAAGAAAATAGCAATTCAGAGGGCGCGCATATTTGACAGCGTTAGCGGGGTCGTCGGACCCGAAAGCACGCTGGTGATCGATCACGGACGCATTGACGGCGTCCTTCCGGGCAAGCATGAAGTCGCCGATGCCGACATGGTCGATGCGGGCGGGCGCGTTGTGACGCCGGGCTTAATCGATTGCCATGTGCATGTCACCGCTGTCGATCATGACGTCTTTCGCTTAGGGTTTATGCCACCGTCGCTCATTACCGCGCAGGCTAAGGGCGTGCTCGAAGGCATGCTGATGCGCGGCTTCACCACCGTGCGCGATGCTGCCGGGGCTGATTTTGGATTGCGTACCGCCATTGAGCAAGGGCACTTCCGAGGCCCGCGTTTATTCATCGCCGGGCATCCTATTTCGCAAACAGGCGGCCATGGCGATTCCCGCAAATCTGGCCAGCAGGAAATGATCTGCACCTGCGCCGGTCTTGGCTTATTTGGCGCAATTGCCGATGGCGATGCGGCGGTGCGCAAAGCCGTGCGTGAGCAGCTGCGCAATGGCGCAAATCAAATCAAAGTAATGGCGGGCGGCGGTGTGGCCAGCCCGACCGATCCGATCGACGGCACGCAATTTTCAGTCGCTGAGCTTGCCGCGATTGTTGAGGAAGTTGAGGCCGCAAACACATACGCAATGGCGCACGCCTACTCACCGCGCGCGATTACCCGCGCGGTGCAAGCGGGCATTCGCACCATCGAGCACGGCAATCTACTCGATGCTGCGAGCGCACGGGCGATGAAAAGTGCGGGCGCATTTTTGGTCCCGACTTTAGCCACTTACCATGCCTTGGGTAACGACGGTAACATGGGCTTTTCTGATGCCATGATGGCCAAGCTCGAGGTTGTGCGCGACGCGGGGATCAACGCACTTGCCATCGCCAAATCAGAAGGCGTCGCCATCGCTTTCGGCACCGATCTGCTTGGGCGGCATCATCCGCAGCAAAGCATTGAATTCACGATCCGGGCAGCCGTGATGAGCCCAGTGGAAATTTTGCAAAGCGCGACTTCTGTCGCTGCGCGCGTGTTGCGGCAAGAGGGCAAGCTTGGCGTGTTGACTGTAGGCGCGCTGGCCGATCTGCTGATCGTTGATGGCGATCCAACGCGCGATGCCAGCGTGCTCGCACAGCCCGAAAAATCGTTGAAATTCATCATGAAAGCGGGCGAAATTGTGCGCAATCAACTATGAATTTAAGTAGCGTACTCGATCGCGCTTGGGCGCAGCATGGCGAAGCGCCGAGCGCTGCGCTCGCGCGCGTGCAAGCTGCCATACCTGCGGCGCAGATTGAGGGTGATTTGATCGCTGTAACCCGCTTTTTGACCCATATTTATGGCGTGCATCTCGGTGAATTTGCGCACGGCATTCAAGCCCTAAAAGCATTGCGTTCGCATGGCGTTTGGTATCGCGAAAGTGCCCTCGAAGTGGCCATTGTTCGCTGCGCCAAAGCGCTCGAAATGGCCTACGATGGCGAGGCTGACTTGACGGCCCTTTCTGCTTCTGAAAAAGCGCACGTGCTTGCGCTCGCCTCCGGCTGCGTGCTTGAGCGTGGCGAGACCACCAATGCAGCGCAGCTTCTGCGCGATGCCCGCCAAGGCGCAGAAAGCGCCGATTTGCCGCGCGGTGATCCAGCGCTACGGGCACTCGCAATTGCCGGCAATAACGCAGCGACATTTTTAGAAGAGCTCCCGCTTTTGGATGCGGAACAGCAATCGACGATGATTGCCGCTGCAAAAACAGGGCGTGTTTTTTGGGAGCGTGCTGGCACTTGGCTTGAAATCGAGCGCGCTGAGTATCGATTGGCAAAAAGCTATTTGAAAGCGGGTGATATCGAAGCTGCTGCGAAGCACGCACGCGCTTGCATCGCGATGTGTGAAGAAAATCGCGCGCCAGCGCTTGAGTTTTTCTTCGGGATCGAAGCCCTTGCCTATGCACTCGCTGCGCAAGATGAAGCACTGCTGCTGGTGCGCTTGCAAGAAAAATCAGATACGCTCTTCAACGCGCTCTCGAAAGAAGATCAGCAGTGGTGCGCGCAGACCCATCGCGCGGTCGATGATCTTCGGGCGGTGGGGTTCGCGTCGGCTAAGTAAAAAGGCGCTGCCCGTAGCCGAGTAGCGGATCACAGTCTCGATTGGGTATTTCATTGCGTCGCGCGCGCATAAAGTTTGGCAAAAAATGGGCTCAAAAGAGCCCAATTCTGCGCCGCAGGTATGCGGCTTTTTAAACGCTTTACGACGCTTTAGCTGCCGCCGTCGACGCGGGTGAATCGCGCTTCTGGGCGATCATCTGAGCGATGTTGAGTCGTCACGCCTTTTTTCATGGCCCAAGGGCGCATTTGATGATGGAGCGGAATGTAGAGATGCTCATCACGTGTGCGCGTCAGCGCTTCGCGCACCATGCCGTTGCGCTTGGCAACATCGACTTCAGTAGCCATCGCATCGTTGAGCTCGTCAATGCGTTTGTCGCTGATTTTGGCAAAGTTGAAGTTGCCGTTGGCACCCGTTGTTTTGGTGCGGATGAGCGATTGAATCGAGTATTGACCGTCGTAAGTCGCGACACCCCAGCCCAGCATGTAAGCATCGAGCTGAAAGTTTTGCACTTTCTGAATGAAGGTCGCCATCGGCTCGGCTTGCAGCCGCACTTTTACGCCTGCCCGCGCCCACATCGAGACCAGCGCTTGGCAGATTTCTTCATCGTTGACGTAGCGATTGTTAGGGCAGCCAAGGGTAAATTCGAGCCCGCTACCGTAGCCTGCTTCAGCGAGCAGTTTCTTTGCGGCTTCAAGATCGTAGCTCGATTTATCAAGCTCCGTGCTGTAGCCATTGACTCCGGGCGCGACCATGATACCCGCGGGAATTGAAAGCCCGCGCATGATCGTGCGTTTGATCGTCTCGCGATCGGTTGCAAGATTGAGTGCTTGCCGAACGCGCTTATCTTTGAACGGATTTTTGCCTTTCACGTTAGACGTTTTCAGCTCATCACTGCCTTGATCCATCGCGATGAAAATCGTGCGCACTTCATTGCCATCCAAAATTTTCAGCTTTGGATCAGCGCGCAGGCGCTGCACGTCTTGCGTTGGCAAATCAGTGAGCAAATCGATATCGCCCGAGATCAATGCGGCCACGCGCGTGGGGTCTGATTTAATCGGGTTGTAGGTCACACGGGTTACGTTGCTATCGCCGCGTTTATCCCACCAGCCGAGGTGATCTTCCATACGCACGCTGACATCAGGCGACCAGCCGAGAATGCGAAATGCGCCGGTGCCGTTGACATTGCGCGAAGCAAAATTTTCTTCTTTCGCTTTGTAGTCTTGCACGTTCATGGTCTTGTTGGTCTCAGACCAAGTCTTGCTCATCATCCGAAAATCGATGATATTGCGGAGCAAAATCGGGCTCGGCGCGGAGAGGATGAAATCGACCGTAAAGTCGTCGACTTTTTTAACTTCGGTAATGCCAGTCACGTAAATCTGCATCGTGCCTTGCGGCTGCTTGATGCGATTAAATGAGAAGACGACGTCATCGGCGGTAAACGGCGAGCCATCTTGAAATTTCACGCCTTTGCGTAGATCGAAGCGGATTTGCGTTGGCGTGATTTGCGTCCACTTGGTGGCCAGTGAGGGCTCAACTTCATAGGTTTTGCTGTAACGGGTGAGCCCTTCATAGGCATGCATCAAGATCGCGTTCGTTGTCGCATGATTTTGCGAATGCGGGTCGAGGGTGAGGATGTCGTTTTGGGCGGCCCATTTGAGCGGCGCGGCAGTGACAACGGCGCTCAGCGCGCAGAGCGAGAGCGCGGCGGTGATGGTGCGAATACGGTGTTTCAACATATTTCCTCCAAGAATTTTTGAGTTTCAAAACTACGTAGACGCCTATTTAATCAGAAAAACAAAAAACCCCGCCGAAGCGGGGTTTTTTTTGAAGCGAAAGACTTAAGATCTAGGCGGGAATTACTTCGAGCCTTTAACTTCCACTTCTACGCGGCGATGTGGCTGCAAGCAGGCCACAAGCGCTTTGCGGTTGGTCATATCGCACTTAACACCTGGTACAGGCTGCGTTTTGCCCATGCCGAGGGTTTCGATCTTACCGCGTGGCACGCCTTTAGCCGCCAAGTAAGCGGCTACAGCGGCTGCCCGACGCTCTGAGAGCTTCTGGTTGTACTCTTGCGAGCCCATGCGGTCGGTATGGCCAGTCACGAGCACGAGCTCAAGATTATTGACTTCACGGATGCGCGAGACGACTTCACGGTCGATAACCGCTTGGCCTTCAGGCTTCAGCGTCGCATTGTCGGTTGCGAAAAGCGCTTTTGAAGCAAGCGTGATTTTCTGCATTGCTGGAGCAGCGGCGGGCGCTGGTGCCGGTGCTGGTGCAGCTGTTGGCGCGGGCGCTGGAGCAGCGGTAGGCGCTGGCGCCACTGGCGCAACGACTGCAGGCGCTGGCGTTGGTGCTGGTGCTGCAGTTGGCGCAGGTGCAGGGGCTACCGCTTTTTGTACTAAATCTGGATCGCATTCTGCGATGGCCATTGCTGGCGTCCAAGTGCCGGTGCGCCAGCACAGGTTGCACGATGCGTTGTTAGTGCCGTAGCGACCGCTACGTACGATATTGTTGTTAGCTTCGCCAGTGGCGGAGATTACGTAACCGGAATTTTGTGGGTTCGCTTGAGCGAAGGCCACGGCCGGAACGCCGATCACAGAAGCTAGCGCAAGCGAGCTTGCAACGAGTCGAAGTTTCATAGTTTTCCTTAACCTAATTTTGAGATGCGGTGAGCGACTTGGAGCTTTGACAGCGTGCGCTTTCTCCCATACCGCGCACTACTGATTGGCAGTGAATATACCACATGGGTTTCGTCATAAATGGCTTATGGAACGTGGATTTAGCGCATTTGCCGCGCTGTGGCATGTGTGCAACGCTCGGGCGACGATCAATCGGAAAGTAGGGTTTTTGCTACCATACGCAGTTGTTCGAAGTCGGCGTTTAACGCCGTTTTTTTCGCATCGGATCGTTTTCGGCGCGATTTTCGATACCGTGAAATGCGTACCTGCGGCGCAGTTTTATCGATTTTCTAGGCTTTTTGGCTGAAATTAGTGCCAAATCTGCGCCGCAGGTATTTAATGGTTTAGCTCTTTATAAATGGCAGTTATGGATCAATTCGCAAAAGAAACCGTTCCCATCAGTATTGAATCGGAGATGCGCTCCAGCTACCTCGACTACGCCATGAGCGTAATCGTGGGTCGAGCGCTGCCGGACGTACGCGATGGCCTCAAACCGGTGCATCGCCGTGTGGTCTTCGCGATGCAGGAATCCAACAACGTCTACAACCGCCCGTATGTCAAGTGCGCGCGGGTGGTCGGCGAGGTGATGGGTAAATATCACCCACACGGCGACAACGCGATTTACGATACGCTAGTGCGGATGGCGCAGCCGTTTTCGCTGCGCTACCCGCTGATCGACGGCCAAGGCAATTTCGGCTCGGTCGACGGCGACAACGCTGCGGCGATGCGCTACACCGAGTGCCGCTTATCGAAGATTTCCGCCGAATTGCTGGCCGACATCGATAAAGACACCGTCGATTTTGTACCTAACTACGATGGCAAAGAAATGGAGCCCTCGGTATTGCCGTCGCGCTTCCCTAATTTGCTGGTTAACGGCGCAACCGGTATTGCCGTCGGTATGGCGACCAATATCCCGCCGCATAACTTAACCGAAGTGATCGATGCTTGCCTGGCCACGCTGAAATCCCCCGACATTACGATCGATGAGCTCATCAAGCTCGTTCCGGCGCCCGATTTCCCAACGGCTGCGCTTATTTATGGCCTCGAAGGTGTACATCAAGGCTATCGCACGGGGCGTGGCCGCGTCATCATGCGCGCCCGCACGCACGTCGAAGATCTCGACAAAGGCAATCGGCAAGCGCTGATCATCGATGAGCTGCCCTATCAGGTCAATAAAGCCAATTTGCTGATTAAGATCGGCGAGCTGGTGCGCGAGAAGCGCCTCGAAGGCATCTCTGATTTGCGCGATGAATCTGATAAGTCGGGCATGCGCGTGGTGATTGAGTTGAAGCGCGGCGAAGTGCCCGATATCGTGCTCAATCATCTCTACAAAAATACCCAGCTGCAAGATAGCTTCGGCATGAATATGGTGGCGTTGGTTGATAACCAGCCGCGCGTTTTAAATCTCAAGCAATTTATCGAGGCGTTCTTAGCCCATCGCCGCGAAGTGGTCACGCGGCGCACGCAGTTTGAATTGCGCAAAGCGCTCGAGCGCAGCCATATCTTAGAGGGCTTAGCGGTTGCGGTTGATAATCTTGATCCGGTTATTGAGCTCATCAAAGCGAGCCCAACGCCAGCAGAAGCGCAGCTCGCGCTCATGGCGAAGGCGTGGAAATCGCCAGTGGTCAAAGAAATGCTCGAGCGCGCGGGCGATGCAGCGTTGCGTCCGCAAGGTCTGAGCGTTGATTTAGGCTGGCAATCTGCGCCGCAGGTATACAAGCTTTCGGAAGTGCAAGCCAAAGCCATCTTGGAAATGCGCCTGCAGCGCTTGACCGGCATGGAGCAAGATAAGATCGTCGCGGAATATAAAGAGACGGTCAAGATGATCGAAGATCTGCGCGATATTTTGAACAAAAAAGATCGCGTGACCATCATCGTCAACGCAGAGCTTAATGAGATTCGCGAGAAATTTGGCGATGCGCGGCGCTCTGAAATCGTGATGAACACCGAAGATATGTCGATTGAAGACTACATCACCCCGCAAGATATGGTGGTGACGCTTTCGCATACGGGCTACTTTAAATCGCAGCCACTCGAAGAATACCGCGCGCAAAAGCGTGGCGGGCGGGGCAAGCAAGCGACGGCGACCAAAGAAGATGATTTCGTCGAAAAACTATTCGTAGCCAACACCCACGATACGATTTTGTGCTTCAGCAATCGTGGTCGGGTTTACTGGTTGCGGGTCTTTGAAGTGCCGCAAGGCGGGCGCAATTCGCGTGGTAAGCCGATTGTGAATTTATTCCCGCTGCAAGATAAAGAAAAGATTACGGCCATTGTTGTCGTCAAAGAGTTTGTGCCCGATAAATATATTTTTATGGCTACGAGCTTTGGCACGGTCAAGAAAACGTCGCTCGAAGATTTCAGCCGTCCGAAAAAGACCGGCATCATCGCGGTCGAGCTTGATGATGGCGATTATCTGATCGGCGCTGCGCTGACCGATGGCAAACACGATGTGATGCTCTTTTCTGATGGCGGCAAGGCCGTGCGCTTTGAAGAAACCGACGTGCGCTCGATGGGCCGTCAAGCCCGTGGCGTGCGCGGCATGATGATTGATAAAGAGCAGCGCGTGATAGCGATGCTCGTAGCCGATAGCGAAGAGCAGTCAGTGCTCTGCGCGACTGAAAATGGCTACGGCAAGCGCACGCCAATCGTTGAGTACACACGCCACGGCCGCGGCACTAAAGGCATGATCGCGATTCAGCAATCTGCGCGCAACGGCAAAGTGGTTGCCGTCGCGCTGGTAACCAAGAAAGATGACGTGATGCTGATCACCAGCGGCGGCGTTTTGATTCGCACGCGGGTCAAAGAAATCCGCGAGCTGGGGCGCAGCACGCAAGGTGTCACGCTTATCAATTTGGGCGAGGGCGAGAAGATGGTGGGCTTAGAGAAGATCGTCGAGTCGGATGATGATGACGTCCAAGCCGATTTGATTTAAGACGTTAACGCTTAAAAGTGCAAAAACTGCGCCGCAGGTATATGAATTACCTGCGGCCTAGTTTTTTAAAATAGACGAATTTATTGAGGTGTGAAGATGAAGTGCTTTACCAAAATAGTAACGAGTATCGCGTTTGGATTTTTTACCGCGACAAATGCTTTTGCGCAGGACGCTTATGCTGATTTGGCTCAGATAATGACCACGCAGCAGATCAAAGCTGCGCGATTGATGATAAGTGGCGATGTCATGAAAAAAACGATGGCGACAATGCGTACGATGATTGCGTCCACTTCGCCTGAGACCTCAACGGCCTTCGATGCGAAAATCGAGCCCGCTTTTGATAAATATATGCGCACTATGCAGCTTGGCCTAACCTCCGACGAAAGCCAAAAGTTTATGCATAAGACGATTGACGGCGCATTGCGCAAAGTCTATTCACTTGATGAAGCAAGCGCGCAGCTTGCTTTTTTTCGGACACCCGCGGGCGCATCCATCGCTGCAAAATCGGGTGATATTGCGGTAGAAATGGCCCTTGCGATGCCGCAACTTATGCAACGCATAGCGGCGCCTGCAATGCGTGATTTCATGGAGGAAATGAAAGCGCTCGATGTTTTGAAATAAAGCACGTTTCACTTTTTTCGCTTAAAACTGCGCCGCAGGTAGTGAATACCTGCGGCGCAGTTTTAAGCAAATTACGGGCGTTTCGCCCCTTGCCAGCGCTCGATTATTTGACTTTTTTAAGCGCTACTAAGGTATCGCGCTGCTCAAGCCAAGCGCTCAAGTCGTTCCACATCGATTGCGCTTCTTTGATAGAAGTCGCCCGCTGGGCGGCAGGCAGCTCAAGCGTAACCACCGGAATCCCGCGGGTCATTCCTGCGTAGTTGCCAAGGCTTCCGGGATAAATTCCCACAGTATCAAGCCTGAGTGATCCAATTCGCGCGGGCGGAATGACGCCCAGACCATCAAAATCAAGCACGCCAAACGGCGCATGCACGCTCACGATCACTGTTGGCTTAAAGCGATCAATTTCGGCAATGATAAGCTTGGACTCCGCCTCCGAAGCAGGCGCGTTCCCGGGCCAGCGCCTTGGATCTTTTTTTGTCGTTTCGGCCCACCATTTTGCAGATTCCTTAACCCAATTTTGCGTTGGGAAATTGCGGTTGAGATCAACGCCGCGGGCATTGGTGCGCTTAGCGATGAGTGCCAGCGCATTGTCAGGATTAGCCATCGGCACAACGCGAATCAAAAGCGCTTTTTTAACTAACGCAGCTTTTGGCAAGACTTGCGAAATCCATTGATAAGGCAGCCACGCGGCGGAAGTCTCGTCGCCATGAATCGCGCCAATCACCAGCACCCGCACACGGGCTTTTTCTGCCGATGCGCCCGTTTCAAAAGCGTAGATCGCATCTGCCTGCGTTGACTTCCCGATTACTTTGCTGCCGGTAAGCACGTCGCAGACCGGCGCGGTCGCAGATGCCAACCGCGCGCCGATGGTTAAGCATTGCTCAATCGCCGTTCGGGTCAGTGGTGCATTGATGGGCTTTGCATTCTGCGCGAGTGAGGCGCTTCCAAAACTCATTATCAAGATCACAATTGAAAATGTGCAACGCAATAGAATCATGACACGTGCGTTATTTTTCGCACGCTGTGCGCGCATTTATTTGAATTTTTCACTGGCTGGGTATGGGCAAATTGAAACGTGAGCGTTGGTTGGGAATTCATTACTTTGTTGCGACAATATTTTCGTCAAATTGCGAGGTAATTCTGCACTGAACAATGGTACGATTGTCATATCTAATTCCAATATAGCGTTTTTTGCTTTTCGATTGTCTCGAATATTGCCGTGAGACACATTGGAATCCACCCTAGTTGCCAAAAAAATACAAACCAAAAAGTGAAATTTAATTTTTCAGAAACGCGTCGCCGCTATGAGTCGGGCGAATGGCGTGGATTCGTCTTTCGCGACCTTGTGGTCGCCGAGTTAGAGGCGCGCAAGCGCACCCATAAAAATATTGTTGCGCTCGATATTGGCTGCGGCCATGGTTTTGATGGCCACCCAGATCCACAAATCACAATTGCGCAGCATTGCGATTTATTGATCGGGATCGAACCCGACACCGAAATTGCAATTCCCAAGCACTTTCAGCAGATGCACTACACCTCGTTGGAAGGCGCACCGCTTGAGAAAAACGCTGTCGATGTTGCCTACGCGGTCATGGTGCTCGAGCATTTGGATCAACCTGAGGCTTTCCTCGCCAAGTTACACGCAAGTCTTAAAGACGGCGGCGTTTTTTGGGGCTTTACCGTTGACTCACGGCATTGGTTTGCACCTGCGTCTGATTTATTAAAAGCATTGGGGCTTAAAGATCGCTATTTGTCATCTTTACATGGCAGCCGAGGCGGTGATCGGTATGAAAATTATCCGGTGCACTATCTCTACAATACGCCTGAAAAAGTCGCCGCACTGAGCGCTGCTTTTTCTCGTTGCGACGTGATTTCACTGTGGAAGGCCGGGCAGACCAATTTCTATTTCCCGTCCGCATTGAAGTGGGTCGGCTCGCTCTTAGACGCAATCTACGGATTGTTTGGGCGCAAAGGCAGCGTTTTGGTGGTTCGACTCCAAAAGTAGTGGAATGACTGGCGGGTAGGCTTTAAACGTATTTTTCCCGCCGTCTGCGCAGTCTGAGATTGCCTATGCCATCGCGGCCAGCCTTACTGCCTGATCGATTGCGCGTTTAGCATCCAACTCGGTGGCGATATGCGCGCCACCGATAACGTGCGCGTTGATACCGCGTTCGATCAGATCGTCATAGAGTGCGCGATTGGGCTCTTGACCCGCGCAGAGGATCACGTTGTCGACATTAAGTTGAGTTCCGTTTTCCCGGTTTTCACCAAACGTAATGAATAGACCCTGATCGTCAATCCGCTCGTAGTTCACCCCGCCGAGCATTTGTACTTTTTTTGCGGTCAACCCAGCGCGGTGAATCCAGCCGGTGGTCTTGCCGAGGCCAGCGCCGAGCTTACCGGGTTTTCGCTGCAAGAGCGTTATTTCTCGGGCCGCGCTTGCGGGCATGGCGCGCACGATACCGCCGCGCGAAGTGCCAGGGTCGGTGACGCCCCATTCACGCAGCCACGCGGCCAAATCGAGCGTGGAAGAGGGATGCGTCGCGTCGTGCGCGAGAAACTCGGCGACATCAAAGCCAATACCTCCTGCGCCAATAATCGCAACCCGTTTACCTACCGGTTTTTTGTGGAGGAGCACATCGATATAGGACATCACCATCGGATGGTCTTGCCCCGCAATTTTGGGCGCACGCGGGCTCACGCCAGTGGCGATATAAACCGAGGCGTACCCAGCCTGGCTGAGCGCCGTAGCTGAGGCGCGGGTATTGAGATGCAAATTAACGCCAGTGACCTCAATTCTGCGCCGCAGGTATTGCAGGAATTCATGAAATTCCTCCTTACCCGGAATGGCAGCAGCCATATGCAATTGCCCGCCAACGCGTTCGCTGGCTTCGAAAAGATCAACGGTATGCCCACGCTCGGCAAGCACCGTTGCCGCAGCAATGCCCGCCGGACCTGCGCCGACCACTGCAAATTTTTTCTGAGCTTTGGTCGGGATGTAATTTAACGTGGTCTCGTTACATGCGCGGGGGTTGACGAGGCAGCTGGCGTTTTTGCCAGTGAAAACATGATCGAGGCAGGCCTGATTGCAACCGATACAGACGTTGATCTCGTCGCGCCTTCCCGCGGCGGCTTTTTTGACAAAATCAGCATCTGCCAAAAACGGCCGTGCCATTGAGACCATATCGCCCGCACCGTCGGCGAGCGCGGCGTCCGCAGCTTCTGGCACGTTAAATCGATTGGAGGTAATCACGGGAATCGTAATTTCGGCTTTGAGCTTTTTGGCCAACCACGACCATGCACCACGGGGCACGCTCGTCGCAATGGTCGGCACCCGAGCTTCGTGCCAGCCGATTCCAGAATTGATTAGGGTTGCACCCGCTTTCTCAATTGCTTTTGCCAATTGCACGACCTCATCCCACGTACTGCCGTCGGGGATGAGATCGATGAGCGAAAGCCGGTAAATGATGATGAAATTTGTGCCGACTGCTTCCCGTACGCGGCGCACAACTTCCACAGGAAAGCGCATGCGGTTTTCGTAGGTGCCGCCCCATTGATCGGTGCGCTTATTGGTGGCTGTGACTAAAAATTCATTCAGCAAATACCCTTCGGAGCCCATGATTTCAACGCCGTCGTAGTCTGCCGATTGCGCCAGCTTCGCGCAGCGGACAAACGCGCGAATTTGGCGCTCGATGCCGCGCTCGGAAAGTTCGCGCGGAGCGTATTTCGAAATCGGAGATTTAATCGCCGAAGGCGCGACGCAAAACGGTGAATATCCATAGCGCCCAGCATGCAATATTTGCAGGGCAATTTTTCCGCCTTCCGCGTGCACAGCGTGCGTGATCTGCTTGTGCTTCTCAGCCGCGCGCGCGGTTGCCAGTCGTCCGCCAAATGGCGTGAGCCAGCCTTCAATATTAGGTGCAAAACCGCCGGTGACCATGAGCGCTACGCCACCGCGCGCCCGCTCGGCAAAGTAAGCCGCCAGTTGCGGAAAGGTCTCGTATTTATCTTCTAACCCGGTGTGCATCGAGCCCATTAACACGCGATTTTTAAGGGTTGTAAATCCCAGATCGAGCGGGGCGAGAAGGTGCGGATAGGCAGGGGACATAGATTTCAGAGAAGTAAGCGCTACAGGTGAACAAATCGGGGCAAAACTGCGCCGCAGGTATTGCAGTCCGCATTAAAAAACGCAATGCAATTCAAACTATCGTTTGAAGTGTAACCCGTTCCTGGTGGTGACCGGGTGTTTAAAGTAAGGCGGAGATACGCTTAAAAAGCCCGTGGTGGGGATCGCTGAGTGCGTCCAAAATCGTAAAGTGGTTAAGATTGGGTGGGAAGACGATTCCCGCCTTTTGGTGCTGGCAGACTTGCGGCCACGCATCGTGCAGCGATTGCGCTTGCCGCTTGAATTCGCTCGACTCAGCACCGCCCGCTGCAACGATCAACGGGGCTTGCAGGCGGGGTGTGTAGGCGAGCGGGCTTAATCGATGCGCTTCCTCACGATCAAGGCGCAGATCGGCGTTAATCGAATAATCAACCATGGGATCGAGATCATGCACGCCGGAAATCGTCATGCCGCCGACAATTTTGCTGCGTACCTGCGGCGCAATTTTGGCCAACGGCGACCACATCGCTGCGGTTAAGTGGCCGCCTGCTGAGTGGCCAGCAATAATCCAGCGCTGCGGAATGCGCGGGATACGGTCGAGGTAATGCAGCCCCGCGACGACTTGGTCGATGATGCTGCCGATGGTCGCGTTTGGGCAGAGATCGTAATTAAGGATCGCGGGCGCGATACCTGCGGCGCAGAATGAGGGCGCAATAAATGAAAAATCGTCTTTTGTGAGTGCCCGCCAGTAGCCGCCATGAATAAAAATGAAAAGGGCACTTGGGCTTGGAATATCAAAGAGATCGAGCGTCGCATTGGGTTGTGCACCAAATCGATGGGTTGTAAATCGATGCCCTTCGCGTGCGTTTTCGCTCGCCGTCGTCCAGCGCTGCAAGTGCTGTGGATATTGCGGTACGAGGGCACGATTGTTGTATTCACGCTCCACGAAATCGAGCGCGAGCTTAGGGCGATGGACGATAAGATCGGGCACGGTTTAGGCCTCAAAGTCGGGTTGGTTTTTGGGGTGGGCAGCCATGATTGCTGGGATCGTCGCGCAATGCAGATCAATGCGCGAAATGATTGGGTAAGGCGTTAGATCAACGTTGAAGCGCCGCGCTGAAAATACCTGCGGCACGAGGCAGCAATCAGCGATGGTCGGTGTGTCTCCATGGCAAAACGCGCCGGTCTCAGGGGATCGCGCGAGCCCGGTTTCGAGCGCGGCGAAGCCTGTCGTAATCCATTTTGCGATCCAGGCGTTTTTCTGTGCATCGGTCGCACCGAGCTCGCCGGTGAGCGTTTTGAGCACGCGTAAATTATTGAGCGGATGAATGTCGCAACAAATCGACAGTGCGATGGCCCGTACGCGCGCCCGCTGGGCAAAAAACTGCGCCGCAGGTAATAGCGCCGGGGCGGGATGTTTTTCGTCTAAATACTCCATGATCGCCAGCGATTGGGTGAGCGTCGCACCGTCGTCGATGAGCGCGGGCACGAGCGCTTGCGGATTGACCGCGGTATAGGCCGCAGAAAATTGCCCGCCGCCACTTTTCGTAAGGTGAATAAATTCCCGATCGGGCGCTAAATTTTTAAGATTAAGCGCGATGCGAACGCGGTACGCCGCTGACGAGCGGAAATAGTCGTAAAGTTTCATAAAACAAATTATGCGACGATGGGTCAAAATAGCGGGTGGATTATTTCGTTCGCGAAATCCCGCGAATTTGATCGGAGGTTGTCATGACAAATCTAAAACGTTTTTTTCACGCTGTCGCGATTTTTGTTTCCCTTGCGTTTGCTGGCGCGGCAAGTGCAAATAAATACTCCGATTGGTGGTGGAATCCAACCCAATCCGGTCAAGGCCTAAATGTGGGCCAACAGGGTGAGACGCTCTTCATCGCGTGGTTTACCTACGACAACAACGGCGACTCAATGTGGGTCACGATGTCTGGAGATGTGGTCAACAATGCCGTTTCAGGCGATGTGTTGCTCTTCACTGGGCCAAAGCTCGGCACGCCTTACGACGCATCAAAAGTGGCCAATACCAAAATCGGCACAGCGCGACTGACCTTCACGAGCCTCTATACCGCCCGCTTTGAATGGGCGCTTTCGGGCGGCTCCGGCAATATGGATGTGCAGCGCTTTACGTTTAAGCCACTGGCTTATGCAGGCACGTATTACACCCAGTGCGTCGGCGGCAGCGATTGCCCGGGCGGCGTTGCGAGCTATGCGGTTTCGACCAAAACTGCGCTTTCCTACGACGGGCGCACGTTAACCGCCACGGATGAAATCACCGGTGGCAAGCGGTGCGTCTTTACTGCGCCAATCGCAGAGGGTGATTTTCTAGGCAGTCAGATTCGCGCGGTTGGCACTTACGATTGCGGTGGTATCGAGGTCGGGCGTTGGGATGGTAACGTGAGTTTTGACCGCACTGGCGATCAGGTTGTCATGATCCGACGTGATCTCATGACCCAGACGTCAGGGCGATGCATCACCCGGCAAGTTGTGACTGGTCCGACGCTTTTACGTTGATTTTTATGAAGAATTACCTATGTCTTATATAAGACTTAGGTAAACTCTCGCCCACTCGACGTTGACTTAAAAAATGGGAGCATCAATGGGCGCATATCAAAAGCACTTCAACGAATCAATCCAGCTCAAGTCCGATTTTTGGCGCGAAGAAGCGCGACTGATCGACTGGAAGACGCCTTTCAAATCAGTCCTCGCGTACGATAAGCCACCGTTTGCAAAGTGGTATCCCGGCGGCACGACTAATCTTTGTTGGAATGCGGTCGATCGCCACGTCGATTCGCGAGGGCAGCAAGTCGCGCTGAAATTTATCTCGTCTGAGACCGACACCGAGCAGATCTTTACTTATGCGCAACTGCACGCAGAAGTCAATCGCGCTGCTGCGATGTTGAAATTTATGGGCTTGGGCAAAGGCGATCGGGTTTTGATCTACATGCCGATGGTGCCTGAGGCGGTGTTTTGCATGCTGGCCACCGTGCGCATTGGTGCGATTCACTCGGTGGTATTCGGTGGCTTTGCCTCAGTATCGCTGGCCTCACGGATCGACGATGCCAAGCCGAAAGCGATCATTTCTGCCGATGCCGGCATGCGCATGGGCAAAATTATTCCGTATAAAAATTTGCTCGACGACGCGATCGCGCTCGCAGCCCATAAGCCCGATAAAGTGCTTTTGCTCGATCGCGGGCTCGCGCCGATGGCTACGTTGCGTGGGCGCGATCTAGACTACGCCGCCTTGCGCAACGCTCATTTCAACGCCAAGGTCGAATGCGAGTGGGTCGATTCAAATCACCCGAGTTACATTCTCTATACGTCGGGCACCACTGGTAAGCCCAAAGGCGTGCAGCGAGATACCGCGGGCTACGCGGTTGCGCTCACCTCTTCAATGGAAAAGATTTTTGATTTGAAGCCCGGCGAGACGATGTTTTGCACTTCCGACATCGGCTGGGTCGTTGGCCACAGTTACATCATTTACGGCCCCTTGCTCGGCGGCTGCACCACGATCATGTATGAAGGCGTACCGCTGCGGCCCGACCCTGCAATTTGGTGGAAAATCGTTGCTGAAAATAACGTGAAAACGATGTTCTCGTCACCCACTGCAATTCGGGTGCTAAAAAAGCAAGACCCAAAATTCATGCGGCAATATAAATTACCGACACTGAAAAACCTCTTTCTCGCCGGCGAGCCACTTGATGAGCCCACTGCCCGTTGGGTCAGCGACGCTTTGGGTGGCGTGTCGATTATTGATAATTATTGGCAAACAGAATCTGGTTGGCCAATCCTCGCCGCGCAGATTGGCGTTGAAGATACACCGCGTAAATTTGGCTCACCGTCGTTTCCGGTGTATGGCTTTGATGTGAAATTAGTGGATGAAGCCACGGGCGCGCCGGTGACCGGCGTCGATGAAAAAGGAGTGCTCGCGATTCAGCCGCCGCTGCCTCCGGGCGCAATGACAACCGTTTGGGGCGACGATGCCCGCTTCGTGCAAACCTACTTTAAAAGCATTCCCAATTCCCTGCTTTACAGCTCGTTTGACTGGGCAACGCGCGATGCCGATGGCTACTTTTACATTCTCGGGCGCACCGATGATGTGATCAATACTGCCGGTCATCGCCTTGGCACGCGCGAGATCGAAGAAGCGGTTCAAGCGAATACTGCGGTGGCAGAGTGCGCGGTCGTTGGCGTTGCCGATGCGGTAAAAGGGCAGATCCCGATTGCCTTCGTTGTGTTGAAAGATCCGACCAAGGCGGGCGCGGCAATGGCCAAAGCCGTGCAAGCTACCGTGGATAAAGAAATCGGCGCTATTGCCCGCCCAGGCAATGTGCATTTCGTCACGATTTTGCCCAAAACCCGGTCTGGAAAATTACTGCGTCGATCGATCCAAGCCGTCTGCGAAGGGCGAGACCCGGGCGACTTGACGACCATCGAAGACCCCAGCGCATTGCAGCAGATTCGTGATGCATTGAAGTCAACCCATTAAACTGCTTCGCTGGTATTTGCAGCAATACCTGCGGCGCAGTTTTGAGCATTTTTAGGCGTAACACTGCGATATTTTTTGTCTTGAAACTTTAATTCCTTACCTCAGATGAGTACTGAAGCCTTAAAAAAATGGATCGTCGAGCAACTCGATGCGAAGCACACGCCGCAAGCGCTCTTTGAGACGATGCTTAAAAGTGGCTGGAGCATCGAGCAGGCGCGCTCTGCGCTTGAGGAGGTGCTGGGCGTGCCCACCGAAGTTAAAGGCGAAGCGGTGGTCAGCGCCACCGCAGATTTACCGTCGGTGGCAGTGCCGCAGCCGCACGTTGCCGACTATCCCACGCAGATTCGCACCTCTGATCGGACCGTAGATATTTTGGCGGTCATGAAGCATCCGCGCGTGATCGTATTTGGTAATTTGCTTTCCAAGGAGGAATGCAAAGATCTGATCGCACTCGCTTCGCCCAAGATGGCGCGCTCGCGCACGGTAGATCGAGCGACCGGCGGTGAAGAGGTTAACGACGCGCGCACCAGCGACGGCATGTTTTTTCAGCGTGGCGAAGGTGAGTTGGTGACGCGTATTGAAAAGCGCTTGGCTGAATTAGTGAATTGGCCGTATGAAAATGGCGAGGGCCTGCAAATTCTGCATTACGGCCCCGGCAATCAATATGAGCCACACAACGATTATTTCGACATCAAAGATCCCGGCACGCCGCTGATCTTGCAGCGCGGCGGGCAACGGGTGGCAACGATTGTGATGTATCTGCAAAGCCCTGAAAAAGGCGGAGGCACGATCTTCCCAGATGTTGGCTTTGAGGTCGCGCCCATTGCAGGCAATGCGGTATTTTTTACTTACGATAAGCCGAGCCCGTCGACCAAAACCTTGCATGGTGGGCAGCCCATTATTCAAGGCGATAAATGGATCGCAACGAAATGGCTGCGCGAGCGGGTGTTCGTCTGAAACAGTGAGCCTAGGCTAACCCGCGGTCTGCAGTTTCTGCAGTCAGCACTACGAAAAAAAGCCTGCGATTGCAGGCTTTCTTACGCGTAATCACTGAATCTGCGCCGCAGGTATTTCGCAATACCTGCGGCGCAGATTGGCCGTTATTTGACGGTCACCCAGCCAATTTCCATCCAGTTATCAGGCCGGTGGGTCACTTCGATATTTGCCCGTGCCGCCCATGGAATCATCTGCCGATGCAATGGAATGTGGTGCACTTGCTGCTTATGCTCCAGAAGTGCGGCTTTGACTAATGCTTCGCGTTTCTTTGGGTCAGTCTCGACCGTTGATTGCGCTGCGAGTGAGTCGAGCTTATCGTTTTTGTAGTTGCCCCAGTTGTAAGTGCCCATGCCTTTCTCGCCGCGATTACGCAACACAGGGGTCAGCGTAGTCTCAGCATCGGTCACTGCTCCCCCCCAGCCCAGCATATAAGCGGAGGTGTCGAGCTTCTCAGTTTTTGCAAAATAGACCACTTTTGGCATGGCGTTTACTTTGACTTTCATGCCAACCTGCGCCCACATTGCGCCCAGCGCTTGGCAAATTTCGCCATCGTTGACGTAGCGGTCGTTCGGGCAATCAAGCGTAAAGCCGAAGCCATTTGGGTAGCCTGCTTCTGCCAATAATTTTTTGCTCGCAGCAAGATCAAAGGGGTAGCGACCTTCGATTTCCGGGTCGTTATAAGCGCCGAGTGGGGAAGGCGTATTACCACCAGTAATGACCGCCTGATTGCGCATCAACTTGGTTTTCATCGTTTCGATGTCGACCGCTTGGTAAAGCGCCTTACGAACGCGCTGGTCTTTGAACGGGTTTTTGCCTTTCACGTCGGAGTAAAGCAGCTCATCGCGGGCTTGATCAAAGCCTATGAAGATGACCCGATTTTCCATACCGTCGATAATTTTCAGCTCAGGACGCGCGCGCAGACGGGCGACGTCTTGCGGCGGTGGATCTAAGATGAAATCGATCTCGCCAGACATCAATGCTGCAACACGTGTGCCATCTGCGCCAATTGGCGTGTAGATGACTTCGGTCACATTGCCTTCAACTTTACCCCAGTAATTTGGGTTACGGGTATACACCGTTTTAATTGCAGGGGCACGACTTTTGAGAATGTAAGGCCCGGTGCCGTTGGCATTCATGGCCGTATACATCTCTTGCTTGTTTTTGAAATCCTGCGCGTTGACTGCGTTGTTTTTCTCGCACCATGCTTTATTCATGATGAAAATGGAGTCGATGTGATCAAGAAACGTTGGATTCGGTTTTGACATCACAAAATCAACCGTTAGGTCATCAATTTTCTTTGGCTCGCCGAGCGCTGTGGCGTAGTTGGCGATCTGAGAAGTCGGCCCGCTCGCGCGCTTCACGCTAAACACAACATCGTCAGCCGTAAACGCTGCGCCGTCGTGGAATTTCACGCCCGTGCGCAGCTTAAAGCGCCAAGTCAGCGGGCCTGTTTGCTCCCAGCCCGTGGCCAATCCTGGGCCGAATTTAAGATCTTTACCACGGCGTACGAGCTTTTCATAGACTTGGCCGTTGGCGGCGTTGGTAAAACTCTCGTTTTGGGAATATGGGTCGAGCGTCTGGATATCGCCAGAGGATGCCCAACGAAAAGGTTTCGCCTCAAGAGCCGTTGCCGCGAGTGACGCGGCGATGGCGGAAAGTACTGCAAAGCGCTTCATAGTCGCTCCTCCATTGATTGAAGAGTGAATGATAGCGAAATTTGGATTGCGTGTGCGCAAAGCGCGCGCAGGCAACATTTTTGAGTTAGTTCAGCTCAAATCGGTATCGCAGCGGATACTGCATGGCGCATGGCTTGCCGGCGCAAATTGCAGGCTTGAATTTGGTGACCACGAGCGTGGCCGCTGCGAATTGGGTCATTTCAGGGCTGGGCGAGCCGATGGCTTTAACTTCCGAGACTAGGCCATCGCTGCCGACGCTCGCAATCAAAAACAAATCACCTCGAACGCGCAATTTCTCTTGCGCCTTGATGATGGCGTTGAGGACCGGGTTGAGCCCATTTTCAGGAAAAGGCGGTTCATCACCGGGAACAATGTTTTCGTAATACCCGTGGAGTTTCGCTTTTTCTTCCGCAGAAAACTCGTGGTAGCGCTTATTTACGGGCAGCGGCGTATCTCGGATGGCGTAGCGTCGAATCATCGAGCCGGTGGGCGCCTCTTCAGCGCGCACGCCGTGCTCGGAAGTGACGGCGGGTGCACTTGTTTGCGAAAAACTCGGCGTGCTCGCAAGAATCATGAGGACAGCAAGGGCGAGTGCACCGGTTTGCAATACATACATAAGGGAGGGCACGCGTTGAGGGCTGAAGCCTGCAATATACCCGTTGATCCGAAACGATGAGATGCTGCACATTCAGTAATCGTGCCTCGCAACTAAGCGCTCGCAATACCTGCGGCGCAGATTTCGTACGCACGATTTGAAGCAGGTCGTTCAATCGCTCATTTGCGCCGCAGGTATTCGAATGCAGCGCGACCGCCTACAATCCGCGCTCGCATGGCTTCCGTACTCTCAAAACATCTCTTGCTCACTGCCGATTTCGTCCGGCTGCTTGCGCTGGAGAAAGCCAACCCCGCGGTTTTTGTTCAAAAGCATGCTGCCGCGCTTGAAAAATTCCAAAAAAGGCTGCAATCTGCGCCGCAGGTACGCTATGCGGAGGGGCTGCCGGTTTCCGAACGGGCGGATGAAATTGCAGCGCTCATTGCCAAGCATCAGGTGGTGGTGATTACTGGGGAAACGGGCTCGGGCAAGACGACGCAGTTACCCAAAATTTGCCTCGCCGCCGGGCGTGGGCGGCATGGGCTGATTGGTCATACCCAGCCGCGCCGACTAGCCGCGCGCAGCGTCGCCGATCGGATCGCCAAAGAGCTGGGCGAATCGATCGGTCGTAGCGTGGGCTTTAAAGTGCGCTTCACCGACAATACCTCGCCCGATGCTTTCATCAAGCTCATGACCGACGGCATTTTGCTAGCGGAAACGCAAACTGATCATTTCCTCAATGCCTACGATACGATCATCATCGATGAAGCGCATGAGCGGTCGCTCAATATTGATTTTTTGCTGGGTTATTTGAGGCAGCTTTTACCCAAGCGCCCAGAGCTGAAAGTGGTGATTACCTCGGCAACGATTGATGCTAAGCGCTTTGCCGAACATTTCAGTGCCGACGGCGTGCCTGCGCCGCTGGTGGAAGTCTCAGGCCGAACGTTCCCGGTCGAGATTCGCTACCGTCCTGTCATTGATCCGCATAGCGACGACGAGCAAGAGATTGAGGACGCGATTGCCGATGCCGTGGACGAATGCGCGATACACGGACGCGGCGATGTGCTCATCTTTTTGCCGGGCGAGCGCGAGATCCGTGAGACGATGGAAATTTTGCGCCGCCGCGCCAAGCCCGGCACGGAGCTGCTGCCGCTTTTTGCCCGACTATCGAACGAAGAACAGCAGCGCATTTTTTCACCGACCACAACCGCGCGACGCATTATTTTGGCCACCAATGTGGCTGAAACTTCGCTGACCGTGCCCGGCATTCGCTACGTGATTGACTCGGGCTTGGCGCGGATGAGCCGCTACTCACCGCGCAGCAAAGTGCAATTGCTCCACATTGAAAATATCTCGCAAGCCAGCGCAAATCAGCGCTCTGGGCGCTGTGGGCGCGTTGGCCCAGGGATGGCGATTCGGCTGTGTAGCGAGGAAGATTTTGCTGCCCGTCCCGCGTTTACCGAGCCGGAGATTTTGCGCTCGTCGTTGGCGGCGGTGATTTTGCGCCTTTCGGCGCTGGGCTTTGGGCAAATCGAGTCGTTTCCGTTTTTAGAAGCGCCGTCTGGTCGCGCGATTGCCGATGGCTACAACGAGCTGCAGGATTTGGGCGCGCTAGATGCGGGCAATGCACTAACAAAAATAGGGCGAGAGCTCGCCCGGCTGCCGATTGAGCCGCGTTTAGCGCGCATTTTGGTCGAGGCTAAAACGCGGCATTGCTTGGCCGAGGCGCTGGTGATTGTTGCCGCGCTTTCAGTGCCTGATCCGCGTGAGCGGCCCATGGAGGCGCGAGAGGCGGCGGATCGTGCCCACGCAAAATTTGACGATGAACGCTCGGATTTCGTTTCACTGCTTAACGTGTGGAAGTTTTTCTTAAATCTCAATGGCGATGGCGAGGAAGAAAAAGTCAGCCATCGCAAGCAAGTGCAGAGCTGTCGGGAATCATTTTTGAATTGGCTGCGGCTACGGGAATGGCGGGATATTCACCGGCAAATCGCCGATACTTTGCGCGATATGCAGTGGAGCGTACCTGCGGCGCAGAATATGGAAGTTCCGTATGAAAATCTGCATCGTTCGCTGCTCGCGGGCTTAACGACGAACGTCGGCATGAAAGATACCGAAGGCGATGGCTATTTGGGGCCGCGTGGCTTGCTCTCGTATGTATTCCCCGGCACGGGCGTGAATAAAAAAACGCTGAAGTGGATGATGAGTGCTGAGCTCGCCGAGACCACGCGGCTTTTTGCCCGTACCGTAGCGAAAGTCGAGCCCGAGTGGATCGAAGATGCGGCGGGCGAGCGGGTGAGCCGTCATTTCTTTGAGCCGAAATGGGATGCAGCGAGCGGGCAGGTCATTGCTTTTGAGCGGGTATCGCTGCATGGGCTGACGCTCACGCCTCGCCGCCGGGTCTCCGGTGAAAAATTAGAAGGCGAGACTGCGCGTGAAATCTTCATTCGTGACGCGTTGGTTGCGGGGCAATATTTCGAAGTTAAAGGCCTCGATAGAAATACCTGCGGCGCAGTTTTGCTCCAAAAAAACTTGGCGTTGGTCAAGCAGCTCGAAGAAATGGAGCATCGGGCACGGCGCTTGGATGTGGTGGTCGATGAGGATGTGCAGACCATTTTCTATCGCAAACGGATCCCGCTTGGAATTTCGAGTGTTTCCGCGTTTGAAAAATGGCTGCAAGCCTTACCAAATGCGAAGGATTTGGAATGGACAGCGAAGGATGTGACCCGCGACGGCGCGAGCGCGCCCACTGCTGAGCAATTTCCCAAAACGCTGAAAGTGGGCAACGCGCAATTTCCGCTTGCCTACCGCTTTGAGCCCGGCCATGTGATGGACGGGGTCACCGTGCGGGTGCCGCTGCCATTGCTCAATACCCTAGATGAAAAAATTACCAGTTGGCTCGTGCCAGGATTGCTGCGTGAAAAAGTTGCGGCGATGTTTAAGGCACTTCCAAAAGGCCCGCGCGGCAGGATTCAACCGATACCTGATGCGGTGACCCAGTTTTTGGAATGTGTTTCGCCATGCGAGCTTGCGCTCTTTGATGCGTGCCGCACCTTTTTGCGCGAGTTTTACGATTTGAAAATCGAAGCGGCAGAATGGCGAATAGACGACCTCCCGGCGCATTTGCGACTCAACGTACGCGTGATGGACGATACCGGCGATGAACTCGCGCTTGGGCGCGATTTAGCGCAACTTAAAGCCGCGCTGGGCAGTGCTGCCCAAGCCGCTTTCTCTGGGGAAGAGTCTGGGCTTGAAAAAACCGGGCTGACCGGGTGGACGTGCGGCACGCTACCTGACTCGATTACGCTCAAGCAGGGTAAGCAATCGGCGCTGGCTTACCCCGCGCTCGTCGATGAGGGTAGAACGGTAGGCGTAAAGGTGTTTGATACGATACCTGCGGCGCAGATTTCGCATCGAAAAGGCCTGATTCGGCTCATGATGCTTGAGCTTGCGCCGCAGGTTAGGCAATGGGAAAAAGGCACGAGCGGTTTCGTCCAGACCGCGATGCAATTGAAGTCGGTGATTCCCACAGAAAAGTTGCTCTCCGATTTTTTAGGTGCCTTGTGGGATCGCACGTTTATCGGCGATGATGAGATGCCGCGCGACGAGAAAAGCTACCGCGCGCAACTCAGTCGCGCCAAAACGCGACTGAACGCAGTTGGGGAAGGGCTCGCGCGCACGCTCGCCCAGATCGCTGCTGAGTATTTCGCGCTGAACCAATTGCTCGCTGCGCCCGGCGCTGCAAAAGCGCTGGTGCCAACGTTAAAAGCGTGGCGCGATGATTTGATTTATCCGGGGTTTCTAAGTGCGACGCCTTGGGCGCAGTTGCATGAGTTGCCCCGCTATGTGAAGGGCTTGGCGCGACGATTAGCAAAAATCCAAGAATATCCGCAACGCGAGGCGCGAAACGCCCCGGTGATCGCGGTCTACAAAAAAAGATGGACGGACGCCGCCAATGCGGCAAATAGAAAATCAATGGAAACCACGGCAATGGTCGAGTTTCGGTGGTTAATCGAAGAGCTGCACGTATCGTTATTTGCGCAAGAGCTCAAAACGCCATTTCCGGTCTCGGCAAAACGACTCGATAAAGCGTGGGAATTAGCCAACGTTTAACCCTAGTTATCAAGGGCAAACACCTCATTTTTGGCGTTTGGGGTGTAATATTCCAAAAACATGAATCTGCTAAGGCAACGCCTCAGCACAAAATCTCACTTTGAAGTCAATCGCACGCTCGTGACCACTTTTTTTGCACCGAATTCGTTGACAGCTGATCAAGCGGCAAGCCTGCGCGATTGCATGGATTTGTTTTGCCATCGCGTTGACTTTCAGGCATCGCAGGTCTTTGATGCGGTCGTCACCGAATTTACCGAGCAATCCGATAAGTTAGAGCCCAACCTCGCGCGCTCGATGCTCGATTGCAAAGCGCTGCTCGAGGCTGATATTGGGGGATGGACCGACGTATTTGGTAAATCGTTGCGCACTCGCGTTGATCGCCTTATTGACGTGCGAAGCCTTGATATGCTGACTGAGGTCGCGCCGCCGACCTCAAGTAAGCTCAGCTTAGTCGATGAAGGTGATGTTGATATCGACGTTTCGTCCCGCGTTTATGCGGGGAGACTGGCCGAGCGCGCGTCAGAAAATTTGGCGAAATTTTCCAATCGATTGGCATCACTGCTAAAAGTGGTTGAAATTGAGACCGCAAACAATCCGTTCTCGACCTCGGTTGTCGCCCACGCGACCGCCGATGCGATGACACATTCACTGAAAAACGCAAATCTAGTCACCCTCGCACTGCGTACCTTATCGCGCTTACTCCCTTTAGATTTGGCGCCGATTTATGGCGATCTTGATCAATTCTTGCAGCAGCGGGGCGTCACGAGCGGGGTGAACCAATCCCGCAAAGTCGAGCGTGCTGCGCGTCCCGAGCGGGGCGGTGGAGCAGAGAAGGCGCGCCAAAAAATAGATGACCTCATGAACGATGCGACCCTAAGCGAGCAGGTCGCGACGGCGCTGCTCGCACGCGTCGCAGCGATGAACCCGCAATTGGCGGGTCTTTCGGCCTTCGGTGGTGCCGGCGGTGCGCAGCCTGGTTTGGGCTACTTTGCGGCGCAAGCTGGCCAGGCCTACCAAGGAGGTGCTGGTTCTGGCCAGCAGGCCTTCCCGGGTCAAGGCGGTCAGCCCGGTTTTCCAGGGGGTAATCAACAGACCCACTCAGGTCAAGGCGGTCAGCCCAGTTTTCCGGGCGGTAGCCAGCAGGCGTACCCAGTTCAAAGTGGTCAGCCTAGTTTTCCGGGGGGGGCGAGCTCGCAGAATTATGCAGGTCAAGGTGGTCAGCCCGGATTTGCCAGTAGCGGGCAAGTCGGCGGGTATCAGACGTCTGCGCACGGTGGAAACCCCGGTCAAAGCGCTGGCATGATGGGATCAGGTCAGGGGCAGGGTGGCTTTCCGCAAATTGTTGCCCCGCCATTGCCGCCGACTGGGTTTGGCGGACAAGCCAATGCAGCCTACGCAAATTCACCGCAAATTGCCGCGATGGCGCTGCTCGGCGCGCCGATGCCTGCGGGGATGGGCGGGGGTATTGGCGTTATGCAAGCGGCAGCACCGCAACTATTGCATGGTATCGGCGCTGCCCAACGCGATGTCGTCAGTGCCGTGCAAGAGCTGGCGATCCCGGCGCTCGCAGGCGCAATGGGAGGTGTTGGCGCGCCGATCTCGTATTCGACGGAACCGCTGCGCGCGCTTGCCTCGAGCCCAAATTTTGCGTCTAACGCATCGGTACTCGACTTCACGACCATCGAGTTGGTGGCCATGGTGTTTGATTTTGTTTTCAAAGACGATGGGCTGCAGGATGCAATGAAAGGCGTGATCACGCATTTGCAGATTCCGCTTTTAAAAGCGGCGTTGATTGATCGTAATTTCTTTGCAAGTCGTACGCACCCGGGTCGCGTGCTGCTCAATCGATTGGCAGAGGTTGGGCGTACGTGGTCGCAAACGGATGGCGCGAATGACCCGATCTACACGACGATTCGTGAAATTGTGAACGATATCGCGCGCGATTTTGAGACTGATCTCGAGGTTTTTAACAAAGGCGCTGCAAAGCTAGATATCCTCGTTACGAGCATCGGGGAAGAGGCTGCACCAGTCGAAATCAAGGCCGCAGAAATTACCGAAGTTGAAGATCGGGCTTCTGCCGCTGACGCCTGGGCGCGCCGCGCGATTCGGGAGCGCTTAGCCCGCGCGCCGCTGCCGCAATTTGTTGTTAATTTTCTGAGTGAATCTTGGCTAGCGTATGTGCGTAAGCTGACCACTGACAACGGCGAGCATAGCGAACCGGTGCAGCGATCACTGGATCATGCCGATTTACTGGTTGAGTCAATAAAAGAATCTCTTGAGCCCGATGTGCGGCGTAAGATGATTTCGCGGCTGCCAAAATTACTTGCCGATTTGAAGGCCGGCTGCACAGCGGTTGATACGCCAGCGGACGATCGGGTCGCCTTTTTCGATAAGATGTTTGAGTTACATGCGCGTCTCTTTAAGGGACTCACCGTCGAGCTGCCAGCGTCGCCGAAAGGCCAACCTGAAAAAGTGCCGCAAGCGCAAATCGATATCGACTTATCAAACGCGCCAGACGATATGTTCCGCGAAATTGCGATGGCGATGGAGCGCGGCATGTGGATTGAAATGCAAGATGATGTTGGAAAGCTCAAGTTAGCAAAGCTTTCTTGGATCAGCCCGCAGCGCACGACTTACCTATTCACTACGCGGCAGGGGCATAAAGCAGCGAGCTTAACGCCGGTGCAGCTCGCAGAATGGTTTCGCGAAGACCGAGCCCGCGTATTAGATAGCGAGCCAGTGGTTGATCGCGCACTCAATTCGCTGCTGAGTGATCTCGTCGTCGCGCCCGGTTAGTCGCTTTTTAGTGCTGTACCTGCGGCGCAGATTCGCACGATCTCATAGGCTTTTTTAGTGCTTTTCGCTGCGCGCGATGGCTAGCAGGTGATCCATCTCGGCGGGGTGTCGTGAAAGATTGCTGGTATGCCACCGATTCACGCCATACATCGCAAATGCAACCAGTAGACCGAGCGCAGTAATCGATCCAAACGCTGATACGCCAAGTTTTGTCATGAGCGTTAGAAGCCCGCCCAACGCCAAAATGCAGAGTTGTTCATTGAAATTTTGAACAGCAATCGAGCGACCAGCGCCCATGAGACTGTGACCCCGATGCTGCAGTAGCGCGTTCATCGGAACTACTAAAAATCCGTTGACAACGCCAAGCAAGATCAACATGGGCACGGCAAGCCAGAGTTGATCGATGAAAATTAAGAGAATCATTGCCCCGCCCATGATGCTGCCAAGCGGAAGTATTTTTGGTGCGTGGTCAAGTCGCATTTTTGATGTTGCGATGATCGCTCCGACCGCCGCGCCGATGGCGACCACGCCAGCGAGATTGGATGCTTTCGTGGTGTCATATGAAAGCGCCGCTGCCGCCCAGGCGAACATGATGTAGCGCATATTTCCAAAAACGCCCCAGAGCACAGTCGTCGCCGCGAGTGAGATTTGCCCGAGCTTGTCGCGCCAGAGCTTGCTATTGCAGCGAGAAAAATCAACGATAAGCGCGCTCGGAGACGAGGGTAATCGCAATAGTGGCGCGCTGGTGCGCGGGATTTTCAGATTGAATCCGGCGGCAATGATGTACACGAAAATCAGAATCGAAATCGCCGCTTCCGGTGCGGTATCCACCGAAGTGGACATCCAGGGAAAATCAAATGACAACAAAGCATGTGAGACCGTTTTACCGACCAGTTGCCCGCCGAGCACCCCGCCCAAAATGATCGAGGCAATTGTGAGTCCTTCGATCCATCCGTTGGCTGCAACCAGTTTTGATGATGGCAGCATTTCAGTCAGGATCCCATACTTCGCCGGTGAATACGCAGCGGCGCCGAGACCGACAATGGCGTATGACAGTAAAGGATGGATTCCAAACAACATCATCAAACAGCCGATGATCTTAATTGTGTTGGAGATAAACATGACGCGACCTTTTGGCAATGCGTCGGCAAATGCGCCAACAAATGGCGCGAGAACCACATAAAAAAGTGCGAACATCGGCACCAATGCGGCTCCATGCCACGCTGGGGCATTGCTTAAGAGCAGCATCGCGATCGCTGCGACAAATAGCGCATTATCGGCAAGCGAGCTAAAAAATTGCGCTGCCATGATGGTGTAAAAACCGCGTCCCACTGTGTCTGCCTTCTGGTGTATCGTTTTCGTTTTTATGTATTAAATCAAATACCTGCGGCGCAGATTTCGCTAAAAATTGCGGCAAATATTCGATGCTTTATAGCACGCCCCTGATACAACTGCTTACAACTGCGCGAAAATCAAATCCATGAGACCGATCATTGCAACTGTTTTCCCATCAGCGTTTGCCCATAACCTCGCCAGAGCCCGTGCCGAAGTCGGCGCACGGACGCACCTGCATGCGGTAGTCAAGGCCAATGCCTACGGCCACGGAATTGCCAGACTTGCGCCGGCGTTCGCGGGTGCGGATGGTTTAGCGGTGATCGAATTGGAAAATGCAGTGCTCTTGCGAGAAGGGCTGGGCTGGGTTAAAGAGCTGGTGGTGCTGGAGGGCTTTTATGCCGCAGACGAGCTTGATGTGTATTCACGACACCAGATTGCTGCTGTGGTGCATTGTGATGAGCAAATCGCGATGCTTGAGCGGGCGCACCTCGGGTTGCCGATGAAAGTTTTCGTCAAAATAAATAGCGGAATGAATCGACTCGGGTTTCCACTTCCTGAGGCGAGTTCCCGCGTGGCGCAGTTACGGGCGAGCGGCAACGTGGGTGAAATTGTGTTGATGACCCACTTTGCCCGCGCCGATGAGCGGCAAGGATTTGCCTCGCAGCTCGCCGCGTTTAATGCGGGAGTCCAAGGCATTGATGCAATGCGCTCGCTCGCTAATTCCGGCGCAACCTTGCAATTTAACGGCGTTGGCGGCGATTACGCGCGACCGGGAATCATGCTCTATGGTGGGTCGCCGTTAGCGGGCGTTAGCGCTGCTTCGCTCGGGCTGCAGCCAGCGATGGAGGTCGCAACGCAGGTGATTGCAGTGCAGCATGTGCAAGCGGGTGAGTCGGTCGGCTATGGCGGTGCGTTTACCGCGACCCGGCGTTCCCGTATTGCGGTTTTGGCGGGTGGTTACGCCGATGGCTATCCCCGTAGTGCCAAGCAAGGAACGCCGGTCTGGGTCGCAGGCCAGATTGCCCCCTTGGTCGGACGGGTCTCAATGGATAAGATTACGGTTGACATTACCGACATACCTGCGGCGCAGTTTGGTGCTCCTGCGCAGCTTTGGGGACGTCATGTCAGCGTGGATACCCTTGCTGACCATAGCGGCACGATTGCCTACGAAATTCTGACTGGGTTAAACGCACGGGTTCCAGTACACGTTCGCTAGCCAAATCGCACCATTTATCTGAAAACGCGCTAAATATGTGCTTTTTTATGATCTGAATCGTGCGCAGGTCAACAGTTGGCATTTAAAACCGTTATAGTTCGCGTCGGGCGGAAAAAACCGACCTCACTCACGCACAGGAAAGGATTTACGATGTTTAAGAAATTGATGTTGGTAGTTGTAGGTTTTCTGGCCACGGCTGGCTTCGCATTTGCCGCGGTAGACTTTAATACTGCCGACAAAGCAGCGCTCGATGGCGTTAAAGGTATTGGCCCCGTTACGGCTGACAAAATCATCGCCGCTCGCAAGGCTGGCAAATTTGCGGATTGGAATGACATGATCAAGCGCGTTGACGGCATTGGCCCAAACAACGCCGCCGATATGTCGGGTTCCGGCGCGACCGTTGACGGCAAAAGCTTTAAAGGCGTTGCTCCAAAAGCGGCTGACAAAGCTGCCAAAGACAAGCCAGCCGCTGCAAAAGGTAAAGATGAAAAGCCTGTTGCTAAAGACGCTGCTAAGTCAGACAAGCCTACCAAGGCCGACGACAAAGCGGCGAAGCCAACAAAGGCTGAGATGAACGCAGAGAAAGCCGCCAAAGCGAAAGCAGAAAAAGCTGAAAAAACGATGGCGAAAAAAGCTGACGCTCCTTCAAAAGATGCAGCGAATAAAGACGCGCCAACAAAAGACGCAGCTAAATCTGAAAAGCCGAAGCAATAAGTCACTGGTAATTTGGTCAAAAAAACCCGCGAAAGCGGGTTTTTTTATGAAATCTGCGCCGCAGGTATCGCGGTTGAATCGACCCGATTTGAAGGGAACATCAACGTGAATACACTACCCCGGCCAATTTCGCTCGAAATCGAGAGCGTGCCCTCGTGCCGCAACATAATATGCTTGACAATGGCTAAGCCGAGCCCCGTGCCCCCGTTTTTGCGGGAACGCCCGCGATCAACTCGGTAGAAGCGCTCGGTCAGGCGCGGTAAATGCTGCTCTGCAATGCCAGTGCCGGTATCGGTGACGGTGATTTCGCAGCCTTCACCTTTTGGTGCAGACACGCGAATCGTAATCGTTCCCGATTGGTGCGTGTGTCGAATCGCGTTGACGGTAAGATTGGTGACCGCGCTTGCAATCTCGTCTTCAACGCCTAACAGCACCCACGGATGCGTAGTCTCGATCCGAATTTCGCAGGGGTTATCCACCGTTGCACGCGCAGACGCATACGCGCGTTGCAACACTGGCAAAAGCGGGAATGAATTAAATGGAGCATGGGCGTCGTCACTTTCGAGGCGCGAGAGCGACAAAAGATCACTGACTAAGCGTTGCATCGCATCGGTTTGCGCCTGCATGTGCCCAAGCGCTTGCTCGCGTTCGTCGGGGGCTAAGTCGGGGCATAGCTGCATTGTTTCGGTGAAGCCCGCAAGCACGGTCAGCGGTGTTTTGAGTTCGTGCGCGATATTTCCAATGAAATCTCGGCGCATATTTTCGACCTTACGGTTCGCGGTGATATCCGACGCGATGAGTAGCCAGCCATCTGATTTATTGCGGATGCCTTGAAAGCTGAGCACCCGCGCAGTGTCGATTGGGCTTGGCGTTTCAAGTGGAGATTCAAAGTTAGACTGGAATGCAGCGGTTAACCGTGGTTCGCGAAATGCCAAGGTCAAGGGGCTTAAATGATCGGATTCCCGATCAATTCCCATCATTGATTTTGCGGGACTGTTCGCCCACAAAATACGTTGGGCAGCGTCGAGCAGCACGATGCTTTCTGGCAATAAATCCCAGGATGCGCGCATGGTTTCGACTTGTGCTTTTGCAAGCCTTATTGCACTTTCTTGGTCGGAAAGTCGTTTTTTAATTGGGTGCGACGCGTTGTCGTTCTCAAAAAGGCTGCGGTCAGTGCTTTCTAGGGTGAAATCATTTGCGAGCGCATCGACAGAAGATAACGTGCGGGTTGCCGTGATCGCGACCCAACCAAATCCAGCGGCAGCGACGCAGGCGCCTATCAACGCCCCACCGACGTACCCAAACGATAGCGAAAGGATGACCCATGCGGCTAACGGCAACCAACGACGTAAATTTGGCCGAGCAGGCGCGTTATCCAACGAAGGAGTAGCCGCCGCCGCGTACGGTTTCGATGACAGTTTCGAGGCGGTGTTTCGCTAGGGTTTCGCGCAGCCTTCTAATGTGAACATCAACGGTGCGTTCTTCAATGAAAACATGATCGCCCCATACCGCATCCAAAATACGAATACGGGAATGCACATGATTGGGGGTTTTCATAAAAAAGTGCAGCAGACGAAATTCAAGAGGCGACAGTTTGATCGGTTCGCCCTCGGCCGTCACTTGCGCAGTGAGCGGATCGAGCCGTAGCCGACCAATTTCGACGGATTGCGTCGTAGCGTCAGGCTTGGCACGACGCAGTAGCGCTTGTACCCGTGCATTGAGCTCTTTAACGGAAAACGGCTTGGTGAGATAGTCGTCAGCACCAGCATCGAGGGCGGTGACAATATCTTCTTCCTCGCTACGCGCGGTCAGCATCAACACCGGCAATTTTGCCGTGCGAGCATTGGCTCTCCAGTGCCGCAAAAGGTCGGTGCCGGGCCGATCTGGCAGCATCCAATCGAGCAACACGAGCGCGGGCAATTGCGCATCTACCGCGATCACTGCAGTTGCCGCATCAAGGGCAGCGACCACATCATAGCCCGCTTTGCGCAGGTTGAGCGCTACGAGCGCTTGGATGGAAGGTTCGTCTTCAACGAGAAGGATATGGCTCACGGCGTGATGTTACTCCGGTGCCGCAGGTCTTCACCGCGTACGATTGCCACAATCTCTTCCGCTACATTTTTGACATGATCGCCGCAACGCTCGATGGAGCGTGCGATAAATGCGCATTCGATGAAGACGCCAGCGACTTGCTTGGAGTGATCCAAGCGCTTAGAGACGCGCGCGATTGCGGCGGCATAGTCAGCATCGACCCGTGAATCCATCCGCAGCGTATCGAGGGCATTAATCGCGTCTTGCCGTGCAAATGCGGCAATCGCCCGTTGCATCATGTTGCACGTAATTGCGGCCATGCTAGTGATTTCCGGGACTGACGCCAACATTGCGGCAATCGCAGGATCGGTAAGTTTGGTCAGCACTTTTTTGCACTCATCGCCGATCCGTTCAATATCGCTAATGATGTGAATTGTTGCCAGCACATAGCGTAGATCGTCAGCGGTAGGTTGCCGTAGCGCAACGATTCTTGTGCAAAGCGCATAGATCTCGGTATGCTCGGTATTGATGGCCTGCTCGGTACGCATGACTTCTTCTGTCAAGACCAGCGTGGATTGTGTCAATGCGTCTTGAATGCGCGTGAGCTGCGTTCCGGCCAAAGCGCCCATATCCAAAACGCGTTGACGCAGCGCTTCCATTTCATTTTCAAACTGTCGTGAGGTGTGTTGCATGGTGATCACCCAAATCTTCCGGTAATGTAATCTTGCGTTCGTTGATCTTTTGGTTTGACGAAAATATCATCCGTCGCTCCGAACTCGATGAGTTCACCCAAATACATGTATGCCGTGAAATTTGACACACGTGCTGCCTGCTGCATGTTGTGCGTGACCATTGCGATTGAATAGTCTTGCGATAGTTCGCGCACTAATTCTTCAACTTTAGCGGTAGAAATTGGATCGAGTGCTGAAGTTGGCTCATCCATGAGCAGCACCTCTGGTTTGACCGCAATCGCCCGCGCAATGCACAGCCGTTGTTGTTGGCCGCCAGAAAGACTCAATCCAGACTGCTGTAATTTTCCGCTAACTTCTGGCCACAGCGCCGCTTTTCGCAGCGCCCATTCGACGCGCTCATCCATTGCCAATCGGCTCAACGACTCATAAAGGCGAACGCCAAATGCGATATTTTCATATATCGTCATTGGGAACGGCGTCGGTTTCTGAAAAACCATACCGATTTTTGCCCGAAGCATATTGACATCAACACTTGGCTGCAAGATGTTGGCGTCGTGAAAATTGATCTGACCTTCCGCGCGTTGCCCCGGGTATAAATCGTACATGCGATTCATCGCCCGCAGCAAGGTAGACTTGCCGCACCCTGATGGACCGATGAATGCGGTGACTTGATTCGTTGCAATATCGAGATTAACGTTGCGTAGCCCTTGATAAGAACCGTAAAAAAAATTCAGATTTCGGATTGAGAGTACTGCGTTTGCGGCTTTTTGAATTTCAGAGTTCATTTTTTTTCGCGCGAAAAGTGGCGGGCGATAAAGGAAAGTGTCAAAACGCCCACAGAGATCAATAACGCACCGACCCATGCAAGCTGTTTCCATTCATCATATGGGCTCATTGCAAATTGAAAGATAACGACCGGTAAATTCGCCATTGGCGCATTCATATCGGTGCTCAAAAATTGATTGTTAAGCGCCGTAAATAGAAGCGGCGCCGTTTCACCGCTAATGCGCGCAACCGCAAGAAGCACTCCCGTGATGAGCCCTGCACGCGCGGCACGTAGCGTAACGCGCTTAACCACGACCCATCGTGGTGAGCCTAAGGCATAAGCCGCTTCGCGTAGGCTATTGGGGATGAGTGTTAGCATCGTTTCGGTCGTGCGAGTAATGATTGGAATGGCGATCAGCGAAAGCGCTACGGCACCGGCCCAACCGGAGAAGTGCTTTGCATGCGCGACGTAAACCGCATAAACAAAGAGGCCGAGCACGATAGATGGCGCCGAAAGCAAAAGATCATTTACGAAACGCACAACGCTTGCCAACTTAGCGCCTTGGCTAATTTCAGCAAGGTAGATTCCAGCGAGAATGCCGATTGGCGTCGCGATGATCGTCCCCGCGCAAACCATTGCGAGACTACCGATGATCGCGTTGAGTAATCCTCCGGTAGCGCCTGGCGGTGGCGTTGATTGGGTAAACACCGCTTTTGACAAGCCCGACAGACCGTTGGTCGCGAGTGAAGCGAGTATCCAGAAGAGCACAGCCGCACCAAGCGCGGTTGCTAAAACTGCAAGCGCAATCGCGAGTTTGTTTCTAAATTGTCGGTTTCGATATCGAGGCGTTATCATCAGATGCCCCCGGTTTTCTTCTGCATGCGCGAAAGCATTAGCCGAGCGACGATCAATACAAAAGTGGTAATCAAAAACAATATTAAACCTAGGGCTGTCAGAGAGGCGACATGGAGACCTTCTCCTGCTTCTGCAAATTCGTTTGCAATTGACGACGCGATACTATTCCCGGCTTCAAAAAGCGAAGGTGAAATGTTGTAGGCGTTTCCAATGACAAACGTCACTGCCATGGTTTCTCCGAGTGCGCGCCCCAAGCCGAGCATGATGCCGCCAAATACGCCCACTTTGGTGTAAGGCAAAACGACATTGCGCACCACTTCCCAGCGGGTTGCCCCGAGCGCATACGCCGATTCCTTAAGGATCGGCGGCACAGTTTCAAAGACATCGCGCATGACCGAGGCAATAAACGGAATGACCATAAAGGACAGGATAATGCCCGCAGTTGATATTCCGATTCCAATGGGCGCACCTTGAAATAACACCCCAAGCGGTCCCAGGGATTTAGCCCACCCTCCAAGGTGGGCTTGCACATGTTCGGCATAGAGCGGGGCAAAGATGAGTAGGCCCCAGAGACCATAAATGATGCTCGGAATGCTCGCTAACAACTCGATCATCGTACCAAAGCTGCCTTTGAGAGATGCGGGGCAAAGCTCGGTTAGGAAGACCGCGATTCCAAAGGAAATAGGGACTGCAATCAATAGCGCGATTGCGGAGGTCAGCAAAGTGCCCGTAATCGGTGAGAGTGCGCCATATTGATTTTTGACTGGGTCCCACGTTGATTCAGTAAAAAAGCCAAATCCAAATTCGCGCAGTGCCGGCCACGCGCCGACGACCAGAAAGAAAAACACCCCAAGGAAAAGCGCGAGAACAGCAAACGCTGCCGTTCTCGCGCTTAAATTAAAGAGTGCATCTTCCCTCGCAAATTTTGCCGAAAGTGCACTTACTTCCAAAGCGCTGCCCCGTTAACTTTAACTGCATCACGCCAGTAGGCTTCGATTTGGGCTGATACAGTCGGCGGGATTGGCACGTAATCCAGCTCTTCGGCCATCTTGCCGCCATTTTTTGCTGTCCACGCAAAAAACTTCAACACCTCAAGCGCCTTTGCGCTATCTTTCGGATCTTTGGGCGTCAAGATAAAGCTTGCGCCGGTGATCGGCCACGATGCTTTACCGGGCTGATTTGTTAATACTTGATAGAAGCCTTGCGCGGCATCCCACTTCGCATTCGCAGCGGCAGCGGCAAAGTTTGGATCATCTGGGCTCACCCACTGTTGATCGGCATTCTGAAGCTGTGTGAAAGAAATTTTGTTTCGCTTCGCGTAGGCAAATTCGACGTAACCAATAGAGCCCTTGATGCGCTGAATGTATGCGGCTACGCCCTCGTTGCCCTTGCCGCCGACGCCCGTAGGCCAGCTAATCGCAGTTCCAGAGCCAACCTTAGATTTCCATTCAGCAGAAACCTTAGAAAGATAATCGGTGAACAGGAATGTGGTGCCAGAGCCGTCCGCGCGGCGGACAACCGTAATTGGATCTGCCTTTAATGACGCGCCCGGATTGAGAGCAACAATCGCGGGATCGTTCCAAGACGTGATTTTTGCCAAATAAATATCGGCGAGCACTGCGCCAGAAAGTTTCAGCTGACCGGAAACAATACCGTCTAGATTCACTGCGGCAACAACGCCGCCAATCATGGCGGGGAATTGAATCAATCCGTCAGCGTTGAGCTCTTCAATTTTGAGCGGCATGTCCGATGCGCCGAAATCAACTGTTTTCGCCTTGATTTGGCGGATACCGCCTCCCGAGCCAATCGATTGGTAATTGATTGCCACGCCGGTTGATTTTTTGTACTCGTCGGCCCATTTCGAGTAAAGTGGGTAAGGGAAGGTAGCGCCTGCGCCCGTAATGTTTGTTGATTGAGCGAATGCTTGGCCGATGCCAAGGCTGGCAAGTAGGGCGAGGGATGCAATACGGTTTTTCAAAGCTGACTCCGATAAGATTAAATCCGAATGATTGTGAGTTTATGTACGGTTTGTGACGGTTTTGTGACAAGTACGCTACGCGTAAACTGCGTGCTGAAAACAAAATGCGCAAAAGCGCGATCAAAGGAGTGAGATGACGTACGCCGCCGTAGTCGGCTGGGGCAAATGTATGCCGCCGGCAATTTTGACCAACGCTGATCTTTCCACTTTCATGGAGACCAACGACGAGTGGATCGTTAGCCGCACCGGCATGAAAGAGCGGCGGGTGTCGCACGTTCACGCTGTGGAGCTGGCGCACGTGGCGGCTGTGCGCGCGCTCGCGTGTGCGGGGCTCAAGGCGAGCGATCTCGATTTAATTGTTTACGGCTCGTGCAGTAACGACGAGATGGTGCCCAATAGTGCTTCCGCTTTGCAATATAAGCTGGGCGCGGATAGTTGCGCCGCGATGGACGTCAATACCGCCTGCACCAGCTTTCTCTATGGCTGGTCTACGGCTAACGCGATGATCCGCACCGGCGTGGTGAAGCGGGCGCTAGTGGTTGGCGTTGAGCTCATTTCCCGATACATGGATTGGGAAAATCGCGGCGTTGCCGTGCTCTTTGGCGATGGTTGCGCGGCAATTATTATTGAGGCAACGCAGGAGCGCACCGGGCTCTTAGCCGAAACGTTGGGGTGCTACGGCGATTCACGCGGCATTTTGCGCGTTCAGGGCTATGGCGCAACCTACGCAAATAATAATGTTGTTTTTGGCGATATGCTGTGGACGTTTGATGGGCCGCAGATCTTCAAGAAAGCAGTGCAAGGCATGTGTGAGGCCTCTGCCAAAACGCTGGCAAAAGCCCAAATACCTGCGGCGCAGATTGACGTTGTCGTGCCCCACCAAGCGAATTCGCGCATTATTGAATCGGTCGCGAAATACGCTGGCTTGCCGATGGACAAGGTGCACATGACCGTGCAAAAGTATGGAAATATGAGCGCGGCGACCGTTCCCGTCGCGCTCGTTGAGGCCATCGAAGAAGGCAAGATCAAGCCGCACTCAAAATTACTCATGCCGGCCTTCGGCGCGGGGCTCACGCTTTGCTCGCACTATGTAGAGTGGGGCGATCGGGTCACGCCAAAAGATGTCGCTTCCATCGAGCTTCCCCCTTGCGAGAAGTCAGCATTGGAATTAGTCAACGAGATCCGCGCAACGAAAGACCCACGCGGTCGCAGCGCAGCAGGGATCGCGGCGGCGTATGTTGTAGATCAAGCGGCTTACGTCTCTTCAAAGGTGCAATGAAAACAATACCTGCGGCGCAGATTTGGCTATCCACGCGCTAAATCTGCGCCGCAGGTATTCACTGTTTTTGCTGTCCAATCACCTGCGTAATCGTCTGCCGCAACATCGCGATAAATTGCTTGGCAGTTGTGGAAAGCGGGCGGGCGGCGGTGGTGGCTAGGATGCTGCGGAACGGCACGCGCAATGCAAAAGGGCGCAGCACGATCCCGCGCTCGGCGTAGCTCGCGCCTACAAGCGGATTGATCAGGCCAACACCTAACCCTTGCGCCACACATTCGCACACGCTTACGCCATAGGGCGTTTCGATGCGCGGAGCATAACGATGGGCTTCGCTGCCTAAGGCTGCGATGAGGCGGCGAGTCGAGGCATCTTCAGCGTTAAGCGAGATGATGGGTTGGCTTAAAAATTGTGCGACGGAGATTTGCTTCTCGCGCGCGAGGCGGTTGCCCTTTTTGAGCGCGATCACGCCTGCAACTTCGCTCAGTAAATAATGATTGAGCCCCAGTGTAGAGGCTTCGTCAGCCATCAATCCGATTTCACATAAACCCGCGAGCACCCGCTCGCGTACGTCCTTTGAGCTCATCACTTGCAACGAAACGTGAAGCGCGGGCCGATCCGCTTGCATCGTGGCCAATACACGCGGCACGAGCCCCAAACCGAGCGCGGGGTAAGCGGCAACACTCAATCGATCAAGCCCGAATTGCCGCAGTGAAAGCAGCCGATGCTGGAGTGCGTCGATGCCCACGAAGCTACGCTCAACCTCGATCAGAAATGCGCGTGCTTCGGGCGTTGGCTGCAGCCGCGCGCGGGCGCGTACAAAAAGAGCAAGCCCAGCTTCTAACTCCAGCCGCCGAATTGCTTGGCTCACGGCAGGTTGTGAGATACCCAGCAGATCGGCCGCTCGCGACGCCGCGCCCGATTGCATCACCGCTCGAAAAATTTCAACGTCTCTTAAATGCATAACTAAAGTTTATAGAGTTATCACAAATAATACGATATTTGTCGCATGCGGGATGCTATCCTTCGAATATGTTTAACCATCTTCCGGCACAAACGCTGCGTAATCCGCGATGGGACGGTTTGCGCTGTTTGCGTTGTGATGCGCGGCTCGATGCCCAGGATGCGCCGCAAGGTTGTCCTGATTGCGCACATACAGGGTTTCCCTCTACGATGGTGTGCGACTACGGCGATCATCGCTCTGCTATTTCACAGCCTTACTCAAACCCGGTGAGCCTTGGTGAGGGCAACACGCCGTGCGTTGCCCTTGCTTGCACGCTGCGAAACTCACACCGCACGCCGCTTTACGCAAAACTCGAGTCAGCTAACCCTACTGGCTCACATAAAGATCGTATGGCCTCCTACGGCGTGACGCACGCGCTCGCGCTAGGCAAGCGCAAAGTGATTGCTGCATCAAGCGGGAACGCAGGCTTAGCCACTGCGGCGTATGCAGCAGCGGCAGGATTGGCCAGTGAGATTGTGGTGACGCCGAGCTGCCCGCCTATTTACCGCGCTCTCATGTTGGAGCACGGCGCAACGATTACGGACGCCACCGATGCGCTTGCGCGCTGGGGTGTTGTGAACATGCGGGTCTGCGAAGATCCATCGCTTTACGCGCTCACCAATTATTTACGCCCCGCTGTGGGCAGTCCGCCCGTTACGATTGAAGCCTACAAGCGCATCGCCTATGAGCTCGTGCAAGAGCTCGGAGCGCAGGAAATCGGGCAACTCTTCGTGCCCACCGCGCGTGGAGATTTATTGCTAGGGCTCTATTTAGGCTTCCAAGCGTTGCAATCAGCAGGGCAAATTAAATCGTTGCCCAAGCTCATCGCGGTCGAGCCTTTTGCGCGCTTGAGTGCTGTGCAAACCGGCGCGGATTATCGTTCAGAGTTCGCAGGCACTACGCAGCAGTTCTCTACCAGCGGCGCGACAGTGACTTATCAATCGCTCGCAGCCTTGCAGCGCACCGGGGGTCACGCGATCGTAGTGGAAGATTCCCGCGCGCTGGCTGCGCGCGCAATGCTAGCGAAGCACGGCTGGAGCGTAGAGCTTTGCGCTGCTGCTGCCTACGCAGCGTACGCCGATCACCGAGCGCCCACGCATGGTGCGAGCGTCGTCATTTTTACGTCGCACGGCAGTCGAGACGTGCTTTCCATTACATCCCGTTGAGGAGTTTTTTCATGATTCGATCTGTTGCTTTAGCCGTGCTTTTATTTGCGAGCCCAGGTGCCTATGCCCAATACCCAGAAAGGCCTATCAAGCTCATCGTGCCGTGGGCCACCGGCGGCAGCACCGATACCCTCGGTCGCACGCTCGCGCAGCGCTTGAGCCAAACGCTTGGCCAGCAAGTAGTGGTAGACAATCGCCCAGGTGCAGCAGCAGCGATTGGCACCGACGCGATGGCCAAAGCCGCGCCCGATGGCTACACCCTCGGCATAATTGAATTGCCGCACGCCATCGCGCCCTCTGTTGTCGCAAAATTGCCGTACGATTTGCAACGCGATTTGCAACCCATCGCTATGATTGGGTCTTCGCCGCTACTGCTGTTGGTGAGCGCCACGCTACCTGCAAAATCGATCAGTGATTTCGTAGCGACAGCCAAAGCCCAGCCGGGCGGCATTGCGATTGCGCATAGCGGCAACGGCAGCGTGAGCCACCTCGCCGCTGAATTGTTGCAAGAAAAAACCGGTGCGAAATTCACGCTCGCCAGCTACAAAGGATCCGGCCCCGCGCTGATCGATCTCGCGGGCGGTCATGTGCAAGCGCATTTCGTTACGCTCGCGGGCGGCAATGCATCGTTGAAATCTGGCAAGGCCGCCGCGCTCGCAGTCGCCGCGCCAAAGCGCATCGGTGCGTTAGCAGATGTGTCTACTTTTGCTGAAGCCAATGTGAGCGAATTCATAGTCGAGCAATGGTGGGGCGTCGTCGCACCCAAAGGCACACCAGCGGCGGTTATTGAAAAACTACGCGGTGAAATTATCGCCGCAATCAATCATGCCACGCTGCAAGATCGCATGCGCGAACTTGCGGTAGATCCGCGCCCGCTTGGCCCAGAGCCTTTTGCGGTTTTTATTGACAGCGAGATGAAACGCTGGGGCGCAGTGGTTAAAAAAGCTGGAATTAAGGCGGAGTAGCTTCGGATTACCTGCGGCGCAGATGCGCATTTTCAGACGTTACCTCTCACAAATCCCGATTCTGCGCCGCAGCTATTGAGTCGCCATTGCGTGCATTACATCATTGCAGGCAGCACGAATGCAAACAATGCCCCAAGCCCAAAAAGACTAACCGAGAACGCATAAATCCGGCGCGAATTGCGCCGGGCGCGGGCGCACGCGGCAGCAAGCGCAGGATCGGCCGGGCACGGCGCACGGCGTGCGCGCCACTGGAGTGCACCAGAAACAGCAAGCATCCCGGCAGCAAAAAGGAACACACTGACTTTGTGCTCCGAAAGCCATATGAGCTGCGGTATGGCGCTGGTGAGCGCAACCATCGTCGCACCCGCACCCATTGCGACCAGAAGCGCGGGTAGCGTGCAGCAAACAAGTGTGGCCGAGCTGGAGACGAGAGAGAGCCAGCTTGCTCGGTCGGCGGTTTGCGTAGGGGAGGTATTAGCAGTCATTTTTTGGCCTTCATTTCGGCTTTAACTTGCGCAGCGGTTTTTTCTACCGTTTGCAGCGCGGCCACATCGTAGCCTGCATCTACTATGAGAGCGCGAAAAGCCGCTTCGTCCATACTCCGGCCTTCTTTAATCTGCGCTGCAACCACTTTTTGACCAAGGTTGACATACACATCTTGAGTTGAGTTAAGAGCGCGCAATTTCTTCTCAATGCCTTGGGCACAAAAGGCGCAGACCATGCCATTTACGGTAGCCACAAGTGTAGTGGCTTTAACGGCTGAGGCTAAGAGCATAAACGACAATGCGACGATACGTCCAAAACGAAAAACTGAATGCTTATTCATGATGTAACTCCATAAAAAGAATGGTTTGAAAAGATTTCAAAACACATACATAAAATTGAATCGTGCTTGACGCGCGGTGTTTACACCGAGCTCAATAAAATAATTTTTACTAATCAACCGAAGCATGGGCGTGATTTCAGGCTTGTCAGAGAGGTTACGCATACGCCGCGCTTCCACAATGAACCACGGCTGAATTTCGTCGTACTCTGCTTCCCAAAGCGAAACCCCAGCGCGCACCGAGCCGTAGTCGTGATTGAGCCCCGGCGCACGATAGAGCCGTCCGAGTGCGGACACGTAGACCCGCGTGGTTTCGTAATCGAGCTGAATGCCGGGCGTCCACATCGTGCGGGCACCACCGAAATCATTGCCGCGCACAGCACCCACGCCGCCCACAAACCAGATATTGGCTTGCGACTCTGGCGCATTCCATCGGCTCACCAACCGGGTGTAAGTCACCCCAGCCATTTCACGCTTGAGGCGGCGATCATCTGATCGCATGAGGAGCGTTTCCGCACCCACCGCATCACGGGAAGTGATCGCATAGTTGACAAATAGCTCGCGCCAATTCGGCCCAAAATCGCCCATCGACATTGTGCTTTCTGAAAAGCCCATGGGGCCCGCATGCACGACTGGGAAAAAGCACGCGGCGCAAAGCAACGCTGCACGTACAAGTTGAATATGATTCATATTTAATCTCCAAACACGTAGTAAATATTACGCAGCTACGCTACGCAAAAAAAGTGTCGCGTAATTCAAAGATTGGAGGCGGTAGAGGCGGCGGGGACTGCGCTGAAGTGAAGTTAGTCACTAAAAGAGGGGGGTGCGATGCGAGAGTAGCCAAGTGCTCTGGTGTTGGCTGCAGGAGGACCGCAACCATCGTTGCCGCCGCGCACATTGAAAGCAGCGGGCAAGGCTCCTCGTTGCTCTGTGCGCTCAAAGGAACAGAAAGGTTTGCGGCAACTTGCGTAGTCACCGCCGCACGCGCTTGCGCTCCTGCCGCGCTTGAAAGCAAACAATGGACAGCACAAATATTCGCGAATGAAACGAGCAAAAGCCCGGCAATCGTGCTGCTTGCTACCCATCTTCGCCAGTGCATCGGTAAGCTCATATTTTCTTAATCAGTATGCGTCGGTTCGACGACTAGTTATTTCCCTTCATTTCGCCGCAGATTTGGACGATACCTGCGGCGCAATTTCGACTGATTTTCAAGAAATACACATGAAAATAGCTCAATTCTGCGCCGCAGGTATTTCACTATTTGATCGCTTCCACCTGCGTCACGTTGTAGCCCATCAGCGCTTTCTCGATGGAGACTTTCACCTTCGCGCCTTCAGTTAATTTTTCCCACAGCGCAGCGTCTCTTACGCGAAACACCATCGTCATCGCGGGCATATCGAGTGATTTAATTTCGGCATGTTTGAGCGTGACTTTGCCTGTGTCTTTGTCTACTTTTTTCACTTCGGCGTCCACCATTTCTTTGGCTTTGGTGTCAACAGCAGGCGTGGGTGTGGTTTGTGCATTTGCGGTGTTGTGCGCGGTGAGGGCGCAGAATGCAAGTGTTAGAGCGGTGATTAAGTGCTTCATGGTGTTGCCTTTCTATTTGTTACCATACAGATTGTGAAACGCGGTATCAGACTGAGCGACGACTGCAAATTCATGTTGGTTCATCTTAATGCTTAATGTCCACTGTGCCCGCTTGGTTTACGCACAGTCACGGTAATTTCCTTCGGAACAGGTGAAATCTGCGCCGCAGGAATTTTTTGCGCCTGCGTTGCGGGCGCAGCGGGTGCATGGTTGTGATGATCAATGCCTAAGCTGCGCTTGCTTTCCACTCGCAGCGCATCCTCGATGCCGCCTTGCGATGACGTGGGCGCGCGGGTCACGTTTTGCGATGCGCCTTTCCATTCATAGGCGCTCGTGCCTGGTGGATGCGCGTAGTGCCCTGGATCTTTGTAATCGTCTTTCGCTAATCCTTCACGCACTTTTACGATATTAAACATTCCACCCATTTCAATCGGGCCAAATTGCCCGACGCCGGTCATCATCGGTAGCGTGTTGTCCGGCAAGGCCATTTCCATATCACCCATATCCGCGCCGCCGCGCTCGCCCATCACCATATATTCGGGGATGAGCTTATTAATTTGATTCACCACGCCACGATGGTCTACACCGATCATCGTCGGTACGTTATGCCCCATCGCGTTCATGGTGTGGTGGCTTTTGTGGCAATGAAATGGCCAATCGCCCACTTCGGTCGCGTCAAACTCTATCGCGCGCATTTGCCCCACCGCAATATCGGTGGTGACCTCGGGCCAACGGGCTTGCGGTGGCACGATACCACCGTCCGTTTGGGTGACGAAAAACTCATGACCGTGCAAGTGAATCGGGTGATTAGTCATCGTCAGATTGCCCATGCGGATGCGCACGCGATCATTTTTTTTCACTACCAGCGGATCAATGCCGGGGAAGGCGCGCGAGTTCCACGTCCATAAATTGAAATCGAGCATCGTGTTCACCTTCGGCACTGCGCTGCCGGGCTCAATATCGTAGGCATTTAACAAAAAACAAAAATCACGATCTGCTTCTTGATAGCCGATCAACTTCTCCGGCTCCTTCGGGTGCGTGACCCACATGCCCATCATGCCCATCGCAATTTGCACCATATCGTCGGCGTGCGGGTGATACATAAACGTGCCGGGCCTGCGCGCCACGAACTCATACACAAACGTCTGCCCAGGCTTGATGTGCGGCTGAGACATCCCACCCACGCCGTCCATACCACTCGGCAGCCTTTGGCCATGCCAGTGAATCGTAGTGTGCTCCGGCAGTTTATTGGTGACGAACAAGCGCACGTTGTCGCCCTCGACCACTTCGATTGTTGGGCCTGGCGATTGGCCGTTGTAGCCCCATAATCGGGCTTTCATTCCTGGCGCAATTTCACGAATCACCGGCTCGGCCACGAGATGAAACTCCTTCCAGTTATCTTTCATGCGCGGTGGCAGCGTCCAGCCGTTGAGCGTGACTACCGGGCGATACGGCCTGCCTGATTTCGGGTAGAGCGGCGGTGCCATCGTAGGCTTATCCATCATCGGCGCTTCGGGCACGTTGCCCATCGCTGCTTTAGAAACAGCTGCCGAGGCCAAAACTGCGCCGCAGGTATTCATCAGAAAATCGCGTCGTGTGTTCATCTTAATGTCCCTTCGTTGCGCTGCCGGACATTGCAGGCTGCGCTTCCATCATGAGCGGTGCGCTAGATGCGCCCAAGAGTGTGCTGTGCAGATTCGCGTCTGCTAACCAAAAATCACGCTGGGCATCAATGGCTTGAATCACGCTGCCGATTTGCTCGCGCGCGTCGGCTAGCAGCTCAAATACGCCAACTAACATCCCGTTGTATTTCAAAAGCATTTCATCGGCGATGGATTTACGCAACGGCACGATTTCGTCGCGGTAATGCTTGGCGATTTCGTAAGACGTCACGTACGCGCTATGCGATTCCCGCAATTGCGAGCTGGCAGCGCGCGAAGTGTGCGTTGCGGTGTGTTGCGCAGCGCGAATCCGCGCGCTGAGCTCGCTGCGCACGCCCGTGCCCCAATCAAAGATCGGAATCGGTAGCTCGATTTCGTAGCCACGCTGCGGATCTTTGCCGGTTGCGCTATTGCGCATTCCAGCAACGTGAAGCCCACCCGCTACGCTTTGCAGAGCAGTGAGCGTGCGCGATGCGCCTAGGTTTTCGAACTCGGCATTGGCCATGCGCACATCCAATCGCTGCTCAAGCGCGGCTTGCGTAATCTCCGGTGCGGAGCGCGCGGCGGCTGGCAAATCCGGCAAGCGCTCGGGCAATTTAAGGAGCGCGGCTTGCGCTTGCGTAAGCCCGAGCGCACGCGTGAGCGCCTCACGGGCAGCGAGTGCGGCGTGTTGCGCGCGGGCTTGTTGCGTCGTGGCGTCGGCATAGAAGGCTTGCTCGCGGGCACGCTGCAATTTACTGAAATTTCCCACCGCTTGCATCCGCCGTGCGAGCTCTGCGCTTGCGTCTGCCGCCATGCGCACTTGACCGAAATACACTGCAGATTGCTGCGCCGCCACCGCGCGCACCCACGCTTGTCGTACGTTTGCCACCGTTTGCGTAAGCTGCGCACTCGCCTGCACTTGCTGCATCGCTTGCTCGCGCTCGGCGGTTTTTATGCGCGCCGGTAGCGTGAGCCAATCAAAAAGGGAGCTCGCCAACATGCGCCCGATATCAAGATCACGCACGCCATCTTCAAGCCGCACCAGCCGCTCAAAAGTAAAGAGTGGATTGGATGGTTGCGCCCGTGCCCCTGCTTGCGCCGAGGCCGCTTCGAGCGAAGCGCGTATTGCTTGAAAGGCCGGGCTACTGGCGAGCGCAATGCCCACAGCCGCGTCCTGCGTAAGTGGGGCATTGAGTTGCTGCATCACCTCTGCATCGGCTTTGCCGCGCGCAGTGGCATTGGTGAGCACTGGCGCATCGCCAAAGCCTTGCGTTTTAGAAAACGTGCTCACCGCTTGCCGCTGCTCAACAATGCCAAGCGAAGCGCAGCCAGTGAGCAACATAGCGGCTACAACGAATGCATGCGTTCTCATGGCTTTTTCATTTCGTGTTTGCTGTGGTCTGCGCTTGGCGCGGCATTTGGTGGTGGCGGCGTGGGCGGCTTTGCTGGTGAAAGCATCGGCGATTCCGCCTTTAGTGCAGGCTTCGCGTCACCAGCGGGCTTTATCATACGCGGTTTGCCGCGCACATGGCCCATGTGCCCATCGAGCTTTTCTACAAAATCATTAGCCGCGCGCCAATTGACCGGCGGGTTTTTTTCGGAATACATCCGGTAGTCGGTAAAAGCCGACGGTGCAGAGGAAGCGGGTAGCGTTTGCGCACCCGCCGAAAACGAGAGCATCGACGCAATGAGCGCCGTAATGCGAGAAATAAACATGGAAACCTCAACACAAAAGTTTTAATGCATCTACAAATCACTCGGAGATGATTTGTAGACGGATTTCGGGTGTCGAAGCTAAGCGGCGGGTGGGCGGTATAGCCCGGGCGTGAGATAAGCGAGGCGGGGAACTGCCATGCGCGCGAAATTTACCTGCGGCGCAGTTTTGGCAATATTTTGATCTGGATTAAATGAAAAAACGGGCGCGCTCACGCAGCATTCACCGCACCACGCGCAGAAAGAGGCTCCTGATTCATTGGGCGCGTCGGTCGCGCTCGCGGCGGAGTGGCCGGGGCAATCGGCTTCCATTGAAGCGGGCGCTGCGCCTGCCAATGCAGACACTACGGCAGCGCTTTTCCCGAGCATCGAGATCGGCATCGTCGCCGAAATTGCGGCGCGCACCAGCAGCGCGCTGATCAGCAGCCAAACGAACACCGAAATCGGTTTAGAGAAAAACATCCCCGTATTTAAACACAGATTGCGCTGATGAGTCCACAAATGAGTCATTCGCGTATCAAAGGCGGCGTGCTCATTACGCCTTGCCACCCCGAACAAACGCTCTCCGCCATCTTAGTCTGCGAGAGACCGCTCAAGTTTGAAAATTTGCAGTTCACCGCTTCGTTTAAAGAGCGTGGCGCGCTGAACAATCTTTCGCAGCTTACCGACGATAAAAAAAGCGTGGCGTGATCGCGATTTCTGCGTTTAATCGTTGCGTGGCGGTGCACGCTTTGCATTAAAACGGCTAAATCTGCGCCGCAGGTATGATGTTTCCTCAGCACTTTTGCGGAAGGTTTTCTCCTCAATGCTCCTACCACCGAAGTCTACGCTTGCCGCGCTGCGAATCGTGTTTAGTGATTTCACGCTATCGCCGAGCGCGTCAGCGCAATCGCAGCTCGCGCGCGTACGCGATCCACAACGAGATGGAGCGCACACTTTTCTGGCACTTGATGAAGCCAGCATTCGTAAGCAAGCCACAGATGCAGACGCGCTTTTCGCCTCTGGAGTGCAGACTCCGGCTCTGGCTGGGATCACCGTTTCAATTAAAGATTTGTTTGATGTTGGAGGCGAATGCACCAGCGCCGGAGCCGCGGTTTTGCGTAATCGTCATCAAATTGCGGCGGTTGATTGCGAAGCTGTTGCGCGGCTAAAGCGCGCGGGCGCGATAACTTTTGGGCGCACCAATATGGTTGAGTTTGCGTATGCGGGGGTTGGGCTAAATCCTCATTTTGGTACGCCGCGTTGCATCTGGGGGCGCGATGCCGATGACGGCGTGGGGCGCATCCCCGGCGGCTCGTCCTCTGGTGCGGCGGTCAGCGTAGCTGAGGGGTTTTGCAGTGCAGCGCTCGGCTCTGATACGGGCGGCAGCGTGCGCATTCCCGCTGCGTTTAATGGTTTGGTCGGCTTTAAACCCACTGCGCGGCGCGTGCCTATTTCTGGTGTGCTACCGCTTTCGGCAACGCTTGACTCCGTTGGTGCGCTTGCCAACAGCGTGGATTGTTGTGCGACGATTGATGCGGTCTTAGCGAACGAACAAACGAGCGATTGGCCTAAATCGGACATCGCCAGCATGCGGTTTTTGCTGCCCACTGGCGCGCTCTGGTTTGCGCTCGATGATGAAGTGCGCTTTGCGTGTGAGGCGGCAGTGGCGCGCATTGAGGCTGTGGGCGCGACGGTCGTGCGCGCAGCGAGCCCGATGATTGAAGAGTATTTTGAAATTGGCTTGCATACGCGTATTGTTGGCCCGGAAGCGTTGGCGTGGCATCGTAAGTATGTGAGCCTGAATGGTGAAGGCTACGATCCGCGCGTTTGGCAGCGGATGCAGCTCGCCGCGAGCTGCATGATCGATGAATACGCCGCCGCGCTCGCCTACCGGCGGGATTGGATTGCCCGAGCGGAATCCGAGCTTGCCCCGTATTGCGGCGTCATCTCGCCGACGATTGCTTGCATCGCGCAGCGTATTGCACCGCTGCGCAAAGACGACGCGTTGTACTTCGCGACCAACACCCGCATTTTGCGCAATACCGCATGGGTCAATTTTTTAGATGGCTGCGCGCTTACGATTCCGTGCCAGCCTGAAGGCGCAGCGCCGGCAGGGCTTCAAATCGCGAGTGTGCATGGTGAAGATCGTAGATTATTATCGATCGGGAGCGCGCTCGAGAGCATCATTCGTGCTCCATCGCTTTAGAATCGCGTCAATACCTGCGGCGCAGATTTAAGCTGAAATGATCGATGAAACTCAATATTGAACTTACCGTAAACGCCCAGCAATTGCTCGCGCAGCTCGGGAGAATTGAATTTTCAACTGAAGTGGAGCAGGGCGTGGCGATGCCAGCGGTGGGCGATAGCATTCGCATCACCATGAGCGAGCCACCGCTTTACTTGCTTGTGGTGGAGCGGCGCTACGATTTCACGACCAGCCCCGCGACGGTGACACTACTGGTCGGTGCAAAGGCCTGACGGACCCTTAGAAGTTGCGTCTGAATCCAAGAATTAAGCTTTGGCGCGCGCTGCTACGCTAACGTGGAATTTGCGAGACTTGGCGCAATTCATCCGGGGTTGCGCCCGGAAACCCAAAAAACTCCAAATAGGCTGGGATCATCTCAAAAAGCATGTCGGTGCCCACCTGATAGCGGCAGCCTCGCGCGGCCGCCGCGGTGAGCAGCGGTGTCATCGTCGCAGTCATTACAACTTCGCCTACGAAAGTGGTGGACGATAGTTTTTCAATGTCGATGGGTAATGGGTCGTTTGCCTGCATCCCTAGCGGTGTGGCGTTCACAACGAGATCGTAGCCCGATGGATCGGTCGTGCCAATTTTTGCTTTTAGCGCGGGGTAGTTTTCGCGCAATCGGCCCGCGAGCCCAAGCGCGGCTGAGGCGCTTTGATCAGATAAGAAAATCGCCGACGCACCGGCTTTGGCGAGGGACGCCGCAATCGCGCAACCAACGCCACCGCAGCCCACGATCAGTGCGGTTGCGCCTTGGGTCACAAAGCCCTTGCGGGCGATTCCCCTTACAAACCCTTCGCCATCAAACATATCGGCTACCAGCGCGCCACTGTCATCGCGCTTCAGGGCGTTGGCCGAGCCTGCGATGCGGGCGGTCGCGGTCACTTCATCTGCGAGGGAGACGGTTGTGATTTTGTGCGGCATTGTGATGAGCGCGCCACGCACATTTTTGGCGAGAAAAAGACTGCGCACGAAATCAGGGAAATCATCCGCGCCAACGGCATAAGGCGTCACGACCGCATTGATTTTGCGCGAGGTGAAATACGGGTTGTAAATCATTGGCGCTTTGAAGCTGTGTGTTGGGAACCCAATGTGCGCGATGATTTCGGTAAGACCGTTGATGGTGGGCATTGATTTTCGAGGTATACCTGCGGCGCAGATTTTGGTTATTTGTGAATAAAAAAAGGGGCTACCTGCGGCGCAGTTTTGGTGGTTTACAGCTGAGTTTTTGCAGCTGACACCGCAGCCCGCAACGCGAGCAAATAGCTCTCAACGCCGAATCCACAAATTTGCCCTTTCACAATTTCGGCAAACACCGATACGTGGCGGAAAGCTTCCCGCGCGTGGATATTGGACATATGCAGCTCCACAATCGGGCAGGTCAAAATTGCCAGCGCATCGCGAATGCCGTAGCTGTAGTGCGTCCATGCGCCAGCATTGATGAGCACAGCATCGACGCCATCACGATAGCCTTGGTGAATGCGCTCACACATCGCACCTTCGTGATTGGTTTGAAATGTTTCGATACTCGTGCCGAGCTCTTTTCCGAGGATCATCAATTGCGCGTTGATTTCATCGAGCGTAACCGTGCCATATTGCGTTGGGTCGCGCTCGCCGAACATATCGTGGTTGATGCCATGGAGCATTAGGATTTTCATAGTTTTTTCTTTGCGAATTAGGAGGTAAGATCAACCGTTGCGCCCGTGCGCCCAGCCTCTGCGATGGCTTCGATCACTTGCAGATTAATCATGCCATCGCGCGCGGATACCTGCGGCGCAGATTCTTCGCGAATCACCGCGCCGAAATGCTCCATTTGATGCTTTATCGGATCGTCGCGCACGACGCCAACGACGCCTGCTTCAAATGGTTTCCACCATGAGCGATCTTCATTGCGCGGGTAGGTTTTTAAACGCATTGTGGGAACCGAAAGCGTGCCGTTCGTACCGGAAATGATGTAGCAATCTTCTTCGTCGTAGGTTGGGTACGATTTGTTTTCTTGCGAAGTCTGCTCCCAGCTGCGCGGGCTCGCAGCGGTATCAGATAGCAGAAATGTGCCTAACGCACCCGATGCAAATTTCAGGATGATCGATGCGGTATCTTCTACGGCAAACCCGCGCACTGCGTTTGACACAAACGCTTGCACGGCGATGATTTCGCCGCAGAGCAAGCGCAGGTTATGTATTTCGTGAATCATATTGAGCAATAGCGGCCCACCGCCAAGTTGCGTGCGCCAAGCGCCTTCAACAAAATAGTGATCGGGCTTCAAAAACGTTGCGCTGCCCATGACGGCGACAATTTTTCCAAGCTGCCCACTATCGACAACCGATTTCGCTTTCGCCATGATCGGGCTATGCGCGCGGTGATGGCCGATCAATACCTTAGCGTTTTTGGCCTCGGCATAGGCCACCAGATCGCGCGCTTCGGCGACGGTTGGCGTAATCGGTTTTTCAAGCAAGATCGCGATTCCCGCGTCGATACAGATGCGGGCATGTGGCGCGTGCAGTTGATTGGGCGTTGCGAGCACGATGCCGTCAACGCGGGCGTTGGCTAAAAGCGCTTCGAGAGATTCGTAGCGCGGAATTTGATAGAGATCTGCCCATTTCTGCGCCGCAGGTAATGGGTCAACCATTGCCGTAAGCGTAACCGTTGCGCTCGCGTGCGCCGCGCCCATGTGCGCCTGCCCAATGAGGCCAGCGCCAGCCACGGCGATTTTAAGTTTTTCGGTCATTTGCAATTTGGGACGTTTCTAAATGCGATCAATAGCTGCACATGCGATGCATGCGCAGCCGAGCATTTGCAATTACTTGCGTGCTTTTGCCAATTCAGCCAGCAAGTCGTTTACGGTATCGCTGCCGACGTTAGCAGCGTATTTTGTAATGACAGGCTTCATTTTCTCTACGAATTTAATCGTCTCAGCCGGTGCAAATTCAGTCACGAGCATGCCAGATTTCTTCAATTCGTCTAAGTCTTTGCCCACTGCAGCGCGATTCGTTGCGCGCTGAAATACGGCGGCTTCTTGTGCGGCGTCGGTCAGCAATTTCTTTTCGTCAGCATTCAACGTGTCCCAAAATTTCTTTGAGATCATGACTGATTGCGGGTTGTAGACGTGTTTGGTGAGTGCCAAATGCTTCTGCACTTCAAACAGTTTTGCGCCCTTGATCGTTGGAATCGGATTTTCTTGGCCATCTACCGCTTTATTTTCCAGCGCGCCATACACTTCTGGCCATGGCAATGGCGTAGGGTTTGCGTCGAGTGCTTTGACCCAATCCAAATTGATCGGGTTAGGGATCACGCGCAGCTTCAAGCCCGCAATGTCTTCCACTTTATTCAAAGGTTTTTTGCCGTTGGTCATATTGCGGAAGCCAAGCTCCCAGTAGGCCAAGCCCACGATACCTTTTTCTTCTAGCTTGCCGTGCATTTTTTTACCAAATGGGCCGTCAACCACTTTATCGGCTTCCGCTTCATTTGCGAACATGAACGGGAAATCGAAAATGGCAAATTCTTTAGCTTGGCTGGCCAAGATACCGGAGTTCATCACCGTCATTTCAATGGTGCCACCTTGCACGCCAGAGACGTGAAATTGATCGTTGCCCAACTGCGCGGCTGGGAAGAGATTCACCTTCAGTTTGCCGCCTGATTTGGCTTCAACAATGGCCTTAAATTTATCCATGCCTTGCACGATCGGGTGACCGGCAGGGTTTTGCGTGCCAAACTTAATTGCGCGCTCTTGGTAGTTTTGCGCCAAGCTTGCACCCGCGGCGAGCGCGAGTGCAGCGGCGACCATCGATTTAATGAATACTCGTTTCATAGATCCTCCTGAAAATACAAAAAATTGGTGCGCACACTTAAACAAGACCTGCGGCGCACCTTACGCAAGCCGGGTTTTCTTCAATCTAAATCTCAACCGCCTAAAAACTTCGCAGGCCACATCACAATCTGCGGGAACAAAACCATTAAAAACAGCAACAAAAACTGGGCGAACATAAAGGGCATAACGCCCTTAGTAACGTCGTCCATACTTACTTTGCCGACACCCGCGACGGTATTTAAAACCGTCCCCACCGGCGGCGTCACCAAGCCAATCGCGTTGTTGATGATAAACATCACACCGAAATACACCGGGTCAATCCCCGCCGCTTTAATCACTGGCATGAGTACCGGGGTGAGAATCAAAATGGTCGGTGTCATGTCCATCGCCGTGCCCACGATCATCACGATAATCATGATAGCGAACATCAAAAGTTTTGGGCTATCGAGCAAGGGCTGTAGCAGCGCGGTGAGCTGCGCGGGCAATTGCGCCACGGTAATCATCCATGCTGAGACCATGGCGGCAGCGACTAAAAACATCACAATTGCGCTGGTTTTTGCAGCATTCGTAGCGATGGGCAACATATCGCGCCAGGTGATTTCTTTGTAGACAAAAAGCGAAACCAACATGGCGTATACAGCCGCAACGACCGCTGATTCCGTGGGCGTGAATACACCAAACTTTAAGCCACCTACAACAATCGCAGGCATCACCAGTGCCCAGCTCGCGCCTTTGAAGGCATCCCAGATTTCGGCCTTGGTTTGGCGCGGCGGCGGCACCACTTTTTCAGCGCGCACCAACCACCACCAAGTAATCCAGAGGGCAGCACCAAGCAAAATGCCGGGCACGATGCCGGCAAGAAATAGTTTGGAAATTGAAACGTTTGCGGCGACACCAAAAATAATAAATGCAATGCTTGGCGGGATCACCGGCGCGATAATCCCAGCGGCGGCAATCAAGCCCGCGCTGCGGGCTTTATCGTGCCCCGCGCGCACCATCATGGGCAGCAAGAGTGCGGACAACGCTGCGGCATCGGCCACCGCTGAGCCCGAGAGCGCGGCCATAATGCACGCGGCCACAATCGCGACGTAGCCCAGGCCACCCGGAACGTGCCCGACCAACGCCATCGCAAATTTCACGATGCGCTTTGACAGCCCGCCCTGATTCATGATCTCGCCTGCAAGCATGAAAAATGGCACCGCTAGGAGCGGAAAACTATTTGAGCCTTCGATCACGTTTTGCGCGAGAATTTGGGAATCCCACATGCCCATATGCCACATGAGCGCCGCGCCGGAGAGCAGCAACGCAAAGGCGATCGGCATGCCAATTGCCATCGCGGCAAGCAGTGAAAATAGAAAAATAGCGATTGTCATTTGTTCAACTCCGCATGTGGCTGATCTTCTGATTCACGGCTGGCGGAAATCTCTGTCTCACTCATGTTGCCGCTGAGCAAGCGGTAAAGATCGCGCAAGATGATAAGCCCGCCCAACACCGAAAACATAAGCCCACTCGCAAAGAAAATCGCCATCGATACTTCCATCGCTGCGCTGGTCGATGAATAATTAATCTTTGTTTGTTCCCATGCGCCTTTGAAAACCACACCACACAAAAAGAGCATGAGCACGAAACTCAACGCGAGGCAAAATTTCTTAGCAGGCAAGCCCAGTCGGGAAGTGAGCATGTCAGTGCCCAAATGCCCGCGCTCTTTGAGCGCGACCACCGCTCCCATAAACGTGACCCACACAAACAACCAGCGCGAGAGCTCTTCGCTAATGGCGATGCCGGAATTAAACCCGTAGCGCAACACCACGTTGCCAAAAACCATAATCACCATTAGACCCAGAAAAATCGCAATGCCGATGTCGAGCACTCGGCAATAGGTGTTAATAAAGCGGTTCATTTTGTGGTGATCCTTGTTAAAAAAGTGCCAATTCTGCGCCGCAGGTATTGCTTCAAATGAGCGGGATGGTCATGGTAGTGATGAGCGATTGCGTTTGCGGACGCACGCCGCGCCACCACTCATATGCGCATGCCGCTTGCTCCACTAACATGCCCACGCCATCGGCCATGTGCTTCGCGCCTGCGCCTTGTGCGAGTTTCAAAAATGGCGTTAACCCTTTGCCGTACATCATTTCATAGGCCAAGGTATTTTTGCCAAATACCTGCGGCGCAATTTCGGGGCAAGCGCCGGTTACACTCGCCGATGTTGCGTTGATGACGATATCAAATGGTTTGTAGAGCGCTTCTGGCGCTTGCACTTGAATATTGCCAAAACCAAAAAACTGCTCAGCGAGTGCTAAGCCTTTGGTCAGCGTGCGGTTTGCAATCACCAACACATCAGGCTCGGCATCGAGTATCGGTAACACGGCCCCGCGCGCCGCGCCGCCTGCGCCCAGCATGAGCACGCGCTTGCCTTTGAGCGCGAAACCTAAGTTCGTCTGAATATCGTTGACCAAACCCACGCCATCAAAATTTTGCGCGTGAATTTCATCGCCTATAAATTTCAATGCGTTCACCGCGCCAGCGCGTTTGGCTTGCTCGGTTTTGTGGGTGGCTAGGGCATAGGCTTCGAGCTTAAAAGGCATCGTTACATTTGCGCCTTTGCCGCCGACCGCAATGAAATCGCGGATCGCTTGCGGGAAGCTATCGAGTGGTGCTAACTGTTTGCTGTAGTCAATCGTCTGCCCTAATGACGCGGCAAAAGCGGCATGAATCGCGGGCGATTTGCTGTGCTCAATGGGGTTGCCGAAAACGGCGTAGCGTTCGTTCATAGTTTCAATTTAATTCGGTTCTGCATAGAGCACACCATCGTGCTCCATTTCTGCGATTTGCGCATCGGAAAAGCCCACGCTGCGCGCGAACTCACGATTATGCTGCCCGAGCGTTGGCGCGGGCATCGTTTGCGTGGTGTCGCAATCTGAAAAGCGAAAGGGCAGGTTGGGCAATTTCACTTTGCCAGCGGTGGGGTGCTCTTGCTCAATGACCATATTACGCGCGATGATTTGTGGGTCGCTTAACACTTCATCAATGCGCTGCACCCGTGCGCCAGGCACGTCGATCCCATCGAGTGCGGCCAAACATTGAGCAACGGTGCGGCTTGCGGTCCACGCCCGTACGAGCGGGAGAATTGCCAGCCGGTGGGCGTTGCGCCCGGGTGCGCTGTGAAAGCGGGCATCGCTCGCAAGCGCATCGCCGCCGATTAAATGTGCGAAGCGCTTCCATGCCTCATCGACTTGCGCGGCGATTACTAAATTGCCATCGGCAGCGCAAAAGACGCCGTAAAGCGTGGAGGTGGGCAAATCGTGGCCGGTTTGCACGGGGATTTCGGTGCCACCCGAGAGCGTGTAGCATTGAATCGCGTATTCATGCATCGAAACCAAGCAGTCGTAAAGCGCGAGATCAATATGTTGCCCGCGCCCTGATTTCACCCGCCCAAGCAATGCTGCGCAAACGCTCGCGACGCCGTGAATCCCGGTGTACATATCGCCCAAGGCAACGCGCAAGAGCGGTGGCGCTTCGCCCGGCGAGCCCACCATCGCCATGATGCCGCTTTTAGCTTCTGCGATAAGGCCAAAACCTGCGCGATGCGCGTCGGGCCCGGTGTGCCCGTAGGCTGAGATTGAGCAGTAGACTAAGCCCGGATTGCGCGCGGCTAACGCTTGGTAGCCTAAGCCTAATTTTTCCAGTGCGCCGGGGCGGTAATTTTCGATAAACACATCGGCGCTATCGCAAAGTCTTTGCAGCATCTCCTTGCCGCGCGGATCTTTCGAGTTCACGCAAATCCCTTTCTTGCCCATATTTTGCTGCAAGAAATAGCCCGACTGGCCATTGATGAAATAAGGATGATGCCGCCCTGCGTCGCCTTCTTTGGGGCGCTCGACTTTAATGACTTCTGCGCCAAGCGCGCTCAAGCAACGGGACAAATACGGCCCGGCCAAAAAATGGCTGTAATCGATGACGCGAATGCCGTCTAAGGGGAGCGCTTGCATGATTTTTTAGAAATACCTGCGGCGCAGAATTGGCCTATTTTGGGCATTTTCAATCGAGAAAATGTGCTTTTTTGAGATCACGCAGAGATCTCCGGTGTGCCTGGGATCATTAGCCGATGCTCGCCTTTTTGCACGACTTCACCACGCTGGTTGAGAAGCTCGGATGGCAAGATGACGATGCCCCAGCCCGGCTTGGATTTTGATGCGCGCATCGCGCCCACGCAAAATTTCACCCGCACAACATCACCCAACTTAATTGGCGCAACGAAGCTCCAATCCCAACCGAGCGACATGCCGGAATGAAATCGATAATCGCTCATCGTCTTTAATCCATCGGCAATTGAAAGCCCAAAAAGTCCGTGCGCCACGCGCGTGCCAAAGGGCGTTGTTTTGGCGTATTCTTCGTCGATATGCACGGGCGTGAAATCGCCGGTCAGCGTGGCGTACGCCATCACTTTGGCTTCGGTGACTTCGTAAGTCGGCGAGATACATTCGTCGCCCACTTTCGCATCGTCCCAATATTTATTGATGATTTCAGCCACGGCACACCCTACGCTCAATGCCCTTGATGCAGGCCACGAGCGTTTCATTCACCGGCGTGGGCACCCCCCATTTTTTACCCGCCCGCACGACCGCGCCGTTGACAAAATCAATCTCAGTGATCGAGCCTTTTTCAATGCTTTGCAGCATTGACGCTTTGAATTCATACGGCAAACCACCGCCTGCTTTATCCCACGGCGCTTTGGGGTCGGTAAAAGAAGTTTTGATTCCTGCGGCGCGGCTCACCGCCATCGCCTCGGTCACCGCCGCAATTGCTGTCGCTTCAAGCTCCTTGGATTGATAAAGCTCGCCGTAGGGTAGGCCCGAGATACCACTCACAGCACCGGTAGCAACGTTAACAAAAATCTTGTCCCAGACCACACCCAAAATGTTTGCGCTGATTTCCGCTTTTAAGCCAGCGCTATTAAACGTGTCGGCAATTTTTTGAATCCGGGGTGAAACCGTGCCGTTGAATTCGCCGATGATCGTCTCTTTGCCAACGGTGCCCGCAATCACGGTATTCAAATCTAGCAATTGCCCGCCGACGTATGATTTCCCCAGCATAATTTGCGCCGCAGGTACGAACTCTGCAAGTACTTCTTCGTGCCCCAAACCATTTTGGAGCGAGAGCACGACAGTATCGGGCGCAATCAATGGCGCAGCATTTTGCATCGCATCGCGGGTATGAAATGATTTCACGAGCACGATGACTAAATCGACCGTACCCACATCAGTGCAATCGGTCGTGGCATTAACTTTCACGGTGCGCTCACGCTCGCCCGTGCGCATGATCAAGCCGTGTTGCGCAATCGCGGCAACGCGCTTTGCAGATCGATTGACCAACCACACTTCGTTGCCATTTTCTGCCAACGTCCCGCCAATGGCGCAACCGAGTGAGCCTGCGCCGAGCACGCAAATTTTCATGTGTGTAGCGCGATCAAATCGGGCTGGGAGCGGCGGACCGCGCGTCGCACGAGCAAATCTTTTCGAGGCACCCGATCTAAGCTCCAGTGCACAGATTGCATGGCGCGTTGGGTCACGTACTCCAGCGGCATTTGGGCGTAATCATCGTTGAAAACTTCGAAGCTGAAATCGCCTTGGTAGCCAAACTCGACCAGGCCGCGAATGAGCATCGCCAATTGCTCGCTATGCGCGCCTTCGCCCGGGAAGACACGCATATGGCGCGCCGTCTCGCGGCGCTCGTCAAACGTGGGCGTCGATTGCCACATGAAATCAGAAAGCTGCACAAAAAATAATTTTTCAGGCGCGATCCCATCCAGCACGTCAGGCGCAGCGTCGGTGGCGAGCCAGTGAAAGGAATCAACCACTAAGCCTAAGTTGGGGCAATCGGCAGTCTCGACGATCTTCCACGCATCGGCCACCAGATGGGCGTGTCGCCCCCAAGACAGGGCTTCATAAGCCACTTTAATGCCCAAAGGCACTGCGAGGGTGGCTAATTTGCGTAAATCTGCGCTGCAGGTATTGGCATCGCCCGTGGCATGGCTGGACGTAGAGGAGCAAACGAGAAGGAAAGGGGCACCGACCGCCGCGGCCATTTCCAGCATGCGTTTGGCGATGTCTAGTTTGTATTGCCCGAGCGGGCCTGTGAGCCCTTCGAAATCGCGCATCACTTGAAACCCGGTCACCCGCAGCCCGCTGGCGCGCACTTCGGCCGCCGCGGCGGCGACGCCATCGGGATGGCCAGACAAATCTTTAGCCGAAAGCATGATCTGGCTAAAGCCTGCGGCTTTTGAAGCTTTTAGCTTTGCTGCGAGCGAGCCGGCCAGCGTAATCGTATCGATCCCAAAGCGCTCTGGGCTCACTGCGCGCCCCCGGTATTGAGCACGAGCTCGATGCAGGCACCACCGGCGGCAATCTCGGTGACCGCGCCGCGCTTAACACCGCCGTTTGCAGTGCTCCCCACCGGCAAAAATTTCACGCCACGGGCTTCCCATGCGGCCTGCGTTGCCGCGACATCGCGCGTACCTACGCCAATGCGCACTAATGCTTCATCCCACTGCACGTCGTCGCCCTCGCCTGGAGGCTCGATTAGCTGCCAGAAAAAAGTGCCGCAGGGGCTTTTCAAAAGCTCGCCTTTGTTAACCACACCAAAAAATTGCCCCGCCGGGATCGTTGTAAATCCAAATAACGATTGGTAAAAATCTTGCCACGCAGCAACGCGGCCGACAGTGGCGAGCTGGACGATGCCAAAAAAAGTCTCATTCTGCGCCGCAGGTATGACTTTTTGTACGTTGGGTAGCGCTACAAAATCGACATCGTAAATCGAGAAATCGCCGTAGCGATCAGCAAAATAGATTTCGCTATCGCCCGGGCCGCGCACCGCCGGAATATTGAGCTCCATCTCGCGGGCATGAACAGGCACTTCCCACGCGCCATTTGCAATGGCATAAGAATAAGCGGCCGCTGCGTTTTGGACGCGCAGGGCGACTGCACCAATATGGGTGCTGCCTACGGCTGCCGAAGCATTGAAGGGGGCATTTGGCGAGGCATTGACGACAACATTCATCGTGCCTTGACGGTAAAGCATCACTTCCCGCGAGCGGTGGCGCGCAATCGGCGTAAACCCAGCGCGCTCGAGGAAGATGCCCAGCGCCAGCGGTTGCGTTGTCACGTATTCAACAAACTCGATACCGAGGATTGCGAGAGGGTTTTGGGTTGAAAGTGACGACACGATTGCGCCTTCTTTAATTTTGGTTGCAAATAATAACTATAATGTACTCCGTGTGCGGTAATATTGCAACTGCGCGATTAGCGCGCTGCTGTCTAATTAAAAGCCTGTACTATCTATTTTCTGTCTAGCCCCTACGTCTGACTTTAATCCATCATAAAGAAAAAATCGTGATTGCCAATCCAGATTACGCGCCATCAACACCCGACAAAGCCGATCTCATTGAGGGGCTTACGCGCGGGATCGCGGTCATTCATGCCTTTGATCATGAATCGCCCCAACACAGTGCGAGCTCGCTCGCCCAAAAATTGGGAATGAGCCGCGCCGCCGCGCGCCGCTTTCTTATTACGCTCGAATATATGGGGCTTGCTGCAACCGACGGTCGCGCCTATTGGCTGACGCCGAAAGTGATGTCGCTCGCACAAAGTTATCAATCTACCGAGCAACTTGTGCGCACGGTCACGCCGCATCTACACGATCTGATGCGCCAAACCGGCGAGACGGTGACGTTTAGCGTGGAAAACGACGGCGATATGCTCTATCTTGCCCGCGCGACCGGCCCGCGGTTGATGAATACCAATGTTGGCCCTGGCACGCGCCTGCCCGTCCAATGCACCGCCGGAGGGTGGAGTTTGATGGCGCACTGGCCAACCGATATCTTTGCGAAATGGCTCAAAGATCACAATTTGCACGCCTATACCGAGCACAGCATTACCAAGAAAAAAGATTTCGAAGCCCAGATCGCACGCAGCCGCACGCAGGGTTTTGTGTTGCTTGAAAATCAATTTGAGCTTGGCATGCGCGGAATTAGCGTGGCCGTGTTGAACTCAATGCGGGTTCCGGTTGGCACGATTACTATCATGATGTCGAGCTCGGTCTGCTCGCTTGAGGACGCGGAGCAACGCTACGTACCGCATTTAGTTTCAGCAGCGAAGCGGCTGGAAAACTACCTTTAAAGCAGCTTTTTAGCGGCGTACGCGCTGCTTACCTGCGGCGCAGAATGGGCACGGATCGAGTTCGATTCATGCTGCACGTTTGGTTAAGAAACGGCATAGAGCGTAGCCCGATGCACCGGTACACTGCGAGCATATTGATGTGAATCAGCCGCTTCGAGAGCGATGCAAGCCCACGATCATCCGTTGCCCAACGTTATATTGCCCGACCCGCTCACTGCGCCGTTGAGCGATGCATTCGTGCGCTCAATTTTTGATGAAACCGTAGGCTCAATTCACTCGATCATCAGCGCCGACGAGACCTTGATTTACGTCAACCGGGGATTTGCCAATTCCTTCAACGTTACGCCTGCGCAGCTTTTAGGCAAGCGTTTGAGCGAGGTCTATGAGCCCGCACATTACGCTACATTTCTGCCCTTTCTGCAGCGCGCGCTCGGCGGCGAAATCGTGACCTACGATCGGCTCGGGAGAAATGTTGGCAATGCCGGGGTCTGGCACACCATCTGCCTAATGCCTATCCGCAATGAAGCGGGCAGCGTGATTGCGATTGCCCATTCGGCAATGCGCGTGCATGAGCTCAAGGTCGCGATGGAATCGTTGCGCGTGGCCAACGAGCGGTTATCCTCCCATATCGACAACAGCCCGCTAACGGTTATTGAGTTTGACGATCAGCAGCGCATTTCCCGTTGCTCGGCGCAGATTTTTGATCTGCTCGGTCTTACGGCTGAGGCCGTTGTTGGATTGTCGATTGCAGATGTGCTGAAAGATTCTGCAAATGTGCAGCCGTTAACTGATGCGTTTTCGCGCCTGCGATCTGCCAGCGAAGTGCGTAATTGGGTCGAGCTTGCGCTGACCCATGCGGATGGCTCGACCGTGTATTGCGAGTGGTTTAATTCCGCGCTTACGGCTGCTGCTGGCGGCGTCGGCTCGATGATGGCGTTGGTGCACAACACGACTGAGCGCAATTTGGCGCAAGCCCAACTACAGCGTATCGCCACGCGTGATCCACTCACGGGCTTACTCAATCGGCGCGCGCTCTTGCAGCGGCTTGATCAAGCGATTGCGCGTAACCAACGCGATGCCCAGCCGCTGGCGATTATTTTTGTAGATCTCAATGGGTTTAAGGCCATCAACGATCAATTTGGCCATGGCGTGGGCGATGACGTGCTGTGCGCGATTGCCTCACGCTTAGTCGATGCAACCCGAGAGTGCGACGTCGTCGCCCGCCTAGGGGGCGATGAATTTGTGGTGCTCGCTGAAACGGGAGTTTCCGATGAAATTTGTGGGCGCCTCAAGCAGCGCATCGCCACAGCGATCCATCCCCCGATCATGATTCACGAGCGGGCGCTAAGCGTTGGCGCTGCGATTGGCAGTGCGATCTGCCCGCCGAGTTCCGCTGATGCGATGACGCTGCTGCGGAGGGCAGATGAGGCGATGTATTTAGCGAAACGGCAGCAAAAAAATCACTGAAAATACCACGATAAACGATTTCGCTTTGCGCAGACATTCCGTAGATTAAAGTAGGCGCAGGCTTGCGCCCGAGACGAAAACCAGCAATGAGCGCGCCGCCTTTGCGCTCCCGTCCCAGCCATCTTGTAACATCTCACCTATGACGATTTACAATTTTTCTGCAGGTCCTGCGATGTTGCCGCATGACGTGCTCTCGCAAGTGCAGGCCGAGCTTTTAGACTTCCGAGGCAGCAGCATGAGCGTGATGGAGATGAGCCATCGCGGCCCAGAGTTTGAGCAGATTTTGGCCGAGGCAGTCGCTGATTTACGGCTGCTCGTCGGCATCCCGTCAAACTACAAAATTCTCTTTCTGCAAGGCGGCGGTTATGGCCAATTTGCAGGCGTACCCCTTAATCTATTGGGCGCTGGGCAGACGGCTGATTACGTCGTCTCCGGTGGCTGGAGTCAAGCCGCGGCAATGGAGGCGCGACGCTACGGTAGCGTGCATATCGCCGCTACGACCGAATCAACTCAATTTACGCAGATACCTGCGGCGCAGAATTGGGCTTTTTCGCCTGCGCCAGCGTATGTTTATGTGTGCTCCAACGAAACGGTCTTTGGCAATGAAATGCACACGCTACCGATGGCGCAGAATTTACCTGCGCCGCTCGTGTGTGATGCCTCTTCCCACTTTCTATCGCGCCCGATTGATATCACCCAATATGGTGTGATGATCGCAGGGGCGCAAAAAAATGTTGGCCCGGCTGGGGTCACGATTGTGATCGTGCGCGATGATTTGCTTGATCGCGCGCAAATCGCTTGCCCAACGGTGATGCACTACCAAACAATGGCACAACACAACTCGATGCTCAACACCCCACCGTGCTTTTCGATTTACGTCGTTGGCCTCGTGTTAAAGCATTTGCTCACCCATGGCGGTTTAGCTGCGGCCCAAATTCGCAACGTTGAAAAATCGCGCTGGCTTTATGATGCCCTCGACGCGTCGTCGCGCTTTTCCTGCCCGGTGCGTAAGCAAGATCGGTCGCGGATGAACGTGGTTTTCACAAGCGGTGATGCGGTCGTTGATGCTGCATTTCTAGCCTTTGCCGAAGCCCGTGGCTTGAAGCAGCTCAAAGGCCATCGCAGCGTGGGTGGATTACGTGCGTCCCTTTACAACGCGATGCCAATGGCGGGTGCGGCGGCGCTGGTCGAAGCCATTGCGGAATTTGAGCGCATCATCTAAACGCTGCAGATTAAACTTCTATGATGGCTGAACCGACTCTAACTTCCACGCTTGCGCAACTGCGCACCGAAATTGACCGTATCGATGGCGAGTTGCTCGCGCTCATCTGCGCCCGCGCTCGCGTGGCCGAGCAAGTCGGGCACAGTAAAGCAAAAGCGGGTGAGGGCACGCGCGCGGCTGATATTTACCGCCCCGAGCGCGAGTCGGCGGTATTGCGCGCGCTGGTGGCGCGTAATCCAGGCCCACTTACGGGCGAAGCAATTACGCGTATTTTTCGCTCAGTGATCGGCTCTTGCATGGCGCTTGAAGCGCCACTCACCGTGGCATTTTTGGGGCCACTCGGCACCTTTAGCGAGGCGGCGGTGAGCAAGCATTTCGGCGGCGCGGCCCGGTTGTTACCGTGCAGCAGTTTTGATGAAATCTTTCGTGCCTGCGAGCGCGAAGAGGCTGATTTGGCGGTAGTGCCGGTCGTTAATTCTTCGGAAGGCTTCATTGGCCGAACTTTAGATTTAGCGGTCGCCTCACCGCTCAAGGTCTGTGGCGAAATTGATTTTCGGGTCATCCAAAATATCATGATGAAGCAAGGCGTAGCCCTTGCCGAGGTTGAGGTGATTTACTCGCACGCGCAATCGCTCGCGCAATGCGCCCTTTGGCTGGCGGCGCACGCGCCCAATGCCCGCCGTGAAAGCGTTGTCAGCAATGCTGAAGCCGCCCGCTTAGCCGGCCTGCACCCACGCGCCGCTGCGATCGCAGGCGAGGCAGCTGCCGGGCAATTTGGGCTCGAAATCTGCGCCGCAGGTATTGAAGATAATCCTAACAATACGACCCGCTTTTGGGTGATGGGTCGCCGAGAAGTGCCGCCTTCGGGGAACGATAAAACCTCCATCGCATTGGCCACGCAGCATGTCTCCGGCGCGTTTCACGAGACTATCGCGCCCTTCGCACGCCACGGCGTTTCAATGGCTCATATCGAGTCACGGCCGATGCCAGGAAATCAATGGGAATATGTATTTTTGATTGATCTGGAAGGCCATACTGCCGACGATAACGTCGCCGATGCGTTGGCAGAGGTTAAGCAGCGCGCGCGCTTTTTCAAAGTGCTGGGCGCGTATCCCAAAGCCATCGCATAGGGCATTTACGGTGAGCGATGATCTCGAAATTTATTGTCCAAAATGCCAATACCGCCCTGTGGCCGAAGATCGCTGGGGCTGCATGCCCTCGTGTGGCGCGCATTTTCATACATTCTGGACGCGCGGCATGTGCCCAAAATGCGCTTGGAATTGGAAAGATACCCAATGCCCCCATTGCGAAATCATTTCACCGCACGAAAAATGGTATCACCCCAAAGATGGCGTCGGCCAAAATGAGCTCAGCCAGCGCACAGAACCGGTCAACGCTTAAGCCCCAAAACGCCGCCAAAGGGCTCAATCTGCGCCGCAGGTATGCGCTAAATTTGTAGCAAATTTCTCTGAAAAACACTTTATGAAAATCCCTGTTCCCGCCCATATTCAAGCCATCGCGCCCTACGTGCCGGGCAAGCCGGTCGACGAAGTCGCGCGCGAGCTCAATCTCGACGCTTCAAAAATCGTCAAGCTTGCATCCAACGAAAATCCAAACGGCCCATCGCCGCGCGTGAGGGCGGCGATTGAAGCAACGCTTACTGAGCTCACGCGCTACCCCGATGGCGCAGGCTTTGCGTTGAAGTCAAAAATTGCACAAAAATTTGGGGTTGACGCCAACCAAATCGTGCTCGGTAATGGCTCCAACGACGTCTTGGAATTGGCGGCGCGTGGCTTTTTGCCGCAGGGCGCGAGCGCGGTTTATGCCCAGCATTCCTTTGCGGTCTATATGCTTGCCGTGCAAGCTGTGGGCGCGCGCCATATTTGCGTGCCCGCGGTAAATTATGGTGCCGATCTTGATGCAATGGCAGCAGCGGTCGCGCCCGATACCCGCATCATTTTTATTGCAAATCCTAATAATCCAACCGGTACTTTCTTACCTGCGGCGCAGATTGAGGCATTTATTGCCAAAATTGCGCCACAAGTATTGATCGTTTTAGATGAAGCCTACACCGAATTCATGCCGTCGGAAATGCGTGTCGATACCTTCGCGTGGGTCAAAAAATATCCTAATTTGCTAATCTCGCGCACGCTCTCAAAAGCCTATGGCTTAGCCGCGCTGAGGGTTGGTTTTGCGGTCTGTGACCCGGCGGTGGCCGATGTGATGAATCGGGTACGGCAACCGTTTAACGTCAATTCCATCGCACAAGCCGCGGCCATTGCTGCCCTCGATGATGATGATTATCTTGCGCGCAGCGCCAAAGTCAACGATGCGGGGATGGCGCAACTCACTGCAGCGTTTGATGAAATGAAATTGCCATTTATCGAAAGTCGAGGCAATTTTGTTTGCGTGGAAGTCGGCGACGGTGCCAAGGTCAACGCGGAGTTGCTCAAGCGCGGCGTGATCGTACGCCCGGTCGGCAATTATGGTTTGCCAAAACATTTGCGCATCTCAATTGGTACGCAGGCGGAGAACGACGCCTTTTTGCGTGCATTGCGGGCGATCCTTGCATAAACTGCGTGAGCGATAATTCGCTTTTATTGACTAAAGGAGCAAGACATGTCTGTTGCAAAAATTATTGAAGTTTCGTCAGCCTCAAAGAAAAGTTTTGAAGATGCGATTTCCGCTGGCGTCGCCAAGGTTTCGAGCACGCTTGAAGACGTCACGGGTGCCTGGGTTTCAGAGCAAAAAGTAGTCGTTAAAGGCGGCAAAATTGTTGAGTATCGCGTGCAGATGAAAGTCACGTTTGTGCTCAAAGACGCCGTTGCCAAGAAAAAGTCGAAGTAAAGCTAGGATCGCCCGATGACGCGCATTGATACGCTTGCCGTCGTCGGCGTTGGTTTAATTGGAGGCTCGCTCGCGCTGGCACTCAAGGCCGCCGGGGCGGTGCGCCGCGTCGTCGGCGTTGGCCGCACCCATGCCAACTTAGAAGAGGCGATCCGCTTAGGCGTGATTGATGAAGCGCAGGGGCTCACCAGTGCAGCGCAAATGGCCGATGTTATTTTCATTGCCACGCCGGTGGCGCAAATGCCCGAAGTCTTCGCCACCTTACGTGCGCACGCGAAGCCGAGCGCAGTCATTTTTGACGGGGGCAGCACTAAGCAAGATGTGATCGCGGCGGCGCAAACCTATTTAGGCGAGAGGCTTTGCCGTTTCGTGCCAGCACATCCGATTGCTGGCACCGAAAAAACCGGCGCTGCTGCCGCATTCCCTACTCTTTTTAACGATCGCAAAACGGTGTTGACCCCACTGCCAACGACTGATGCCGACGCACTGGCCAGCGTGCGTGAAATTTGGCATACCTGCGGCGCAGATGTGCGTGATCTTTCAGCGAATGCGCATGATGCGATTTTCGCAGCGGTCAGTCATTTGCCGCATCTGCTGGCGTTTGCCTTGGTCGATGAGCTCGCCCAGAGCCCGCACGCGCCCGAGTATTTTGATTACGCCGCCAGTGGCTTTCGTGATTTCACGCGTATCGCAGCCGGCTCGCCAGAGATGTGGCGCGATATTTCGTTTGCAAATAAAGCCGCGCTGCGTGCGCATCTTGCCCGCTATCGCAGCGTGCTCGATCAATACGACGCATGGCTCGCTGCCGATGATGCGGTTGCCCTCAACGCGGCATACGCCCGCGCCAGCGATGCCCGCCGCAAATGGCAAGCCGCGATCGAGCGCGGAGAGTCGCCACGAGATCTCTTTAGCGCGGAGTAGCGCTCGCCGCTCGCGCACGTGCGTTGCGGGCGAAAATCGGTTATTCTTCAAAGTCTATAAATTCATTGATCTAGGAGACGCGATGAAATTAATTTTTGGATTGCTGAAGTGGCTGGTATTGGCAGCCGTTGTCTTGCTCGGTATCGGCTTTTTCTTGCCGTCAAAATTTGAAACGACGCGCGAGATCACCATCAATGCCTCGCCTGAAAAAATCCAAGCGTTAGTAGATGCGCCCAAAGCCTGGCTGCTGTGGAGCCCGTGGAATAGGCGAGATCCAAATATGAAAATCACTTATAGCGGCGCGGAGCGGGGCGTCGGCGCGAAATGGGTGTGGGTCAGTAAAACAGAAGGCAATGGCGGAATGGATATTACCCAAGTTGACCCCGGAAAACGCGTTAGCTATTCTCTGCGTATGGATGATATGAACCCTTCAACGGGCGAGCTGAGCTTTGCGCCAACGCAAGGCAGTACGCAAGTGCGCTGGCGCATGGCAGGTGAAATGGGTGGCAACCCAATCCATCGATGGTTTGCGCTCATGATGGATCGTTTGATCGGCCCTGATTTTGAGGCGGGGCTGAAATCGTTGAAGGCGTTGGCCGAGAAACCATAGCCCGCGTTGCAATTTAATGCCAATACCTGCGGCGCAGATTGAGGCTAATTTAGGCGTTTTTTGCAACGAATCTGCGCCGCAGGTATTTTCAGACTTCGCTATTTTGAGAGGATGCCATGAAAATCATCTCTAAACGGGCGCGCCGTCTGGCTACTTTCTTAAACAAGATGCGGGAAGGCACGTGGCAGTTGCGGTATAAAGCGTGCCAGTCTCGTAGCAAATCTGATTTGCGCGTTCAATCCGTTAACAGAAATTTGAATTTACTTATGATCCGACTTACTTCACATCGTGCTTTTGCTTCACTCGCCTCCCTTGCAGCGCTGGCGTTGGCGCCAATCGCAGCCACCGCAGCCACCGCAGCCGCCGCTGCAACCAGTTGGAATGGAAATTACGCCTACGAGCGCACCTATCGTGATGCTTCAGGCGCAAATGCAGGCGAGATTTATAACGTCACGCTGGGTGCTGGCGGCAAATGCCGCATCACGATGACCGGCCCAAAATCGCACGAAGATATCATTTGCCGCGTCGCAAAAAACGATAAGGTCGCCACGCTGCATTTTCGGCGCTTTGCCGATGCGAAAGAGGCTGCCCTTAACGGCGCACGCAGCTACCCAAAAGATCAGCGTCTATTAAGTTTTGAGCACCGTGATACTGATAAAAATCCAAAGACTGTGCATACGGTTTGGCATAAATTGCGCACGCTCGATGGAAAATCACTCAAAGGCGGTGTACGCTTTAAGCGCGAAAGCAAGTAGCGCGGCGATTGAATGATCCGTTACCAAAAAGCCTGATGTCTCCATCAGGCTTTTTTATTTGGCCTCAGCGAGAAGCCCGATCAGTGCCTGCGCGAGTAAATTAATTTCCGCTTTCCGCGACGACGTTTTTCGGTAAACCAAGGCAATTATCCGCGCTGGCGGCTTTGGCGTAATCGTTCGCGCGTAGAGTGCGTGCCCGGCCAGTATGCCGTTATCGATGGCGAGTTTTGGAAGCAGGGTGCTGCCCAGCCCCGATTCCACCATTTGCACCAGTGTTGAAAGGCTCGTGGCCGAGATTGCGCGCTCTTGGGCATCGCGCCCAATCCGACACGAGGCAATGGCATGCTCACGCAGGCAGTGACCGTCTTCGAGCAAAAGTAGCGGCTCGCGCTGCAGGCGCTCGATTGGCAGCGCCCGCGCAGTTGCCGTGCCCGGCGCATTGTCTACAAACATAAACGGATCGTTCGCGATTTCAATCGTAGCCAAGGCATCCGGTAAATCAAAGGGTAGGGCGAGAATGCCAGCATCAGCTTCGCCTGCGCGCACCCGCTCGATCAGGGGCAGCGTCTGCTCCTCGCGCAAATAGCATTGCAATTGCGGATACCTGCGGCGCAGAATTGGCAGTAGTTTCGGGAAAATAAAGGGTGCGACAGTCGGAATCGCGGCTAAGCGAAAGCGACCGACAAACGGAGCGTCGGAATTTCGGCAGGCTGCGACTAAATCCTGCGTATTTGCCAGCACCGCCTGGGCACGAAGAACCACATCATGGCCCAAATCGGTGAACGCCACGTTGCGTTTATCCCGCTCAACCAAGACAACGTCGAGTAACGATTCCAGCTCTTTGATGCTGGCGGAAAGCGTGCTTTGGGTGACAAAGCAGCGATCCGCCGCCCGACTGAAATTGAGTGTATCGTGCAAGGCAATCAGATGGCGAAGCTGAGATAGCGTTGGCAGAGGTGTCATATATAGTGAAAAAAACGATTAGTCTTACAAGAATAAACTGTTTTACAGATGAATGCAATTCCGTCACACTAGTCGTAGTTTCGTAATCAATGCCAGTTGAAATGCAACGATTAACTTAAATGCGTAACGCGATTTGGCTTTTTTTTAACGAGATTAATCGTGTAGACCGCAACTGCTGACCAAGAAAATAGATGCGTTGATAGAGGTTTGAAACATCAGCGTACTTTTGTGAATTATTTGTAAAGGAAAAAACCATGTCAAACGAAGCAAAATGTCCGTTTCCCGGTGTCGCCCAAGCAACTACAGCGGCGAGCGTGAAGTCTAAACAAAATTGGTGGCCAAATCAGCTCAATTTAGCGATCCTTCACCAACACTCTTCGAAATCTGATCCAATGGGCGAAGATTTCAACTACGCAGAGGCATTCAAAAGCCTCGACCTCAACGCGGTCGTCAAGGACTTAACGGCATTAATGACCGATTCGCAAGCGTGGTGGCCCGCCGATTATGGGCACTACGGGCCTTTCTTTGTGCGCATGGCGTGGCACGCGGCGGGCACCTACCGTATCGCCGACGGTCGTGGCGGCGCGGGCTCTGGCTCGCAACGATTCGCTCCACTCAATAGCTGGCCTGATAACGGCAATCTCGACAAAGCCCGCCGCCTGCTATGGCCCATCAAGCAGAAGTATGGCCGCACGCTTTCATGGGCCGATCTCATGGTGTTGACCGGAAATGTCGCGATGGATTCGATGGGCTTTAAGACCTTCGGTTTTGCCGGTGGTCGGCCTGATATTTGGGAGCCAGAAGAGAATATTTATTGGGGCCCCGAAGGTAAGTGGCTGGCTGATGAGCGCTACAGCGGCGACCGCGAGCTCGCCAACCCGCTCGCCGCGGTGCAGATGGGTTTGATCTATGTAAACCCTGAAGGACCCAATGGCAATCCCGACCCGCTTGGCTCGGCGCGTGATATTCGCGAGACCTTTGCGCGCATGGCCATGAACGACGAAGAGACCGTTGCGCTTACCGCGGGTGGACACACCTTCGGTAAATCCCACGGCGCTGCCGATCCCGGCAAATACGTAGGCCCGGAGCCTGAAGGTGCGGGCATTGAAGCGCAAGGCTTGGGCTGGAAAAATACCTTTGGCAGTGGTAGCGGTGCGCATACCATTACCAGTGGTATTGAAGGCGCTTGGACCAATAACCCGATCAAGTGGGACAACGGTTATTTCGAAAATTTATTTGGCTATGAATGGGAGTTAACGAAAAGCCCGGCCGGTGCAAATCAGTGGAAACCAAAAGACGCGGCTGCGGGCGGTAACGTGCCGGATGCGCATGATCCAAGCAAGCGCCACGCGCCAATGATGACCACAGCCGATATGGCGATGCGCGTCGATCCGGCCTACGAAAAAATCTCGCGCCGCTTCATGCAAAACCCACAAGAATTTGCAGAGACCTTTGCGCGGGCTTGGTACAAGCTCACACACCGCGACATGGGGCCACGCGCGCGCTACTTAGGCGCGCTCGTGCCTGCCGAAGTGCTGATCTGGCAAGATCCAATCCCAGCGGTAGATCATGCGTTAATCGATGAGCAGGATATCGCTGCGCTGAAAGCAAAGCTGCTCGCGGCGGGTCTTTCAATCTCGCAATTGGTAACAACGGCCTGGGCTTCTGCCGCAACCTTTCGCGGCAGTGACAAACGCGGTGGTGCGAACGGTGCACGCCTTCGCCTCGCGCCGCAGAAAGATTGGGCAGTCAACCAACCCGCTGCGCTTGCAGGTATCTTGTTGGAATTGGAAGCGGTTAAAAATGATTTCGATAAGGCGCAATCTGGTGGAAAGAAAGTGTCACTGGCCGACCTGATCGTTTTAGGGGGCTGCGCAGCGGTTGAGGCCGCAGCAAAGAAGATTGGCGTGGAAGTGAAAGTGCCTTTCTCGCCAGGCCGCATGGATGCAACGCAGGCGCAGACCGATATTGAATCGTTTGCAGTGCTAGAGCCGACCGCCGATGGATTTCGCAACTACATTCGCGCTGGTCATGAGGCATTTGCCGCTGAGTTATTGATAGATCAAGCAAATCTTCTAACGCTGAGCGCGCCAGAGATGACGGTTTTGATTGGTGGAATGCGTGCGCTAAATGCCAACGTCGGGCAGTCGCAACACGGGGTCTTTACCACGCGACCCGAAACGCTGAGCAACGATTTCTTTGTCAATCTGCTCGACATGAACACGACATGGCAGAAATCTTCGACCTCCGACGGTGTGTTGGAAGGACGAGATCGGGCAACCAGCGCGCTGAAGTGGACAGCGACCATCGACGATCTCGTTTTCGGCTCAAACGCCCAGCTACGCGCACTTGCCGAAGTCTATGCGAGCAGCGATTCGCAGCGGATGTTCGTTGCTGATTTCGTGGCGGCGTGGAGTAAGGTGATGAATCTTGATCGATTCGATCTTCGATAAACGAAATGTGAAATCGGCAAGGTAATTTTTGTGGATTTTCTGAGGGCGTAAAGACAATCCAATCAAAGCGCTGGATTTCAAATTTAAACCGCAACCGTTACCGATTCACTGGCGATAGCGTTTGTGAGCGCACAAGCTTATCTTGTGTGCTCACTTAAATTTTGTGGGCATATTTTTGGTTTGCCGCACGCGCAGTTTGGGTTGCAAAAAGGTGCGATTGGCGACGAAGCCGTTGATCGCGCGGCTGCTTCAATGGACGGTGAATTCGCAGTAGTTGCTGAGATTATCGAGACTACTTTTGGGATTACGGTTTTCGGAGGCGACACAAAGAAACTGCCGCAACTGCCGCAATAACGAAAGTGCAGAAGAAAATAAGCGCTAGCGAATTGATTGGCACCGGCGCTGCCACCGCCTCAGCTGCGCCGCGCTGCACATCAAACGAGATGACGCCGTAGACCGCACCCCCGGCATCGCGCAAGGTCAGGGTTTGCAGACTTGGGCGCTGGAATCGAACGTCTCCAAGCAACTGCGGTATCCCTAAACTCGGAGTGTAAACACGCGCGCCGGAAGGCAGAATCGCGCTTGGATCGCTCGACACTACGAAGAGCGCAGGGGTATCGGCATCAGCGCAGTTGTTGACTAGGATCGTAACGGGATTGCCAATGAGCGCGATGGGCGGGGGAAGTGCCACCGCAATAACGGCGCAGCTAGGCGCAAACGCTTGCGTTGCGGTATTTACAAAGACCGTAACCGACCACATGAGGTTATTTTCCACATCACGCACAGTCACGGTGTGTTGACCTGGGGTGCGGAACACAATACCTGGCTGAGGTTGCGCGGCAGCAAGCAAAAAATTGTAGTTAAACGTGGTAGATCTAATCGCATTTGGATCGCTATTTCTAATCTCCAGCGCACCACGCAGCGGGCCCGCGCCACACGGTTTGATCTCAAGGAAAACGATCTCATCTTGCCGTACCGGCGTTACGATCGATGGCGCGGCTGGGCAGCCCAACGTACCGATATAAACCGGGATGACAACAATGGGTGGCGGGGTAAGGGCGTGCGCCAGATTACCGAACAAAATGAGCGCAACGACGTAAAGCAAATGCATCGATTTCATGGCGGTCGATCCGACAAAGCATACATGCAAATATTCTACGCTCAGAAAATGTTCTTTAAAGCCGATTCCTGTCGAAGGAAATCGTATGTTGAGATCCTCTTTGATCATCATGTTTATCGCAGCGAGAAGATGAATTAGGCGATCATCGCGACGAGGTGAATCCAGAAATTTCTATTTGGTCTGCATCGTCAACGTGCCGCAAACGGCTAACCTGCATTACTGCATGCTGCCAATTGCGGGCATTCGCGCGCGTCCTACTTTTCGCTGTTGGTCATTTAGTCATGTCTGTTGAATCGTGCAGCCATGCAACCTGCAGCGAATGCTCCGCGATGCGTCATCGCCCCGGTGGTATGCCTATGTAGCACTCGGTTTCGCACACAAGATCACCTTCGCTCAATCAGAGACGGCAGAGAGTGCCCTCAATCGATGCCACCGCTCGCAATGCAGCCCACGTATTGGCGCGGCCTACGTGACCCGCCCAGCAAGACTTTTTCGCAATGGCAAGCAGCCGCGATAATTGGGCTTTCCTTACTTTGCTTCGCTCCTACCTGCGGCGCAGAATCTGCCCAAATTTTCATAAAATCTGCGCCGCAGGTAGAGCTCAGTCTTTATAAATCAATACCTCTGGCTTGCCATCTGCGCGAATTGCACCACGATACATTCCCTCGGTATTAAATCCATATTTCACGATACCGTTTTTATCGAGCGCTACAACGCCACCGCGACCATTTTTATCGCTTAGTGTTGCCTTGATCGTTTGATCGACCGCGTGGTTTACCGAGGCGTTGGAATATCTCATTCGTGCAGAAATATCGTAGGCCACCACACCACGCATGAAAAATTCACCAGTTCCGGTTGCTGAAACGGCTACGGTCTGATTGTCGGCATACGTTCCAGCGCAAATGATGGGCGAATCCCCAACGCGGCCAAAGAGTTTGTTGGTTAAGCCGCCAGTTGAAGTGCCGGCTGCGAGATTGCCATTGGCATCGAGTGCCACAGCGCCGACGGTACCGAATTTGTGATCAACCATCCAGGCTTCGAACGGCTCGCTTAAGGCGGGCGATACCGCCGAGGTTTTGGGCTTGCCGTCGTGATCAAGTTGAATCTGATCCCGCTCTTTTGCTTTTTGCAATTGCTCCCAGCGATGGGGCGTGTGGAAATAGGCAGGATCTACGATTTCGAGTTTTTGTGCCGCAGCAAATTTATCTGCGCCCACGCCCGCCATCAGTACGTGCCGTGACTTTTCCATGACCGCTCGCGCTGCGGTGATCGGGTTTTTGATCGTGGTCACGCCGGCGACTGCGCCCGCCAAGCCCGTCTTTCCGTCCATGATCGAAGCATCGAGTTCGTTCTTACCTTCATTGGTAAAGACCGCGCCCTTGCCGGCATTAAAAAGTGGATCATCTTCAAATATTTTGATCGTTGCGACGACCGCATCGACAGCGCTTCCGCCACCAGCGAGCACCGCATGCCCCGCGCGTAACGCTTGCTCAAGCGATGCCCGATACCGCGCCTCTTGTTCTGCCGTAATCGTTGTGCGCGAGATGGTGCCCGAGCCACCGTGCACCGCGAGCGTAATGCGATTGCGGTCTGCTTGCGCTGCGACGTGGCTTGAGAGCAGCAAGGCACTCGCGAGTGCGAGCGGTTTAAAAAAGTGCATGGGTATTTTCCTATTGAGTGATTTCGCGCTTTCGCGCATGACTCAGATAATCTTAGCGGTTTTTTCGGTTAAGAACAATTCGGCGGCTGATCTTATATTTGCCGATCAGCTAGATTTTCTCTGACCAGAACCCATATTGCTTTTGCACTAAAAATGCCCAAATCTGCGCCGCAGGTATTGGAGGCGAAGACTTCGGTATGATGATGGGTTGGGTATGGGTGCGCTCCATGCGCCGCACGCCATGTCAACTGTTTGAAAGTCATAAGGAATCTCTCATGCAAAACACACTCTATGCAAGCTCGATCCCGTTGTTCACTCAACTCTTAGGCGGGCTCAAAACGAGCTTGACCAAGGCCGAAGCGCTGGTGGCGGACAAAAAACTCGATCCCAATGCTTTGCTGCAAGCGCGGCTTTATCCTGATATGTTCCCGCTGCTGCGGCAAGTGCAAGTGGCCTGTGATTTCGCAAAAAGCGTGAGCGCGCGGCTCGCTGGCGTGGAAGTGCCTAAGCAAGCCGATAGCGAGCAAACGTTTGCTGATTTGCAAGCGCGCATCGATGGTGTGCTTTCATTTATTGGGGGGCTGGATGAGGCGAATTTTGACGCTGCTGCCACCCGCGAGATCGTCACCCAAGCCGGTACGCCAAAAGAAAAGCGCTTCACCGGGCAATCGTATTTATTGAATTATGGTTTGCCACATTTCTTTTTCCATACCACCACCGCTTACGCGATTTTGCGGCACAACGGCGTGGAAGTGGGCAAGAAGGATTACATCGGCACGTATTGATTTGCCCGTGTAACTACGACCCTGATTTTTGGGTGTAAACGGCTCAAAACTCGCCCAATCTGCGCCGCAGGTATGGACTAACAACCGCGCGTTGCGCGTAGGCTAACGCTTATTTCGGCGTGCTTACTTTCCCGCGCTGCGCTCGCTGAGCCCGCCAGTCGAATGAGACACGGTATCCTCTCACTCTATGAATCAATTTCCCTCCAGTTTGGAAGCGATTCCAATCGCGGTTCCAGACCGTGAAGCCATCGCGCAGATGCCGTTATTTGAGCGCTTGCGGCTGGATCAGATTAGCGTGGTGGCCGACGCCGCGGCGGCTGCGCGTGCGCGCCCGTTTCTTTTAACTGCCGCTGCGCTGGGTTTTGATACCGAATCAAAACCGACATTCAAGGTGGGCGAAGCCTCTACGGGCCCGCATGTGGTGCAGCTCGCATCGCGCGAACACGCGTGGGTGATCGTGCTGCACGATGAGGCTGCCCGCGCGCTGGCGGCCGAGCTGCTCATCGCGCCGCAGATCGTCAAAGCAGGTTTTGGTTTGAGCGACGACATTCGATTTATCTCCCGCAAATTAGAAATTGAGCCGCAAGGCGTACTCGATCTGATCACGCCGTTTCGAGCGCGGGGTTATCGAAAAGATATGGGCGTGAAAAGTGCGGTGGCGCTGCTGTTTGGGCAGCGCTTTCTAAAAAGCAAAAAAATCGCTACGACGAATTGGGCCAATCCGCGTTTGACTTCCGCGCAAATTGTCTATGCAGCAAACGACGCCTACGCCGCAATGCGGGTCTATGAGGCGCTGGGTTTGGCGTCGTCGTAATCCCGTAGGGTGTGGTTCACCGCACCTCTACCAAGTTTTTGACGTTGAGTGTTGGACTGGTTAACACGCGCGCGCTGCGGTGAGCCTCATCCTTGCATCTTGTTTGTGTTGGCTACGCTGGTGACGCAGACTCAACGATTTTCGATTTCGAGGTGGGCGTTTTTTTTGCTCGCAGGTTTAAAAAAAGGCATCAAAAAAATGCCAAATCTGCGCCGCAGGTATTTCAATATTTATTCGTGCAGATCTGGCAAATCAGGCGGCGTGGCCCAATCCAACGCATAGACGCCGCGCGTCGCAAAGCGATGAAATGACGAATGCGGCCAATCCTGCGCCCGCACAGCAAGACCGTGTTTGACCGGGTTGAAGTGGATGTAATCAACGTGGTTTTGCAGATCCCGATCATCGCGGATCGTGTGTTCCCAAAATCGCCGTTGCCAGATCCCGCGTCCGTCCTTCTCGAGTCGCGACGCATTTTGAAATTCCCCGGGAGCGATAGACTTTGAAAATCGCGCCTTAATTGCCGCCCATCGCGTGGAATAGTCCGCGTCGCCTTCGGGTAATTTCCAGATTGCATGCATGTGTTCCGGTAAAACCACCCATGCAATGATTTCGAACGGTCGCGCCGTGCGGGTTGCCAGCACCGCATCACGAAGCGAATCAATATTGCGAACCAGTAAATCGTTACGTCCGCGTTCAAGCAGATTCACCGTAAAAAAATACGCTCCACCCAATTCCCGATTTCGAATGTATCCAGACATCCCCCGATTTTGCTTGAAGCCGTAGGGTGGGGTTCACCCCACCCATTTCAGGTTTTTGTCGGTCGTAAGCGCGCGGTCGAGATAATCATGACGCGCGTTGCGCGTGTTGGTGTTGAGGTGGGGTGAACCCCACCCTACGCGGGCTAAGCTAAACCCAATTCTTCAAGTCTGATTGCCATCGCTTCTACCGAAATCTCGAAAGTTTTAGCCAATGATACAAATCGGTGGTTACCATAGCGTTCGCACGAGGCAACAAGTCGTGAAAACGAACGGCGTGACCGATATCTGGCATAGAAATCCTGCAAACTTGCACCAGCCAGTAGGAATGCGGTTTGTTCATTCGCTTCTAGGTGAGTTTCACCAAAAAAAGCTTCAAAGTAGTTCCGTAGCAATTTTTCGGGTAGCAAGAAAAGCTTAGCAAAAATATCTGCTTCCTTTTCGACCTGGTCGCGCGCGAGATACGATCCGTTGGCTGGTCTATCCCGGTGCAAATTTAAACCATGTCCCTTATGAAGCACCACGTGGCCAAGTTCATGGGCGAGCGTAAACCGCTGTACGTCTGGTGGAAATTGTAGGGAGATTGACACTGAGGCATCCTCCTCGTCTAACGCCCCCGCAGCCTCGACTAATCTACCTTCAAAGCTGTACTGGCCAAGCGACATTTCCCGTTTGACACTAAAGCCTTCACGCAACAAGGCAATCTCTGGATTCAGTAGCTTAATCGGAGGAATCGCGCTTGGATTTTCATTTCGCTGGTTCCAAAGTTGCCGGTGAATCTTTTGAACCCGTTTTTTAATCGAAGTTTCACTTAAAATCGGCAGTGAAACCTTTTTTCTACGCGAAACGATCAAGGCGCTATAGCCACCTTGCGCGTCTAAATGAGAATAGGGGTTTTCGAGCCGTTTCCTATCGTCAGATATCGCCTGATTTGTGTCTTGCGAATTATTTTTAATCATAGACGGGAGGATTAAAGCGCTAAAACCACCTTGATCGTTTAGATGAGCATAAGGATTTTCAAGATTTTTTCTATCCTGCGAGACCGCCAGATTTTGATCGTGAATCGTATTTTTCATGGCTACTCCCAGCTTAGAGCCCCACCAGTCTGATACTCAGTAACCCGCGTCTCAAAAAAGTTTTTCTCTTTCTTCAAATCCATCACCTCACTCATCCAAGGAAACGGATTTTCCGCTTTCTCAAACAACTGATCCAGCCCAATCTGCTGGCAGCGGCGATTGGCGATGAAGCGCAGATATTCTTTAAACATCGGTGCGTTGAGACCGAGCACGCCGCGCGGCATGGTGTCTTCGGCATACGCATATTCAAGCTCGACGCCGCGCTTGATGAGGCCGCTGATTTCGTCTTTGAAGGCATCCGTCCAGAGGTGCGGGTTTTCTTGCTTGAGTGTGTTGACCAAGTCGATGCCGAAATTGCAGTGCATCGATTCATCGCGCAAGATGTATTGATATTGCTCGGCGGCGCCGGTCATTTTATTTTGGCGGCCGAGCGCCAAAATCTGCACGAAGCCAACGTAAAAGAAGATGCCTTCCATGATGCAGCTAAACACGATGAGCGATTTCAGCAGGGCTTGATCGGTCTCGGGCGTGCCGGTTTTGAAATCGGGGTCGGTGAGGGTGTTGATAAATGGAATCAAGAAATCATCTTTATCGCGGATGCTTTTGATCTCGTGATACGCGTTGAAAATTTCGCTCTCATCTAAGCCGAGCGATTGCACGATGTATTGATAGGCGTGGGTGTGGATCGCCTCTTCAAATGCTTGGCGCAAGAGATACTGGCGGCACTCGGGCGCGGTGATGTGGCGGTAAGTGCCGAGCACGATGTTATTTGCGGCCAAGCTGTCGGCAGTCACGAAAAAGCCTAAGTTGCGCTTGACGATCAACTTTTCGTCTTCAGTTAAGCCATCAGGCTTTTTCCAAAGTTCGATATCGCGCTGCATGTTGACTTCTTGCGGCATCCAGTGATTGGCGCAACCCGCCAAATATTTATCCCAAGCCCAGGTGTATTTGAATGGCACGAGCTGATTGACGTCTGCGCCGCCATTGATAATGCGCTTATCTTCAGCGCGCACCCGACCGCTCGGGATGCTCGCGACGTGTGGATTTTGCGCAGCGGGGTTGGCGTTGTATGCTGCGATCACGCGCGCTTCGGCAGCGGCGGCCAAGGCATTCATCTGAGCAGCTGGTGAAGAGACTGAGAGCTCAGAGGCAAATTGCGCAGGCGAGGGCTGGGCATGCTGGAGCTGCGCAGGGACGTGACGAACCTGCGGCGCAGTTTCGCCCGTGCTTTTTGATTGCGGCGGGGTGGAGGTGGTTACAGCGTCATCATCCCAGGTCAACATACTCTTTCGCTCCTTAGCGTGCTCAAACGTGTCGTCAATTCAAAAATATGAAATTGAAAAAGCGCACTGCCATTTGCCTGTGGCGCAATGCGCTTTTTCAAGCCCCGCCAGAAAAAGTAGGCGGGGGTACTGCTTAATGCAATCCTGTGTAACGGTGCGGTGAGTTAGCCGGTGTATCCGTTCAGGCGGGCGTTCTCTTTTGCATCTTTTGGTGTGGAATACCCTTGGCATGCAGCCCCAATAATATTGCCATTGGTGGCCGTACGGCGCCAGCGATGCTTCCCAGATTTATCCGTGTAGAACTCCCATTTATGCTTGTCATTACTCATGGATCACCTCCTTTCGTGCTTACTTCGAGAATCCCGCTTACGTGCTCCCACGCGCGCGGCCTGCCAGAAACTGCGCCGCAGGTATCACCTTAGATGATGGCTGATGATGGCTTACGGCGCGGTCGTGGTTTACGTCGTTATCGTCGGTATTAGGCCTCTGCGGGAATGCGCAGCTTTTGGCCTGGGTAAATCTTGTCAGGGTGTGAGAGCATTGGCTTATTGGCTTCAAAAATCGCGGGGTATTTCATCGCGTCGCCGTAGTATTCTTTGGCGATCTTCGAAAGCGTATCGCCTGAAACGACGTCGTGGTATTCGGCTTCATCGGCTGTTTGATCGGTCGTCATTTGGTCGTTGACGTTAGCGACGCCAGCGACATTGCCGCAACAGAGTAGCACTTTTTCTTTCGTTTCTTGGTCGGCGGCAACACCGAAGATATCAACCGTGCTGGAGGCTGCATCAAACTTTGCCATCAAGCCGGTCACTTCCAAGCCTTGGTTAGCGATGTATTGCTCGATCGCATCGCCCGCTTGCCGATTTGCGCCTTCAAGCGCGGCTTGGGCATCGGCATTGCTCTGATCGGCGGCTGCTTTTGCTGCGGCGGCCTCTGCATCTTTGTTGCCGAAAAGTTTTTGACCTGCGTCTTTAAAAAAGCTGAAAAAACCCATGATGCTGTACCCCTTAAGGATGAAAATTAATCACTAAATTATGTTACGAAATGATGTTGCGAAATGATGTTGCGTTTGGTGCTTGACCGCGGCCACCGGAGCGGAGCACGCGGATGCGTACGTTGCTAGCCTGCCGGCGACATCACCCAACGAGACGTTACCACTTATTGGCACGACTCGCATGAACCATTCAAGATTTCTTCAAGTGAACAAAAGTTACCGTCGGCGCTCATTTCTGGCGCGCTATCAGCCGCGCTGGTGATTGAGAAATTTGCTTCTGCTTTTGGCATCGCAGCGATTGCCCCGACCATGCCGCCGTCGGCGGAGACTGCATTTAATTCGCCGCCGCGACCGGTTGATTTCTCAGCACTGGTTTTGCCCATGGAGCGCAGATAGTAAGTGGTCTTGATGCCGCGCAACCACGCATGCTTGTACATTTCGTCAAGCTTTTTGCCCGAGGGTTGGCCAAGGTAGAGATTTAAGCTTTGGGCTTGGTCAATCCACTTTTGGCGACGCGCGCCGGCCTCGATCAACCACGATGGATCAACTTCAAATGCCGTTGCATAAACCGATTTCAACTCAGCGGGAATGCGATCAATTTTCGCGGTTGCGCCATCGAAATATTTGAGGTCTGAGATCATAACCTCGTCCCATAAATTCAGGCGCTTTAGATCGTTAACCAAATACTCGTTGATGACGGTGAATTCCCCTGACAAATTGGATTTCACATACAAGTTTTGATAGTTAGGCTCGATTGACGCGGCGACATCAATAATATTTGAGATGGTCGCTGTTGGAGCAATGGCCACACAATTGGAATTACGCATTCCGTAGTTTTTGATGCGGGCGCGCAGGGCATCCCAATCCAAGGTGCTGTTGCGGGCAACATCGACATAGCCACCGCGCTCTTCTTTGAGCAAATCTAAGGAATCTTGCGGCAAAATGCCACGATCCCAGAGTGAGCCGCGATAAGACTGATAGCGCCCACGCTCTTCGGCAAGATCAGTAGACGCCCAATAGGCGTGGTAGCAGACCGTCTCCATTGAGCGATCAGCAAATTCAATCGCCTCTTTCGACGCGTATGACGTGCGCAGCAAATGCAGGCAATCTTGAAAGCCCATGATGCCCAGACCCACCGGGCGGTGCTTCAAATTGGAATTGCGCGCTTTTGCCACTGCGTAGTAATTAATGTCGATCACATTGTCGAGCATTCGCATCGCGACTTTGATCGTGCGCTTTAATTTATCGCTATCAAGCTGCCAGTTCCCGTCAACTTGCTTCATGTGGGCAACGAGGTTAACCGAGCCCAAATTGCAAACGGCAATTTCAGTCTCGCTGGTATTGAGGGTAATTTCAGTACATAGATTGGACGAGTGCACGACGCCGACATGCTGCTGCGGGCTGCGCACATTGCAGGCATCTTTAAACGTGATCCAAGGATGGCCAGTCTCGAACAACATCGACAGCATCTTGCGCCAGAGATCAACAGCGGGCACGCGCTTAAAAAGTTTTAATTCGCCGCGATCTGCTTTTGCTTCATACGCGGTGTAGGCTTCTTCAAATGCGCGGCCAAATTTATCGTGCAAATCGGGGGTGTCGCTCGGTGAAAAGAGCGTCCATGGTGCTTTTTCCATCACCCGCTTCATGAATAAATCGGGAATCCAATTTGCGGTATTCATGTCGTGCGTGCGCCGACGATCATCGCCGGTATTTTTGCGCAGCTCTAAAAATTCTTCGACATCAAGATGCCACGTTTCGAGGTATGAGCAGACCGCGCCTTTGCGTTTGCCGCCTTGATTCACGGCAACAGCGGTTGCGTTAACGACATTTAGGAACGGGATCACCCCTTGCGAGTGGCCATTGGTGCCTTTAATGTGCGAGCCCATCGCGCGCACATTAGTCCAGTCGTTGCCAAGACCGCCGGCAAATTTTGAGAGCAGGGCGTTTTCTTTGATCGCTTCGTAAATGCCATCCAAGTCATCGGCTACGGTCGTCAGATAACACGACGACAATTGCGAGCGGTTTGTGCCGGCATTAAAGAGTGTTGGTGTTGACGACATGAAATCAAAGCTGGAGAGCACGTTATAAAACTCGATCGCACGCTCTTCCCGATTCACTTCATTTAGCGCTAAGCCCATCGCCACCCGCATGAAAAAGACCTGCGGCAACTCAAAGCGACGCCCGTCATTATTAACTGCGACATCGGCGCGATCAACGAGGAAATAGCGATCATAGAGCGTCTGTAAGCCGAGAAAGCCAAATTGGAAATCACGCTCGTGTTTGAGCGCTGCACCGAGCTTTTCAATGTTGAAGCGAGCGAGCTCGTCGTTAAGTAGCCCGATCTTAATACCGTGTTTGATGGCGCGCGGCAGGTATTGCGCGTAGCGGGTGGCCATCTCGGCGTGGGTGACTTCCTCACCCAGCGCTTCAAAGCGCATCGCATCAAGGAGAAGTCGCGCTGTTGCTTTGCTATACGCGGGATCTTTTTCGATGAATTGGCGCGCAGATAACGTGACTGCTTTGCGTACTTCACCGGCAGAGACGCCGTCGTATAGATCTTTAAGGGTTGCTTTCAGCACTACATCGGGATTAACGTCAGGCAGACCTTCGCACGAAGTCTTAATCAGTTGCGTCAGGCGTAGCAAATCAAGTGGCTTACGCTGACCACCTTCGACGACGTGGATGACGGCATCTGTATGGCCGCCATCAGCTTGCTTAGCTTTGACTTGCGCCAATCGCTCTTGGGCGCGACGCTCCCGATAGAGCACATACGAGCGTGCCACTTCATGCTCGCCAGAGCGCATGAGCGTGAGCTCGACCTGATCTTGGATCTCCTCGATGTGGATCGCGCCACCGCCTGGCTTATTGCGCATGAGGGCATTAACGACCGCATCGGTTAACGATTGCGTGGACTCGCGTACGCGCGCGCTCGCTGCGGCGCTGTGCCCGTGTACCGCTAAATACGCTTTAGTGAGCGCAATCGATATTTTTTCAGGCGCAAAAACGACAACAGCGCCGTTTCGGCGAATTGTTTTATATGCATTTATCATTTCGCTCGCGCCCATGGAGTTTCCACTTTGCATAACTCCGAAGCTCGACGTCACTCCGACTCGATTCTCCGCGGAGGAGGGTTCTACCAAATTCACATTCATTCTTTCGGGCTCCAAAGCGGCTGTCGACGCTGTGACGGCGGTGCGTAACCCGCTTCACTACACGCGAATTTAAGCCGCTAACTCACAATTGAGGATGGAGTCTACACCACTAGTAATTGTGGTCAAGCCCCAAATCGACCACTACGGCTAGGGAATTTGATGACGATATCGTCATCCACATGTTTTCCACCGGTTATCAACTGGGCGGCTCAACGCGACGCCAAAATTGCGTTCGGCTGCACATATTGCAATCGATTGCAATATGATTTTGTTTGAGTCATAATCTGACCCGAGTCGGGTACACTTTCAAGCTAGTCTCATACACTCGTTTCAATATCGCACTGCAGGACGCGCTCATAAAGCCAACACTGTAGCGTTCTAAAATCAATAGGAGAATTTCATGGTTGCTCAACGCTCGATCCACGCTTCGTCGGAAGGATCATCGCACTTGTCAACGCTTACAACTCGAATTTTGCGCGCTAGTCGCGCAATTGCGGTCGCTGCAATCATCGGCTTGACGGCGGCGTCTACAGTGCATGTCAGCCCATCGCAAGCCCAGACCGCGCCGGCAGCGACAGCGCCGAGTGCTGCACCTGCAACCCCGGCAGCCACACCGGCAGCCGCTGCAGCAGCAAGTGCGCACGGCGAAAATCCGTATGGCCTGAAAGCGTTGTGGGCTGAGGGCGATATGGTCGCCAAAACAACACTCGTCATCATGATTATCATGTCGATGGGCACGTGGTACATCATCGTGACCAAGCTCTTGGAGCTCGGCAAAATTGGTCGCCAAGGCAAAAATGCATCGAAGTCATTTTTTGGTGCGCCAACGCTTGAGCAGGGCATGGCTTCATTGAAAGAAGAGTCACCGTATCGCTTTGTGGCAAATGCCGGCATGGAAGCGACGCGAAAGCACGAAGGGCTGCTCGCGCACATCGGATTCTCTGATTGGGTGACCATCTCGATCCAGCGCGCAACCGATGCCGTGCAGAGCCGGATGCAAGATGGCTTGGCATTTTTGGCAACCGTTGGCTCAACCGCGCCGTTTGTCGGCTTGTTTGGCACGGTGTGGGGCATTTATAACGCGCTGGTAAAAATTGGTACGTCCGGTCAAGCCTCGATTGATAAAGTCGCAGGCCCAGTGGGCGAAGCACTCATCATGACCGCCATTGGTCTTGCCGTTGCTGTGCCCGCTGTGCTCGGTTACAACTTCATCGTTCGCCGCAACAAAACGACGATGGATCAGGTACGCGCGTTTGGTGCTGATATGCATGCTGTGCTCATGGGCTCGCAAGGTAAGAAATAAGCCGATCTCCTTTTTTCCTAAACTAAGGAGACACCCAAAATGGGAATGAACATTGGTAGTAGCCGTGGCGACGAAGACGCCATTAATTCATCCATCAACACCACGCCGTTAGTCGACGTGATGTTGGTTTTGCTGATTATTTTCTTGATTACGATTCCTGTGGTGACCACTTCGGTAAAACTTAATTTACCAAAGCAAACATTACAAATTCGTGAAACCAAGCCAGAAAATTTGGTGATTTCGATTAATCAGCAAAGTCAGGTCTATCTTTACGATACGCCGGTCAAAGATATGGAGTGGCTCGTTGCGCGGCTCAAAAAAGAGTCGGTGAAAGATCCACAGCCAGAAGTGCACATCCGTGGCGATCTCACGGCAAACTACGACGGGGTTGGGCGGGTTATCCTCGCCGCGCGCCGCGCCGGGATTGCCAAGATCGCCTTCCTCATCGAACCGCCGTCGCGCGACTAACCCATTAAGGAGACATCACATGGGAATGAACGTAGGAAATGCCAGCGGTAACGATGACGAGCCGATGATCGAGATGAACACCACGCCGTTAATCGACGTCATGCTCGTGCTCATCATCATGCTAATCATCACGATTCCGATCCAGTTGCATTCGGTCAACATGAATATGCCCACGGGTAATCCACCGCCGCCACTCGTGCTGCCGGATGTTGTGAAGATCGATATTGACGAAGTGGGTCGGATTTTTTGGAATGGCGCTGTTGTTGCCGATCAAGCTGATCTCGAAGCCAAGATGACCTCAGCAGCAGCCATGGCGACGCAACCTGAGATCCATTTGCGCCCCAATAAAGGCTCAAAATACGATATCTTTGCGTATGTCATGACCGCAGCCCAACGAATCGGTTTGACCAAAATCGGTATCGTCGGTCACGAGCAATTTTTATGAGTAAACGCATGTTTATCAATCGCGTTTTACCTTCGTTTAGCGCTGCTGAGCCTGCGAGCCTACCCCGCTTGTTACGCTCGGCTGCGAGATCACGCACGCTTGCCAACCAAGCGACTGATCAAAGAGGTGCCCGCTAATGGTTCAATCACACTCATACAACCCCAAAACGGGTAACAAGCGTACCTTAGGGATCATCCTCGCGCTGTTGCTGCACGCTTTCATTATTTGGGCAATGGCCACTGGCTTAGCGCGTAAAGCGTTTGACCAGCTCAAAAAGCCGTTGGAGGCCAAAATTGTGGAGGAGGTCAAACTCCCACCACCGCCGCCGCCGCCACCGCCACCACCGCCACCACCAAAGACCAATCTACCGCCACCGCCACCGCAAGTCGCACCGCCACCGCCGTTTGTTCCGCCGGTAGAAGTGCAAGTTGCAGTGCAGTCTGCACCGACCATCACCGCCGTTGCAGTCGAGCCACCAAAGCAAGAGTACAAAATCGAGCCAACACCGCCGCCAGCACCACCGGCACCACCGGCGCCGACGCAACCTCCTGCTCCACCACCACCGCCCAAGCCAGCACCGCCGGCAGTGCGTACTGCATTTACGATTTTGAACAAGGCCGACTGCCAACCAGGTTGGCCGCGGGAAGCGTTGCGCAGTGGTAACAAGCAAGAAGGCAGCGTTTTGTGGGAAGCAGATGTTGATGCGGCGGGTAACGTTTCTAACGTCGTGGTCAAGCGCACTAATTTGCCCGCCGCCTATGGTCGTACCGTTATCGCAGCGCTTTCGACTTGTAAGCTCGCACCCGATGCGGCCTCGTTCAAAATTACTTCTGAAGTTAGCTACAAGCTCGCCGACGAGTAAATGTAATGGCCAGTCAAAAGAGCCCGCAGTGCGGGCTTTTTTGCATCTAAACGGGCATCAAAATGCCTAAATCTGCGCCGCAGGTATGCGTTCATTGACCCCGACGTGTCGTGTCACAGTGCCTACGCATCCCAGTGCTAACATCGCGTGATGCGAAAAACTCTCGTAGCAGCCGCATTGCTGCTTTCCAACCTTGCCTTAGCCAGCGACGGCGTGGTGATGAATTTCACCAACACCGATATCGAAACGGTCATCAAAGCCGTCGGCGAATATACCGGGCGCACCTTCGTGCTCGATCCGCGCGTCAAGGGCACGATCAATATTATTTCCTCAAAACCAGTGCCCCGTGGAGCGATTTACCCAGCGCTGCTCTCGTCGTTGCGCATGGCAGGCTTTGCGGCAGTTGAATCTGGCGGCATCGTGCGAATCTTGCCAGAAATTGAAGCCAAGACCTATGGCGTTGCGGGCGCGGGCACGCAATCGGGCACTGTGCTCACCACCCGCATCTTCACTTTAGTAAACGAATCTGCGCCGCAGGTATTACCCGTCATTCGCCCGCTGGTCGCGCCAAACAATACGGTGGTCGCCTACGCGCCGAGCAATTCCATTATCGTCACCGACTACGCCGATAATTTGCGCCGTATTGAGCAGCTCATTTCCGCGCTCGATCAGGGCAATAAATCTAATTCTGGCGAGCCGGTGTTGATGGTCTTGCGCCATGCCAGTGCCGCTGACGTGGCGCAATTAGTGCGCAACGTGGTCGCTGATCCCGCCGCAGCGGCTGCGGGTGCCGAAGCGCGGGATCGGGTTTCGGTAACGGCAGATACGCGCTTAAACGCGATCGTGCTGCGTGCGGATAATCCAGCGAAATTAGCCCGCGCGCAAAGCTTGGTCGCGCAGCTCGATCAGCCCGCGAGCGCGGGGAGCAATAGTGGCATGGGCAACGTGCACATCGTGCGCCTGCGCAATGCCAATGCAGCCGATCTCGCGCAAACGCTGCGTAAAGTGATGGGCGCAGAGTCTGCAAGCGGGGTCAGCGCGCCGCCACCCGCGCAGCCCAGCCTGTCGTCGCTGCTTGCGAGCAGCGCGCTACCTGCGGCGCAGATATCGGCAAATACCGGGGCTGCGACGAGCACAAGCGCGACCACGCCAGCAGCCTTTACCGCCGGTGGGGCAACGATCTTCGCCGATGCCGCCAACAACACGCTGATTATCAACGCGCCCGAGCTCATTGCCCGCAATTTGCGCGCTGTCATTGAGCAGCTCGATGTGCGCCGCGCCCAGGTTTATATCGAAGCGCTCGTAGTCGAGTTATCGGCTGAGAAAGCAGCAGAATTTGGCGTGCAGTGGCAGGCGCTTTCGGGTTTAAATAACGGCGACTTCCGCTTTTTAGGCGGCACCAATGTCGCCAATCCCGCCGCAATTGGCGCGGCTTCTGGTAATGCCCTTTCGCTCGCAGGCGCGATTGGCCAAAGCACAACCCAGAGCCGCGGCCTGGCCATTGGGGCGCTGCGAGAAATTAATATTCCGGGTGTTGGCGCGGTGTATTCCCTTGCGGCATTAGCCAAAGCGCTCGAAAAAGATGCGAAGGGCAACGTGCTCTCGATGCCCACGTTATTGACCATTGATAACGAAGAAGCGAAATTTTCGGCAGGGCAAAATTTGCCCTTTGTAACGGGCCAATACGCCCAGACCGGCAGTACCAATTCGGTCAGCCCTTTTCAAACGATTGAGCGTCGCGACGTTGGTTTGAGCATTCGCATTCGCCCGCAGATCAGTGAGGGCGGCACGATTAAGCTCGCGGTCTCGCAAGAAGTCTCGAGCGTGATTGATTTCAGCTCGGCCACGGGCCCGATTACCAGCAAGCGCGCGGTCGATACCCAAGTGTTTGCCGAAGATGGGCAAGTGATCGCGCTGGGTGGCTTGCTGCAAGATGCCTTCACCGATGGCGAAGATAAAGTGCCGGTGCTCGGCGATGTTCCGATCTTAGGCCAACTCTTCAAATACGACGCCCGTAAGCGAACCAAAACGTCGCTCATGCTTTTTTTGCGACCAACGATTTTGCGCACCGCGCAGCAAACGAACGATCTCAGCCGCGATCGCTACGAGCAATTGCGTAACGATCAGACCGGGCGCAATATCGAGCCGACTTGGTTTTGGCCCGATGCCAGCGCGCCCAAGCCGCAGCTCGCGCCCACGCCGCTCCTTTTACCCGCCCCGCCGAAAGCGCCGTGAACGCGGTGAGTTCTGCCCGGCCCGCGATGGTGATTCCGTATGCCTATGCCCGCGAGCATCAAATCGCGGCGATCGCCGACGAAGGGGCAAACGTGCTCATCGTGGTGACCAGTGCCACCCCGGTCGAAGCCATCGCCGAAGCCCGGCGCGTGCTTGGCAAGCCGGTGCGCGTGCAGCGGCTCATGCCAGAAGCCTTTGCGTTGGCGCTGGCGCAAGCCTACGCAACCCAACATGCACCGCAGACTAGCGAATCTGCGCCGCAGGTATCGTCGCAAAGTGCTGCTGAAGATTTGCTAGTTGCCGATAGCAACGACGGCCCGGCAGTGGCGTTGGTGAATCAGCTGCTGGTTGCCGCGCTGAACGCACAAGCCTCAGATATTCACTTAGAGCCGCTCGAAGGCGGCGCTGCGGCACGCCTGCGCATTGATGGTCAGCTGCGCGACGCGCCGGTGAACGCCGCAGAATTATCATCCCACTATGCCGCTGCGGTCGCGCGCTTAAAAGTCATGGCAAGGCTTGATCTGGCTGAGCGTCGCTTGCCCCAAGATGGGCGGTTGACGGTCAACGTCGGCGGGCGCAGCGTTGATGTGCGCATATCGACGCTGCCCTGCGCGTTTGGTGAACGAATCGTCTTGCGTTTGCTTGATAAATCTGCGGCGCGCCTTGAGCTCTCCGCGCTCGGGCTTTCGCCTTTAGCCGATGCTGCATTGAATCAAATGCTCACCGCGCCGCACGGCATTGTGTTGGTCACAGGTCCCACCGGCTCTGGCAAAACCACCACGCTTTATGCCGCGCTCGGCGCGCTTGCCACCCGCGCTCGAAATATCATGACGGTTGAAGACCCGATTGAATATGCGATCACCGGCATCGCCCAAACGGCGGTCAACCCAGCGATTGGGCTCACCTTCGCGCGGGCGCTGCGGGCGATCTTACGGCAAGATCCTGATGTAATTTTGATTGGTGAGATTCGCGATGCTGAGACCGCGCAAATCGCAGTGCAGGCCAGTCTCACTGGGCATTTGGTGCTCGCCACGCTGCACACCAACGATGCCGCCAGCGCAGTGACGCGATTGATGGATATGGGCATTGAGCCCTATTTGCTCGCCGGGGCATTGCATGGGGTTATCGCGCAGCGGCTGCTGCGTAAGCTCTGCCCGCACTGCCGGATTGCCGCGCCGCCCACGGAAGCTGAACGGGCAGCGCTCAATCGGCTCGGCGTGCCGCAACTTGATAAGCTCTACCAGCCTAGTGAAAAGGGCTGCGCGCAGTGCGATAGCAGCAGCTATCGCGGGCGCACCGGCGCCTATGAAGCGATGCCGGTCTCTGCCGCGCTGCGCGGGCAGATTCATGCCAATGTGTCGCACGCGACGCTGCGCGGTGCAGCGCGCGACGCAGGAATGCAGCCCTTAGCGACCGATGCCGCGCGCTGGCTTGCCGATGGCACGACTTCGCTCGCTGAAGTGCTGCGCATTGCAACTGATGCCGCATAGCGCGCGGCGATTGGTGCGGACGCTCCGATGAAATTTGACTATCAAGCTGCAGACGTTGCAGGCAAGATGAAGCGCGGCAGCATTGAAGCCGCGAGCGAGGCGCAGGCCGTGCGCGTGCTGGCTGAAAAGGGGCTCACCGCAACCGCGATTTCGGCTGAATCTGCGCCGCCGGTATTTTCTGAATCGCGCGCAGTAAAAGGCAGGGTCGCCCGCGCCGACGTTACGCTCGCCACCCGCGAGCTAGCGCATTTGGTGGAAGCGGGGGTGACGCTACCCGATGCGTTTTCATCGGTTGCATCGCAAACGCCAAAGCCAGTCTTGGCGCATGCGCTTGCAGATGTCGCCGCCCGTGTGCGGCGCGGGCAATCGCTTGCCGATGCCATGGAAGCCTACCCAAAATTGTTTTCGCCGCTCACGCGCGCGCTCGTGGCTGCGGGCGGTGAGTCGGGCGAGCTCGATGTTGTGCTCACACGGTTGGCCGATTATCTCGATGCCAGAGATGCACTCACCCAAAAGCTCACCACTGCCTTGATCTACCCCGCGCTCGTTGCGCTGGTCTCGTTCATGGTCGTGTTGGCGATGGTCACGTACGTGATGCCGCAAGTGGTGAGTGTTTTCGCGCAGGGCAAGCAAGCCCTGCCATGGATCACCCAGGCTTTGATCGGGGTGTCTAATTTTGTGAAATCACATTGGCTGCCATTGCTCGCAATCTGCGCCGCAGGTATCGTTAGTACGATCGCTTTCGCGCGCAGCACACATACCCGCGATCGCTGGGATCGCTTGATTGTGCACTTACCAATCATTGGGCGCTTCGCCCGCGAAGTCGATATGACCCGCTTTTTGCAAACGCTCGCGATGCTCTCCGCCGCAGGCGTGCCGTTGTTGAGCGCGTTTGCCGCTTCGCGCAAAGTCGTGCAGCGCGCGCCTTTGCGCGAAGCGGTGCAGCGCGCCGAAACCGCGATCGCCCAAGGCAGCCCGATCACCGATGCGCTGCGCGCCACCGGGCAATTTCCACCCATGGTCATGCAGCTCGCCGCCAACGGCGAGGCGACCGGCAAGCTGCCCGCCATGCTCGCGCGCGCCGCCATCGTCTCCCAACAAAGCGTAGAGCGCCGCGCCGCCTGGCTCACGGCGCTGATTGAGCCTGCGTTGATCGTGGTCATGGGTGCCGTCGTTTTGGTGCTAGTGCTCGCGGTGATGCTACCCATCGTCTCAATTAATACGATAATTCGGTAATGTTTGGGAGAACGACCATGAAATCAACGATACCTGCGGCGCAGTTTGGGGCATTTTTTAGCGCTCTATTTATATTTTTAGGCGGCGATCTCAAGGCCGACGATCTACCAAAGATCGTGCGCGAGGCCAAGCCTTCGGTGTTTGCAGTGGGCACTTTCCAGCCCTTGCGCAATCCAGCGTTTCGCTTCTCGGGCACGGGCTTTGTCGTTGGCAACGGCTTGACGCTCATCACCAATGCCCACGTCGTGCCGCTCTCGCTCGACACCACGCAAAAAGAAGTGCTCGCCGTCGCCCGCGCAAAGTCTGGCGATGGCACCGATATTGAAATCTTTCGCGCCGAAGTGATTCGAACGGATCGTAGCGACGATCTCGCAGTGATTAGGATCAACCACGATACGCCGCTGCCTGCGCTTAAGCTCGCCGCGGGCAAGCGGATGGAAGAGGGCGCGAGCGTGGCTCTCATTGGCTACCCCATCGGCAGTGCGCTCGGGCTCATTCCTGCGGTGCATCGGGGCACGGTGGCCGCGCTCGCGCCGATGGCCGTTCCGAAACTCGATAGCACGCAAGTCGATGCCCGCACGATCCGGCGCATGCGCGGTGAAGCCGAAGGCATCATCTATCAGCTCGATGCCGTTGCCTATCCCGGAAATAGCGGCTCACCACTCTTTTCAATTGAAACCGGTGAAGTCGTTGGCATCATCAACGCTGGATTAGTCAAAGGCACGCGTGAAGCCGTCACCAATCCGACCGGCATTAGCTACGCCGTGCCAGTGGCCAATTTGCTGCGTCTGCTAGCGCTTGGCGCGCGTTAGTCGCTTCTGCGCGGCGATGACTAAACGTACCGCGATTCCCGCAGCTATTTATCGCTGTGGGTTGTTTAATGCGCGTACCGGTTTAGTTTTCGTGCTGCGCCAGCGCCCACGCGACGTGCTCGCGCACCATCGCCGATGCATCATCCAGGCGAGCGCGTAACGCGGAGAATACCTGCGGCGCAGAGGGGTCGGTTTTGGGCACGTTTCCCAAGGCGATTGCGATATTACGCAGCCAGCGCTCGTGCCCAATGCGGCGGATCGCGCTGCCTTGCAAGCGCGCGTTAAATTCAGCTTCGCTCCAGGCAAATAAATCAACGAGCGACGGCTGATCAAGGCCGTTGCGGGTGGTGAAGTCTGCGACTTCGGTGCGCTTGGCAAATTTATTCCACGGGCAGACGAGCTGGCAGTCATCACAGCCATAAATGCGATTGCCAATCGCTTTACGAAACTCCACGGGGATCGCGGTTTTGTGCTCAATGGTGAGATAGGAAATGCAACGCCGGGCATCGAGCTCATAGGGCGCGATGATCGCTTGCGTTGGGCAAATATCAATGCAGGCTTGGCAAGTGCCGCAATGGGCTTCTGCTTTTGGCGTTGGCGTGAGCGCAATGCCGCAGACGATTTCTCCAAGAAAAAAAGTGGATCCATGTTCACGGTGCAGCAGCAAGGTATGCTTGCCCCGCCAGCCAAGGCCACTACTTTCTGCCAGGGCAACTTCCATCACCGGCGCGCTATCGGTAAAAACGCGATAGTTGAAATCACCGAGCTTCTCGGTCATCCAATCGGCGAGCGATTGCAGCCGATTGCGGATCACTTTATGATAATCGCGACCCAGTGCGTAGCGTGAGATATAGGCCAGCGAGGCATCTGCTAATACCTGCGGCGCAGATTGCGGTGCTTCCGGCCAATAATCCATGCGCGCTGAAATCACGCAGGCCGCGCCGGGCACGAACGAACCGACGCGGGCGCGGTCAACGCCGTAGCGGCTCATATAATCCATCTCGCCATGCATGCCTGCGCCGAGCCAAGCGAGTAATCCTGCTTCCGCGTGCGATAAATCGGCAGGTGAAATTGAGACACCGGCGAAACCCAAGCGCGCGGCTTCTTCTGATAATTGCGATGAGAAATTGATAGGCACTTCCATAAGCGAACGATTATTACCCACGCAGGCGGCAACCGATACTTGCGGTGCAGATTTTGCCGCTGCCGTGCGGGCAGGGATGGTCGTGACCTTCGCTGGGGAGTTGGGCGCGGGCAAGACTGCTTTCATCCGCGCAGCGTTGCGCGCGCTGGGCGTGACCGGCGCGATCAAAAGCCCCACTTACGCGCTGGTTGAAAGTTATCCCGTCACCGATTTCACGGTGCACCATATCGATTTTTATCGGCTGGAGCATCCGCTCGGCTGGCGCGGCGCGGGGTTGGAGGCGTGTTTCGATGACCGCAGCGTCGTGCTCATCGAATGGGCTGATCGGGCGCAGCAATTGCCGCTGGCTGATATCGCGATTTCGATTGTGGTCAATGATGATGCTTCCCGCTTGCTAAAGGCAGCGCCCAATTCTGCGCGAGGAGAATCGGCTCTGAAAGCGTGGCTTCGATGAACCGTCGGGAGAGCTTGAAACTTTTAAGCGTAGGCTTGGGCTTGGTGATCATGCCCGATCTCAAGGCGAGCACCGCGCAGCTTGCGGGCGTGCGCGTTTGGCCCGGTAACGAAGTCACCCGCGTCACCATCGAAGCCTCGCAGCGCTTGCAGCATAGCGTGATCGTGTTGCGCGATCCGTTGCGGTTAGTCGTGGATTTAGAAGGGGTCGATTACCACGATGCGCTGAAAGAGATGCTACCGGTCGTCCCCGCCAATCACCCGACGGTAGCCGAGGTGCGCATTGGGCGCAATCGCCCTGGCGTGACCCGCGTGGTCTTCATGTTGAAGCGGGAAGTCAAGCAGGATTCATTTTTACTCGCGCCAGTGCGCGAGTATGCCCATCGCCTCGTGCTCGATTTGCGCCCCGAAAGCGCGGCCGATCCGCTCGCTGATTTTCTTGCAGAACTAGACCAGAAAACGGCAAAATCTGCGCCGCAGGTAGTGCCCAAAATTGATGCGCCGAGCAATGAAAAACTGGGCAATCAACCTCAAATCGCAAAAGCGCCGGTAAAGGGCAAGCAGCGCACGCGGGTGATCGTGATCGATCCGGGGCATGGCGGAGAAGACCCCGGTGCGATTGGGCCAAATGGCCTGAAAGAAAAAGACGTTACGCTCGCGATGGCGTTAAAGCTGCGTGATCTGATCGACAGCAAACCCAATATGAAAGCCTACCTCACGCGCGACGACGATTATTTTGTGTCGCTCTCCGAGCGGGTTGAAAAAGCCCGTCGGGTGCGCGCCGATTTGTTGATTTCAATTCATGCAGATGCCTTTACCCGCCCAGAGGCCAATGGTGCATCGGTGTTTGCGCTTTCTGAGCGCGGGGCAACGAGCGCTGCTGCCCGTTACCTGGCAGAAAAAGAAAATCAGGCCGATCAGGTGGGTGGCGTGAAGCAGATTTCTCTTGATGCAGAAGTGCTCAACATTAAGCGCGAAATTTCAACAACCACAAAAGATTTTTCTCACCGGTTAGGCAGGCTCGCGGCCAACGCAATGGCCAAAGTCAATCGCATGCATAAGCGCGAGGTTGAGTTTGCAGGCTTCGCCGTGCTTCGCTCGCCCGATGTGCCCTCGATATTGGTCGAGACTGCTTTTATTTCCAACCCCGATGAAGAAGAGAAATTAGGTGATGTCGGCTTTCAACGCAAAGTCGCGCAAGCGCTCGCAAAAACCGCGACCGATTTTGTAAAAGCGATCGCGTAGGGTTGCGATGCCGAGCGGCCAACGAGATGCGCGGTCTCGGCTAACGTGCGATTAAAAATGCGCTCCGCTTGAAACCCGATCACCGCACACCTCGGCGCGAGCGCTGACCCCAGTTTCGATTCTTTTGCTTCGCGTCACGCGCTGTGTGCCACAACGAGATTTTCGCCGCGCAATTTCGTATCGCGTTGGCGCGCGGGCATGGTTTCGTTTGCAAAATCAGCGCAATCAATCAAATGACTAATTTCACCGCCAGCGCGCGCAATGGTTTCATTGAGCCCGGTATCGCTTGCGCTCCATAAGATTGGCTCGCGTTTGAGGTAGAGCCAAAAATCAATCAACCGGCTGCGTGGGCGAAAACCAGCGGGGAGATTGTCGCGTTGTTCCATGTAGCTTAATACGATAACGTTGCGTTCATTCGATTGCGTACGCAACGCGGCTTCGATGATCTCAGTAACCCGAGATTCATCGAAATACATCAGTAAGCCCTCCGCAATCGTGAGTCGGCTCTTGTTTGTGTCGTCAATGAATGCGTTAAGTGTTGCCAGGCCTAAATCTGCAGATTGAAAAGAAACATTCTGAGGGCGCGAACGTTTGGTATGAAGCGCTTCAAGCTTGACCGCCTGCGTTGCCGGATGATCGATCTCGATAAAGTGCACATCTGTAAATTCTGGCGCAAGCCGCAACGCAAGCGTATCAAAACCTGCACCCAGAATTACGACCTGAGAGAACGTGCCAGATTGCAGCCGCGTGCGCACGAGGTGCTCGATTGTCTTTTTTCGGCGCGCGTAGTGGCTGATGATGCCCGACAGCGTTAGTTTTTCAAGTGTCCACCAAAGTGGCGCAAGCCAAGATTGCGCGGCCGCGGCGGCGAAGCATCGATCAAACATCGAAGTTGAGAGAAATAAGCGGCAAAGTGCTACGGCAGGCGCGGTGGTCAAGCGATCATCCGGTCTTTGCGTATGAAGAAAAATCGTCGCTGCGGCGATGACTTTCGCTGTGGTGCTGGCGTTGTTGTTACGCATTCGCAAATGCGCTGCGGTAGTGCAGATACCAATCGCTTTGAAAGCGTTCGTCGGGATCGTATTTCTTTTTAAGTGCAAAAAATGTGTGAATTTTTGGGTGGGCGAGCGCAACCTGCGCCGCAGTGGCGAAGCGATGGTAGGTCAAGAAAAACGACCCGCCCAATCCCACACTGGCTTCGGTGAGCGCTTGGAAGGTCGCTTTCGTGCGCGCAATGCCTTCGGGTGTGTGGGGTGTGCGCAAATTGAAAATCACGCATACAAATTGCTGTTGTGCCCAGGCTAGAAAAGCGGTTTTATCGGGCTGGATCAGGCGCAGCGTGCCATAAATTACCTCGGTTTGAAGTCGCATCAAAATTTCGCGAGATTTACGGATGAAGGCAAGTAAATTTTCTGGAGGTACGTAATGTTCACCGATGACCAGCGACTCGCGCGCAAGGGTTTCGGGTGTTTGTGCCTGCAAAAATTCAGCGTAGGTTGGAATATAAGTCGACAGTTGCATCGTATCCGACCAATAGACATTGCCGTCCGTTTGCAAGTAGTGACCCGCGTAGGTTTTGAATGCCCGGGTTTTGTCGGTATGCGCGAGGGCGAGCAGCGAAAGCCATGCATCTTCGGGTAAATCAGATTTAGCGCTGGGTTCGGGGGCATCGATGGCTGCCGGGCGATAGCAGGCGAAGACGCCCTTGCGCATGAAGCGCTCTTCCGAGTGATCAATCGCGTATTGAAAATCACCATACAAACAACCTTCCTCAACTCTGCGATAGATCGCATTGCTCGCATCTTCCAGCTCGATCACATCCACAACACGAATCAATTTTTGCCGCCGCGTCAGTCGCAGCACCGCGCTGTAGATAATGCCAAAGAGCCCGTAGCCACCGATCACGAGTGAGAAGAGCTCGGCGTTTTCGCTGCGGCTACAGCGCACGATATTGCTGCCAGCGTCGACCAATACTAGCGACTCAATATCATCACCAATGGGCTGCATCAAAAGCCCGCGACCGTGGGCCGCTGCCGAAATACTTCCGGCCAACGTGACATCATCGACCCCAGTTTGCTTTTGGCGGATTGACCAGCACCCGCCTTCTGGATGAGGCATGGTGTGCGTCGCGGGGATCAGCGCTGGCCACATGATGCCGTCTTCAACTTCGATCAAACCAAGCGTCGTATCGGTGCTCAACACGCGCGTCAGCGCGGTAGTGTCGATATGCAATCCATGGGTTAAAAACTGCTGCCCACCCATTGCGTGTCTGCCACCGGCGACGCTAATGCACAAATTTTGATCTTGGGCCGCTCGAATCGCAGCGCAAAGCCCGTCGAGCGTGGACGGTTTTAAAACCGTCGCAACGGATGTTTTGTTGAGCGCCGAGTGCACATCGTTGAGTAACATCGCAAACTCCATTACGCAGAAAAAAACTGCATTGAATGCGATCGTAGTTCAGGGCAATTTAACGGTAAATCAGTTTTGCAATCGTCGCGGTTTTCGCTACTCTGGGTCGTATGCAAGCTAAACCTGCGGCGCAGATTGAGCCCAAAAAGCGCCAAAAAGCAGTGGGGTTTTGGGTGCGCTCGCGTTTACTTCGTTAGCAGGTAATTTTGGGGGAGATCTTTTTTTGAGATTGGCTGGCGTTGATGCGCTATCGGCGTCAAATCTGCGCCGCAGGTATGGACGCCAAAAATTGACACAATAGTCAAATCTAAAACGCCGGTATAGTGCCGGCATGTTTGTTGATTCCCACTGCCATATCGATTTCAAAGACTACGCCGGCGAGTTGCCGCGTTTGCTCTCTGAAATGCAATCTCATGCGGTCACGCACGCGATGGTGATTTGCGTGACGATGCCAGATCGCGAGCAAGTCTTAGACACGGCAATGCAAGCCGAAAATCTGTTTGCAACGGTCGGCACCCACCCTGACTATGAAGATACGCCCGAGCCTAGCGTCGCAGATTTGGTGCGCTACGCCGAGCACCCCAAAATTCGCGCTATTGGGGAAACGGGGTTGGACTACTTTCGACTGGAAGGTGATTTGGAATGGCAGCGTGAGCGCTTTCGGGTGCACATTCGGGCGGCGCGAGAATCAGGCAAGCCGTTGGTCATCCATACCCGCAGCGCAAGTGAAGATACGATTCGCATCATGCGCGAGGAAAAGGCGCACGAGGCGGGTGGCGTGATGCACTGCTTCACCGAATCGTGGGAGGTCGCGCAGGCGGCGCTCGATATGAATTTCCACATTTCATTTTCAGGTATCGTGACCTTCAAAAGCGCCAAGGAGTTGCAGCAGGTTGCCCGCAACGTGCCGCTCGATCGGATGCTTATCGAAACAGATTCGCCCTATTTAGCCCCGATGCCCTATCGCGGGAAGCGAAATCAGCCGGCGTGGGTCAAATTTGTTGCCCAACATGTCGCAATGCTGCGCGAAACTTCAATCGAGGCTATCGGCGGAGCCACAAGCGAGAATTTCTTTAAACTGATTGGCGAAAAGCGCGCCGTTTGACGCCCGTTGCCGTTAGAAAGTAACTTATGAATTTCAAACGTTTTATTGTTTTGCCGACGATTTCGCTGCTGCTTGCAGCGGCCACTGGCGTGCAAGCGCAATCGGCGTGGATCGAATTTAATAAAGCGGTCGAGCGAGACGATGCCCGCAGTGTGAGCCAGATGCTCGCAAAAGGGCTCGATCCAAATACTGTGGACGAACGGGGCGATCATGCGCTGGTGGTCGCCGCTCGCGCGGGTGCTCTGCCGGTGGTGAAAGCGCTCGTGGAGGGCAGAGCGAAAATTAATTTACGCACGCGCTTTGGTGATAGCGCGCTGATGGTCGCGGCACTCGGCGGGCACATGCCCGTGGTGAAATTTCTGCGCGATTCAGGCGCAGAGATCAACCAATCAGGTTGGACCGCCGTGCTCTATGCAGCGATCAATGGCCATAGCGAGATCATCAGATTTCTGCTGGAGCAGGGCGGTGACCCAACATCTGCCGCGCCAAACGGGGTGACTGCGCTCATGCTCGCGGCGCGCGAGGGGCATATCGATGCGGTGAAAATGCTTTTAGACTACGGCGCAGATCTGAAGGCGAAGAACGAAAAAGGTGAAGACGCTCTCGCGTGGGCAAAAAACGCTGAACGCGACGCGATGGTGAAATTTTTAGAAAAGCTGCCCGCGAGCGATAAGCCTTAACGCAGCAAGCGGAACTACTGCGTAGCGGGTATGACCGGGTTGACCGACGGTAGGGACGTCTCTGGCTCAGCGCCAATGATGAGCCCTGACGGCAGCGTCGCGGCAACTGCAGATCGGGTAAATACCTGCGGCGCAGATTCGAGCATTCTGCGCGCGCCGTCGTAGGCTTTTTGCCAATAGGGCGCGCTGAAATCAACGATCTGCACCGGCTGGCCTTTTTTGGGCGCATGCACAAATTTATTGTCGCCCAAATAAATGCCAACGTGCGAAAACGAAAATTTGCGCGTATTAAAAAACACTAAATCGCCAGGGCGCAAATCATTAATGGCGACTTCGCTGCCCTCGCGGCTTTGCTGGGCTGCATTGTGGGGCAGTGAAATCCCAGTGACTTGCTGGAATACATAGCGCACCAGGCCGCTGCAATCAAAGCCGTTATCTGGATTTGCGCCGCCAAATTTATATTGAATTCCTAACATCCCGAGCGCAAATTCGGTGACGTGGCTGGTGCTGTCAAGTGCCCGCTGGCCGGCTGCTTTCACCTGCGATTTCACTTGCGATAGGATCGAGGTTGAGGTGCCATCGCTTAAGCTCAATGGCGCGCGCGCAGGCTCGTCCGCCTTCGCGGTGGCGAAGGTGAACAAGAGTAGTGCTGCAAGAATGGATTGTGACAAACGCATATTCTTAATGACTATACCATACGTTTGACCCAGCCGCGCCGGGGCTTTTGCGCCACCTTATGGGCACGCGCACGTTTCGGGTCAATTTCGAGACCGCGGGTGAGCTCAACTCTGTCGCCCGTTTTGACCCGATCTAAAAGCGACGCACGCCGACCCCAAATCGACAAAAACCAACCTGGGTCGGTGGCAGCATCTGCGAGCTGCACATCGGCCCAATCGCATCTGGCGAGCACTTCGTATACCTGCGGCGCAGATTCGAAGACCTGGGTCGTTACAAAGGTGTTGTTTTTGTCCATGCGGACGAGCTCAACGCTGATCATCACAATCGAGCGCCGTAAACCGCTTCGGCGCGCTTAGCAAATGCATCGATAAACGTATTGGCGATCATGTTAAACACCGGTCCAATCACCAGCTCGATTGCGCTACTCTTAAAGGCATATTCCAACTCGAATACGACTTTGCACGCGCCGTGGCCAAGCGCAATAAATTGCCAATGTCCTTGCAAATGCTTGAAGGGGCCTTCGACGAGATTGACATCAATCCGGCTCGGCGGTGTATTGCTGTTGCGCGTTGAAAAACTTTGCTTAAGACCATAAAAATCAATGATAATCGTCGCGCAAAGCGCGTGCTCCCCGCGCTTGCTTACCGCGGCACCGCCGCACCACGGCATAAATTGTGGGTAAAGCTCCACTGCATTGACCAGATCAAAGATCTCAACGGGCGAATAGGGCACGAGAATACTCTTAACGACGCGATGCACGAAATCCTCTCCGCCCCAGCAGATTGCCAATTGCGCCTAAACTTGCGCAATGAGCATTATTGACAATAGAAAAGCAACCTTTGAGTATTTTATCGAGGAGCGCTACGAGGCAGGCATCGCCCTCCAAGGCTGGGAAGTCAAGGCCATTCGAGATGGTCGCGCCCAGATTAAAGAGGCGTATGTGCGCATTAAAGGGCGCACGATCATCTTGGTGGGCGCGACGATTACCCCGATGCAGGCGGCTTCAACCCACATCATTCCCGACCCAACCCGCACCCGGGCGCTGCTTATGCATCGCGAGGAAATTAATCGTCTCATTGGCAAAGTCGAGCAAAAAGGCTTTACGTTAGTCCCGCTTAATTTGCACTACAAAGGTGGGCGGGTAAAGCTTGAGGTTGGCTTGGCAAAAGGTAAACAGCTTCATGACAAACGGGATACCGTCAAAGATAGAGACTGGAAAAAGGAGCAAGGCCAGCTCATGCGTCAAAAAACTAAAGCTTCCAGCTAATCTAGTCATTTTAGGGGAGGGTTTTCGCTGGACAAGTGAGAATTACGAGGCTAGACTTTACCGTAATTTATGGTGACGATCAAAAAATACGTTGAATCCACTGCTCTTTACTGATCCACAACGACTGACCGGCACAGACGCAAAAGATTGCGCGCTCGCCCGCGATGGGGTATCGGCGCAGGAATACGTGCGCCGACTCGAAATGTTCGTCAACAACACGCCCCATCCGATTTCGTATATTGATCGAAATTGGGTTTACCGGTTTGCCAACAATATTTTTTTGAGCCGCATCGGACGAACGCGCGAAACCGTGATTGGGTTTCAGTTTCAGCGCGTCCGGCAAGATGAAGCGGTGCAAAATCTATCGCCGTTGGTCGAGCGGGCGATGGCGGGGCAGCGCTGTATGTTGGAGTGGGCGCCGTTGAGCGCAGATGGTGCGCGCCGTTGGTTGCGCAGCGAGCTTTTCCCAGATATTGATAGCGCAGGCAATGTAATCGGTGTTTATTTTGTGGCCACAGATATTCACGATCTCAAACTTGCCCATGATCGCGTTAAGTCTTTGGCCAATACCGATGCACTCACCGGCCTGCCCAACCGCCCCGCACTGCGCGAAACGATTGATCGAGCGCTTCATGAGACCAAAGACGGCGCACAACACTTTGCAGTGCTATTTATTGATCTCGACGGCTTCAAGCAGGTTAACGATCAGCACGGGCATCGTTATGGCGATGAAGTGCTCATTGCCTGCTCAAGCGCGATCGCTGCAGTGATGCGGGAGCAAGATTTCATTGGCCGGCTAGCCGGTGATGAGTTCATGGCAATGCTTGCAGGGTCTGGCCGAAAAGAAGCGGTGCAGGTGGCCCAGCGCGTGATCGATGCGGTCGCCGCCCTGACGCACGTTGACGAACAAGCGATTTCGCTCACCGCGAGCGTTGGTGTCGCGTTTTTCCCCGAAGATGGCAAAAACTTTGATAGCTTATTTCGGGCCTCTGATGCTGCCATGTATATCGCCAAGCAACGGGGCAAAAATCAGGTATTTGCAATTTAGAGTTCAAAACCTGCGGCGCAGATTGAGCCATTTTCTGGTCTTTGGCGCTAGCGCGTGGGCGTATACGTATCCAAAAATCGCTGCATATCGTCACGCTCAAATCCTTGGGGACTCCACGGTTGCGTTGAAAGCGCATCCGGTCGCAGATAAAGATAAGTCCACGCTTGAATAGTCTGCGCAGTTTGGTCGAGCCGAAGTAATATTTTTGCGCGTGCGTAGTGTGCGCCTTCAAATTGATCTAAGCGCGCGCAATCATTTGCAGAAACACCGAAATAGACGCGGCCATCTGTGCGCCCATCCGCGCTCAAAATTGCGCCCGGGTAGGGCTCTGATTGCACGCTAAATCGGATCAAACCGGGCGCGGATGCAGGCAAACTTTGGTAATGACCGCGAACGATTTTTTGCCATACCGGTGCAAACATCAGCGAGCCGTACGTGAATACATTATTCATGTTGTCGATCCAGCGGATGGAGAGGCGTTGAGGCGCGCGATTAATGCCTCAAGCTGGGCATCATGAATCCCATGTGCGGCTAAGCTTTCGACCGTGTTGCGCACGTAATCAAGGCAAGCGCCGTAGTGACCGCGCGCGCTTTTGACAACGCGAGCGATCTCGTCGTCGTCGATCCCACAGGCGTAACCTGCGCCGCCGGTATCAACCTTGAAAGTGAGAACGCGGATTTTTTCGCCCGACTCGGTCTGGGCAAACGCCCAAATCGGCACGTAGCTGCCCATCAGCATCTCACGGCGCCAAAGTAGGATGGATTCCGCTTCGACGTGTTCGTGTTCGATTTGAAAGGCAACGCCGCAGCACGCCCCACCCCGTTTTAAGCCGAGCACAAGCCCGGGCGTCTCGGGCGTACCGCGATTAATTTTTGACCATAAACACAGCGCACGATGGTATCCGCGCACCGTTGTGGGGATGCTTTGCGCAACGCGCAGCTGCGGATTCCAGATCAGCGAGCCATATCCAAAAACCCAAAACGGCTGCGACGGATCCCATTGCCGGATCATGCTTTGGCGTGATGATTCAAGCTGCAGGTCGGTGAGCAATCGGCTAGCGAGCACACTATCGCGCAGAGAATGCCGAGTGTGATCTGCTTCGAGCGTCGCGCGGGTTAATTCCATTTAAATTTCGGTATACCTGCGGCGCAGAATTGGCCATTTTTAGCGCAATTTTGCGCCGCAGGTATGAAAGAATTCATCTCAAAATGGGGTTCGTACGCGGTGGGTTAAGCGCCCGCAGCATGGTAAGCGGTGACCCGCGCGACTTCTTCACGCGACCCTAAAAATACCGGCACGCGCTCATGCAGCGCCGTCGGCTGCAGATCCAGCATACGCTGGTGGCCGTTGGTCGCCGCGCCACCCGCCTGCTCGACGATAAAGCTCATCGGGTTGGCTTCATACATTAAGCGTAGCTTGCCTGCCTTATCGGGCTCACGCAAGTCCGCTGGGTACATAAAGACGCCGCCGCGCGTTAAGATGCGATGGACATCGGCCACCATCGACGCGATCCAGCGCATATTGAAATCTTTGCCACGCACGCCAGTAGTCCCGGCCAGAAGTTCATCGATATAGCGCTTAACGGGCGGATGCCAGTGCCGCATATTGCTCATATTGATCGCAAATTCTTTGGTTTGCTCAGGGATTTTCATATTCGATTGGGTGAGCACCCACGAGCCATACTCGCGGTCGAGCGTAAAGCAATGCACCCCGGAGCCCACCGTAATGACCAGTTGGGCGGAGGGTCCATACACCGCATACCCCGCGCAGACCTGGGTATTTCCAGGCTGCAAAAACGCGCTGTCTTGTGCTGGGTCAGCGCCATCAGGGCAGCGCAATACCGAAAAAATAGTGCCAATGCTGACGTTGACATCGATATTTGATGAGCCATCGAGTGGGTCAAAGAGCAACAAATACTCGCCCTTGGGGTAACGATTGGGGATCGGGCGAGGATGATCCATTTCCTCGGAGGCCATTCCGGCTAAATGCCCACCCCATTCGTTGGCTTCGAGCAGGGCTTCGTTGGCGATCACATCCAATTTTTTTTGAACTTCGCCTTGCACGTTTTCTGTTCCGGCGCTCCCCAACACATCACCCAAACCGCCTTTTGAGACCTCGACCGCGATGCGCTTGCAGCAGCGCGCCACCACTTCGATCAAGAGCCGCAAATTGCCGGGAATCGTTTGTCGATTGCGCTGCTCTTCGATCAAAAATTGAGTGAGTGTGATCGCCCGTTTGCCAGATTGATGGAGTGACATTTAGAGATTCTTTGCAAAGGTGTTTGATAGCCACCACGCCACCGCTGCCATAAAGCCCGCGCATGGAATGGTGAGAATCCACGCCAGAACGATACGATGGGCGATACCCCAGCGCACGGCGGAGATTTTTGAAGAAGAGCCAACGCCGATGATCGCGCCGGTGATGGTGTGGGTCGTGGAAACTGGAATGCCCATAGACGTCGCGACAAAAAGCGTAATTGCGCCACCGGTCTCGGCGCAAAAACCGCCCACGGGCTTGAGCTTGGTGATTTTTTGCCCCATCATTTTCACGATGCGCCAGCCGCCAAAAAGAGTGCCCAGGCCGATCGCCGCATAGCACGACAGGATGACCCACGTGGGCGGAGATTTATCGCCAGTGGCGGTGATGCCTGCCGCAATCAGCACCATCCAAATGATTCCCATCGTTTTTTGGGCGTCGTTGCCGCCATGGCCCAGGCTATAAAGCGCCGCGGATACAAGCTGCAATCGTCGAAACCATTTGTCAACTTTTGCTTGCGGCGTTCGGAAAAACATCCACGAGACGGCCACCATCAAAAGTGAGCCTAAGATAAAGCCCATCGTCGGCGAGATAATGATGAAAATAAGGGTGCGTATAAGCCCCGATGCGATCAACGCACTCGTGCCCGCTTTCGCTACGGCTGCACCGACTAAGCCACCAATCAACGCGTGTGACGACGAAGAGGGCAAGCCGTAATACCATGTAATCACGTTCCAAGTGATCGCGCCGACCAGCGCGCCGAGCAAGACGTGCTGATCGATGATGTTGCTTTCGATCGTGCCTTTGCCGATCGTTGAGGCCACTTTAAGGTGGAAAAACAATATCGCAAGCACATTAAAAAATGCCGCGAACGCTACTGCGTGTTTTGGCTTCAATACGCCCGTGGAGACCACAGTGGCGATGGAGTTTGCAGCATCATGGAAACCGTTCATGAAATCAAACAGGAGCGCCAAAATTACCAGCACGATGACCATTTCAATGGAAATCATTATGCGTTTTCCAAAACGATGCCTTCAATGATGTTTGCGACATCTTCGCAGCGATCCGTAATCGTTTCGAGCAACTCGTAAATCGCTTTTTGCTTCAAAATTTCTTTTGCGTCGGGTTCTTCGCGGAATAGCTTGGCGATGGCGGCGCGCATGACCTGATCGGCATCCGTTTCGAGGCGATCAATATCGGCACAGATTTTGAGGATCGTTTTGCCCTGCGACAAGTCTTCAAGCAGGCGTACAGCATCACGTACGAGCTCGGTGCATCGTACGCAAATATCAGCCAAAATTTTTGCTTCTGGGCGCAGTGAGCGCACATCGTAAAGGTAGACGCATTGAGCGACATCTTCGGACAAATCCAGAATGTCATCCATGGTGGTCACCAAGGTGTGGATTTGATCGCGATCAAGCGGCGTGATGAAGACTTGATGAAGTAGATGAATGCAGTCGTGGGTGACTTTGTCGGCTTCTTTTTCGAGCTCTTCAATTGCTGGGCGTCGACGAGAAAGCTCGTTTAGATCTCCCATGAGTGCTGCCAATTCAATCGCGCCAGCGCAAGAGAGCTCCGCATGTTTATTGAAGAAATCGAAGAAGCGCCCTTCGCGGGGCATCATTTTTCCGAACATAGCGGTGTTTCCTTGTGCGTTAGCCTAATTCAATTACCCCGATTATTGCATTGGCGGTTGCCCGGCCAGAGCGGGTTGCGGCCTCTAAAGTTGCAGGAAATTCCGGGTAGCAGTAGTCGCCTGCAAGCCAGACCGGCCCGCGCAGCGAAGGCAGCGTTTTTAAGCGGATGTGCTGTTGCGGGGTACAGGAGTAGGTTGCCCGTTTTTCGCAAATACTTTGAAATTGCTCGGCAGGCGTGTTAAGCGCCGCTGCGGCATGGTCAATCATTTCCTCGCCAGTAAAGTCTGCGTGGGCATCGCCGCCGCTGATGATCACGCAGCGTTGTTGGCGGGACGTATCGTGGATGACCCATTGCACATGGGGATCATCGACGCCGATGAGCGCGGGATGGGGCGGAAGTCTTTCGCTCACATAGCCGTTTTCGGTAAGCGTGGTGATGGGTTCATAGTCGAGCGCGCTCAGGGCGCTGGCAAGGCCTGCAAATGCAGGCGTTGGGCTTAGCAGGCGCGCGGTATGTTGCGGTGCGGTCGCGACAATGACGTGATCAAACACCGCGGTGCGCTTGCGCGTGACAAGCTCGACACTTTTTTCAGAAGGGTTGAGCAAAATGACGGTTTCACCGTCAAAAATTTCGCATCCTGCGTCGCGTAATTTTGCCAATGCTGGCTCGGGGAATAATGCCGACAGATCAGTGCGCGGAATCAGCATATCGGAATTGCTTGACGGGCCGCGAAACGCCGCGCGCAGCACATTGCGCAGAACGCATGCGCTGGCGCGCACGCTCGGTGTATTGAGCGCAGCTAAGCATAGTGGCGCGATGATTCGATTCCTGACCTGCGGCGCAACTTTTGCCACATATTGGTCTACCGTCATCGTCAGTGGCGGCGACTCGCCCACCATGAGTTTGGCCAAAAACCAACCAAAAGAAAATTTTTCGCCGAGGGTGAGTCCCTGCGCACGCGCGAGCATTACGACGCCATCGATGAGTGGGATTTCGTGCCGCATCAGCACTAAGTCTGCAGGCTCGCTGTAGTGCTTCGTTTGCGCCAGCATAAGCGGAAAGCGATGAAAGAGGTGCTGCGTTTTCCCATCGTGCACACGATCAATTTGGCGCAGGGTTTCGGCGTAAGCCCCAAGCAAGATGTGCTGACCGTTATCGCCTATGAATCCGTTTGGCGCGGCGACCCGCCGTGCCCGCCCTCCTGGCGTCGGATTGGTCTCAAAAAGTGTCGGCTTAAAGCCTGCCGCGCTTAACTCAAGCGCACACGTGAGCCCCGACCATCCTGCGCCAATAATCGCAATCGATCCGGGCGCGCGCGACATTACGGCTTCAACCAGACGGTCAACGCGATCATCAGTTTTTTAATGGGCGATAGGCTCACGCGTTTTTTTAAGACCGGGAAATTTTGAGTCTCGATCCGGTGTAGCACTTCCTGATAAATCGCTGCCATCATTAAGCCGGGCTTTTGGGCTTGTCGATCTGCTCTTGGGAGGGCAGCAAAGGCGTCGGCGTAGAGGGCCTGCGCGCGTGCGGTTTGCAGGCGCATCAAATCAACAAAACCGCGGGAAGGCGTGCCCAGTAAAAGATCGCTTTGTTGCACCCCAAACGGCACCAAATCGGATAGCGGTAGATAGATGCGCCCGCGCTGCCCGTCTTCGCCAACATCGCGGATGATATTGGTGAGCTGAAAGGCCATACCGAGGGTGTGCGCGTATTCGCGGGTGCGGGGATCGGTATAGCCAAAAATCTGGGCGCTCATCCAACCCACAACGCCGGCGACACGGTGGCAATACTGCGAAAGTTCATCCCACGTTGCGTAGCGGGTGCGCTCTAGATCCATTTGCATACCATCGATGACGGTGAGCAAGTCATGTTTGTCGAGGCCGTACGTTTTCACCCCTAGCGCGAGCGCACGCGTAACTGGGTGGGCAGGGTTGCCGTCATAAAGCGCTTCGATCTCTTGCCGCCAGTAGCCCAGTTTTTGGCGGGCAACACCGGCATCGGAAATTTCATCAACCACATCATCAACCTCGCGGCAGAATGCATACAGCGCGGTGATCGCGCGCCGCCGCTCGGGGCTTAGAAATCGAAAAGCATAATAAAAACTGCTACCGCTGGCAGCCGCTTTTTTTTCGCAATATTGGTCGGGCGTCACAGATTGAGGGCGATAGCTTTTGACAGGAGAGCGGGGCCATCACGCCACGAAAGTGTGGGTCGAAGGCGAAACACGTCGTAGTTTACGTGTTCGATCTTCTGCAGGATGCGAAGCCCACCGGCGACGGTAAACGCGATCTCCCAACGCATCCGCCCACGCAATTTTTTGATGAGCGGAGCGCCTTTGAGCATGAGGGCGCGCGCATGGCCAACTCGGGCTGCCATCAGCGCGCACCACGCCGCGCCGGTATCGTTTGCCCCGATCATTTCGACCGTAACGCCAAACTGGGTTAGCGTGGTTTGCGCAATGTAGACCCGCTCCTTTCGCCAATCAATTTCGACGTCTTGTAAAAAATTGATCAACTGCAAAGCGGTGCAGATTGCATCGCTTTCTGCGAGTGCCTGCGGAGCATCGATTTTCATAAGCCCAAGCATGAGCCGGCCAACGGGATTAGCCGAGCGGGCGCAGTAATCCAAGAGCGCTGCGTCGTCGGCGTAGCGTTTTTGGACAATATCTTGTGAAAACGCCGATAAAAGCGCCTGAAACTGCGCCGCAGGGAGGTGATGACGGGCAATCGTGGGCGCAAGTTGAGAAATTTCTGGAATCAACAACGATACCTGCGGCGCAGATTCGGGCAATTTAAACAGCGTTTTGAGGTCGTTTTGCCATTTTTGCAGGGTTTCTAGGCGCGCTTCCGGCGCGGCATCGCCTTCGTCTGCGATGTCGTCGGCGGCGCGTGCAAAGCGATAAATTGCGATGACGTCGGGGCGTAATCGCTTGGGAACCAGCAGGGAAGCTACCGGAAAATTTTCGTAGTGTTCGATCTGATTCACTGAAATTAGATTATGCCTCGTATAATCGTCGGTTTTGCGAATGTGGCGGAATTGGTAGACGCACTGGATTTAGGTTCCAGCGCCGTAAGGTGTGGGGGTTCGAGTCCCCCCTTTCGCACCAAGTATTCATCGTGACGCGGCCGTTTTTGGGGCGCGTCAGGCCAGCGTGATCGGTTGCAGTGCAGGCTTTGCTTGCATTTTGCGCCGCGCGCGAATTAGAGATTTTTTACTTAGGAAGTTTGTTAAATCATGGCAGCAACCGTAGAAGTTTTGAGCGAATTAGAGCGTAAGGTTGACCTTTCGGTTTCGATAGCATCTGTTGATGTCGCAACGGAATCGCGACTTAAGGGCTGGGCAAAAACGATGAAAGTGCCCGGCTTTCGGCCAGGTAAAGTGCCCATGCGCATGGTCATGCAGCAGTATGGCGCGCAAGCGCGCACGGAAGTCATCCGGGAAGCGCTTGATAAAGCATTTTTTGATGCGGTCTCAGGCAGCGATCTGCGCGTCGCGGGCCAGCCACAGGTCGAAGCCAAAGCAGGCTCTGATGATGTTGCCGCTTATGAATTTAGCGCGAAATTTGAAATTTACCCAAAGGTTGTTTTGGCCGATATATCCGCTTTGGCCGTTGAGCGCCCCGTGGCCAGCGTGACCGATGCCGACGTTGAAAACACGATCGAAACGTTGCGCAAACAGCGCGTGCAATATAAATCCGTCGATCGCGCCGCCGATAAGGGTGATCGCGTCATGCTTGATTTTGTTGGCACGATTGACGGCGTTGCTTTCGAAGGCGGCTCGGCAAAAAATTTCGCGTTAGTCGTTGGCGAAGGCCGGATGCTGCCCGAGTTTGAAGCCGCGATGCCGGGCCTAGCAAAAGGCGGCTCAAAATCATTTGAAGTCAATTTCCCGGCAGATTATCCGGGCGCTGAAGTGGCCGGAAAGGCGGCGAAATTTGTCGTTAGCGCCTCTGATGTTGCTGAGCCTCAGTTTCCAGCGGTTGATGGGGAATTTGCCAAGGCGTTTGGCGTTGCCAGCGGTGATGTGATGGCTTTGCATGCGGAAGTGCGCCAAAATCTTGAGCTTGAGTTGAAGCGCCGCACCTACGCGGCGACGCGAGATCAAGTGCTCAAGGCTTTGCGCGATGCAACACCGATTGCTGTGCCAACTGCGCTGGTTGCTAATGAAGCCACGCGCATGGCCAAAGATGCACAGCAAGATTTACTCAGCCGAGGTGTTGCCAAAGAAAACGCGCAGGTATCGCCGTCAACCTTTGAGCCACCCGCACGCGAACGCGTTGCACTTGGTTTAATTGTTTCGGAAGCGGTTCGCAGCAATAATTTGCAAGCAAAACCCGAGCAAGTGTTGAAATTTATCGAAGAAGCAGCATCGAGCTACGAAAACCCAGCGCAAGTTGTGAGCTGGTATCAAAGCGAGCCGCAGCGCATGGCCGAGTTTGAAGCGCTCGCGCTTGAGGCCAATGTGGTTGATTGGGTGCTTGCCAAAGCAAAAGTAACCGATAAGCCATCGAGCTTTAGCGAAATTGTCGGGCCGCGCCCAGCATAAATGGATTGCTTTCGCTAATATCTGCGGCGCAGATTTGGGCTGCAGGAGCGAATCAATTCATGAAAAGCCTTCAAAACGACCTAATCTGCGCCGCAGGTAGGGTCGATTTACGGCGCGTAGGGATTGAAAAAAACGTGCGCGCCGCAAGATTGATAATATCTAACTTAGATTAACCCTTTCGCCGTGAGTCTGCACACTATGAATGCTTCTTTTATGCCCGACCCGCAGAGCCTTGGCTTAGTGCCAATGGTCATCGAGCAATCGGGGCGCGGTGAACGCGCTTACGATATTTACTCGCGTCTGCTCAAAGAGCGCGTTATCTTTTTGGTTGGCCCCGTCAACGACAATACGGCCAATCTGATCGTCGCACAGATGCTGTTTTTAGAGTCTGAAAATCCCGATAAAGATATTCATCTCTACATCAATTCTCCCGGAGGCTCGGTCTCTGCAGGCATGGGAATTTTTGATACGATGAAATTCATTAAGCCCGATGTGAGTACGCTTTGCGTCGGCATGGCCGCGAGCATGGGCGCATTCCTGCTCGGCGCCGGTACTAAAGGCAAGCGATTTGCTTTACCCAATTCCACGATCATGATCCACCAGCCGTCGGGTGGTTTTTCGGGGCAGGCTTCTGACATCGAAATTCATGCGAAATACGTCTTGGAGTTAAAGGCGCGGCTGAATCGATTGATGGCGGAATTTTCTGGGCGCTCCGTCGAAGACGTGACTAAAGCGTCTGATCGAGACAACTTTATGACCGCCGATGAAGCGGCGACCTTCGGTCTCGTTGACCAAGTGCTCGCCAAACGGGTACAAACGACTTAACGTAACTTCGAATAATGCAATCGCTGCTGAGCGCGGCGATTGATGGACGCAATGGCTAAATCTGGAAACGACAAATTGCTCTACTGTTCCTTTTGCGGGAAGAGTCAGCATGAAGTTAAAAAACTCATCGCAGGGCCCTCTGTTTTCATCTGCGATGAATGCGTGGATCTTTGCAACGACATCATCAAGGAAGAAGCCCAGGTCGCCAGTGGTGGTAAGTCGCGCAATAGCGCGTTGCCAACGCCGCGCGAAATTCGCGAAACGCTCGATCAATATGTCATTGGGCAAGATGTTGCCAAGAAAACGCTTGCGGTGGCTGTTTATAACCACTACAAACGCCTCGATAACGCGACCACTGCCGGCAAAGACGACGTTGAGCTGGCAAAAAGTAACATCTTGCTGATTGGGCCGACCGGCTCAGGCAAAACGCTGCTGGCGCAAACCTTAGCGCGCATGCTGGAAGTGCCGTTCGTTATTGCCGATGCGACCACGCTGACGGAGGCGGGCTACGTTGGCGAAGATGTTGAAAACATTATTCAAAAGCTTTTGCAAAGTTGCGATTACGACGTTGAGCGGGCGCAACGCGGCATTATCTACATCGATGAAATCGATAAGATTTCTCGCAAAAGCGATAATCCTTCGATTACCCGTGATGTCTCTGGAGAGGGCGTGCAGCAGGCATTATTGAAGCTCATCGAGGGCACGGTGGCTTCGATCCCACCGCAGGGGGGGCGCAAGCACCCCAACCAAGATTACGTGCAGGTCAACACCGCACAAATTCTGTTTATCTGCGGTGGCGCTTTTGATGGCTTAGAAAAAGTTGTTCGTCAGCGCACAAAAACCTCTGGCATGGGCTTTGGCGCGTCGCCAGTGAGCCCCGATGATCGTGCAGGAATCGGTCAGCTACTCTTGCAGACTGAGCCTGAAGATTTGATTAAATTTGGTTTGATTCCTGAGTTTGTTGGTCGCTTGCCGGTCGTGGCAACGCTGACTGAGCTCGACGAAGCCGCGCTCATCAAAATCCTTGTTGAGCCTAAAAATGCGCTCATGAAGCAATACCAAAAGCTCTTTGCCATGGAAGGCGTCGAGCTTGAGTTGCGCCCAAGTGCGCTCAATGCCATCGCCAAGCGTGCGCTGGCTCGGCGCACCGGCGCGCGCGGTTTGCGCTCCATCATCGAAGGTGCGCTACTCGAAACGATGTACGATTTGCCATCGCAGTTAAACCTGAAAAAGGTTGTTGTAGATGAGGCGTCGCTGGCGGTTGGCGGTAAGCCGCTGTTGCAATTCACTGAGCCAAAAGTGGCCTAAATTGCCCTAAATCGCTCAAAAATGCCCAGAAATGTGCCTTTTTGAGTGAAATCTGCGCCGCAGGTATTTATGATTGCGCCGCGCAAGATCATTGCTCGTACACTTGCTTTCACTCGGTCTAGCTCCAAATATAGTAGACCAAAGGAGTTTTTATGTCAGAAATTCGTGAACCTATGAGCTTGCCCCTGCTGCCGTTACGCGATGTCGTCGTGTTTCCGCAAATGGTCATTCCCCTTTTCGTCGGGCGGCAGAAATCCATCAAGGCGCTTGAGGCGGCGATGGAAAGTGGCAAGCAAATCATGCTCGTCGCGCAAAAATCTGCTCAAAAAGATGAGCCCGGCATTGAAGATCTCTACGCGGTCGGCTGCATTTCAACGATTTTGCAGATGCTAAAACTGCCCGATGGCACGGTCAAAGTGTTGGTCGAAGGCCAGCAACGTGCCCGCATTTTAGAAGCTGCTGAAGGCGAAGCGTTTTTTACGTCCGAGGTCAAGCCGTTGCCTGCGGCGAAGGTTGACGACAATGAAGCGGAGGCGCTCCGGCGCGCGCTGCTTCAGCAGTTTGAGCAATTTGTTAAGCTCAACAAAAAAATTCCGCCTGAGGTGATGGCCTCACTTGCCAGCATGGATGACGCGGGACGACTCTCCGACAGCGTTGCATCCCATATGCCATTGAAAATTGAGCAGAAGCAAGAAGTGCTCGAAATGCAAGATGCCTCGCAGCGCTTGGAGCATTTACTGGGCGTTCTTGAGTCAGAAATTGATATTTTGCAAGTTGAAAAACGCATTCGCGGGCGCGTGAAGCGTCAGATGGAAAAAAGTCAGCGCGAATACTATTTGAATGAACAAGTCAAAGCGATTCAAAAAGAATTGGGTGACGGCGAAGAAGCGGCCGAACTCGATGCGCTCGACAAAAAGATCAAAACCGGTGGCTTGAGCAAAGAAGCCCGCGAGAAAGCGGAAGCAGAGCTCAAGAAGTTGAAATTGATGTCTCCGATGTCGGCGGAAGCTACCGTTGTGCGCAATTATCTTGATGCGCTCGTCGGCTTGCCCTGGAAAAAGAAATCGAAAGTTTCAGGCGATTTGGCCAAAGCAGAAGAAGTGCTTAACGGTGACCATTTCGGTCTCGATAAAGTCAAAGAGCGCATCCTGGAATATCTCGCGGTGCAGCAGCGCGTCGACAAAATTAAGGCTCCGATTTTGTGTCTGGTCGGTCCACCTGGTGTGGGTAAGACTTCTCTGGGCCAGTCAATTGCAAAAGCGACCAACCGCAAATTCGTGCGGCTCTCGCTAGGTGGTGTGCGCGATGAATCAGAGATTCGCGGCCACCGTCGCACGTATATCGGCTCGATGCCGGGGCGGATCTTGCAAAGCTTGAGTAAAGTTGGTGTAAGAAATCCGCTTTTCTTGCTCGATGAAGTCGACAAAATGGGCATGGATTTCCGCGGGGATCCCGCCTCGGCATTGCTCGAAGTGCTCGACCCTGAGCAAAACCATACGTTTAGTGACCATTATGTGGAGGTCGATTTCGACTTGTCCGATGTGATGTTCGTTGCGACGGCAAACAGCATGAACATGCCTGCGCCGTTGCTCGATCGTATGGAAATCATTCGGCTTTCGGGTTACACCGAAAACGAAAAGGTCAACATTGCGATGCAGTATTTGCTCACTAAGCAAATTAAAAATAACGGCCTGAAAGAAAACGAACTCGTTGTTGATGAAACTGCCGTACGCGACATCATTCGTTACTACGCACGGGAGGCGGGCGTGCGCAGTCTTGAGCGTGAAATCAGCAAACTTTGCCGCAAGGTGGTGCGTAAAGTCGTGATGGCAAAAGCCAAAAATGACGACATCGGCACAGTGCGTGTAAATGCAGATAACCTTGCAGACTATTTGGGCGTGCGCAAGTTTAGTTTTGGGATGGCCGAAAAAGATAATCAAGTCGGTCAGGTCAATGGCTTAGCGTGGACCGAAGTCGGTGGCGAATTGCTCAACGTTGAAGTCGCCGTCGTTTCTGGCAAAGGTAATACAAAATTTACCGGCAAGCTCGGCGATGTCATGCAAGAGTCGGTTGCTGCGGCGCTATCGGTCGTGCGAAAGCGCGCCCAGCGCCTAGGCATCCGCCCCGATTTTTACGAAAAAAATGATCTTCATGTGCACTTCCCCGAAGGCGCAATTCCAAAAGATGGACCAAGCGCGGGGATCGCGATTGCGACTGCGCTCGTCTCCGCGCTGTCAAACACTCCCGTGCGTGCAGATGTTGCGATGACGGGTGAAATTACGCTGCGTGGCGAAGTGCTGCCAATCGGCGGGTTGAAAGAAAAACTGCTTGCGGCGCTTCGCGGTGGCATCAAAAAAGTCTTGATTCCGCATGAAAACGTCAAAGATCTCGCAGACATGCCACCAGAAGTGATGGCAAGCCTGGAGATTCAGCCTGTGCGATGGATTGATGACGTGCTGCTTCATGCCCTAGAGACGATGCCCATTCCGCTAGAAGACGCGCAAATTGCACCGGCGGTCATCGCGAGCGGTGAAGCCAAATCTGAGACTGCGACCAAGCATTAGCCGCAATATTTGGCAAACGGTATACTCGAAAAAATGGAAATAAAAGGGGAGCGAAAGCTCCCTTTTATTTCCATCTACTTCAGGTACAAAAATATGAATAAAGCAGAAATTATTGAGTGCGTTGCCTCTGAGGCTGATTTGTCTAAAGCCTCCGCTGCGCGCGCAATCGATGCATTTCTTAAAGGCGTTAGCGTTGCTCTCAAAAAGGGTGATGTTGTAACTCTCGTGGGTTTCGGTAGCTTTTATGTTGATAAGCGCAAAGCGCGCACGGGGCGCAATCCCCGCGACGGTACGGCGATTGAAATTAAGGCTGCAAAAGTTCCGAAGTTTCGCGCTGGTAAGGGTCTCAAAGATATGGTAAATTAGCGGGCTTGGTGTGATTAATGATCGTGACGTAGGTGATCATTTAAACCCGTGTTGCAAGCTTAATTAGTGTGGTTGTGTTGCAGCGTCGGGCGCTTAGCTCAGTTGGTAGAGCGTCGCCCTTACAAGGCGAATGTCGGGAGTTCGAGCCTCTCAGCGCCCACCAAAAAATGTTGTACAAAGGAGTGGTAGTTCAGTTGGTTAGAATACCGGCCTGTCACGCCGGGGGTCGCGGGTTCGAGCCCCGTCCGCTCCGCCAATACCCCGAAAGGCGAACCCGAGTGTTCGCCTTTTTTCTTTTTACTTTTCGGCAGTAACGCTATGTATGATTTCGTAGGTCGTAACAAACGGTTAGTACAAATCATTTTGGCGATCATCATGGTGCCATTTGCTTTGTTTGGGGTCGATTCTTACTTGCGGGGTAGCAACGCCGAGGATGCGATTGCGCGCGTCGGTGGCGAGAAAATACTGCGCCAAGAATACGATAACTCCATGCGCGATCAAACCGAACGCCTGCGCGGCATGCTTGGGCGTTCGTTTGATCCTGCGATGTTTGACAATAACGAAGTGCGCGGGCAAGTTCTCGACGGCTTAGTTAACCAGCGCCTCCTCAAAGTCAAAGGCCAGTCACTTAATTTTGTGGCGACCACCGCACAGATGCAAAAGACGATTTCTGAAATCCCAGCGTTTCAGGAAGACGGCAAATTTTCTCCTAAGCGCTATGAAGAAACGCTGCGCGCGCAAGGGATGTCGACGCTCATGTTTGAGCAGCGCCTGCGGCAAGATCTCTCCTTGCAACCAATGCAAGATGCCTTATCTGGCTCACACATCGTATCTGCAACCCAAACTCAGCGTTGGATGCAGCTTAACGAGCAGCAGCGCGAGGTTGCTGTTGCCCTGCTGACTAACCAATCGCTGCAAGCTCAGATCAACATTGATGACGCGACAGCGAAAGCGCAGTATGAAAAAAACGCGGCAAACTATCAGTCGCCTGAGCAAGTAAAACTGGAATATTTCATCTTAGGGCAAGCGGGTATTGCCAGCCAGCAATCGATTGATGCGGCGGCGGTGAAAGCTGCTTATGATGCACGCGGTAAAGAATTTGCAACCGCCGAAGAGCGGCAGGCAAGCCACATCCTAGTCGGATTGACAAAAGACGGTAAACCAGTCGACCGGGATGCGGCAAAGAAAAAAGCGGAAGACATTTTTGCCAAAGTCCAAGCCGATCCAAGCAAGTTTTCTGAATTGGCAAAAGCTAACTCTGATGATCCTGGCTCAAAAGATCAGGGTGGAGATTTGGGTTTCTTCGGGCGCGGGGCAATGGTTAAGCCCTTTGAAGATGCTGTTTACACCATGAAAAAAGACGAGATTCGTGGCCCGATTGCATCCGATTTTGGTTTTCATGTGATCCGCCTTACCAATGTAAAAGGCGGGGAAGTGCCTGCTTTTGATTCGATCAAAGGCAAAATTGAGCAAGATCTTAAAAATCAGGCTGCGCAACAGAAATTTGCGGAATCAGCGCAAAAATTTCAAGATAAAGTTTTTGAGCAGTCCGATACATTCAAAAGCATTACTGAAGACACCAAAATCCCGGCGGTCACCTCGCAACTGTTGACCCGTTCGCAAGTGCAGGCGATTGCAATGGGGAATACAAAGATGACGCAAGCGATTTTTTCGCAAAGCGCGCTGACATCAAAGAAAAATACTGAAGCCGTTGAAATTGCACCCAATACCTTAATGTCTGCGCGCGTACTCGAGCATAAGCCTGCTGCGACGCGCCCTTATGAAGAAGTGAAAGCTGAAGTCATTGCCGAGCTCAAACGTAAAGGCGCAGCAGACTTGGCAAAGAAAGTCGGCGAAGAAAAGCTACCGCAAGTGCGCGCAGGGCAAGAGCAAGCTGCAGGCGTGCAGTTCACCGCGCCGTCGACGATCACGCGTGCGCAACGTGCACCAGGAATCAGTGAAGATTTAGTCAAAGCAATTTTTGCTGCACCGGCAGACAAACTACCCGCTGTTATCGGTGGTGCTAGCGATCAAGGCGGCTATGCGTTTGTGCGCGTTACCAAAGTGATCGATAGCGCGGCTGATGAGGCCAAAATCAAAACTGCTTCAACGCGCGTAGCTGGAATCGCTTCGGGCGATCTGGTTACGGCCTATTTGGCCTCATTGCGTACGTCCGTTAAAACGGAGACTAACAAAGCAATGATCGAAAAGAAAGATGAATTGACCGGATCGACTGATCCGAAGAAGGCAGACGTCAAAGCTGCGCCTAAAGATTCCGCTAAAGATGCGCCGAAAGACGCCAGGAAGTAATTTTAAAGCCAAATTTGGGGCAAATCTGCGCCGCAGGTAGACATAAAAAAACGACGCTTCGCGTCGTTTTTTTTATGTCGTAAAGGCAATTTACTATGCAATAGCGTTTCGTGCCGTCGGCTATTTCGCGCCCGATGGCGAACCGGTTGATGACGGCGGTTTTGTCGGAGCGCTGCCAGAAGAAGGCGCGCTGCCAGAAGATGGCGCAGCGCTTCCGGCATTGCTGGCATTTGCGTTTGCTCCTGCCGCACCCGCAGCCGACTGTTGGCCTGCTGCTTTTGCTGCCGCAGACTTACTTGCGTTCGAGGCGCTATTGGCCAAATCTTGGCATTCCAATTGAAATTGCTGGCCACTGCGTACTTTCTCAAACTCGCGCGCATTACCAGTAATCTCAGTTTTTTCACCTTTTTCGTTCTGCCGAAAGAGGGAATCACCGCGATCCACCGCGTTGACAATGGCCATGAGTTGACCGCAGCGTGCCTTACGATCAGCTTCTTTTTTCTCGCGCTCGCGATCTTCTGGAGATTTATTGCGATCCGCTGAGCGTTTGCTCAAAGCGTCGTTTTGTTCCCGTAACGAATCGGCCGCGCGCTGATCGGCCGCGGCGTCGGTGGTCACGGTGCGGGATTCTTTTGCGGTCGACGGTGGCGCTGAGTCGGTATAGTGAACGCGGCCTTGCGGGTCAGTCCAACGATAAAGCGTTTGTGCGTCTGAGAGCTGGGCAAAGCTCATGGCGACGGAAATTGAAAGTATGGCATTGCGAAATTGCATTTGGGTGCGGCTCCAAACAAGTTCATGACATTATGCTAAATGCAACGCCTTGCCGCAAGTGACGATCTCTTTGCGCGCTAAGCGGTCAGCAAATATGCGACAAACACCCGCGTTCGCTTCGCTATAATCGACGTTTTGAAAGCTTGATCTGGTGCGAATCGTACGAAAAGCCTTGACGTTTGACGACGTCCTCCTCGTTCCGGCGCATTCCGCCGTGCTCCCGAAAGATGTATCGCTTCGCACGCAGCTCACGCGCACGATTTCACTCAATTTGCCGATACTTTCAGCGGCAATGGATACCGTCACCGAGGCTAATCTTGCAATTGCCCTCGCGCAGGCGGGCGGAATAGGGGTTATTCATAAAAACTTATCCCCAGCGGAGCAGGCTGCAGAAGTTGCAAAAGTAAAGCGCTTCGAGGCCGGTGTAGTCAAAGACCCCATTACTGTGACCTCGGGCATGACCGTGCGCGAAGTGCTCGCACTCACCGAACGCAATCATATTTCTGGGCTGCCCGTGGTCGACGGCGAAAAGCTTGTTGGCATCGTGACCAATCGCGATTTGCGCTTTGAGACCGCGCTCGACCAGTCCGTTGGCAACATCATGACGCCGGCAAATCGGCTCATTACGGTTAAAGAAGGCGCACCGATTGAAGAAGCCCGCATGCTCATGCACAAGCACAAGCTCGAGCGCGTGCTCGTTGTCAACGATGCATTTCAGCTTCGTGGCCTCATCACGGTAAAAGATATTACGAAATCCACCGAACATCCTGATGCTTGCAAAGATGAGCTTGGGCGCTTGCGGGTTGCGGCAGCAGTCGGGGTCGCCGAGGGCACTGAAGACCGTGTTGAGCGGCTCATTGCCGCTGGTGTCGATGCGCTCGTGATCGATACCGCGCACGGCCACTCGCAAGGGGTGCTCAATCGCGTGCGATGGGCTAAGCAACACTACCCAAATGCCCAGATTATCGTTGGCAACGTGGTAACCGCTGCTGGGGCAAAAGCGCTGGCAGATGCGGGTGCCGATGGCGTGAAGGTGGGCATTGGCCCGGGGTCGATTTGCACCACGCGCATCGTCACCGGCGTCGGCATGCCGCAGATTACCGCGGTGTCGGAAGCCGTGCGCGGGCTTGAGGGCACGGGCGTGCCCGTCATCGCGGATGGCGGAATCCGATACTCGGGCGATATCGCAAAGGTGCTTGCAGCAGGCGCGCATACCGTTATGCTGGGTGGCTTGCTCGCCGGAACCGATGAGTGCCCAGGCGAAGTCATTTTGTTTCAAGGGCGCTCATATAAATCTTATCGCGGCATGGGCTCGCTTGGCGCCATGGAAAAGGGCTCAAAAGATCGCTACTTCCAAGATAATGAGGCCAATCTAGATAAGCTAGTGCCCGAGGGCATCGAAGGGCGCGTGCCATACAAAGGCAGCGCGCTGGCGGTCATCCATCAGCTGGTCGGCGGCGTTCGAGCCAGTATGGGCTATTGCGGCTGCGAATCGATCGAAGCAATGCGTACCCGCAGTGAGTTTGTAGAAATTAGCGCCGCAGGCATGCGGGAATCGCACGTACACGACGTGCAAATTACTAAAGAGGCTCCAAATTACCATGTTGAATAGAAAATTTTTTGTCGCAGCATTTTTGATGCTCATACCTGCGGCGCAGATTTGGGCTGATGAGCTTACTCCTGCAAAAAAAGCAGATTTGCGTATTTTTCTTGATATTTCCAGTGCAAAAAACTTGCCCATGATGATGGCCAACGGCCAAGTGCAAGGCATGGTGCCGGGCGTGCGAAAGCTCGATCCGAAATTTCCAGAAAAAGGCTTTCAAATCATTCGCGATCAGATGGCGGCGGTATTGACTGAAAATGCCGGTAAGCCAGATGGGCTTTACGACCAGATGATGCTCGTTTATCACAATGCGCTTTCGCACGACGAGATCAAAGAAATCGTAAAGTTCAACCAAAGCCCAGCCGGTAAAAAGCTGAGCGAGTTGCAGGGCAAACTTGGTCAAGAAAATATGCAAGCCGCGGCGAAATGGGCGGGCACGCTCGCGCCAGAGATGGATAAACGGGTTACCGAAGCGCTAGCCAAAGAAAATATCAAGCTGCCTAAGCAGCCAGCACCTGCCGCGCAAAAAGCACCGGCACCAGCGAAACCCGCTGCGCCAGCCCCTGCGCCCGCAGCACCGAAGTGATTGAAAAAATAGCGCACACAACGGCCTTCGGGCCGTTTGTGTTTTTTGTAGCCCCCATTTTTTTGTAGCCCATAATCCAAAACATGCGCGAAAAAATCCTCATCTTAGACTTCGGAAGCCAAGTCACCCAACTCATCGCTCGCCGCGTGCGCGAGGCGAAGGTCTACTGCGAAATTCACCCTAACGATTTAAGTGAAGCGTTCATCAAAAACTTCGCGCCAAACGGCATCATCTTGTCTGGCTCGCATGCATCAACCTATGAAGATCACGAGTTGCGCGCGCCCGATTGCGTGTGGTCGCTTGGCGTGCCTGTGCTCGGCATTTGCTACGGGATGCAAACGATGGCCGTGCAGCTAGGCGGCAAAGTGGAGTGGAGCGATACCCGCGAATTTGGCTACGCGGAAATGCGCGCCCGTGGGCACACCAAGCTGCTCGAAGGCTTGCAAGATTTCGCCACGCCCGAAGGCCACGGCATGCTCAAAATCTGGATGAGCCACGGCGATAAAGTCACCGAATTGCCGCCCGGCTTTAAGTTGATGGCCTCTACGCCAAGCTGCCCCATTGCTGGCATGGCGAACGAAGAAAAACGCTTTTACGGCGTGCAATTTCACCCGGAAGTCACCCACACCGAAAAAGGCGCTGCTCTCATCACGCGCTTCGTGCGCGAGATTTGCCTCTGTTCAGGCGATTGGGTAATGGGCAACTACGTCGCCGAAGCCGTCGCCAAGATTAAAGCCCAAGTGGGCGATGAAGAAGTAATTTTGGGCTTGAGCGGCGGGGTCGATTCGTCCGTAGCCGCCGCGCTCATTCATCGCGCGATTGGCGATCAACTCACCTGCGTGTTCGTCGATCATGGCTTGTTGCGCTTGAACGAAGGCAAGATGGTGATGGAAATGTTCGCAGGCAAATTGCACGCGAAAGTAATCGCGGTCGATGCCAGCGCGCAATTTATGGGGCACTTAAAATGCATTTCAGATCCCGAGCAAAAGCGCAAGATTATCGGGCGCGAATTCGTAGAAGTATTCCAAGCTGAAGCCAAAAAATTGGCCAACGCCAAATGGCTCGCCCAAGGCACGATTTACCCCGATGTAGTGGAGAGCGGCGGCACCAAAACCAAAAAAGCCACGGTCATTAAAAGCCACCACAATGTAGGCGGCCTGCCCGCCACGCTCGGCTTGAAATTGCTTGAGCCCTTACGCGAACTCTTCAAAGATGAAGTGCGCGCGCTAGGCGTAGAGCTCGGCCTGCCGCGCGAAATGGTCTACCGCCACCCGTTTCCGGGGCCGGGTTTAGGCGTGCGCATTTTGGGTGAAGTGAGCGAGCGCGCCGCGCAGTTATTGCAGCGCGCAGATGCGATATTTATTGAAGAGCTTCGCAATACCGCATACATTTCCCCTCTCCCGCTGGGAGAGGGCCAGGGTGAGGGAAACGCCGCCGCGCCCACCAACATCGCCCAAAGCACCAACCGTCAACCTAAAAACTGGTACGAAGCCACCAGCCAAGCCTTCGCCGTATTCCTCCCCGTCAAAAGCGTCGGCGTAATGGGCGATGGCCGCACCTACGAAAACGTAGTGGCGCTGCGAGCCGTACAAACCAGCGATTTCATGACCGCAAGCTGGGCGCATCTGCCGCACGATCTCCTCGGTAAAGTTTCCAACCGCATCATCAACGAAGTGCGTGGCATTAATCGGGTAGTTTACGATATTTCGGGAAAACCACCGGCTACGATTGAGTGGGAATGAGATAGTCCCGCCACCTGAAAACAGAATTTGCATCAAAAGTGATGTAATATGGCATCAATTCTGGTTATTCGAAAGACCACGCCATGCGTACCACCATCACCATCGACGACGCGCTTTATCAAAAAGCGCTTGACCTGGCTGACCCGCAAATGGAGAAGGCGGATCTCTTTCGCGAAGCGGTGAGCACCTTCGTGCGCGTGCAAGCGGGCAAGCGGCTCGCCGCGCTGGGCGGGCGCGCGGCTGATATGCCCGACGTGCCGCGCCGCCGCGAGGCCGCAGCAGCTAAGTGAACGTATTGGTCGATACGTCCGTCTGGGTTGCGCATTTTCGCCGTACGAACGTTGCCTTGGTAGATTTGATTGCGCAAGACCGCGTGCTGGGTCACCCGATGGTGCTCGCCGAAATCGCCTGCGGCACGCCGCCCACGCCGCGCGAGCAAACCTTGGGTGACCTTGCGCTGTTGCGGCAAGCCCACTCGGCCAGCATCGCCGAAATTATGGCCTTTATCGAGAGCGAAAAACTCTACCGCTTGGGCTGCGGCTTTATCGATATCGCACTACTCGCCAGCGCCTGCATCACGCCCAGCGCTGCGCTCTGGACGCTGGATAAAAAGCTCGCAGACTTGGCTGGGCAATTTGGCGTGCGGTTTTCACCGCTTGCGCATTAGCGCACGATTACCGACATGCGAAGTGCAAGCGAATTTGTGAATCGTATCGTGCGTACGTTGTTCGCAGTTAAAAGCCGTCAAATGATTTTGCCGCATGGCTTCATTAGAAAAACGCAGCAAACCCCAAGCGACAATCTCGCATTCGCCCTGAAACGATTTAAGGCGCGGAAAGATGAAGAACGCCAAGCCCGATACAGGCTCAAGCTTTGATGATTTTTTGCGCGAAGAAGGCTTGTTTGACGAAGCCAGCGCCAAAGCGCTCAAGTGTGCGCTCGCCGAACAATTGGAAGAAGGCATGGTACCGGTCAAGCTCAAGAAAGTAACGATGGAGCAGCGGATGGACACCAGCGGCGCCCAACTTGATCGCGTACCCAACCCTGAAAACACTTCCATCCAACTCGATACGCTCATCCGCGCTGCACACGCAGTCGGCAAGGATGTAGAGATTCGGCTGAAACCGCGTGTGCGTCGGCCTGCTGCGCTGCGCGTGGCTTTAATTTGAATAATGCCTGCGGCGCAGAATGATCAATTTTTGATAAAAATCCGCCGAAAATTGCGCAAATCTGCGCTAAAGATAACCTGTACGGAGACTGCGGTGCATTACCAACCGTCTTTGCCGCGATTTTGCGCGGTAGGTTTAGCGAATGAAATTTTCTACACTTAGAATACTTTCGTTTGAAAGGCTCAATGTGGAAAAAGATGAATTGTTTCGGCGCTTAACAGCGCTGTTGGATGGTAATCCTGGCGAGGCGGTGAAACAGGCCAAATGCATTTTGATTGAATCACCAGCCGATCTTGACTTAATTGAATTGAAGGCTGCGATTCTTGTCGACGGTGGCGCGTCGATTTATCAACAGGAGGCGATTGAAGAAGGTCTCGAGCTATTTCGCTATCTTGACAGACAAATTCCAAATTCTCCTCAAATTTCGTACAACCTAGCTAATGCAATAGCAGCGGTAGTTGGGAATCCCCCGCGCGACCAGACTTGGCTTGATCACCAAGAAGACACAACGAAACTGCGCGCAGAGGCGCGTCGTAATTTCTTAAATGTCGCAAATAATTCGGAAATTAATATCGAAACGCGTACAACGGCGTTCACGAACCTCGGGAATCAATTCAGCAAGAGCTATCGGCTTGGCGAGGCTCACGACGCATGGCGTGCTGCAATGCGAATAACTCCGGAACACGGCGTTGCCGCTGCTTCAGCAAGTCAAAATTTGTTATGGCTATATTATCAAGGTGGGTACTCAGATCTTACGCGTGATGAAGGCCTAATATTGGCTGATATTGCACGCCGCAACCGAGAAAGCATTGCGAAAAGTGCAGGTATTCATGCTTGGCAGAAGATCGCTGAATTTACAGACAGATTGCCTGTCCCAAGGACGCGAGCTGGTCATACTGACCCTTTCACTCATTGGTTGGAGCAAGAGCGCTTGACCCTCTCGCCCATTGTTGAGTTAGTCGATCGTAAACGCGAAAAGTTAGATTGGCTGATGCTCCCTGGGGTTATCCAGAAAGCGACGACGTCAACGGGAGTGCCGCCTATTTTTGCAATGTTCAATATATTAAAGAGCGACTTTATCCTTGCACGTGATCTAGCTTGGAGAAGTACAAACGAAGAATCATGGTCTCGCACCGGGAGGTTCGCTGACACGCTAGACAATGCCGTTTATGGATCACATGTTTCTGCTCTTGTTTTAGCTCATCGCTCCTCACTGGACATTCTTGACAAGGTTGCGATCGTTGCAAATTATCATTTTGAATTGGGGCAGTCTCCTGAAAAAGTGTCTTTTAGCAAGCTCTGGAGAAATCAAAATCAAAAAGGCGATGAAAAGTCAATTGCAGATAAGGTTGCCATTACCATTCGAGCGGGCGTGATTGCTCTATATGGGCTTGTGGAGCTTGCAGATGACTACGACCGTGAAAGCGGAATCCTGCGTCAGCATAAAAATTTACGGAATACAGGTACCCATCGGTTTATCGTACTGCATAAACTTGAAGAACAAACTCAAAATGAGCAAAGATCAGAAATAGAACATTTCGGGAAAGATCAATTTTGTCGAGAGGTTGTGAATGCGTTACGCATTGCACGGTCCGCTATTCAAATGCTTGCTCTCGCGATTTCTCAACACGAAGGAATCCGGGCAAAGCAACTTTCCGGTCAAATTGGTTCGATCACCATACCCGATTTGGTGTAATTGGATATTTAGCATCGTTTCCAAGACTAACCGCTCAAGGCGGATCAGCGGTCAATCCCTGCGCCGAAGATATTGCGTAATTTGTGTACAAATCAAACCGGCTGCTTCACCCGCAACGCCCGCGCAACATCGCGCATCCCCGCGCCCGCAGCGAGCAGGGCTTTAACCATCAGGTCGAGCGAGACGGACGGGTGCGCCGCTTCGATCTTTGCAATGCGCGATTGGCTAGAGCCCATGCGTTTCGCCAGTTGCGCTTGCGAGAGATCGTGCTTCAAGCGCGTGTGCAGCGCGGCGTCTGCGAGCGCGAGACGAATATCCGCCATCGCGCGTTGCTCGGTGCTGAGATCGAGAAAGGTATCTGCATCGCCTACTTGCAAATCAGTATTCGCGAGTCGTTTTTTAAGCAACGTGCTTGCTGTTGATTTCATATTTAATCCTTTCCTGCAAACTCTAAAAATTCTCGGAGCCGACGCTAGCTCAGCCGAATAGCCTCTTGCAGCGTTTGTTGCGTTGTTTTCGCGAATACGTGTAGCACCACTACTGCTTCTACATGAAGGTGATAGATCACGCGCCACGTTGCGCTGTCGTCAACGATGCGCAATTCGTGGCACGCCTTGCCAACCGCGGGCATCGGGCGCGATTGCGGCATCGTAAGCAGCTCGCCGCGCTGGAGCCTGCGAAGTAACATGCCAGCCTCAATCCGCGCCGCCGAAGAGAAACGCGCCGTCATTTCTTCGGTGCGAAACAGGACCATTGGCTTCGCGGTGCTCCTGCCGCGTTTTTATGTCTAAAGTGACATAAGTAGGAAGCGAAATGTGATTCATACCTGCGGCGCAGAATTGCTGGTTTTTACGAGATTTCTCCTAAAAATCGGCCATTCTGCGCCGCCGGTATTTGATGCGCAGAACATGATGCGACATCCATTGTCGACGAAATCGGTGCAGTATCGGCTGCGCCGAAGCTCATAATGCGTACAGTGTCATTCTCGAGTCATCGAGTTCATCGGGCACACCAAAATTCGTAACCGAAGAGGCCAATCATGCGTGTACCGAAATATCGCGTTGCAATTGTGTTCCCTGCGGACGCAACGCAGTTATCGGCCACGCGCGTTGAAAATTCGCGCTTGAAAGAAGTCGCGGCGGCGCTCGCGAGCGCAGGGGCGGAAGTGGTGAGTGCGCCGTTTTGTGACGAAATTGCGGGCGAGATTGAGGCGCGGCTGGCTGATGTAGATTTCGTTTTGGTTTGGGTCAACCCTTTCGAAGGCGGGCGGGATCGTTCGCGGTTGAATGCGATGTTGCGGGCGCTGGCGGCGCGAGGAATTGGCGTGAGTGCGCACCCAGATGCGATCGACAAAATGGGGACGAAAGATGTGCTCTATCAAACGCGGCAGATGTCCTGCGGCACGGACGTGCGGCGCTACGAGTGCCTTGATGCGATGCGCGCGGAATTGCCGGCGGCGCTCGGTGCGGGGCCGCGCGTGTTGAAGCAAATGCGCGGGCAAAGTGGCGATGGCGTTTGGAAAGTCTCGCTCACCGATTCCTCGCAGCTTATGCAGGTGGCGGTGCGCCACGCGAAGCGCGATAGTGTGGAAGAGATTATGGCGCTGGATGATTTTCTGAGCGCCTGCCAGCCCTATTTCGCGCAGTTCGGCGCGATGATTGATCAGCCTTTTCAATCGCGGCTACACGAAGGGATGATCCGCTGCTATGTCGTGGGCGACCGGGTGGTGGGGTTTGGTGAGCAGTTGGTCAACGCGCTCTATCCCGCGCCTGCAGGCCAGCCACAAACCGAAGCGCCGCAGCCGGGGCCGAGGCTCTATTTCCCAGCGTATCGGGCGGATTTTCAGCCACTCAAACGAAAACTCGAGAGTGAGTGGATCGGGCAACTCTGCGAAACGCTCAGCATGACGCGCGATGCGCTGCCCGCGCTGTGGGATGCAGATTTTATGTTCGGCGAAAAGACTGCTTCGGGTGAAGACACTTACGTGCTCTGTGAAATCAACATGAGCTCGGTGTATCCATTTCCGCCCTCGGCGATGGCGCCGTTGGTGGAGGAAGTGCTGCGCCGTTGCGCTGCGCTATCGTGAGAGTTCAATGCGCAACACGCGCCCGTTTTGTTCGCCGGTGAGAAAGTAAAGCATGCCGTCCGGCCCAGTGGTGACGTGGCGGATGCGATCATTTAATTTCTCTAGCAGCCGCGTTTCTTTGACGATCTTTTCGCCATCGAGCGTGAGCATAGCAAGGGAGCGCGAGGCGAGCCCGGCGGCGAAGAGTCGTCCTGTCCATTTCGGAATCGCATCGCCTGTGTAGAAGGCGATACCGCTCACGCCAATGGAGGGCACCCAATGGTGTACGGGCGCTTCCATGCCGGGCTTAGCGCTGGCATCGTGGAGCTTTGCGCCCGAGTAGTCAATGCCGAAGCCCACGACGGGCCAGCCGTAGTTTTTGCCCGCAAGCGGGATGTTGATTTCATCGCCGCCTTTGGGGCCGTGTTCGCTTGTCCATAGTTTGCCGGTTTTGGGGTGCAGCGCAGCGCCTTGCAAATTGCGATGACCAAAGCTCCAGACATACGCGCCCGCGCCGCCCGCACTCGCGAAGGGGTTGTCGGGCGCGGGTTTGCCATCGAAGGTCACGCGGAGGACTTTGCCATGATGGGAGTTTTTGTTTTGCGCTTCGTCTTTTTCGGTGTAGCGATCACCGGTCGTGATGAAAAGCGTTTTGTCGGGAGCGAAAACGAGCCGCGAGCCAAAGTGAAATCCATTATCCAACCCCTGCGCTTGCCGAAAAATGACACTCACGTCGGTAAAACGATCCTCGGCAAACTTCATCCGCGCTACCGCTGTGCGCGCGCCATCTTTGTGCGGCTCCGAATACGAAATGAACACCCACTGATCTCGCGCGAATGTAGGCGAGAGCGCGATATCCAGTAGTCCACCTTGCCCGCGCGCATACACCTTGGGCACGCCCTCGAGCGGCTTGCCCGTTTGATTCGTTTTGATCTCGACGATGCGAATATCACCGCCGCGCTCGGTAACCAAAGCGCGACCCGAGCGGTCCGGCAAAAACGCGATGCCCCAAGGTTGATCCAAACCGGAAGCGATTTCAACAACGTTGACGACCACGCCATCGACAGTCTCGGAGAGTAACGTTTTTGCGTGCGAAAACGCTGAAAAAGTAACGATGACACTCAGGCTGGCAAGATAGTAGGAGATTCGCATCTTAAAAAGGAGCAACGTAACGTCGTTTGGACTACTATTTTGCACCCCAGTTCACCGTGGCGGCATAGTGACCCACCACGATTCCGTTAGAAAACGTGCCACGCAGGCCGTTTGCGATCAAAAATACCTGCGGCGCAGAATTGACTGTTTTCAGAAGATATCTCCCCAAAAATGCCCAATCTGCGCCGCAGGTATTTTTGATTGCAAACGCTCTGCGTGATCGTAGTGCAGACGGTTGGTCGTCGGTTGCGGAGTTTTTAATACGTTGCAATCACGCTTTGCAGTATTGAATTTAAAGCGAACGCCTTTTCACCAAAGCGCGACGAATCGGTTATTTTTCGCCCCAAGGGTTCGAATTCCAAAGCTGCTTAAATCCACCTTCAGCTTCTTTGAGCTCTGTGCTGTAGGCAGCGGGTGCAAGATAGCGCAGAGGCGCAAACGCTGCTGCTGCTTTGGCTTGAAACTCTGGATCATTTGCGGCTTTTTGCACGGCTGCGACCAATTGATCGCGTACTGCATTGGGCATGCCTTTTGGAGCGGCGATACCCCGCAAGGAGGCCATAATAATATCGAAACCTTGCTCTTTAAAGGTCGGCACGTTTGGCGCAAGTGTCGTACGCGTCACGCTCATCTGCCCGAGCTGGCGAATGGGGCTACCACCCTTGGCGTATTGCAGCGCTTCGCCGATATTCATCGCTGCGACGGTAATTTGTTTGCCAACAGCGGCGCTGTGCACTTCGGCTGCGCCTTTGAACGGTACGTGAGTCAGCTTGATACCGGTTGCGCGCTCAAGTGCCAATGCCGAGAGATGATCGTCAGAGCCGATCCCGGTAGTGCCATAAGTAACCGCGCCGGGGTTTGATTTGGCGAAGCTCACCAAATCACTAAGTGTTTTGTGGGGGCTATCAGAATGCACAGAAAAATTGCCTGGGTCATCGACGATATTACCCAGCAACTCAAAGTCTTGCCAGTGAAAATTGACTTTGCGTTCGATCGGAATCGTCAGCACATTTGGCGTATTGATAAAACCTATGGTGTAACCGTCTGACGCGGCTTTAGCAAGCTCGGTAAACCCAATCGCGCCGCCTGCGCCGGGGCGATTCACCACAACCACGCTGGCGTTGTTACCCAATTGCTTGGCAATGAATGGCGCGATCGTGCGCGCCACAAGATCAGTGCCGCCACCCGCGCCATAGGCCACGATGAGTTTGATTGGATGCTCGGGGTAGGCCGCTTGCGCAAAGATGCTGGCCAGGGCGCTGCTCGCAAGTCCAACTGACAAGAGCAGGCGACGCAGAATACGGTGATTTCGATGCATTGAGAAGACTCCTTAAATCAAAAGGTGAGACGACGGAATTAGCCGAGGATGCGCGTGCGGCGGGATGCAAACGCTGCCCACACTTCCGGGTTGATCAGGCGAGGCGGGCGCTGCCCAGCGAGCACAGCAACAATTTGCTCTGCTGCGATGCTCGCCATATTGCGCCGGGCTTCGTGGGTCACGCCAGCAGTATGATAAGTTGCGAATACGTTGTCGAGCGCAAGGAGCGGGTGATCGAGCGGCGGCGGCTCTTGATCCCAGACGTCAAGCCCGGCACCGGCCAGATGCCCGGATTGCAGCGCGGTCAGCAGCGCAGTTTCATCATGGATGCCACCGCGCGCGGTGCTGATAAAGATGCCATCTTTTTTCATGCGGGCATAAGCGTCGGTATTCATCATTTTTAGGGTGCTCGCATCGCGCGGGCAATGCAGAGAGACGATGTCTGATGCCGCGAGCAATTGCGCGAACGAGACCGCGCGCGCGCCGCGTGTGGTGATTTCATCTTCAGACAGATAGGGATCGGTCGCGATCACGTTCATTTCAAAAGCGCGGGCGAGGGCGGCTACGCGCGTGCCGGTATGGCCAATACCCACCAAGCCCAAAGTTTTGCCTCGAATTTCATGTCCCATGACATCTTCGCGAGTGAAACCACGCTCACGCCGCATGCGACGATCGCTCTCGGCCATGCGGTGCGAAACTCCGAGCATTAGCCCAAGCGTATGCTCCGCAACGGACGGGGCATTGCCGCCGGCTTGATTCACAACAGCGATGCCTGCGGCGGTACAGGCTGCAACGTCTACCGTGTCGTAACCCGCGCCGGCCGATGAGACGCAGAGTAAATTTGGGCAGCGGGTAATCAAATCTGCGCGCGCATACCACTCCAATGGAAGCTCATCTTTGGCGGCAGGGACGTGATATACGTGTGCGCTTTCCATGGCACGCCAAGAGGCTTGCGCTTGCTCTCTCAGCTCGAAAATCGTGAGCGTTAGTCCAGGCTCGCGCGCGAGCCGCGCATCAAATGCTGAGTCGGTCCATCGGTTTGCACGGACAACATTTTTTTTCATCATATTTGTCTGTTTGTGTTTAGTGGGGTGTTGGGTCACAGCCGATGCGCCGAAGCGTGGCATCGATCCACGCAGTGTCGAGCGTGCCTGCGGCGATGTCAGCGAGCATTTTTTTCTCGGCATCCATTTTCTGGTGGGTCGCAAGCAATATGTTATCGGCCTCAGCATACGGAACGCAGAGCAAGCCATCGGCATCACCCACCATCAAATCGCCCGGATGAATCACCATGCCGTGGATAGCGATGGGGACGTTGATCTCCCCTGGGCCATCTTTGTATGGGCCGCGATGGGTAATCCCGGCGGCGTAAAGTGGAAATTCGCCATTTGCGATTTCCTCGCAATCGCGCACTGCACCGTTTAATACAACGCCTGCAAGCCCACGGGCAATTGACGATGCGACCATGATTTCACCGAACAGCGCATTGGTCAGATCGCCGCCGGCATCAACCACGATCACATCGCCCGCTTGCGCCATGGTCAGCGCTTTATGAATCATCAAATTGTCGCCCGGGCGGCACTTTACGGTGAGTGCTGGCCCGGCTAAATACCCACGCTTATGCATCGGGCGAAGTCGCGAACCGGCGGAAGTCATCCGCGCCATACAGTCGCTGATATTGGCCACAGGCACGCCTTTGTAGGCGTGGACGATTTGCGCTGAGACTTGTTGCCTGCGCTTGAGAATCTGGAGACCAGTCATGTTGTGGCTCGTGAAAAATCGGGGACGGAATGGAAAAATGTACAATAAAAAAACAATTATTTCAAATCATGTTGAATATGTTAAATATATGAAGGGTAAAACGATGTATCCGAGCGCTACAAAGAGTACAAAATAAATACATTATGTCCCTGACTTCCGATTCGACTTATGCACTTTTAAAGCAGCGCGTGGTTGCTGGCATTTACGGGCCGGGTGCAAAGCTTAAGGAAGAGCCGCTGGCGCGTGAGCTTGCCATGAGTCGCACGCCGATTCGAGCTGCGCTTAAGCGTTTAGTTGACGATGGACTCGCAACAGCAGACGCGGGGCGTGGCGTACGCGTTGCCGAATGGACCGAAACTGACATTCAAGAAACCTTCGAGCTGCGTGCACTGCTCGAAGGGCACGCGGCGGGGCTCGCGGCCTTGCGCGGTGGCAAGGCGCTGGCCGATCAGCTCGATCGGCTCAACGCCGAGATGGCTCAGACAATTACGCACGGTGGTTCGCAGATGATTCCCCGTTTGCAATCGCTCAATGCGAGTTTTCACCGCGCGATTCTCGATGCGAGTGGGTCACCGAGGTTGCGCGTTATGCTAGCGGGGCTCATCGATATGCCGATTGTGATTCGTTCGTATTTCATCAGCACACCTGACGATTTTCGACAAAGTTGGCATCATCACTGCGATCTCGCGGCCGCGATTCGGGCGGGCGATTCCGCACTCGCCATCTCCGCGATGCAATTGCACCTCAGAGTTGCATCGCATCGGTTTAAAGTCAGGCGCAGACAGTTTGGTGAGCGGTCAGAGGAAGGGAAAATGCCGTCTCTACCTTCGAAGCGACGAAAGTAATAGCTATTTATGGCGCGTGTGTCCTAAATCTGCGCCGCAGGTAGTTGCACTGATGGCCAGACGCAACACGCGCTGCCGACCTGCAAACTAGCGAAGCACAAGGCCGGGAATATGCGAGTGGGTGAGTACATCGAGCGTTTCGCTGGCTAGCGGCACGCGCAAGATGCCTTTGCGCCCCTGCGAGGCCATCACAATCAAGTCGCCTGCGTGTTTTTTTGCAGCACTGAGAATGCTCTTGGCGACGCCACCGTGCCCCACTAGTCCGGGGCATGGCGCTTGATCTACGTCAACGACTCCGCAATTGCTGGTGAGTGCGCATGCGTGGCGTGCGAGAGCAATATCGGTTGCTTGCAATGGGGCGAGGGGTCATGCTCGGCCAAGTAGTGGAGTGATTCGGGTTTGACCACGCGAATTTTGCGTTGATCGACCGCAATACGCCATTTTTAACCAACCGGCTCAGCGCGCGGCAAAATGTAAGACAAAAAGTATCGCTAAACAGTGCAAAAAGTCACGAAACTGCAAATTAAGTTAGCGACCGATAGCGTTGCCGCTTTAACCCTCTAAATTTGGCGCCCTCGGCACGAATCGAACGTGCGACCCTCCCCTTAGGAGGGGGATGCTCTATCCACTGAGCTACGAAGGCTGATCCGTCATTTTACTGGGATGGTATGCTCGCACGATGACTTTGCTTCTTGGCGTTGATTTCACCTCTGCTCCCCGTGCAAAAAAGCCCATCACTTGCGCTTGGTGCGTGTTGGATGCGGGCGTGCTGCGGTTGCAGCGCGCCGTTGCCTGCGTATCGTTTGAGGCGTTTTCAGCGGTATTGGCTCAGCCGGGGCCGTGGGTGGGTGCGTTTGATATGCCTTTTGGTCTCCCGCGTGAATTCGTTGCCGCCCAAGGCTGGCCTGCCGGTTGGCGGGGCTATACCAATGCCGCGCTTGCGCTTTCGCGTCAGGAGTTGGTTGGGCGTTGCCGTGCTTATGCGGCGCCGCGCCCGCCGGGGGAGAAGCTTGCCTACCGTAAAACAGATCGGCCTGCAGGCTCAAGCTCCGCGATGTGGTGGGTCAATCCGCCGGTGGTGTTGATGTATCACGCGGGAGTGCGCTGCTTGCTTGATTCTGGCTTAAGCATCGCGCCGTGTCAGCGCACTAACGATAAACGCATCGCGTTGGAAGCCTATCCTGGGCTTGTTCAAAAGCGGCTCGGTATTAAATCGTACAAGCAAGATATAGTGGCCAAGCAAACACCTGCGCAGCGTGAAAATCGCATCGCGTTGCTCGCAGCGCTGACACAAAACGCACCAGAGATGATTGGCTGCGAAATCTCTCTCACGCCGCCGCAGCGCGCTGCGATGATCGACGATGCCTCTGGCGATGCGCTTGATGCATTTCTGTGTGCCGTGCAAGCGGCTTTCGCAGCGCTGCGCCCAGATACTTTTGGATTTCCCGCGCAAGCGCCGGTAAACGAAGGTTGGATCGTGATGGCATGAGTGCAATTTTTATTACGTTAAGCGAGATCAGGCCTGATGATCTCGTGTTGACCCCTAATCAGCGCAGCGCCCGCATTTGGGCTGAATTGCTCGCGGGCGAGGCGTTGCGAACGCACGCTGCGGCGGTGATGCCAGCCATTTCGCCAACGACTGCGTGGCTTGTAGCACTCTGGTCAGAAGCGCAAATCTGCGCCGCAGGTATGAGCCGCGCGCGGGCAGATCTGCCGCGATTGCTCTCGGCCACGCAAGAGCGCGCGCTCTGGGGCAAGGTGATTGCAGAGCATCCAGATTCGCCGCCTATGGCCGCACCCAATTCCCTCGTCACCGAGGCGATGCGCGCTTGGCGGCTCGATCAGGCTTGGGATTGCCCTAAGCCTTTTCTTGATTCCGACGATGCGGCTGAAGTTAATCTCTACGCGCTTTGGCGTGGGCAATTTTGGAAAACACTCGGCGCAAATCGCTGGTTGACCGCTGCGCAATTGCCCCGCGCGTTGCTGTCTCAGATTGAGCAACTGCGCATTCCCAAACGCATCGTACGCCTACCCAGCGTGCAGACCGAGCCTGCGCTGGCGGCATTGCTCGCTGCGTTTGCATTGCGCGGCACGCAAATCGTTGGCTTACAGTATGGTCATTTGGCGGTTGCAGACTATCAAAAATTTGAACGCCCGGCGCAGGAATGGCGCGCTGCCGCAGCGTGGGCAAAGAGCATCAATGCCCAAAACCCTGATGCCCGAATTGTGGTGGTCGTGCCTCAATTGCATGCTGTCCGCCATGAAGTGCAGCGGGCATTTCGCGAAATCCTTGCGCCGCACGTTGCGCGCGATGCCTTTGCCGAGGCTGGCGCGCAATTCAATTTATCGCTTGGCATTCGGTTGTCTGAAGCGCCATTTATCGCTGCGATGCTTGATTGGTTGGGCTGGTCGCAGCGCGGCGATGATCTGGCGACTGCGCGCGCGGCAATGGCTGCGCCGTTTATACCTGCGGCGCAGAATTGGGTGCGTAATGCACTTCAAAAAGGGCGAACGAAGTTCTCCCTGCGCGATGCCGCGGCGCAGTGCGCGGCCGGTCATCCAATTCATGCGTTCATCGCCGCCAGTGGGCAATGGCCGAAGCGCTGCGCTGCGAGCGTTTGGGCCGCGCATTTCAGCGCAGCGCTCGCGCAGCTCGGCGCGCCCGGGCAATTGCCTGATCTGGCGGCGCAGCAGGCGTTTGCCGCTTGGGAAGAAATGTTGGCAGGGCTAGCTGAGCTTGATGGCATGCTCGGTGAAATTTCTGCCCGCGCAGTGCTTGATGAATTAAATCAACGCTGCCGCGCCCATGACTTTCAAGTCGAAGGCAAAGACGCGCCGATTCAAGTGCTCGGGCTCTATGAGTCAATCGGTTTTCCGTGCGACGCGATGTGGGTGAGCGGTATGTCTGATGGCGCACTGCCCGAGCCTGCTGAGGCCAACGCGTTTCTGCCGCTGGCCTGGCAGCTGCGCGCGCATGTGGGGCGGGCGACACCGCACGTCATGATGGCCGCCGCCCAAAGCGTGTGGGATCAGTGGCATGCCGCCGCGCCGCAATTAATATTATCTGCAGCGCAAGCCATCGATGACGCTGCCGATGAATGGCTGCCCGTGAGCTTTGCGCGCAATGCGGCGTGGCGCGCTGGTGAAATTGTGCCTGCAGCAGTCATACCTGCGGCGCAGATTGAGCCTATTTTCGATGATTTAGGCGTTCCTTTTTTGGCGGCCGCGTTGCCTGGCGGCGCTACGATGCTGGAGCGTCAGGCGCAATGCCCGTTTCAGGCGTACGCGGCGCATCGCTTGCAGATCGAGCCATGGCCAGCGCCCATGCTCGGGATCACCGCAATGGAGCGCGGCAATGCAATTCATATCGCGATGGCCGCGCTTTTCGGTCAATGCGAGAGCTATGCGCAATGGCAAGATGCCGCGCCCGAAACGCAAGCGCAGTGGCTTGATTTAGCGCTGGCAGAAGCCCGATCTGCGATGGAGCCTTTCGAGCGTAGCCGCCGCACGCGTGGTTGGCCACAAGACTACGCAGACGGTTTTTTTGAGCAGTTGCGCGAAACGCTCGCGCTTTGGATGGAGATGATCGAAAGCCTGCGCGCACCCTATCGCGTCGTCGCGCGTGAACTGCCTGCAACGCTTGCGGTGGGCGGGCATACGATTAACGTCAGACTTGATCGCGTGGACGAAACCGCGCACGGTCAGCAGATCATCGTTGACTACAAATCTGGCAAACCAAAATCGCTGACGGCCATGCTTGATCCTGCGCATGCCTCGGCATTGCCGCAATTACCGATCTACGCGCTGGCTCATGCAAGCGCGGCAGTGATTGCCGTCGCCTACGCCCACGTGCGCGCCGAAGCGCCGTCGCTGGTCGGCGTTGGCGATGCCGCGGCTGAAGGGCTAGGCAAGCGCTTAGCCACCCTCGATGCCGATGGCTGGCAGCACTGGCTCGAGCAGTGGCGAGATGCGCTGGCTGAGACCGCAAACAACTTTGCGCGTGGCCAAGCAGGGGTCGTGCCGCGCTCGCCACTGGCTTGCAGAGATTGCCAGCGGCAAGGATTGTGCCGAATCGATTTTCAAGCGCATGAAGCTCCGATTGAAGAGGAGCTAAACGATGCAAGCGCCTGATCATCTTGAGCGCGCGCGCGCGCTTGATATCTCGCAATCTTTTATCGTGCAAGCGCCTGCAGGCTCTGGCAAGACTGAGCTCCTCACGATGCGATTTCTGCATGCCTTGCTCGCGGTCGAGCGCCCGAGTGAAGTCGTCGCGATTACCTTTACCCGCAAAGCGGCCGCCGAAATGCGCTCCCGCATTCGTCGCTTTCTCGTCGATCAAGATCCTGCAAGCATCGGCGCACGTGCGTGCGCGCATCATCTTGCGCGTGGCTTTGATCTGATTGCGCAGCCCGAGCAATTGCGGGTGCTCAACTTTGATATTTTCTTTCGCCAGATTGCATCGCTCGCGCCCATTTCAAGCGGCATCGCCAGAGATGCGCAAGTGGAAGAAGATGCGACCGCACTTTACCGAGATGCCGCGCTCGAGACGCTGCAAAATGCGGCGCTTTCGCAGCAGGTCGCGACACTGCTTTCGCGGCTTGAATTTCAGCTCGATCAAGCGGTCGGCTTGATTGCAGATTTGCTGGCAAAGCGGGATCAATGGTTAGCGATGACCTATGCGCCCGAGACCCAAGATGCCGCGCTCGCAGCGCAGATCGTGGGGCAAGCGATTGCGCAGGTGCTTGCAGTGTTGCGGGGAGCGATTTTGAGCGATTTACCTGCGGCGCAGATTTCAGAGTGGATATTTTTAGCCAACTTTGCTCAAAGCACGTTGGCCACCGGCATTGTGTGCAGCGCGCCGTGGCCCTTGGCAAGCCCTGATACGCTCGATGAATGGCATGCGCTTTTTAAAATCGTGACCACACAAAAAGGTGAGCTGCGCAAAAGTATCGATAAAAACGCAGGCTTTTTGGCGACCTCAAAAGCAGAAAAAGCCCGCATTCAAGCCTTGTGGGTGGCCTTTGCAGCGCCTGCAATGATTGCCGCGCAAAGCCAAGCGCTCAGTGTCATCCCGAGATTGCGCGACGCAGCGGCTGCCGATCACGTGCTTGGAGAAATCTTGACGCTGCTGCGCTATTCAGCAGGCAATCTTTCGGCGGCGATGGCGCGCCGCAACGTCACCGACTTTACCGCGATTGCCATTGCCAGCAGATCGCTCATGCATAGCGACGATGCCAAAACGCGCATGACCATTGCCGCAGGCATTGCCCATTTGCTCGTTGATGAATTTCAAGACACATCGATCACTCAGTTTGAATTTCTCGAAGGTCTCGCCGCGACATGGGCGCAGAGTGAGCGCAGCGATCAAACGCTTTTTTGCGTTGGCGATCCTATGCAATCGATCTATCGCTTTCGGCAGGCAGAAGTCTCGCTCTTTACGCGCGCGCAAGAGCAGGGCATTGGCGGGCGTCGCCTCCAGTCGCTGACACTCGCGGCTAATTTTCGCTCCGAGCCCGTGATTACGAATTGGGTGAACGCAACCTTTGCTCCCGCAATGGCCACGCCCGCTTTTGGCACGAGCCGACCCGTGCATTTCGCGCCGAGCATCGCGATGGTGCCTGCGAGTGCGGCGTCAAGCGTGCAGATGCAGGCTTTTGCGGTGCGCGCTGATGAAGTGAATTTCGTAGCCGATGCCGTTGAAGCGGCGTGGGCGCAAGGCGAGCGCTCGATTGCGCTGCTGGTGCGCCAGCGTCGGCATGCTGCGCCATTTGTGGCCGCGTTGCAAGCGCGGGCGATTCCGACCGTGAGCGCGGATGCCCTGCCGCTGGCAGAGCGGGCGTGGGCACGAGATTTTTTAAATGTGGTGCTGGCATTGAGTGAACGCGAAGATACTTTGGCGTGGGCAGCGCTCCTGCGTGCACCATGGTGTGGGGTTATGCTCCCCGACCTTACGCTGACCGCCGAGGCTGCGCATACCCAGGCTTGCGATTGGTGGCGCGGCATCGAAAGCGTATTGCAGGCAAATTCGCTGAGCAGCGACGGGCAGGCGCGGTTAGGCGCACTGCACGCCGCGCTTGCACCTTGCCTTGCAGCGATGGGCTGGCGCAATGTTGCAGATCTTGCTGAAGCGGCATGGGCGCGAATCGATGCGGCAGCGTGCTACGCCGATTTTGATGCGGAAAGCTTCGCAGCGTTGGTCGAGGTCGTGCGTGCGCATGCGGGCGCGGGCCGCGTTCAGGATCGTCTGGCCTTATTGCGCGCGGTGCAAAAAATTACCCAGCATGGTGCGCGCGATGGCGTGCAGGTGCTCACGTTACATAAAGCAAAAGGTTTGCAATTTAATATCGTCGCCATGCCGCAACTCGCCCGCCTCGGTCGCAACGATGCGCCGCCGCTCGTGCGCTGGCAGCGCTTCGAGCGCGGGGCCGTCGTCGCGCCTGCTCCGCGGGGGAGCGATGATCCCGCCGCGCCTATATTTGCATGGCTAAAAGCCCTTGATGCCCACGAAAATGCCCAAGAGCGCACGCGCTTGGCCTATGTCGGCGCGACCCGTGCCAAGCAGCGGCTGTTGCTGACCGCGACACTGAAAGTAGACGATCATGGCGATGCGGTGGTAGCACCGCAAGCGTCATTGTGGGCCGTCATCGCGGCGCATTCGCCCGCACAGTGGCAGGCGGGCACTAGCAACGCCGTCGCTGATGTTGCGCTTGGCGCAGCTCCGGTCGCGCCGCCGCTTTTGCGCCGAGCCAGCATGCCTGCGTCTTTAGCCGCGCCTGAAGCGCTGCAGGCTGCACCGCAGTCTTGCGCTAGTTATCAAAACCCTGCGGCGCAGATTGCGGCTCGAGCATTTGGCACGCTCGTGCATACGTGGCTCGGGCAATGGGGCAGAAGCGGAAAGTGGGGCGAAGCGGCGCAAGCATGGCTCGAAGATGCGCTGGCCTCTGGCAAGACGCCAGCGGCGTTGCGCCCGCAGGCGATACGGCAATTTCAAACGATGGTTACCCGCGTCGCAAACTGCCCGCATGCAAAATTTATTTTTGATCCCGACCATCGCTGGGTGCGTGATGAGCAATCTTTTGTCGTTACCACCGATCTTGCGTTGCAAACGCTACAAACGCTACGCCCAGATCGCCTCATCTGCGATACGGGCGGGGAGGTCTGGGTGATTGACTACAAGACCTCCACCCCAAACGGGCAAGACGAGCGCGCATTAGGGGAATTTTTAACCGAAGAAAAAGCGCAATATCGCGAAACGATGCTGCGCTATGCCGCTGCGGTGCGCTCGAGTGGGCTTGCTGCGCCGGGCGCTACCATTCGGTGCGCGCTTTACTTTCCGCTGATGAGCGAATTCGCAGAAATTTGAGCGCGCCCGAGGCAGGCTCAAATGACCGGATCTCGTCTAGCTCAATGCGAGCGCTCGGCGCGGCTGAAAAAGAACTGAAGAAAGCACTGAAAAATCACTGAAAAAGCCCCAAATCTGCGCCGCAGGTATGACTGAAAAACTCAGTCTTTCGACTTTCCAGCCTTTTCAATACCCTCGATTTTCATGCCCGCTTTAAGCCCGCGCTCGGCAAACCAGCCCAGCTTCATTTCAAGCGCGTAAAGCGCCGGAGCAACCGTGGAATGGGTATCGAGCACTTGCGGTTTCATGTTTTCGATATTGAGGATCACGCCTTTTTCATCGATGAAAGCGACCGACAGCGGCACGTAAGTATTTTTCATCCACATGCCAATCATCTGCGCGGATGGAAAGACAAACATCATGCCATGATCGGGCTTCAGTGAAAAGCGATTCATGAGACCGATCATGCGGGTATTTTGGTCGTTTGCCAGCTCGGCTTTTAGCTTGGCGCCACCAATTTTGAGCTCGATCAAGGGCAGCTCCTTATTAACTTGTGCGTGCGCCCCGGCTGAAAAAAAGAGCGCGAGGGAGAGTGAAATAGCGATGAAATAGCGGTGCATGAGCGTTATAAATCCGTAAGCGGTTTGGCCGAACGATACCATCGCTCAAAAACGCCCCAACACGCCGCTGCGATGACAAGCTGGATAAGTGCGGCCATTGCCAGTAGCGTGAGCGAATGGGAGACTGCGGGCGCGATGATGCCAGAGACGATGGCTGCGAGCATCGTTTGCGCGAAAGAGTGCAGCGAGGAGCAGGTGCCACGCAGGGTCGGGAACAGATCGAGCAGGCGCAGGGTGGATGCGGAAGAAAAAAGTCCAAGCCCGATGCCGTACACGTAAAGCGGGATCACTGCCCACGGCACCTGCGGCGCAAAATTCATCACGTAAATCAACTTTGCGATGAACGCTGCGCCCGCCAGCGCAAGCCCAATGCCCATTTGCCGCTTGAGCGTGATCCGCCCGGCTAAGCGGGATGAAATCATCGCTGCTGTCATCAGCCCAAAGATGAAGGCCATGAACAGCCAAGCAAATTGGGTTTCGCTGAGTTTCAAATGCTCAAGCACATAGACTGGCGCGGCGGCGATATAGAGAAAGAGCCCAGAAAAAGCGAAGGCCGCGCCGCCAGAAAGCAGCTGAAACTGCGGCGTAAAAAAGATACGTTTGTAGTTTTCAAATAAGATGCGCGCGCCGAACGGTTGCCGCTTTTTGGGCGGATGGGTTTCCGGTAAAAAATGGTAAATGCCAACGAGCGTTACCGTGCTCATGAGCACCATAAAAGCAAAAACTGCGCGCCAGCCAAGCCACGAGACTAAATAGCCGCCGACAATCGGCGCGAGCGCAGGCGCAAGCCCAAAAATAATCGTGACTTGCGATTGCATGCGCTGCGCATCTGCCCCGGAATACACATCGCGAATCATCGCGCGACCGATCACCGTGCCCGCGCCGCCAAGCACGCCTTGCAGCGCCCGAAAAACCAGCAGCACCGTGATATTTGGCGCGAGCGCGCAACCGATCGATGCCAGCGTGTAGCCTGCGAGCGAGACTAAAAGCACGGGGCGACGACCGACAGAATCAGAAATCGCGCCATGCCAGAGCGACATGATGGCGAGTGCAAAAAAGTAAACCGTGAGCGTTTGCAGCAGCGCAACGTTGGTAGTATTGAGCGCTGATTCCATTGATTTCAGCGCGGGGATATAGGTATCGGTTGAGAACGGGCCGATCATCGACATCATCGCTAAAAGCCACGTGAAATGCCGCCGCGAAATCGCTTTCGGCTCGGCGTGGCGCTGCTCTGGGGTCAAAGCTTAGGCCGCGCGGTGGCTAGCGCAGCCGTAATTTGCTTGCGGGTGAGCTGCGGCGCGAAATGAGCGATAAATTCATACACCGTGAGCCGATGCACCGAGCCACGGCGAAAGCCGATGCGGGTGGTGGAAGGCTCAAATAAATGCGCGGCATCAATCATCGTTAAGCCTTGATCCCGATCAGGCTCGAAGGCCATTTGCGCAATGACGCCCACGCCTAAGCCCAAGCGCACGTAAGTTTTGATCACATCGGAATCGAGCGCAGTTAAAGTGACCCGCGGCGCAATGCCAGCACGGCGAAACGCAGCATCGATTTTTGAACGTCCGGTAAAGGTGCCGTCGTAAGTGATCAGCGCGAAGCGCCCGAGATCGGTGATTTTCGGCTTTTTGATTGCGGTCAATGCATGGCCATCGGGCACGACGATGACCCGATTCCAATCGTAAACGCCAAGAGTGACCAAATCGGGATGCTCGGCCAGCGCTTCCGTTGCAATCGCAATGTCGGCCTGACCGGAAGCAACGAGCGCAGCGCAGGCTTGCGGCGTGCCTTGCTTGAGCGCAAGCTGGCAATCGGGGAAGCGCTTCATAAAAGGCTCGATCACGCTCGGGAGCACGTAGCGCGCTTGCGTATGGGTCGTTGCGATCGTGAGCTCGCCCCCGATGGCATTTTTAAATTCTCCGGCAACGGCTTCGATATTGGTGAGCTCACCGAGCACCCGCCGCGCAATCACCAGCACTTGCTCGCCCGCGGCAGTCACCCGCTCAATGCGCTTGCCGCGACGATCAAAGATGGGGAAGCCGATTTCTTTTTCAAATGCAATCACATGCTTTGAAAGCGCAGGCTGAGACATCTCAAGCGCGCCCGCAGCGGCAGAAATCGAAAGCCGCGCATCGACAATCGCGACGATAATTTGAAGTTGCAAAAGATTCATATGCATATGCAGATGATACCTGCGGCGCAGATTTGCAGCCATGCGGCAAAGGCATATCAATATTACACTGCGTAAATGCAGCGATTTATCATCCACCCCGAAAACCCTCAACCGCGCCTGATCCGCCATGCGGTAGAAGCCCTGCAAGCCGGGCAGGTGATTGCTTACCCAACCGATAGCGCCTATGCGCTAGGCTGCCATATTGGCGATGCCGATGCCCTGCGCCGATTGCGCGCGCTGCGCGGCCTTGATGAAAAGCACTTTCTCACGCTCGTTTGCGCTGATCTCTCCCAAATCGCGAATTACGCGCGGGTCGATAACACCGCTTTTCGCCTGCTCAAGCGCGCGACGCCCGGGCCGTTCACGTTCATTCTTCCCGCCTCGCGAGAAGTGCCCAAGCGGCTGCAAACGCCCAAGCGCAACGAGATTGGCCTGCGCGTTCCCGATCATCGGGTCGTGCATGCCATGCTCGAAGCCTTGGGCGAGCCGATCCTTTCCGCCACCTTCATCCCCGCCGGGCAAGAAGATGCGCTCCACGAGCCCGACGATATTGCCGAAGGCGATTTTCAAGGGCTCGATGCCCTCGTAGATTCCGGCGCCTGCCCCAACGAAGCCACCACCATCATCCGCATCAACGAAGACGGCAGCACCGAAGTGCTCCGGCAAGGCGCAGGCGATCCGGCATCGATCGGGCTTTAATTTTGAAGCCAAATCTGCGCCGCAGGTAAGCCCCCCCCCCAGAAAGCACCACTCTATCGGGCGCGGCGGGTTGGTGCACCAAGCTCGCTGCGGTATGCCTCGATTTTCTCCTTCGCCGTCGATGAGCGCCGCGGTGCGCAGGGCGGTGGCATTCGCAAAATCGCACGCATACCCGCGCCGCGCTCCGTAACATTCAGGCAAACTAATCTCGAAACTCAAAAAAAGCAATTCTTTGGCTCTGGGGGCATAGCGCATGGTGGACGATAAAAAATCGCGGAACGACGATTACCTTGGCTACGGCGTTTATGCAGATACGCTTTGGGCGAGGGTTGAAACTGCGCTTTATAAAGACGGTTTTGGCGAGGACGGTAAAAGCACTATAGGCGAAGATCCGCTCGTCGTTGGCATCTTCGGTGAGTGGGGCGCGGGCAAATCGCGGCTGTTGAAGCTCATCCTTGAAAAAGCGGAAGCGTTAGAAGTAAAACGAATCGAGGCTCGCAACGCTACCCAAGATGCGGGCTACGGCCTCACCGTTCCCGTGCTTTTCCAGCCATGGAAATACGAACATGAGCCGCACCTGCTCGTACCGCTTTTGCTACATATCCTTGCCGCGCTCAAGGAGACGATCGCGAGCGCCCAAACAAAGCGCGAGAAGCGCAAGGAAAAGATCGATGCGGGCTGGGAGAAACTGAAGCCAGCTCTCGACGACGCGCTCGATGGCGTTGAAGACTTGCACACGAGCGTCTTGGTCGCGCTCGAAATTGTGCAACCCGGAGCGGGCGTTGCGTTTTCGGCGATCAAGATATTGCGCAAATGGTTTCCCAAGAGTAAACCACTTCGCAATCTTCACAAAAACTTTAAGTACGCGGACGATGGCCGCCACTACTATGAAATTCACGAGCATCTCAAGCACGTCACCCGCCCGAAAAAGTATGCGAACGAGCTCGGTGGGAACTATCTAAGCCAAAACATCAAAGTCAACTTCGTCATCTTCATAGACGACCTCGACCGTTGCCTACCCGAAAAAGCAGTCGAAACGCTCGAACTCATCAAGACGGTTTTCAACCTAGAAAGCTTCGCTTTCGTCCTCGCGCTCGATGAAGAAGTGGTAGAGCGGGGCATTGGGCATCGCTATAAAGATTACGCGCTGGCAGGCAAAAAGCCTGAAATGCCGATCACAGGCTTTGAGTATTTAGAAAAGATTGTGCATTTGCCGTTTCGGTTGCCAGCGCTGACCAAAGAGCAAGCAATCTTATTTGTCCGCACGTATGAGAAATCCATCGAGGACGATGAGCATATGCGCTGGTTTGACCCGCCGAGTAAAAAAACTGATACCGCCGGTACAGAAAAACATGGAATATCGAGAGAAGCTTCAACGCTGGATTTGCTTGATCTTGCATTTACTGGCTTTCATGGTTTTGTTCCGCGTAAGCTGATTCGCATGGTGGAGTTGATGCATCAAACCGCGGCGGTCGCCGCTGCGCGGGGAAAGCCGCTTTCGCGTAATTCTGGTGGAAAGTCCGATACGCGAGTCGTGCTCGTATTTTTGTTGATTCAGCTTTTCCAGCCGGAGTTGTATCGAAATCTGCGCCGTAAATTGGAGGGGTTTTTAATATTGCTTGTTGCTTTTTCGGAGCAGGAGGGCAACGAGATTACGGCTGCGGATGGCACGAAATCGAAAGCTACGATACCGCCTGCGTTTCGCAAGGGGTTGGTATCGGATAGCGATTTATTGTCTTGGGTCGTTGAAGGCAGTAGCAAACGAACTCATGCGCTGAGATCAAATAATCTGAGAGGGCTGCGCCCCGATTTGACGGCGCGGATCGAATCCATTCGTGACTCTGAAGCCAGGGCGCTGGCGCAGCAAGTGCGCTTGCCGTTGGTGACGCATTTAATTGAATTCCGCGCGGCGCAACGCCATGTATTTGATGCCCTCAAATTACTGCACGCGCTCGCGGGTGAGCTTGGTTCACAAGTTTTCAATATCAACGCACTTGATTACTTCAGCCTTTTAGGAAAAGATATTCCCGTGGAAATTGTGGCGGGTAGCGGCGAAACCGTGACTACGGTCTTATCGACTTCGCCACAATCTTTGCTGAAAGTTGATGCTCGGCCGCGCCAAATGGTGCGGGATCTGGACCAACTTTTCAGTCATTGGCAATCGAAATCGCAAGCCGTGCAGGCAACTCTTGCTGCGAATAACGGGCTTTTGGCGGGGCACGTGCTCGACGTTGATTCTGCCGCTGGTCTTGAAAAAATCGCCAAAGATTCGATCTCCGTTGCGGTTGGTGATACCGACGCACGTTACCGCCTCCTGCGCGGTTTGCAGTATCTCGCGCCCTATATTTCCCGCGAAGATAGCCCGAAGTTTTGGGAGCTTGTAAAAGATACGTTTTCCGACGCGGAGCGAGATTTCAGTAAAGAAATCACCGATTTGGCGATGCTGAAGCGCCGCGAGCTGTGGGCAGATGTGCGCTCTACGCTGGGGGCGGATGTTCGGTTTGATGGGGAAACGCTTTGGGCATCAAAAGAAGATAAAGATGCCAAAAAACCTGGTGTTGCGCTTTGGCTGCCGAAAGAAAAATACAAAGGCAATTCAGATGAGAACGAGCCTATCCCCGGCTTCGTTCGCGTGAAGTCCGGTAAGTTTTGGATGGGCGCGAAATCGGAGAACGATAACCCGCGCCGGGAATTCGACCTCACAAACGATTTCTTAATCGCCCTCAATCTCACCACCGTCGATCAATTCGCCGCCTTCGTCGATGATGGAGGCTACACAGAAAAGTGGTTTCTAGACGAAGAAGGCAAGCGCTGGCTCAGTGGAAAAAATCCGGAAAAAATGCCTCCAGAATACAAAGCGCGTCTTGAACGGCGGCTCGAGGAACTCCGGCGAGCCCCGATGCAATGGGCGGAGCAGCGGGCGCATGGGTCGCGGGCGGTTTGGGGCGTGAATTGGTTTGAGGCGCGCGCCTATGCTCGGTGGCTGAATTCCAAAATGGCGGATGAAATTGCATTGAAAATACCTGCGGCGCAGGATGGGGGTGTTTTCGGCATCCATCTGCCGACCGAAGCCCAATGGGAGCGGGCAGCGCGCGCAAGCTCATTTGAAAGCGCGGATGATCGCGAATACTTTTGGAATGACAATGCGAAAAGCGCCCATTTGCAAGCGAATATCGATAAAAGTGAAATTGGGCGGGCAAGTGTTGTCGGGCTTTTCCCGCCGAACGCGCTTGGCGCGAGTGATTTAGCAGGGAATCTTTGGGAATGGCAGGCAAATCTTTACGATAAAGATGGCGTAAACGTTGCGACGCCGACTGGGCGTGATCGTGACTGGAAAGGGTCTGATTACCCGGCGCTGCGCGGTGGCTCTTGGGTCAATAATTCCGACTACGCGCGCGCTTCGTTCCGTAGCAGGCCTCGACCCGATGATTGGGGCAACAATACTGGGTTTCGGGTGGTGATGTCCCTGGCGAAAAATGAACGCTGAATCCTGTTCGTGGCAGTAGCTGAGATTTGCGCTCGCGAGCAGGGTTTGCGGGTTGCGCGCGTTAGCGCGCTCGCGCATTTTTGAGCGCGGATGGTTTTGGTGCCTTCCCCCAGCGGGGAAGGCTGGGATGGGGTGGTTTCCGCTGCGAAGAACGAGTTTGAGGGCGCGCAAAATCTCCCCCACCCTAGCCCTCCCCCGCTGGGGGAGGGGATTGGTTTTAGCGCGCCCGTGCATTTTTGAGCCAAGCGCCGAGCAGCTTGCCCACTTCTTCCATGAGCTTTGCGCCATGCTCGAATTGCTTTTCGGTAATGAGCTGCCATTCAAAGGCGAGCCGCCAATTGAGCCGCAACTGCGCAAGGGCGACGTCGGCGTGCAAAAGCCGCGCCGCAGGGCTTTGACTGCGCTGGGCTTCCAAAAGCCGCTGGAGCACCGTTTGGCAGCCTTGCTGCAGGGCTGCGGCCACTACGAAGCGCTGCTGGCGCGGGAATTTCAGCGTATGCGGGATCAACCAGCGGATCAGCTCGTAAATTTTGGTGAAAACGGGGCTGAAAACGAAGCCGTTGGCAGGCTCGCCGTCGGGCGGGCGCGGGGTGTAGTGGGTGGTCATGATTTTTTCATCGCTTCTTTGGTGGTTTAAAGGTGTATTTCTGAAAAATCTTCTCGCGCAGCATGGCGGTGTTGGCGTGCGCGGCATGCGCCACCCAGCCGGCAATCTTGATTTGCACTTCTTCCATTGAGAGTTCGCCCGCAGCGACGGCGATTTGCCATTCGCGCATGCGGGCTTCAAAGGCATGGGCGTTGCGGCTTTTGAGCCGACGATAATCGATGAAAAGCCGCATCCCGAGAAAAGGAATGCCGTTTTTCACGGGGTAAACCGAGCTTTCGCGCTCGTGCAGCGAGAGCCGGAGCGCGTTTAACTTTTCGCGAATGGCATCTTTCCACGCCCAAAGCTCGGCTTTCGAGTTGGAAAAAAGCAAAAAATCATCGACGTAGCGTAAATAGCCTTTGCAGCGCAAATCGTGCTTCACGAATTGATCGAGCTCATCGAGCAAGACGTTCGCCCAAAATTGGCTCGTTAAATTTCCAATCGGCAGCCCGCGCGGGCGCTCGACGCTGAGCAAATCGTCGCCGGGGAAATAGACCATTTCGTATTCGCCATCGAGCACGCCCGCGCCACCATCGAGTATCGTTTGGCAAACATTGAGGGTTTTTGCGCAAACGATGCGCTTCCCCAAACATTGCATGAGCACAGCATGATCGACGCTGGGAAAAAACTGCCGCAAATCGCACTGGAGCACATAGGGAAAGCGGCGCATAAAGCTTTGCGCCCGATCAAGCGCGGCATGGGTGCCTTTGCCTTTGCGATTGGCGTAGCTATCAAAAATAAAGCGCGGCTCAAAAAGCGGCTCGATCACCCGAATGAGCGCGTGATGCACGACCCGATCTCGAAATGCCGCGGCGCTGACTAACCGGCGCTTGGGGTCATGAATGAGAAATGAGTGATAGGGCTGGGGGCGATAGGCTTGGGCTTGCAGCGATGCCGCAATTTCGCTGACGTGGCGCTCGGCCTCAAGGTCAAAGGCAGCGACGACTGCGCTCGCGCGCTTGCCGCGCGCGGCATCATGGAAGGCGGCGTAAACGTTACTCCAGCTGCTCAGCGCTTGCATCAGATCGGGCATATTGCGAGAATAGCGCGGAAGGGGTGCGCAATCACCAGCGCTGCGCGGTGGCTCTTGGATCAATAATTCCGACAACGCGCGCGCTTCGATCCGTAACAGGAATCAACCCGATAATTGGAACAACAATACTGGGTTTCGGGTGGTGATGTCCATAGCCGATTTAAGCTGCCGACGGCAAATTGCGCACAAGACTTTTTTGGGCGCAACGGGGCGGCAAATCAGCCAGCGATGCGCGCTCCGGCTCGCGCTCCCGTTCACTCAATTGGAGCCGGGCAAATATTGCGGTGACTTCGCTGCGGCCTGGGCACGCTCAGGCCGCAGCGGAGGGTTCTAGCGCAATTTGCTCGATTTGATCGAGAACTATCCCGTTTGGGCAGATTGGTCGCAGGCGTAGTCTCTTGCTTTGCTCACCCGCGCTGGCACGCGCTTTTCAACTTACTTTACTGCCCTTAGGCTGCTTTTGCCGAAGACGCACGAATAAACCGCGCGCCTTCAACCATATACCTGCGGCGCAGTTTTAGCCCAAAATCGCCTTATTTCTTGGCCTTTAAGACATCTGCAGCCAATTGCTCGCCCGATTTATAGTGCGGCACTTTGCTGACCATGCGCTTTGTGCGCTGCACGAATGCGTTGCTGCCCGCAACTTCGGTTTTCCAGAGCCCGTTGGCGAGCTCAAGATTTTTATTTGGGTCGAGCATGAAGGCATCTTTGGAAGATTTGCCACCAAAAATGTAGAGCTTGCCATCGATGATTTGCCAAGTATCGGCATCGCCGCCCCATGGGATGCCATAAGCAACGCCATTGGCGCAGAAGCCGCCAAATTGCGGCGTGTATTTCGCGGGGTCTTTATCGAATGCAGCTTTATTGGCCGGGCTGGCGAAGCGGAAAGTTACCTCGCCCACTTTTGAGCGATGGGCAACGGAGCCCATCATGTGCTTGCCGTCGGTGAAGTAGGCGACGACATCATGGCCAAACAAAATTAAATGCTTATCTTCGCCATCGCTCACGGCATTGACAGGCGAGAGCGCGCCGCCGGGGCTTTGCACGATAAGCGGCGCGCAGGCAGAAAGCGCGGCAGCGGCGAAGGCGAGGGCGAGATTACGGAGGAGTTTTTTCATCGGGATTTCATCGGTTAAGAAAAAAGAAAAACGCGCGTTGAATGGCGCGCTTTTGGTAGTTCGCAAAAGGTTGAAGATCGGTTACTTGGCTTTTGCTTTCGCCACTTCAGCCGCCAGCTCTGGGCCTGATTTGTAATGCGATACGCGCGCGATGGTGGTGCGCTTGGTACGGTGAAGGAAGGCATTACTCCCGGCGACTTCCGTTTTCCAGTAGCGATCTGCGAGCTCGATATTTTTCTTTAGATCGAGCATGAAGGCATCTTGCGAGCCTTGGCCACCAAAGATATAGAGCTTGCCATCGATGACTTTGAAATCTTGAGCATTGCCACCCCAAGGAATGCTGTAAACCAAGCCGTTGGCGCAGTAGCCGCCATATTGAGGCGTGTATTTCGTTGGCTCTTTGTCAAATAGCGCCTTATTGGCTGCCGAGGCAAAGCGGAAGGTAACGTCGCCGACTTTAGATTTATAAGCCTCAGCGCCGAGCTGATGTTTGTTGTCCGTGAAGTAGGACACAACATCATGGCCAAACAGCATCAAGTGCTTGTCGTCCCCTTGCGCGACGGCATTGACCGGCGAGAGCATGCCGCCGGGGCTTTGCACGACCAGTGGTGCGCAGCCTGAAAAGGTGATCGCGCCAGCGGTCGCGAGTAAAAGTGCACGGAAGTGTTTCATCATTAGGGTTCTCCAAAAAACAGGCCAAAAAACGCGAAATCTGCGCCGCAGGTAGTGGCTTCACCAGCAAGCTCACCTGCATTATCGCAAGGTTTGCGCCTGCTTGCGCGCACCGAGCCTGCGACGCAGATTGCAGCCGCGACACCATTGGCGGCAGATCACCGATTTAATGCCGTATGATCGTGGCCATGTCGCCTCCACCTTCCCACCGCAAAGGCATCTTGCTTATGATGGCTGCACTTTCTGTGCTCATCTGCTTGGATGCAGCGGGGAAGGCTTGTGTTGTGCATTTCCCGGTGTTCGCTACGGTCTGGTCGCGCTATTTTGGGCATATGATCGTGGTGATGCTCTTCGGGCTGACGATGGCGCGGGGCGCGCTTTGGCAGACCGAGCATCTGCCGCAGCAGCTCGCGCGCGGCACATTACTGGCGGTGATGACGGTTTTTTATTTCGCTGCAATGCGCACCTTATCGTTAGCGCACGCCACGGCGATTTTGTTCGCCACGCCGATTTTGGTGACGGTGTGGGCGCGGCTTTGGCTGAAAGAGGAGGTTGGCGGCGTGCGTTGGGCCTCGGTCGGGCTCGGGTTTTTGGGTGTGCTCATTATCTGCCGACCTGGTGGCGGGCTTGATCCGCAGGGCGTCGGCTTAGCGCTTTGCGCCGCGTTGTGTAATTCCTTTTATCAAATCATCACCCGTAAGCGGGCGGCAACCGATAGCCCGGGTGCGCAGCTTTTTTATGCGGGCTTGGTTGGCGCAATGGGTCTTTCTATTGCATTGCCGTTGTGGTGGCAGCCGGTGCGCGTTGCCGCCATCGATTGGGTGGTCTTTGCATCGATCGGCGTTTTTGGTGCACTGGGGCATTGGCTTTTGATTAAGGCTTATACGATTGCGCCCGCGCCGGTGCTCGCGTCGTGGATGTACGTGCAGCTGGTGTTTTCGGTGCTGCTCGGCTGGGCGGTATTTGGTGATATGCCGGGCTTGAGCGCGCTTTTGGGCATGGCGCTGATCGCGATTGCGCCCCAGATTCCTTACTTTGTAAGGTCAAAAAAAAGTGAAGCAAATGCATAGTGATTTCGTTTTGAATCTTGCCAGTGCTTGCATTGCCCATGGCAAATCAATCGCAACCGTTGAGTCGTGCACCGGTGGCATGATCGCTGCAGCATGCACCGATCTGGCGGGCAGCTCGGCGTGGTTTGAGCGCGGCTGGGTGACTTATAGCAATGGCGCAAAAATGGATTGCGTCGGGGTGACGGGCGCAACTTTGCAAGCCCATGGCGCGGTGAGCGAAGCCACCGCGCAGGAAATGGCCGTGGGCGGATTGATTCAGAGCCAAGCAGATATTTGTGTAGCGGTCACGGGCATTGCCGGGCCGAGCGGTGGCAGCGCCGAAAAGCCCGTCGGCACCGTATGCTTTGCCTGGGCCGTGCGGGGGAAAGGCGTAGAAGCGCAAACAACACATTTCGTCGGCGATCGCGCTGCCGTGCGGCTGGCCGCGGTTGAGTTTGCGGTGCTTGGCGTGATCGTGCGGCTGGGGCAGGCTGAGGCAAACTCTGCGCCTCCCGGTTGATCCAAATTTGCCCGCGTTGACCGGTTTCGCGGCGCGTGGAGGGCTCAAAGGCGTGCAAAATACGGTTGGTAGCGCGATTTATGCCTCATTCTGCGCCGCAGGTATTTAGATCAAAACTGTCAACCGAGGCCGCCAGTTGACAGTTAACAAGATTGCTGTACACTCATCCACTAGTAGAGATTTAAACACTACTTTAACCCATAAGTGAATCACGAAAAAAATCATGGACGATCGCAATAAAGCACTGGCCGCTGCGCTGCAGCAAATCGAGAAGCAGTTTGGCAAAGGCTCCATCATGAAGATGGGCGAAGGCCAAGTGGTGAGCGACATTCAAGTCGTCTCCACGGGCTCGCTAGGGCTTGATATTGCCTTGGGCATTGGCGGGCTGCCGCGCGGTCGCGTGGTCGAGATCTACGGGCCAGAATCGTCTGGTAAGACTACGCTTTGCCTGCAAGTTGTCGCCGAAATGCAAAAAATGGGCGGCGTTGCTGCTTATATCGATGCTGAGAATGCGCTTGACCCTGTCTATGCCCAAAAGCTGGGGGTTAACGTTGGCGATATGCTCATTAGCCAGCCTGATACCGGCGAGCAAGGGCTTGAGATCGCCGATATGTTGGTGCGCTCCGGCGGCGTCGATATCGTCGTAATCGATTCGGTGGCTGCGCTCGTGCCGCGCGCCGAGATCGAAGGCGAGATGGGCGATCAGCTGCCGGGCTTGCAAGCCCGCTTAATGAGCCAAGCGCTGCGTAAGCTCACCGGCAATATTAAGCGCACCAATACGTTGGTGATTTTCATTAACCAAATCCGTATGAAAATCGGCGTGATGTTCGGCTCGCCCGAGACCACTACGGGTGGTAATGCATTGAAGTTTTATGCCTCAGTTCGCCTCGATATTCGCCGCATCGGATCCATTAAAAAGGGTGATGAAGTCGTCGGCAATGAGACCCGCGTGAAAGTCGTTAAAAATAAGGTGGCGCCGCCATTCCGTGAAGCCCATTTTGATATTCTGTATGGAGAAGGTATCTCCCGCCAGGGCGAGATTATCGAGCTTGGCGTTGCCCATAACATCGTCGATAAATCTGGCGCGTGGTATAGCTACAAAGGCGATCGCATCGGGCAGGGCAAAGATAATACGCGCGAATACTTACGTGAGCATCCAGAAATGTCTGCCGAGATCGAAGGGCGCGTGCGTGAAATACTCAATATCGCAACGCCGTCTCCATTGCGGGGCGCGGAGGAGTAATCCTTTCGGCTTACGCACAAAATACTTTCCAAAAGGGATGCACACCCCTTGCGAAGCGGTAGCGCGGAGCAGCGCGTTACCGCAACGTTGTTTTGTTGACGATGCCCGGTTGAGCGCGTCGTCGCGAGCTGATAAGCGCCAATGAGTATCGACGAAAAAGACATTCATAAGCGCTTGAAGTATCGGGCACTCAAACTGCTGACCACCCGTGAATACTCTGAAGCTGAGTTGCTGCAAAAACTGACCCAAAAGCCATTGCATGCGTTGATGGAAAAAAGCGGGCTCGCAATCGCAAAGCCTAAAGCGCAAGCCCGTGCCGCGTGGGGCACCAAAGCCCGCTCTGGTCGCTCTGGTCGTTTTGGTCAATCTGCAAGTGAACCTTCCAGCGAAAAAAGTGTTCCCGGCGCGAGCAATCTGTATGCGGGTCGTTCCCGCACTCAGTCGTCGGTTTCTCGTGATGCGCAAGACCACGAGCAGCAAAGCGGCATCGAGATGACTTACAGTCGCAAAAGCCGATTGACAGCATCGTCGTCGATGCCTGCAGATGCGCGTTTACCTCGCGCAAAGCAGGTTTTCGATCCGCTCGGTGCGCTTGGGTCTGGGTTCGTTGATGTACCTATAGTCACGTCCGACCAAAATCGCGCTGGTAAAAACGTGGGAATCGAGCAAACGGCCTCCTCCTTTGATGAAGTGCCCGCGCCCGAGGACGATGCGCCCAATCGGCGTGAAATTCTTGATGCGCAAGCGGTTGTAGCCGCGCGCGTGGTTGAAGAAATGCGCGCGCTCGGCTATTTGTCAGATACCCGATTTGCCGAAGGCCTCATTCGCCGCGAGGGTGGCCTCACAAGCGCGCGGGCACTGACGCAAAAAATGAAGCATGCTGGCGTTGATGCGGAGAGCATCCAAAGCGCGCTGTCGCAGCGTGAAGGCGACGATGAATCAGCCGCGCGCGCGCTTTGGCAGCGTAAATTTCGCGCCGTGCCTGAAAACGACAAAGAAAAAGCACGGCAAGTGCGTTTTATGGTGCGGCAAGGATTTAGCGTCGCGCTTGCACTGCGGGTGATGCGTGGCGGCGCGGTAGACGATGAATAGCACGCACTTCGCCCGTTTTTTGATCGCGCGCGCCGCGCCGATTTCGCCCGCTCTAACGATGAGTAGTGCGGTTTCGCGTGCGACGCGATTGCGAAGTGGGAACGCATCGGGTGTCAGCGACGCACTTGAGCCCGCACCCGACCAGAGTAACGCCGCGTAGGTCGACCTCATCCGAAGTGGTATCGTTCTCCTCAGTCATTTCAACTTCTCTCTATCATCGGAGCATATCTATGAAATCATCAACGTTACGCAATGCCTTTGCAATCACACTCTCGGTGCTTGCGCTGCCGACTGCGTTTGCACAGTCACCTCTGGCAAATCTTTATGTCGGCGTCGGTGCAGGCACGTCGCGTGTGGGCTCGATTTCATCCCAAATCGCTGATTCATTTACAGCGGCGGGGCAAGCCGCCGCAGGTACGTTAAGCAGCGTGCGCGAAGATCGCTCCGATACCGGATACAAGATTTTTCTGGGCTATAAATTTGCGTCGGCACTCGCCGTCGAAGCGTCGTATGCAGATTTCGGAAAATTTCGCGCCACATATTCCCTCAATAAGGTCACGCCGATCACCCAATACGCGTCGTGGTCGGCTTCCGCATTGAGTATCGATGCGATCGCGACGGCGAGTCTTCATCCCACGTTTGATGTCTACCTGCGCGGTGGCGTTGGTCTAGCCAAGCTTCGGTATTCAGAGTTTCGGCCCGATGCAGATGTTGGTGACCGGGAGTTCACCGCTCCAAAATCCAATCAAGCCCGTCCGCATCTCGGCCTTGGTGTGCAGTGGAATGCCAATCGCAACGTCGGCGTGCGTCTCGAATGGGAGCGCACCTTTGGGCTTGGGCGCACGTTTAGTTTTATTGGCGCTGATCCCACGCGCTCAAACGGCAAGCTTGATTACGATGTATTGAGCTTGTCCGCGCTTTACAAATACTAAATCAACGCGCGCCCGATCACCCTACGAAATTTTTCTAAAAAACATCGGGAGATTTCCCCGAAAATCGATCATTTCTGCGCCGCAGGTATGATCGATTTCAGCCCAAAAACCCCACATTGAAATTAGCAAACTGCTGGAAACTATTTAGATTTGGTAGCACTATTTTCAACTCTGTTTCGGTAATTCCAAACCAGCGCCCGAGGGTCGCGGCGTATTCCTCAACGGAGATCGTGGGCAGTAAGCGGCCTTCGCCAATGTCGGTAGTGGTGTTGAGCGCTACAAGCGGAAAGCTGCCCGCGCCTGGCGCGCTAAAAAATTTCCCGCCTTGCACTGCGCCGCCGACGACGAAATGGTGGCTGCCCCAGCCGTGATCGCTGCCTTCGCCGTTGGATTCAAGCGTGCGGCCAAATTCACTGGCGGTAAATAGCGTGACGTTTTGGGCCATGTTGAGGGCTTCCATTTTTGCTTGGAAGGCGGCCACAGCGCCATCAATCGCGGCCAGCAATTGCGCGTGATCTTGGTAATTTGCGCCATGAGAGTCAAAGCCGCCAATGGAGACAAAGAAGACTTGCCGCTTCGGCGTCACCCCGTTGGGAGCAATCAAATTTCCGCGCGCGGCGATCATGCGCGAGACCATGCGCAGTTGGTCCGCAAGCCGGTTTTGCATGACCCCGTCGTGTTGCGCCACTCCAGGTTTAGCTGCGTCTTGCAAGGGCAAAACGTCAGCGCCAGTGCCGGGAAAATCGCCGCGGAAGGTGGGCGTCACATCTAAGCCGCCGCTGATAAAACGCTGGGTATCGATGGCACGGGCGAGGGCATCGCCATAAGCCTCTTCATAGCGGTTTAAGCGCGTTGCGATGATTTGCTTTTCAAACGCTTTTTGGGTATCGGGGCAGGTGCTGCACCCGGCGTACGCATCCCAGCTGCGATATGCGCGCATTGGCTGCGGGCCGTACGGCGAAATGGAATACGGCACTGCCGTTTCGCCGCGCAGAAAGGGTGTATCTCCAGACACGGTGGTCGCAATGGCAAGCGGCGAGTTGCCGTTGGTGCGCGCAGCCTCCATCAAATCAGCGAAGCGCCCGCCCCAACCTGTTTGGTCGAGAGCGCCCGAGAGTGATTGCCAATACACCTCTTGGTCGCTGTGAGAAAAAAGCTGCGGCGGCAGCGCTACGCTTTCTCCCAAATATTGCGCTTTCGTGGTGGGTTGGATCAGCGGGCCGACGTTTGAGACCACGGCTGCTTTTCCCGCGTTAAAGAGCGCGGCTGTTTTTTTCAAGCTGGTGTGCAATGCAAAGCTGCGCCCACTTGCATTGCTCGGGGTAATGGCATTGAGCGGGCGCGTGAAAATTGAGTTCGCAGGATTGTCAGCGGCGATATTGATGGAATTTGACATTGCCAAGCCAGCGCGCGCGGCGGCGTAGGTTGCGTATTCACTCCCGAGTGGAATGATCGTATTGTGGCAATCGTTGCCACCATACATATACAAACACACCAGTGCTTTGTAGTCGGTGAATGGCCCCACCGCATGCGCCAATCGGGCAAATGGCAGCATGGCGCTTGCACCCGCAAAGCGAGCGGCGTCGCGCATAAATTGTCTGCGGTTCATAGTCGATCGTCCGTTATTTTTGAATGAGGAATTCAGGCGAATTCACAATGAGCCAGAGGGCGACATTTAATTTCTCGACCGGTTGTGTATATTGGTCTGGCGGCGGCGTATTGGTCACCGCGCGGATCAGCTCGGTGCGGAAGGCGGGCGTAATCGTGCCGTTGAGCAGCACGATGGTGAGCTCATCGATGAGCTTGGCGGGGTTGGTTTGGGCGAGCGCGATGTAGGTGGTGTAGTCGGGTTTGATGTGCTTGCCGATGTCCGCACCTTCGTTCCAGCTGCCGTAGCCGCGAATCATATAGCCATCTGAAAAGTCAGCCCAAGCGGCAATGGCATTGGCGGTCGCCAATTGAAATTCTGGCGCAAGCGCTTTTGCGTAGGCCGGTTGCCCCGGAAGCGGCGTATCTGGTCGGTAAAAGTTAAACACCGACGGTGCGGCGAGTGGCGATTGATAGAGCGAATCCGGGGCGCTCAGATCAGGCAGCTCGTAGTAGCCCGCGGCAGCGCGGGAATTAAACGCGCGCAAAAATTGCACAAAGCGCACGATGGGCTCTTTGAGCTTTCCGGCGAGCGGGCCTTCCGCGCGCATGTGAAGCCGCACATCGGGATCCATCAAAATGGCGCGAATCACCGATTTCATATCGCCGCGTACGCCTTTGCCGTTGTCGTTGAATGCTTTCGCGACGCGCTCAACATACGGCGGCTGCGGGTTAGACATCGTCAGCCGCTGGATGAGTTGCTTGCCAATGAAGGGGCCGACATTGGGGTGGTTAAAAATATTATCAATCGCCGCATCCATATCTTGCATCGGCGTTTGATTTGCCGCCAGCATCGTGCCGCTAAGCAATTTTTTAGCGCCAGTCTCGTGTGGCGGCGGTAGATCGGGTTTCACGCACGTGCTGTAGTCTGGCACTTGCCCTGCTTCTTGCTGCCGGTTACAGACATCATAGTTTCCACTTTGCGCGCGGTTAACCAGCCAAGGCTCCATCGGCTTTGTCCATTGGCTACACAGCACAGCATTGCGTTCGCTAGCAGTGGGAAATTGCGTCTCGCTTGGGTAAAACGCATATAACCAGCGGCTGGGTTCATTCCATTGCGGGTCGCGCGCTTTATCGGGCGAAAAAGTCCAGCCGGTGAACGCTTGGGCGAAGCCTTTTACGATCGATTCATCGTAACTGGCAATGGCTTTGCCAGCACCATCAAGCTTTGGGCTGCCGTCAAGATTGAGCATCACGGTACCGATGGAAAAAAGCTGCAGCAGCTCGCGCGCATAATTTTCATTGGGGTAAAACTTCACCAATGCGCCTTCGGGGTTATTCACGGTAAGGGTTTTGCCTGAGCGTTTCATGTCCAAATACTCGCCCATCGCGGGTTGCAGCGTGACGTCTTTGAGCAGATCGCGGAAATTCCCGAATGCGTGTTTCCCGAGCGTATCCATATAACTCGCCGCCCCACACGGCTGGGAAGCGAGGGTGGAATTGCGCAGCGAAATCACCATAATTTGCGAGAGTGCGAAGACCATGCGCTGGCGCAGTTGATCTTCGCCTTCGAAGATTTGCTTCCAAAGCGATCCCACCGCCGGGTTGAAGTAATAGTTCCCCGCATCTTGATACGCCAGCGTATTCGGAATATACGAGCGCGCAGCCTTGGCGAATTGCTCGGTGATCCATGCGTTTGCGCCAATGCCTGCGACACGATCAATCTCGGCTCGCGTAGCGCCAAACGAGGCTTGCGTGAGCATGCGCGCAGCGTCGATGGTGGGGTTGAAGTCTGGCTGCACAGTCGAGCGCACGGGCTGGGCGATCGCGGTGGCGCCCGCAACGCTCGCGCACATGCAAAGCCAGCCCGCCGTGCGACGCATTAAATGAGCCAAGTGCACACCCCCGATTGCAAACAATTTGCTTAGGGTAGGCTTTCTCATCCCGAACGTCAATATGTCTCCGTCATGCGACGACACATTGGTAGCGTGTCGTATGGCTGCGATGGCGAACGCATCTCGACAATTCGCCCAAACCTGCGGCGCAGATTTGGCCATTTACGCACCATTTCTCCAGTGAAAGCGGTGGTTTTGGTCGATTCTGATTGTCGTCGAAATGCGATAATCCAGCAAAGCCGAGTTCCAAGCGATGCATTGCGCAGGTTTTCACGCGCAATGCATCGTTTTGCTCATTTTCCCCTCTGAATTGCTTAACGCCTAGCCCGACATGAACGTTTCCGAAATCCGCAAAAAATTCACCGATTTTTTCGTAAGCAAAGGCCACCAATATGTGGCCTCTTCCTCGCTCATTCCGGGCACGGATCCAACGTTACTGTTCGTCAATTCTGGCATGGTGCAGTTCAAAGATTGCTTTTTAGGTATTGATAAACGGGCGTATACCCGTGCGACATCTTCGCAGCGCAGCGTGCGCGCGGGCGGCAAGCATAACGATTTGGAAAACGTTGGCTACACCGCGCGCCACCATACGTTTTTTGAGATGCTGGGTAACTTTTCGTTCGGCGATTATTTCAAACGCGACGCAATTAAGTATGCCTGGGAATTGCTCACCGTCGTCTATGCCTTGCCTGCAGAAAAACTTTGGGTCACGGTGTATTTTGAAGATGATGAAGCCTACGATATTTGGAAAAATGAAGTGGGCGTGCCTGCTGAGCGCATCGTGCGCATTAACGATAACAAAGGCAGCCGCTACGCCTCAGACAATTTTTGGATGATGGGCGATACGGGCCCATGCGGTCCGTGTAGCGAGATTTTCTACGACCACGGCGATAAAGTGTGGGGCGGCCCACCGGGCTCGGCCGAGCAAGATGGTGATCGCTATATCGAGATTTGGAATCTCGTGTTCATGCAATACAACCGCGAAGTCAAAGACGGCCCGATGCTGCCCTTGCCAAAGCCGTGCGTCGATACCGGCATGGGCTTAGAGCGCTTGAGCGCAATATTGCAGCACGTACACAGCAATTACGAAATCGATATTTTCCAAAATTTGGTGAAAGCCGCCGCCCGCGAAACCGGCGCAACAGACATGGCGAACCCAAGCCTGCGCGTGATCGCCGATCATATTCGCGCCTGCTCGTTTTTAATTGTGGATGGTGTGATCCCGTCAAACGAAGGCCGCGGTTATGTGTTGCGCCGGATCATTCGCCGCGCCTTGCGTCACGGCCATAAGCTCGGGCAAACCGGATTGTTCTTCCATAAATTAGTGGATGATCTTGATCAAGAAATGGGGCAGACTTATCCCGAGCTGCGTGCGGCAAAGGCGCAGGTGACCGCTGCCCTCAAAACAGAAGAAGAGCGGTTTTCTGAGACGCTGGCGCATGGCATGACCATCCTCGATAAGGCATTGCCAGCAGGCATCAAAACGCTTGATGGTGCCGTGGCTTTCCAGCTCTACGACACCTATGGTTTCCCGCTTGATTTAACAGCAGACGTCTGCCGCGAGCGCAATGTTGAAGTGGACGAAGCAGGCTTCGCCGTGGCCATGGAGAAGCAGAAAACCCAAGCCCGCGCCGCCGGTAAATTTAAGATGGACAAAGCGCTCGCCTACGACGGCGAGAAAACCACCTTTCACGGCTACGACACCCTCGCGCACGCAGGCAAGGTCGTTGCGCTTTACAAAGGCGGCATACCTGCGGCGCAGATTGAGGCTGGAGACGACGCAATCGTTGTGCTTGACCATACGCCGTTTTATGCCGAGAGCGGCGGGCAAGTGGGCGATCAGGGGCAACTCAACTTTGTCGGCGGAGCGTTCGCCGTCTCCGATACCCAAAAAGTAATCCCAGATGTGTTTGGCCACCACGGCACACTCACGCAGGGCACGCTGAAAGTGGGCGATAGCGTGAACGCGCAGGTTGACCTGCACGCCCGCAGCTGCACCATCCGCAACCATTCGGCCACGCACATCATGCACAAGGCGCTGCGGGAAGTGCTGGGCGCGCACGTTGCCCAAAAAGGCTCGCTCGTGGATGCAGATAAAACCCGCTTTGATTTCGCGCACAACGCCCCGATTACCGATGCCGAAATTCGCAAAGTAGAAGCGCTGGTGAATGCCGAAATCATCGCGAATTCTGCCACCCACGCAGAGGTGATGGAGTTCGAAAAAGCCCGCACCTCCGGCGCGACGATGCTCTTTGGCGAGAAGTATGGCGATGTCGTGCGGGTGTTGGAAATTGGCACGAGTAAAGAATTTTGCGGTGGCACGCACGTCACGCGCACTGGCGATATTGGCTTTTTCAAAATCATCGCAGAAACCGGCGTGGCCGCAGGTGTGCGCCGCGTTGAAGCGGTCACGGGCATAGGGGCATTAGCGGTGGTGCAAGCGCTTGATGCCCGCACCAACGAAGTGGCTGCGATGCTCAAATCGCCCGCGGCCCTGATCCCTGAAAAGATCGCCGCGCTGCAAGAGCACGCCCGCGCACTTGAAAAGGAGCTCGAACGATTAAAGAGCAAATTGGCTGCCGCTGCAGGCGGAGATTTGCTTGCTAAAGCGAAAGAAATCAACGGCGTAAAAGTGCTTTCCGCCGAAGTCGACGGCGCAGATGCGAAAACCCTACGCGAAATGGTCGAGCAGATCAAAAGCAAAATGGGCAGCGGCATCATCCTGCTCGGCTCAAAATCGGCAGATGGAAAAGTCTCGCTCTGCGCAGGCGTCACCTCTGATTTGGTCGGCAAATACAAAGCCGGCGAGATCGTGGGTAAAGCCGCGGCGATCGTGGGCGGCAAAGGCGGCGGCAAGCCTGAGTTAGCCATGGCCGGCGGGACAGACGGCGCGAAGTTGGCAGAAGCTTTGGCGAGTTTGACAGCGTAGATTGCCTTTTGGAGATTTGGGTCATTTCGCCGCGAGCCTTCGCGAGAATTCTTATTTAGCTTGCCCATACCTGCGGCGCAGATTTGGCTCATTCTGACGGGTTTTGCCTCAAAAGCGGGCTCATCTGCGCCGCAGGTATGATCGCTTTTATGGTTCGAGCCATAATATATTCGAGTAATTAAAAGAAAACTAAGTCGTCACAAAAGGTGAATTAGTTGCTTATCTGCATATTAAATCGCCATTAAAGACGATTTAATTAAAACTCGTCATTAATGGCGAATTTAGTGTGATAAATTTATATAATTCGCCATATAAGGCGCATTATGAATATTTCACCGCAATTAAATGATGAAGCCGTATTGCAGGCGCTGGGCGCACGCATCGCAAGCGCACGCGTCGCGCAAAACTTAACGCAGGCAGCGCTGGCGGAGCAAGCGGGCCTCGCTAAACGCACGATTGAGCGCATGGAGTCGGGCGCGGTGGCGACCCAGCTCTCGGGCTTTTTGCGGGTCTGTCGCGTGCTCGGTTTACTGGAGCGGCTAGATGCGCTGATCCCGGCACCCACCGTCAGCCCGATGATGCAATTGAAGCTGCAAGCCAAGGTGCGCCAGCGGGTCCGCGCCCAAAGCGCGAACGTGCGTGCGAAGTCGATCGCGCCCAAGCCTTGGGCGTGGGGCGAGCCTTTATGATTGCGGAAGTGCAGCTTTGGGGGCGCACGATTGGCGCGGTCTCAATCGATGAAGGGCGCGAGGTCGCAGCGTTTGAATACGATGCGGAATTTGCAACGAGTGGCATTGAGATTTCACCACTTACGATGCCGCTTTCGCGGCGCATTTATGAATTTCCCGCATTGCCGCGGGCGACCTTTCATGGGCTGCCGGGCTTGCTCGCCGATAGCCTACCCGATAAATTTGGCAACGCCTTGATCGATGCGTGGCTCGCCACCCTCGGTCGCAGCGCGGCGAGCTTTGGTGCGGTCGAGCGCCTTTGCTACACAGGCACGCGCGGGATGGGTGCGCTTGAATTCGCCCCCGCGCTTGGGCCCAAGCAACGCGCAGCAGGCAAAGTGCAGATCGATGCGCTGGTGCAGTTAGCAAGCGAGGTGTTGACCCATCGCCACAACGTGCAGGGGCATTTTCATGCGGCGGGCAAAGAGCGGGCGCTACGCGATATTTTGCAGGTGGGCACCTCGGCCGGCGGCGCGCGCGCAAAGGCGGTGATCGCGTGGAATCGGGAGACCAACGAAGTGCGCTCTGGGCAAATCGCAGCGGGCGCAGGCTACGAATATTGGCTGCTGAAATTTGATGGCGTATCGAGCAATCGCGATAAAGAGCTAGATGATCCCTCTGGCTTCGGCGCGATTGAATTTGCCTATTATCTGATGGCAAAAGCGGCAGGTATCACCATGAGTGAGTGCCGATTATTGGAAGAAAATGGTCGGCGGCATTTCATGACCCGACGCTTTGATCGGCGCATAGGCGGTGAAAAATTACACATGCAATCGCTCTGCGCAATGGCCCATTTTGATTTCAATCAAGCGGGTGCGTATTCCTACGAGCAAGCATTGCTAGTGGTCCGTCAGCTCAAACTGCCCATGGCTACGACCGAGGAGCAATTTCGGCGCATGGCATTCAATATCGTCGCCCGCAACCAAGACGATCATGTCAAAAATATTGCCTTTCTCATGAATAAGCAGGGGCAATGGGCGCTCGCCCCTGCCTACGACGTGACTTACAGCTACAACCCTGCGGGCGCGTGGACGGCAACGCACCAGATGACGATGAATGGTAAGCGCGATGGATTTACGTTGGCAGACTTTGACGCCTGCGCGAAATCAGCGCTGATGAAGCGCGGGCGGGCGCGCTCGATTGTGGATGAGGTGATTAACGCGGTGAATCGCTGGCCAGAATTTGCGCGGCAAGCGCAGCTCGCCGAGACGTGGCGAGATCAGATTGCGGCCACGCATCGATTGCGTTTTGCTGAAAAGTAAGTCGCATTCACTCAATATCGCGATTAGTGCCGCAATCTGCGCCGCAGGGTTTGGCCTACAGGCAGCATTAGCGTGCGCTCATCGCGGCCTTGAGCGAGAGCTGCGATTGCTTTTGGGTATCGCTTTCGATGACCAAATCGGGAACATGGTTAAACGCGATGCGCATTGGCGCGGCATGCAGCGCACGGTGGGCGCCGCCGTAATAGATCGTATTTTTGCCAAACTTTAGATTTAGAGCATCGAGCGCACGATCAAGCTGCTCGCCGGTCTCGGCAGTTGCGGTGGTGAGCGGGTTGCCGCCGTTGCTGGCCGCGCTTGGGGCATCAAAAAGCGAGCGGGTCGCGCCCTGAGCCGGGGTGAGCCCGCCCAAGCTCATCCCCACTTGCACGGGAGCACCCGCGCGCACCAGTGGCGCGGCCAGCGCTTGCGCCATGAGCGCGGCAACAGCATGGAGCAGGGTGCGGGTATCGTCGGTATGGTCGAGCCGCTGGCGCGCTTCCCAGCGCATGCCGTCACGCATTTTGAGGCTCACGCAAAGCGATCCGGCCACGAGCCGATAACTGCGCATGCGCATCGCCGCCTTTTGGGTGAGCCGATCAAGCACCGATTGCGCCGCTGGTAAGGTGCGCAGATGGGGCGCGAGCACGTGTGAGTGGCTGACATTGGCCTTTTGCGTGGGTGCGCGCTCGATCGCTTCGCCGCGCAATTTGGCCCACATGCGCTCGCCCTCGATGCCGCCCCAGGCTTTGCGTAGTGTATGCACATCGGCGTTTACCAAGGCGTGGGTGCTGCTGATCCCTGCGCGCAAGAGCCGCTCATGCATGCGCTTACCGATGCCTACAAAATCAGTCAGCTTGAGCGGTAGAAGCGCATCGGGTAAATCGTGTTGCTCGACCACGACGAGGCCATCGGGCTTCACCATATCGCTAGCGGTCTTGGCCAGAAATTCATTGGGTGCAACGCCGATAGAGCACTGCAGCCAGCCACCGGCGCGGGTCACCGCAGCTTTGATTTGCTTGGCCAGCAGCGTTGCATTTTCTCGCGATTGATCACGCCCGCTTAAACGAATCCACATTTCATCGACGGAATTAATGCTGGCGATCGGCGCGCAGCTCTCCACTGCGGCGACCAACTGATGATGCCATTGGACATAGATTTCGGGGCGCGACGCGACGAAGGTAATCTGTGGGCAAAGCTGCCGGGCGTCGGACACCCGGGTGCCGGTTTTGACGCCGAAATACTTGGCTTCAATGCTGGCCGCGATGCACGACGTGGTATCGACCAAACTGGGAACGACCGCGATCGGCTTGCCGCGCAAAGCAGGGCGCACCTGCTGCTCAACGGAGGCAAAGAAACTATTGAAATCGACGTAGAGGGCGCGAAGCATAGTGTTTAAATATACACCAATCGGGGCGCATTGACCTAGGTTTACGACTATTTTGAAAATACCTGCGGCGCAGTTTTGGATCGATTTCGCTCAATTCGCACCAAAATAAAGCAAAAATACGACATCAAGTTGAGCATATTGCCCGTTTATCATAAATAATAATGCCAATAGGATTATTCTAATAAACTCTAATAACAATAGTTAAATTGGAATCTGTAAATGAAATGCAACGGTCTGGTAATGTCCGCCACACGATGGCTCACGCTGCTCATCGCAGCAATCGGCCTCACTTCTGCGGCTTTTGGGCAAACGCAAAATCAAAGCAGCGATACCCCGAGCGTGCGTTTCTTAAACGACTGGCGTTGGGAAGGGCCCGCAGCACCACTGCTTATGGCGGTTAAAACCAACTTTCCAGCGGACAAACTAAAAGTCACCGCAACACCCGGAACGGGCTCTGGGGCGACCATCGCCGCGGTTGCAAAGGGCGATTTTGATATGGGCATTGGCGATTTCGGTGCGTTGATCGAATACGCCGCAAAAAATCCAACCGAGACTCCCCCAGTCGCGGTTTATGTTGTTTATGATCGGATGCCAGCCGCGCTTTTTGTGCGTAAAAGCACTGGCGGCACGAAGCTCGCCGATATTACTGGCAAAAAACTCGGTGCGCCGGCGTTTGATGCGGGGCGTCGGCTGTGGCCTGCGTTTGCGTCGCTGGCAAACCTCGGCGCAGTGACATGGGAAAACGTAGACGCGGCTCAGCGCGAAGCTGCTTTCGCTGAAGGTAAAGTTGATGCGATTACTGGTTTTTATTTCACGACGATGTTGAATCTGGAAAAAAAGGGGGTCTCGGGCTACGACTACGCCGTCTACCCATTTCATGAGCAGGGCTTGCGGATGTACGGCAACGTCATCATGGTCAATCCAAAATTTCTAGCGGCCAATCCAAAAACCGTTACCCGAGTTTTGAAAGCGTACGACGGTGCGTTGCGTGACGCGCTGCGCGACCCCGAGCGCGCCATCGGCGCAGTGAAAGAAGCGGAGCCAAAAACGGATGAAAAATTGGAATATCGCCGGTTGCGGATTGCCTTTGAGCAATTTGTGCAAACGCAACGGGCAAACGAAATTGGCTTGGGCGTGATGGAGGCATCGCGGGTGCAAAGCTCGATTGATACGATCGTTGATGCCTTTAAGCTACCGGCTAAGCCTGCAGCAGCGGCCGTCGCGCGGCTCGATATGTTGCGGGGCGGACGCTAAGTTTTGATCGACCCCAAAGGAGGAAATCTGCGGTTAGCGCGCTAATCTGCGCCGCAGGTATCGGAAAAATAGATAAAAAAAGGGCGCACATTGCGCCCTTTTACGTAAATTTAAAACGTAGATTATTTGCCGAATAAATACGTCATCCCAACGCCGAAGCCGTTGACGTTGGTGCCGCCACTGCGTGAGCGTGAGACTGAAGTATCAACTGCGAAATTACGATTTACGGTATAGGTGAGCGCGCCCAAAATCGTGGTCACGTTACCTGCTCCGCTTTGGCGCGTGCCTGAGGCTTCAACGCCAACGCCAAAGCCGCCGTCAAGCGCACGGGAGACGCCCAGTGAGTAGTTGGTGCGGGATTTCGAAACGCCGAAATCAACATCGCCGACTTGTGTAAGCCCAAGATTGAAATCAGCATGAAAACCACTGAAATCAACGCCGAGTAAGCCGGTTAAATTCACGCTTGGATTATCCGAGCGAAACGCGTCTTTTCCGGTCGGCAGGCTCATACTGAGTTGGGCGCCGTAGGCCAAGCCTTCGCCGCCTTTGGTTACAAATTTCAAGCCCAGGGTTCCGTCGCTCAAGCCGCGCTCAGATGCGCCACCGGCGTCAATGCGCAAGTAAGGCAAGCCAACGAGCAGCCCGAAATTATCAGACAGCCCATACTTCAGCAGCGCGCCAAAGGCATCAGCGCGCACACCACCGCCCCGGGCCAAATCGTAGCCCAGCTCAAGCTCAGCATAGCCGGTAGCAGAAAGCACTGCCGGTGAGCCGACGCCCGGGCGATAGGGGGTGACTTCTGGATCTGCGGCGAAAACTGGCGCGGTAATCGACAAAACTGCGATGGAAAGTGCAGTGCGGCAAAAGAGAGATTTCATCTGTAGATGCTTTCTATGAAGGCAAAAAAATGGCGGATCTAATCGCGCCATGCAAAACGCATAGCCCCGAGTTTAGTAGCGGGTTGCGAATTTACCTCCCACACGCGTCACCTTTCAGGAACCGTGCGTGTGTTTTTAACCACTCAGTAGCGCAGCCATAAGTAAATTTGCCCTACCTGCGGCGCAGAATTGGCGTGTAAAACCCGTGCTGAAAACCCTAATGCTGCGCCGCAGCATATTAACCCGAAACCCACGTAAAATCTGCGCCGCAGGTACTTTCATTTCAAAACCCAAAGGCTTTCCATGCGCGCAGTGATCCCGTTTCGTGAACTTCGTATGTCCGATGTTGAAAACGTGGGCGGGAAAAACGCTTCGCTGGGCGAGATGATTTCCCAGTTGGATGCGAAGGGCATTCGGGTGCCCGATGGGTTTGCAACGACCGCCGATGCCTTTCGCGATTTCATTGCCCGCAGCGGTTTGACCGAGAAAATCTCAAAGCGGTTGGCGGCGTTGAATGTCGATGATGTCCGCGCGCTTTCGGTTGCAGGTGCAAAAATTCGAGGTTGGGTCGAGTCGGCCACGCTCACGCCAGAGCTGGAAGCCGCGGTGCGCGCAGCCTATGCCCAAATGGAAAAAGACGGCCCGATTACGGTCGCTGTTCGCTCGTCCGCTACTGCTGAAGATTTGCCTGATGCTTCGTTTGCTGGGCAACAAGAAAGTTTTTTGAATATTTCCGGCGCAGACAACGTATTGACGGCGATGAAAAAAGTTTTCGCCTCGCTCTATAACGACCGCGCGATTGCTTATCGCGTACACAAAAATTTTGCGCACGATGTCGTAGCACTTTCAGCAGGCGTGCAGCGCATGGTGCGCTCTGATTCTGGCGCGGCTGGGGTTATGTTTACGATTGATACTGAGTCAGGCTTTGATCAAGTGGTGTTCGTGACTTCTAGCTACGGGTTGGGCGAAACGGTGGTGCAAGGTGCGGTCAACCCAGATGAGTTTTATGTCTACAAGCCTAACGTAAATTCTGGCAAACCCGCGATTTTGCGCAAGAATTTAGGCAGTAAAGCCATCAAAATGATTTTTGCGGAAGACCAAAGCGCGGGCCGCAGCGTGAAGACGATTGACGTACCTGCGGCGCAGTCTGCGGCTTTTTCGATCACCGATGCCGAAGTGGAAGAGCTCGCGCGCTACGCCATCATTATTGAAAAACACTACGGACGCTCGATGGATATTGAGTGGGGACGCGACGGGCAAGATGGCAGGCTCTACATTTTGCAAGCCCGACCCGAGACCGTGAAATCGCAAGAAACCAAAGGCCAAAACCTGACGCGCTATCAGTTGAAGGGCGAGGCAGAAGTGTTGGCCAGTGGCCGCGCGATTGGGCAAAAAATTGGTACCGGTGTGGTGCGGTTGGTTAAGCATTCCAGTGAAATGGAGAGCGTAAAAGCCGGTGATATTTTGGTCACCGACATGACCGACCCCGATTGGGAGCCAGTGATGAAGCGGGCGGCAGCCATCGTCACCAACCGGGGCGGACGCACCTGCCACGCCGCGATCATTGCGCGCGAGCTGGGCGTGCCGGCGATTGTCGGTTGTGGCGACGCAACGAAAGTATTAAAAGAAGGCCAACACGTTACCGTGAGCTGCGCTGAGGGCGATACCGGCAAGGTCTATGATGGCACGCTTGCGTTTGACGTGATCAACGTCGCGATGGACAAAATGCCGCCGTCGCCGGTCAAGCTCATGATGAACGTTGGTAACCCTGAGCTCGCATTTGAGTTTTGCCAGTTGCCCAATGAGGGCGTCGGCTTGGCGCGGTTGGAATTTATTATTAATCGCAACGTCGGCATTCACCCGAAAGCATTGCTTGCCTACCCCAGTGTTTCGGCCGAGCTGAAAGCACAAATTGATGCCCGCATCGGCGGCTACGCGGATGCGAAGGAGTATTTCGTTGCAAAAGTTACCGAAGGCGTGGCCACGATTGCGGCGGCGTTTGCGCCCAAAAAAGTGATCGTGCGCCTGAGCGATTTCAAATCGAACGAATACGCAAATCTAATCGGTGGCCCCGCTTACGAGCCCCATGAAGAAAACCCGATGTTGGGCTTTCGCGGCGCGTCGCGCTATGCCTCGGCGGAGTTTGCTGATTGCTTCGCGCTCGAATGCGCGGCGATGAAGCGCGTGCGCGAGACGATGGGTTTCGTTAACGTTGAATTGATGATTCCGTTCGTACGCACCATCACGGAAGCCAAGGCTGTGATTGAAGCGTTGGCCAAGCACGGCTTGCAGCGCGGCGAGAATGGGCTACGCATCATCATGATGTGCGAAATCCCGTCAAACGCAATTTTGGCAGATCGATTTTTGGAGCATTTCGATGGCTTCTCCATCGGCTCAAACGACATGACGCAATTGACGCTCGCGGTAGACCGCGATAGTGGTGGCCCCATCGCGGCCACGTTTGACGAGCGCGACGATGCGGTGAAAGCGATGCTCTCGATGGCGATTAAAGCCTGCCAAAAAGCGGGGAAGTACGTCGGTATTTGCGGTCAAGGCCCGTCAGACCATCCCGATCTTGCGCTCTGGCTTATGAACGAAGGAATCGAAACGATTTCGCTTAACCCCGATACGGTGGTCGAGACTTGGCTTTACTTGGCTAAGCAAAAGAGCAGGGCTTAGCCCCACGTTTTATGCCAATACCTGCGGCGCAGATTGCAGCGTGGTTTCAAGCGCAGCGCGCGCGGCTTGGCTTTTCTGAAACTGATTCACAGATCATCCGTGCGCATCGCCCGTTGTTGACGTTGCGATTGCGCAAGTCGCGGTGGCAGCGCCGATTGCTGTTCGCGGCGTTCGCGTTCGCCAGTGTGCTCATACCTGCGGCGCAGATTTCACTGGAATTAAGCATTTTTTTAGCTGTCTCGTTGATGCTTTATGGTGCATGGCAAGCGCGCAGGCAACGCAATCCCGTTGTCGAAATTTCGATTGATCCGATGGATGCTCTTAGTCTGCGGCGCGAGGCTCAAAATGAGCCCGAGACCGCGCAGCCGCTACTGCCAATTTTCGTTGCGCCGTGGCTGATCGCCTTTGACGCGCGCACCCAATCAGGTGATCGCATTCGGTGTGCATTTTTCCCCGACCAAATGCATGCCGACGACTTTCGTGCGCTACGCATTCGGCTACGTCATTTGCGTACGATTGAGTGAAATTCCAATTTTAAAAAGCCAGTCGTCGGGTTGCGATCAGTTGATCGTAGACGCTACAGCCGCCATACCTGCGGCGCAGATTGACCCCTTTAATCGTCTAAGAGTGCGACATACTGTGAAATAGCATCGGCCAACGCAATGCGCGATTCTTTCGTTTCGCCCGGATGGGTTTTGGTGCGCAGCGGTGAATCAATCGCGCCCGGTGCAATTGCGTGCACCTTCGCGAAATCCCATTCTTGGGCGAGTATTTGCGCGAAATGCGCGATGGCAGCCTTGCTCACACCGTAACCACCCCAGTAAGGCGCTGGCGTATCGACATGGGAATCGGTGGTGAAAATAATGCGTGGCGCGCGGCTTTGCGCAGCGGCCGCGCGCAGGGCAGGAGAAAGCGCGCGCGTGAGCATGATCGGGCTCAGGGTATTGGTGAGCCAAGTTGCACGCAAGTGCTCAACGCTTTGATGCTCGAGCGGGCTCACCGCGCCAAGCTCGGCCGCGCAGTGCACAAGAGCATCGAGGCTGCCGCATTGTTTTTTGATGGCATCAGCGATTTGGCCAAACGCATCGACGCTAGCCTGTGTGAAATCCAACGGCATTAGAAAAGGCTCTGGATGGCGGGCATCAACAATCGCATCATAGAGCTGATCCAATTTTTCGCTTTTGCGCCCATGCAGCACGACCGTTGCGCCGCGCGCTGCGCAGGCAAAGGCCAATGCGCTGCCGAGCCCGCCGCTGGCCCCCGTGATAAAAATAAAGCGATTTTTCATGCGCAAAGTTTAATGTGCATCGCGGTAAAGTTGACGAAACGACGTAATCCGTGCCATAATCTCAGGCTTGATTCCTCGATAGCTCAGTTGGTAGAGCGCCGGACTGTTAATCCGTAGGTCCCTGGTTCGAGCCCAGGTCGAGGAGCCAAATTAATTCAAAGGGCTACGTGAAAACGTAGCCCTTTTTCTTTTTTTTAATCAAGTGTTGACGTTGCGCGTTGGGCAAATACCTGCGGCGCAGATTTGGCCTATTTTTTGCAGATTTCGGTCAACATACACCTCATCTGCGCCGCGGGTATTGATGCAAGCAGGGGCTTACAGCCCTGAGCGAAGCCAGTCTTTAGAGTAGCTACTCTCCCACTTCGCGACTTGCTTTTCTGCCTCGTCTTTCGCAATGCCGTAGCGCTCCTGGATCTTGCCCGCGAGCTGTTCGCGTTTGCCTTCGATCACGTCAAAATCATCATCGGTGAGCTTGCCCCACTGCTCAATCACGTTGCCCTTGAGTTGCTTCCAGTTACCTTCAATTGAATTCCAGTTCATGGTCGTTCCTTTTCATTTGAACGGTACGTACAGCGGTTTCTGCGCGTGATCCGTTTTCCAACAGCACTAATTGATTTTCTGTAGCTTAGGTGCGAACGATGATGCTATTGCGCACCACCCGCACGCCCGCTACGGCACGGGCGATCGACTCCGCCTGCGTGCGCTCAAGATTCGATTTTGCAAAGCCTGAGAGTTGCACTGTGCCGTTGAGCGTCTCAACGCTAATTGCGCTGGCGTCGACAGATTTATCTTCAATAAAGCGGGCTTTGATCGAAGTCGTAATTCCTACATCGTCAACATACGCGCCGACTGTCTCTTGATTGCGCATGACCGCGCAGCCGGTGCTTGCTACCGTTAAAAATGCAGCGAGTAGGAGAGTGCTCATTCGAAATGATTTGTTCATGATTTTTCCTTAAGTAAAAGTGAGATTGCATTGCAGTAATTCCGCACTACTTCGCCAGCCAATCTGCCAGCTCGTCGGCATGGGTTTCTTCGTCTGCCAAAATATCTTCCAACAAACGACGGGTCGTTGGGTCTTTATCGGCCACGAGCGCGATGAGCTGGCGATAAGATTCCACCGCAATCCGCTCGGCGGTCAGATTTGATCGCAGCATCGACTGCAAATCGTGCGACGCGTCGTAGGCAGCGTGGCTACGCGCCAGTAGCGTAGTGGGTGAAAAATCGGGATCACCGCCAAGCTGCACGATGCGTTTAGCGATCCTATCCCCGTGCGCCGCTTCTTCATTGGCATGCACCAAAAATTCAGCAGCAATGGCAGGAGATGCCAGCCCTTGCGCGGTGAAATGGTGTCGCTTGTAGCGTAATACGCAGACGAGCTCGGTCGCCAGCGAATCATTGAGCAAACGAATGATGTCTTGCGTCCACGCGCTGGAGCTCGGCGTTACTGCACCATCACTTAAATTTTGCGCCGCGGCTTTGAGCGCGTTAAGGTCGAGCTGCAAATCGCCCGTGTGTAAGGCAATATCTGGCGGTTCTGTTTTTGATTTTGAAGGCGCAAGTTTCATATGTTGATCCAAAATTAGGGGTTAGGTTTTGACGCACTTTTTTGCGTCATCGTTGTTGAGAGCGTCAGCGCGTGCGAGAGCAGACCCGAAGTGTTTGCCGCAACAACGCGCGCTAGCATCGAGGTGAGCCCCAAGCGCCGCCATGGCGCGATGACCACTAAGGCCGCGCCGACGCCCGCACCAATCGCTAGCAGGCGCACCGGGTGTTGCTTGGCCTCGATCGCGACCACGCTTTCGGCGAGTCGCACGGCGATGCGTGCCGGATGGCGCTGCCACCATTGGTTCGCTAAGCTTTTGCCGATGGAGAGCCACATGCTTTGCGCGCTTTGGTTAGCCGATGGATGATCCGCAACGCGGTTTCCCAGCGTTGATTTAGGTTGTGATGCAGATTCAGGAGGATTGAGCGCATCGCGAAATGTGCCGCGTCGCGCATTCATCATTGCAATCACGTCAGCGCGTTCGGCCTGACCGTTTGATAACGGTATGTTCGTGGACTCATTCATGGGGTATGCATCGCTTGTTTGAGCATTTGGGCATCCTCGCGCGCCTGCTCGCGAGTGCTTGCAAACATATTTCCAACCCGTTTTGAATCGCCAAACATATACGCTGCCAGCGCGAGTGCGGCTAGCGCAATCGGCAGCGCAGGTAAGATCCAGAGATGACCTTGACCCACTGCCCAAAGCATAATCACCACGCCACCGAACATGATGCTAAGTAAAAGTGCGACAGCAAAAACCACGATCGAAAGCAAGCGTTTAGTCAACGCTTGTTTGAACGATTGAGTGTCCGTGCGCAAAAGATCAACATAGTTATCTACATGATCAAGTACTAGATCAGGATGCGAAACGATCGTATTGATTAGGCGCGCGAACATGATGGGTCTCCTGGCGGTGTCGGTTTAGAGTAGTAGCGTTGATTAACGGCGATGTCCGCTGCGACTGGAGAGCACGATTGCTGCAACGGTTGCGCCAACGGCTGCAGAAATCAGCACTGCGCGCACCGGTTGCTCTGCGACGTAGTAGGTCGTTGCTTCGAGGTATTTGTTGTATGTGCCAGATACGCGGTCGGCCGCGTGACGGGCGGAATTCATGCCCCGCTCAGCAAGATCGCCAGCACGTGCGCCGAGATGCGCGGCTGCGTTTTCGGTTTTTTCCCGCATTGCGTTCACGCCTTGTTTCGCGCTGTCTGCAGTAAATTCAACCGCGCTTGCTGCGTTACTCAGATAGTTATCCGCAACGTGCGCCGCCCGATCGGCTGCGCCTTGAATGAGCGTTTCTGTAGTGTGTGCGATATTTGATGTGGTTTCGTTTTTCATGATAAATCTTTCTGCTTTTTAAGATTGAAATTGAATGTGAATTACTTGCCGCGGCGAATCAAACCCATCACAAATGTGACGGCTGCGATGGCGATAAATACGAAAAAAAGGATTTTGGCGATTTCAACCGCACCTGCGGCGATTCCGCCAAAGCCAAATACAGCAGCAATCAACGCGATGACAAAGAAAACAACGGCGTAATGGAGCATGACAGTTCCTTTGAGGTGTGGAGTGGAGCGAAGGTTTCGTTCTCTAATCCAATGAGAGGATGGTAGCGAGCGGGGGGCACGGAGAGAATCAGCGCAGAGGCCGCGCGCGTGTCAGACAAACACCTACGAAACGCTGACGCGGGCGATACCGCGGCGTTACTTGGTCATTACCCGTGCGGTAACGAAGCCATCATGACCGTTCCACTGCCCAGAGACGTTTTGATTTGCATGCGCCCGCCGGCGGCTTCAACCCGTTGGCGCATGCCAGTCAGGCCATACGAAAATGGCTTTAGCTTACCGAGATCAAAGCCTACGCCATCGTCGGTGATCGAAAGCTCAGCGTGATTTTCAAAAACATGGAGCGCAATCACTACGTTTTTAGCGACAGCGTACTTCATCACGTTGGTCAGCGCTTCTTGCACAAATCGGTAGGCTGTGAGCTCTGTCGCACTATTTAAAGCGACAGATTCAAGATTGGATTCAATTAGCAAGCCACTTCGTTCTGCCGTTTCGCGCGCGAGGATTTCTAGTGTGGGCAAGAGGCCGAGGTTTGAAAGACTAGAAGGCCGCAAGCCTTCGATGATTTCCCGCTTGAGGGCAATCCCTGCGTCGAGCGATTGGTTTAAGTTAGAGATCCGCTCATTTACTTCCGGTGAAAGGGGCGCAAGCCGCGCGCGCAGGCGGGCCACGTCGAGCTTCGCTGCCGTGAGCCGCGCGCCCATCTCATCGTGCAGCTCGCGCGCTAAATGTGCACGCTCATCTTCGCGCGCGGTTTCTAAATGGTTTGCAAGTTCAGAAAGCTCTTTTGTGCGCGCAGCGACCTCTTCCCCTAAAGAATCTCGCTCGTGTCGTAAAAGCTGTTTGGCCTCAAGCTCTATGGCGACGACCCGCTTTGTTTGCTGCAAGTAAAGCAGAAACGCAATCACACTTAACACCGCCCCGATGCCGATGGCGTAGCGCGAAACATTCAGGGTTTGCTGAATTTGCGCCTGCTGTACACGGATGTCGTTGTTTACCGAGGCAAGGAGCGTTTCAATAGCATTGCGCATCGAGTCCATATATTCTTTACCAAAATCTGTTTCTAGAGTGGAGCGCCAAGCAACTTCTTGATTATTTTTTCGGAGCAGGATCGTCAATTCCATTTCGCCAAGCTTACGTGAGAGCAAGCGCGAGATCGCGGCCAAGTTCGCTAAATCATCTTTGTCGCCACTGACTTTGTTGCGAATAAGGTCAAGTGTTGTCTCGATTTCTTCGGTGGCCCGTGTGTAGGGTTTTAAGTACTCGTCTTTTCCTGTAAGCAGATAGCCGCGCTGCCCTGTTTCGGCGTCAATGGCCAGCTCTTTGAGCCGCTGCACGGCAATGCGGGTTTCGATGATGGACTTTAATGAAATATTCGCGTCGACAGAGCGACGATACGAAAATTCGTTTGATATCACGATGGCAATTACGCTGGCAATTAAAATCGGCACGATCCAAGTGAGTGAAAAGCCGCGTTTGAGCGCTGGTAGTTCCATGGCTAATCCTTTCTCATTCGGATTGATGAAGTTGCCAGATACCCTGCTAGACTTCGCGGAGATAACCGGAGCGTGGCATCATCATGATTAAAGTTGGCATCGTGGACGATCATGCCGTTGTGCGCAATGGCCTTAAAGCTTTTATTGCCGACCACGCGGACATTGAAATCATTGGCGAAGCGGCCAGCGGTGGCGAGGCGCTCGATCTGGTGCGCCGCAGCCCGCCCGATGTGCTGCTGCTCGATGTTTCCATGCCGGGGCAAACGGGCATTGAGGTGATGGCCAGCTTGCAAGCGCGCGCGCCAGATATGGCGATTTTGGTCTTGAGTGGATTTTCTGAAGCCCATTACGCGGTGAGCTTGATTCGCAAAGGCGCGCAAGGCTACTTGAATAAAGCCTGCGACCCGGCAGAAATCATAAAAGCTATTCGTGTGCTCGCCACCGGGCGGCGCTACATCAGCGCGGCAGTGGCCGAGCTCTTGGCCGCTCAAATGGGCGCAAAGGATGATGCACCGCCGCACACCCATCTCTCCGACCGGGAGCTGCAAGTTTTTATGCGGCTTGCAAAAGGTGAAGCGGTGGGCGAGATTGCACAACATATGGCTCTCAGCGTAAAAACAGTGAGCACTTATCGCACCCGACTGCTTGAAAAGATGACACTTTCTTCCAACAGCGATTTAACGTATTACGCACTTAAAAACGGCTTAATCGACTAAGCTAGGTTGCGCATCGACCGAATCGCCCGACATAGAAATGCAGAAATGGATAAGCCCATCGATTTCGGTTGATTTATCAAATACCGCATCGGCGCCCAAGGCTAAGCATCGGTGGCGTACTTCGGGCGTCGCGTAATTCGTTAGCACCACAACCTTTTGAGTGCGCTTACGCATCGCAAGTGCGGCGACAACATCCATACCGCTGCCGACGCGCAAAAATAGATCGACAATCGCTAACTGCCAATCGCGCGATCGCTGCAAAAGCGCGATGCCTTCAGACTCCGTATCGGCATAGGCAAGCATTTTCACCTCGGAGAGCTCCTGCAACGTCGCCGTCAGATTTTCTCGTATGAGCGCGTTGTCTTCAATGAGAAAAGTGTTGATCTTCACAGCGATGAATTCGTATACATATTGGTAGATGATAGTCCTGCAAGCTACGCTTTGGCTGTAGGACATGTCCTATTTTGATGTGCAATGCGACTATTTCGTTGATTTCCCACATGCGTGCTGCGCGCAGTCCTACAGACGATCGAAAGGTGCAGAGCTAATCTGCTTTAGATTGATATACAGCGCCTAAAAAAAGGAATACCGATGAAAACACCGTACCTCGCTCTCACCGCTGCTGGAATTGCGGCATACGCCTGCAGCGCCGTTCAGCGCCAAGCGGTAGCGCTTGCGCGCCGTAAGGCCATACCGAAACCAAAGCGCGTTGAAATTCAAGAGTGGGAAGGCGAGGGTGGCGCGATCAAAGGCGCACTAGCGGTACCGCCGACACCCGATGCAGCAATCGAGCTTACGCTTCCGGTGAAGCGCTACGAGCCATTTTTGTGGTGATGATCAGCGAAAAGTGCAAAAACTGCGCCGCAGGTATTTGCGGTTAAGCGCTGTTTGACCGCCACAACTACGCACAAACGCGACGTTTTCCTACGCAGCGTTGCTGCATCCCGTCGTAAAAAGAATGACTGTGCTCGCCCGATGCTGTTTTATCAAACAGTATTTTCTAAACCTGAGTGGGCATTTAAACATTTGATTCGATATCCGATGATTTCGCTATGGAGAACGCGATGAATTACTCCCCAAGTTATCTTAATACCAAATCCCAGGTGACCTCGTGAACGCGCTGCGCCGCGTAGCGTTTATCGGTAATTCATCACCCCGGCGCTGCGGCATCGCCACGTTTACCTCAGATTTGCAACACGCCGTAGCCCAATCCGCTGCGGCGCTGAATACGTGCATCGTCGCGATGACCGATACTGAACAAGGCTATGAGTACCCCGTCAGCGTTCGCTGCGAAATCAACGACGGTATCGTCGATGACTACATTCGTGCGGCTGCATTTCTAAATACAGGCCGCTACGACATTGTTTCGCTTCAGCATGAGTTTGGAATTTTTGGTGGCGAGGCTGGAGGCCATATTTTGGAGTTGCTTACGCGGTTGACTATGCCCATTGTGACGACGCTGCATACCGTGCTCTTGCCTCCTTCACCGGCACAGCGCGAGGTGTTAAACCGCATTGTCGATGCTTCTGCGAAAGTGATCGTTATGGCAGAAAAAGGGCGAGAACTTTTGCGCGATGTTTACGACGTACCCGCGAACAAAATTGAAGTGATCGCGCATGGCATTCCCGATTTCGATTTTATCGCCCCCGATGACGCGAAAGCTGCGCTTGGCTACAGCGGTAAAGATGTGATCCTCACTTTCGGCCTACTCAATCCAAACAAAGGGATTGAAGTGATGATCGAGGCGATGCCGGCGATCTTGCAGCGTGCGCCAAATGCGGTTTATGTAGTGCTCGGCGCTACCCATCCCAATCTCGTGCGCCAGCATGGCGAAGCCTATCGCGACCAATTGCAAGCGCGAGTGGAAGCTTTAGGAATTCAGGATAATGTAGTTTTTCTCAATCAATTCGTCGATTTACCAACCTTATTGCGCTTTATCGCGATGTGCGATGTCTATGCCACGCCATATCTCAACGAAGCACAGATGACTTCCGGCACATTGGCCTATAGTTTTGGTTTAGGTAAAGCGGTTGTCTCAACTCCGTACTGGCACGCGCGCGAGCTACTGGCCGATGGTCAGGGCGTGTTAGTTCCGTTTGGTGATGCGCACGCGATCGGGCACGAAATTGCAGTACTCTTAACCGACGATGCCCGCCGGGATGCCATGCGTACTCGAGCGTACGAAAACAGCCGAGCGATGACATGGGCACGTACTGCGCTTCGCTACATTGCTGTGTTTGAGCACGCTCAACGAATGCACGCACGCTCAAGCGCGATGCGGCAAAGCTTAAGCACGCTAACGCCAGCGCTACATGATTTACCCGTTGCGCGTGTTCAGCATTTTTTGGCGCTTTGCGACGATACCGGCCTGTATCAACACGCAGTGCATAACGTACCGAATCGCGCGCATGGCTATTGTGTCGATGATAACGCCCGCGGCTTGCTTCTGGCCTCTGCATTAAACGCACCCGGTGAAACCCGGCTACCCGAAATCGTTACCTCTCGGATGGCTGCGTTTGTACAGCACGCGTGGAATGCTGAGGCTAATCGTTTTCGAAATTTTATGAGTTTTGATCGGAGATGGTTGGAGGAGAAAGGCTCCGAAGACAGCCACGGTCGTACTTTGTGGGCTCTCGGCGCCTGCGCCGGGACCGATGCCAGTGCCGCGCGGCGTCGTTGGGCATCTGAGCTTTTTTCACAGGCGATGCCAGTAGTTGCTCAATTTTCATCGCCTCGCGCGTGGGCGTTTGCTTTGCTTGGAATCAATCATTTTTTGCTTGCCCACGCGGGTACTACGCCGGCTGCAGGTTGGTCTGCGCCGATGCAATTACAACGGGTTTTAGCCGATAAATTGCTTGCTTTATTCGTAGTTACAGAGCGCCCCGATTGGGTTTGGTTCGAGCGTGGCCTCGCCTACGACAACGCCCGCCTGTGTGAAGCGCTTATTGTGACAGGGCAGGCGACGCAGACACACGCGTACACCGATGCGGGGATCAAGTCTTTGACGTGGTTGATGCGGATACAAAGCGCACCTGCCGGACACTTTCGACCTGTGGGCACCGGCGGCTTTTTTGACACAACGCAACGTCCTCGTGCCTTTGATCAGCAGCCATTGGAGGTCACCGCTTCAATTGCTGCGTGCGACGCGGCATGGCGAGCCGAAGGCGATGCCGCGTGGCACGCACACGCTGCGCGGGCGTTTGCTTGGTTTTTGGGGTTCAATGATTTGCTGATTCCGCTTGTGGATCTGGAAACGGGAAGCTGCCGCGACGGGCTGCATCGTGATCGGGCAAATGAAAATCAAGGCGGTGAATCAGCGGTGAGTTACTTGCTAGCTGTCGTGCAGATGCGCGCACTGGCGAGGCGCGCGGCGGCGACGCCAGACTTCTTAGTGCAGAAGAATGTAATGCAGGTAGTTCCGATGTCATTGCGGTCGCAACACCAGCCTCAATTTGCAGACTCTTCTAACTAAAAAAGGATACAGTGTCCAATGTTATGTTTCTTAATCGCCAAGCACACTATTTGCGACCTGATCCATCCCGAGTGCTTGTGCGGCCGTTTAGGCCCGCTACAGAGCCGCGGGACCTAAATCTCACAGATAAAACGCGGGCTAACCACATCGTGGATCGTGTGCTTGCGCTCGATGCCCATACGGCCAAACAACAGTTGCTCGACGTCCTCGAAAATTTTGATCGGCGGCATCGCAACTTACTCCTAAAGTTTGAAGCACGGGCAAACGAAATGGAGGATGCATTTTCCTCGCATTCCGATTTCACGCAGCTGCAACGGCAGTTGGTGGGCGCGTATTTTATGAACGAATACTCGTTTGAAGCCGCAGCACTTTTTAATCCCAGCATCGTGTTGGATCCCGACCAATCCGGCGCACAACCGGGCGGCTGCCGATTCATTTTGAGTTTGCGCGCGGTGGGAGAAGGGCACATTTCATCTCTGACTTTTCGTACGGGTGCAATTGCCGCTGATGGCGGCGTGATGGTGGATCCCTCTGTGCGGCTTGCTTCGCTGCCGATGATAATGAAGCGCTTGCCGCATCCGTTGGGCGAGAGTATCGAAGTGTCGTTTAACCCTGACGAAGATATAAGCGAGCGGGTGATCTTTCCGATGACAGACGCGCAATTTCATGGCATTGAAGATGCACGTTTCGTAGAGTTTGACGATGACGGGTCAAAAGTGTTCTACGCCACCTACACCGCCTACAGCGGCATCGCTATTCGCTCCGAATTGCTGGAGACGACTGATTTCGTCACCTTTCGACTCACACCGCTTTTAGGCAGCGCTGCGCGCAACAAAGGGATGGCGCTTTTTCCGCGCAAACTTAGCGGGCGCTACGCGATGATTGCCCGTCAGGACAATGAAAACTTGTATCTCATTTATTCTGATGATTTGAATACATGGAATGGCGGAAAACTGATTCTCGCGCCGCTGCGCCCTTGGGAGTTCGTACAGATTGGCAATTGTGGATCACCTATTGAGCTCGATGAAGGCTGGCTTATGCTGACACACGGCGTAGGTCTGGTGCGCCGATACGCCATTGGCGCGGTGTTACTTGATAAAAATGATCCGAGCAAAGTACTTGCCCGTTCACATGATCCTTTGGTGCGACCCGAGCCCTCGGAGCGCGAGGGTTACGTGCCTAATGTTGCCTACACATGCGGTGCACTTCGGCATAACGATTTGATCATTCTGCCCTATGCGGTGTCAGACACCTACTCAAATTTCGCGTCGATCAAGATTGGCGACCTTCTTAATTCGCTTGCGCCTGTTTAGTGGTCAATACCTGCGGTGTCGTTTGAGCTATTTGTCCAGAAAGGAAATACGAGAAATGCTTTTAATCTGCGTCTCAGGTCTCTGCGCGACGCGAGTCCCACCGATGCTTGTCAACATCATTAGGATTTTACTGTGGAAGTCGCGGCGTGGCTCGGGATTGCGGTTCCGCCAGAAATGCTTTGCGTGACGGTGCCCCGACTAAGCGAAGTCTCCCATTCGGGTGTGTTGAGCCTGCTCGACCGAACAGGCGACGACTTAGTTTCGGGGATTCGTATCGTACTCACTTTGACTGAAGGTGCAAAGCAACAACCTGCCCAGTCGAGAATTAGAGCGCTCTTCAAGCGCAACGCAGTACCTCGGATCGTGGCGTTACAAATTCGGCGGGAGAACGCAGGGAACAAATCTGTTGCTTCAATATTTCATACGTGAAACTAATTTAGGGAGTCTCTTTAATGAATCAGAAAAACAATACGCTTAAAAAAGTTCTTTTGCGTACGAATGTCATCAAACTTCCGCATGAACTTGACGAAACCGTCAATCCGAACCCAACGGAGCCGCAGCCGGTGATCGTGCAAGCCGCAAAGGATATTGCCCGAGGACTTATTGATACTGGCAGAGGCGCGGCCACCGACGTTGCTTACAGCAAGTTAAAGTAAACCTGCCATTGAGCTTGTCGGTGGCTTCATCAAGGCGAGATGCATTTTTAACGATAAGCGTTACTGCGCTGTGAATTTACAAATCCACGAAAAGTGACTTTTTGCGGTGCGATTTTTTTCTCGTATTCATCAGAATCCACAATTCATTTCTGACCATCTTACGCGTTAGTTTACAAAGATGCACTGCTGAAATGAATCCTTTTTTCGCGCAGAAATACTGCCCCAGTGAGATCGTTTTACCTTACCAAGTCTCACTGTAGAAGTGCTTGGCGCGGCGATTTCAGTGTAAGTAGCCTGAGCCGCATGAGCGACGGTACGCGTGGGTTATGCGCGCGACTGAAGGTTTCGGAAAACATGCCAAGACATGCTTTGAATTTCGCAAAAGCTTTTTTTCGATGATGAGCGGGCATAAGAAGAAAGTAACAAAACGGCGAGACAGTTTGGAGCGTTTAGTCATCGTAATTCAACAAAAAAACGCACAAACTGCGCCGCAGGTATTGACTGTTTCCCACCTAACGGAACGAAAGTCGTAGGACATCCACTACAGGTCAACAAGGCGTTGTCTGCTCACAAACTTTTTCTACATTTCGCAAACTCACGGCTTGCTTAACGAAAAAGGAAATCGAATCATGAATGCAATTCGCGACCTCACTGCTGCAATTTCGCTCGCACTTTTCACTGCTACAGGCGTCCACGCCGCGGCGCTTACGAATGCGGAGCACTCTGCCGGAAAAAACAAAATTGCCGCTGACTATAAGTTAGATATTAATGCGTGTTTAGCCCTGCGCGCAAACGCACGCGATATTTGCTATGCGCAAGCCAAGGGCAAAGAAAACGACGCAAAAGCAGAGCTCAAATATGCGTTTTCAGGAAAAGAAAGTGATGCAAACAAGATGCGAATGACCCAAGCTGATTCCGCCTATGCGATTTCAAAAGAGATTTGCGATGACCGAATGGGTAATGATAAAGATGTGTGCCGCGCAGAGGCCAAGCGCACGCACACCGATGCCCTAGCAGAGAACAAGATGATTAAGAAAGTCGACGCGGCCAAGAAAGTTAATGCCGATAGCCAACGAGACGCTGACTACAAAGTAGACATTGAAAAATGTGATGCGTTGAGCGGTGAGGCGAAGGATGGCTGCGTTCGCACGGCTAAGGCACGTGCAAACAAATCTTGATTGCGGAAGCGGGTTCACTGAAGCTGTGTGCTGTTGAGTTGGATCATTTTCGAGAAGCGCTTACCTCTGTGTCCTGCGCGGTGGTCTGGTGTTATTTTTCAAATCAATGTAACCGAATCTAAAGGGTGATTTTTATGGCAACCACAATTCAATCGATAACACCTAGTGCACTACGTCGACATGTTATTACGGTTTCCCACGACTTTGAGGGGAAATTAAATCCCGATGCGCTGGCACGGCGGCGTCCGACTGATCAGACCGCACACGGACTTGCCGTCATCAGTCGGAAAACTGGGGTGAACGTGGTGTACAAAAAAGTTCGAAAAACTTTGGCGGTAGAAGATGCGCCAGACGGACTAATTTGTTATTCGTAGAAAGTGCGCCGTCCACCGAACGTAAGTGTTTACCCCGCGATCTAATAGGTAAAACAGTGTCTATCTTCCCGACTTTATTTCACTCGACAACACGATTTAGTCATACATACATCTTTTTAGCCCTCATACGACAAGCCAAGGTTACTTCCAATGAAAATTGAACCGCAAACAAGCGCTGAGCGCACACACTTAAGTACGCTTATTGAAGATTTTTCAGCCGCGATGCTTACAACGCACGATGACGATGGTGCCCTTGTAGGGCGTCCGATGACCCCGCTTGAAATGGATGCAGGTGGCGCATTGTGGTTTTTCACAAACTCCCAATCCGAAAAGGCACAACATTTGCGCGTAGCAAATGTTTGTTTTTCCAATTCTGACCATTCCACTTACATCTCAATTTCAGGCCATGGCGAGCTTCACCATGATCGTGTCCGCATTGAGCGTTTATGGACGCCATTTGCCAAGCCGTGGTTTCCCGACGGTCCTAGCTCGCCGCATTTGGTGCTTCTAAAGTTCACTCCTGCGCTGGCAGAGTATTGGGACGCCCCGCATAGCAAGATGGTTCGGATGTTTGCAATGGCGGCGTCCATTGTCGCGGCTAAGCCTATTGGTTTGGGTCACCACGATACGCTTTCAAACTTGTCGTCAAATTTAGAGTAACAAAGATAACGATGAAGAAAACCATGTGGGCTTATGCGGCGACAGCAACAACGATGATTGCGCTAGATGTAGTCTGGTTGACTGTGGTCGCGAAGCCGATGTATCAGCATGGCATTGGTCATTTAATGGCGATTACGCCAAGGCTAATCCCAGCAGCTCTTTTTTATCTGCTTTTTCCATTGGGATTGGTGCTCTTCGCAGTGGCGCCTCGTTCGCCGACAGGTGGGTGGAGTGCGGTCATGGCGTGGGGTGCGTTACTCGGCTTTTTTGCCTACGCTACCTACGATCTCACCAACCTGGCAACTCTTAAAAATTGGCCGATAGGCCACTCGCTGATTGATATGGCCTGGGGTACTGCGGTGAGTGGCGTTGCATCAACCGCAGGATATTTCGCGTTTCAATGGGCTTCACGCCCCTAACCCCAGCAGAAGGAATCAATATGAATAGCACTGGAAATCTCGGCCGTCGCGCAGTACGAATCGCTGCGCGTACGCTCGGAGTTGGCGTAATGCTTGGGCTCGCGGGCTGCGGCACTTTGCAAGATTGGCGGGACGAAAACAAAGGCATTCAGATTGATGCACTGAAGCCAGCCATGGGCTATACCGTACGGGTGTTCGCAACTGACCTCCCTCAAGCACGGCATATGGCGATGGGGGAGCAGGGTACGTTATTTGTAGGGAGTATGGCCGGAAACGTTTACGCACTAGGTATCGTCGGTGGTGAGATAAAGCGTCAACATACGGTGGTCACAGGCCTTACTGATCCAAGCGGGGTCGCCTTTCAGGGCGGTGCACTTTTTGTCGCAGATCGTACTCGCATCGTACGTTTTCAAAATATCGAAACACGGCTTGATAATCCGGGGGCACCAGAAGTTGTGATTGATGGTTTGCCCGATAAAGCCCGACACGATGCGCACGCAATGGGCTTCGGCCCCGATGGCAAGCTCTATGTTTCTGTTGGCTCTCCTTGTGATGTGTGTGAGGCCATTCATGATGAATATGGAGTTATTCTTCGGTTGAACGCAGATGGCACCGGGCGCGAAGTTGTCGCCCGTGGCATCCGCAACAGTGTGGGGTTTGACTGGCATCCGCAAACAAAAGCATTGTGGTTTACCGAAAACGGGCAAGACGCGCTTGGGCTGCAAAAACCGAACGACGAGCTTAATGTTGTCTCGAAGTTAGGCGAGCATTTTGGCTTTCCGTTTTGTCACGATACGGATATTGCAGATCCCGAATTTGGACATAAGCGACCCTGCACAGAATTTACCCCACCGGTTTTTGGATTAGGGGCGCATGTGGCCGCACTCGGGATGCGTTTTGATCGTGAGCCACAACCGGGCGGCAACGCCAGTATGGTCATCGCCCGGCACGGCTCGCATCCGCCTGCGCGGGTGGGCTACGACGTGGTGCGCGTGACATTGCGAGCGGGCGCAGCACCGCGAGTGGATTCATTTTAAACAGGATTTTTGCAGGGCCAAAAATATTGGGGTCGGCCAGTAGACGTGTTGATGATGCCCGACGGTGGAGTATTGGTGTCGGATGACTTAAATGGTGAGATTTATCGAGTCACGCCTCGACAATAACGTCGTTGTTCAAGCGCTACGATGCACATCGTCATCAGAGCACAAACCACAGCAAAGTGAGTAGGTTAAGTAAGGTTCACTCAGGAGAAAGTAATGAAACGAAAATTAATTCATATATTGGTCGCGGCATGCCTTGTAACGAGTTCCTTCGCTAACGCCGAGGTTATTTTTTACGAAAACGATAATTTTCAAGGACGCTCATTTGTCGCAACCAACCCGATAAGTAACTTCCGCAGCGCAGGATTTAATGATCGTGCGTCATCGGCATTGGTTGTGGGTGATCGTTGGGAAATATGTGAGGATTCGGAATTTTCTGGGCGCTGTATCGTGTTGCGACCAGGCCGCTATTCATCTCTCGCGTCGATGAATCTAAATGATCGCATTTCGTCTGTTCGTAGTGTCGGTCGAGCCGCACGCGTGGATGATAATCGCTATGCACCACCGTCTTACCCGGTGTACGATAACCGTCGGCGAGGATCGGAGCGATTGTTTGAAGCAAATGTAAGCTCCATTCGGGCCGTAATGTCAGCCGCTAACCGCCAGTGTTGGGTAGAGCGCGAGCGCGTAGGTGAGTATCAAAATGACAATAACGTCCCGGGTGCAATTTTTGGCGCGATCATCGGCGGCGTTCTTGGCCATCAAATTGGTGGCGGACGAGGCAAAGATATTGCTACAGCGCTTGGCGCTGTCACCGGCGCTGCCGTTGGCGGCAGTGCAAGCAGCGAGAGCTCAGGCGCTCGTGGCTATTCCCAGGGCGTACGTCGCTGTGACACTGGAAACATTCCTAACGCAGGCCGACCTGAATACTGGGATGTGACGTATATTTTCCGAGGTCAGGAACACCGCGTACAGATGGCGTACGCGCCTGGACCAATCATTTCGGTAAATCGGCTAGGAGAGCCGAGATCCTAGGCGCGTTTGACCACTCAAAACGCAGGAGCATAGGTTAGATCCCCAGCAGGATATTGCAGCGCTCGCCCACGTGATACCGCTTGCCATCGCACCAGCCGTCGTGTTCAGTTGAGTCGGCTCGCTATTGGCTGTGATGGCAAATCGCTTCGCCCGCATCATTGATCGGGCGAGGTTCATCGAAAGCAGTTGGTGTATTTTTAGCGAGCCACTGCGTATCGATGCACGACTGTAGTTTTTTGGATTGGAGCGGCGTGCCAAGCTAACGAGAAAAGCGATTGACCTGTACGCGTCTGCAGCGCTGCTTTTTGCGTGGCGATTGCAGCCCCTTTTTATTGCCGCGTTTAATAGCGTGAGTTTAAGGTGGTTGGTTGGTGTGCTGTTTGAATTTGCGATGTGCGCATTATCCGGTCGTATTATTTTCTTCTTGCTTGAGGTTCATATCGCGACGCGAATTCTGCGTGTTGGTCCGCCACTGTCGTAAAGAAACGCCCAGTTAAAGCCCGATTGGCTGCATTCTTTTTGTTACGTTACTTTGCGCGTCCCGACCTACTTTCAAAAATTTATTTGACGTTCGCTTAGGCGTTTAGTTTTTAAGGCGTGATCTACAAGCGCAATTCGTTGCTCCGTCGCTTCTCCCTCGCGGCTCTGCCGATCCGCTGGTGAAAGCCTTAGCGAAGCATCAGCTTCGCTTGCATCGAAAACGACATCCATTCCTATCTTTCGTGCAATGCGCATGATTGGGTTGTTTTGGGTGAGGTAGTGCATATATAGCGTACGAGATCCCCAATTGCGCGCGTGCGTATTCGCGCGACGCAGAAGTTCGGTGCCAATGCCTTGATTTCGATGATCTGACGAAACAGATAAACCAAGCTCCGCGCAATCATCGTCACGCGCAAGGTGTGCGACACCTAGGATAGCCAGATCATCTCCTGAAACGCCGAACACCGCGTCCGATTTAAAATCGAGCTCTGCGACATAAGATCGAACTGCAGCATCATTTAAATTCATACCAAAACGTAGCCGCCTCGCATCCTGCGTTAATGAAAGAAAATGCACCTCAATCGCTGGTTTATCCAAAAGCGTCAACTCTTTTACGATGATCTCCATAGCGCTTTCGTCGTTTAATTTCTGTTGGAAAAATAAGATTCAGATGGATGATGGAAGTTTTTTGATCGAGATTCAATGATGCTGACAAGACTATCTTCGTTGTTGCGCGCTTCCGCCGAGGTGTACGTATCGCTAATTTACGATTTCTGCGATAACGCTACATGAAATACGTTTGATCGGACGTCGCTTGTGTTCGCGGCTAAAACGATCTAAGTGCAGGAGCGCTCATCAATCACCTTCTGATATTTAGAAACGGGTCTCTAGAAAAATACTGCGCCGAGGCATGATTGGCGGGATCCAGTTAAATCCACGGTCATCGACTTACTGGAGATATCGGTTGTAGTGTTAATAAAACGTGTAGCTTAAGAAATCGGAAACTACGGCTGCTTGACCACTAAAAGATTCTCTACAGTGACAACGCCTTTTACTGATTTAGCGATGGCGCTGGCTCTAGATTTCGCCGCTTCTGTTGGCGCGGGTCCGTAAAGTCGAACGACGCCAGCTTTAGCATCGACATCAATTCTCAACGCACTGAGATCGGGATCTTTCATCAGATCGGCAGATATTGAGGTTGCTATTGCTGCATCTTCAACCGATTTATTCATTTCTGACGTCGCGTTCCGCGCTGTTGCTTTAACTTCTGCAGTCGTTTCGCGAAGTTTTGATTCAGCGGAGGCAGCCGATTGCTTAGCCGCATTGGCTGCGTCCGCGGCCGCCTTTTCGGTTGATTCCACTGCTCGATCTAGTTTTTTCCCTACTGTATCGGTGGAGTCAGTGCGATCGCAGGCGCCAAGCAGGGTCGCCGCACATACGACGAGCGTTCTCGCGATGTTTGAAGCAATTCTGTCAGAAAATGCATTTCGATTCGTCATATCGATTCCTTGTGCAAAAAAGCGTTCGTTGAACTTAAAAAAACATGGGCTTCGAAACTGCTCGAAAAAATTACATGATGTTGCGTTTCTTCGTAAGCTTAACTCTTGCGTCAGCCGATAGGTCGCCAACGTTGGCTTGGACTTTACCGACAATTTGTTCGGCGCTACCCTGGAGCTTTAACTTTGAACTATCCACCACGATTCCGACGGCTTCCTTAAGCTTACCTTTCACTTGGTGCACACGGCCTCTAACTTGATCTTTGTTCATTACGGTTCCCCTTTTCCTAGTGGACTAAATTCGAGCGAGTTACTTGAAATCATTTGAATTCAAGCGAAGTGCTCAATGTAATTTCGTGAGAAAAATCGTGGTGCAGGAGAGTGACTCGCGTCGATGTAGGACAAAGCCTGTTAAATGGTTAGGGGAAGCGGGAGGCAGGCGACGACCGAAGGATTTTCTCCCGCAAAATATCGCAGATGATCGAAGCGAATGCGGCGCGGAAACGTAGCATCAAGTAAGCGAGATAGATGCCGCACTAGGCACGTGGCTGAGGCGCTAGACAACCGATACGCGCTAAGTCAGCACGTTCAAGCTGAGTTGATATTTCACCATTTCATTCGCCCGATGACACACCAAACGCTCGTAGATCCGCTTCAAAAAGTATCTTCAACGGCGAAAGACTCAGTCGCTAGCGCTTAGTTTTTCCGTAAACGTCGATAGAAAACGAGTCTAATCTGTCTTCTATGGTTTCACGAAATCGGAAGGTTTGACAAAGCTCGGCGCTACCAGAATTGTTTTTCACCGGTAAAGGGTAAAGCTGCGTTTACCTTCAGCAAATACCACGGAGGAAATTGAGCGCGTGATGTAACCATCGATTTACGCGGGCGGCCTCTCCAGCTTTGACACCGATTTCCCCGACCCGAAACTCGCTGGAAAGCGATCGGGCAATGGGCAAATTAACGCACTAGGCGAATACCTGCGGCGCAGATTGCGTAGTTTTTCAGTACGTTTCGAGCTGCATTCGACCTTCTTGCTTCAATCGCGCGCAAATCGCAGGCCAGTCGAGGCCAGCGCTTTGCGCGATATCGCGCAGAGCATAGATCACACCTTCTTCCATTGCTTTCAAGCCGCAGACGTAAAAGTGAGCGTCTTTGTCGACCAGTAACTTTGCAAGATCTGCGGCGCGCTCGCGCATGGCGTCTTGCACGTATTTTTTGGGTTGACCGGTCGCGCGACTATAGACAAAATTGATATCGATGAAATCTTTGGGCAACGATTGCAACGGACCAAAGTAGGGCAGCTCTTCTTTCGTGCGTGCGCCAAAAAACAGCATAAGCTTACCGCCTTCAAACTTACCTGAATTGCGTAAACGTCGCCGCCATTCCGTCATCGCGCGCATGGGCGCTGAGCCGGTGCCCGTGCAGATCATTACCAGATGACTTTTTGGATGATTGGCCATCAAGAAACTTGCACCAAACGGCCCCACCACTTTCAGCTGATCGCCAACGCTTAGATCACACATGTAGTTACTCGCCACACCCCGCATCGATTTTCCTGTCGGGTCAGCCAGCACCCGTTTGATGGTCAATGAAGCGTTGTTATAGCCAGGGCGCTCACCGTTACGTGGGCTTGCGATCGAGTACTGGCGAGGGTTATGCGGTCTTCCGTTCGCATCGGTGCCCGGTGGGATCACGCCGATCGATTGCCCTTCTAGCACTGGGAACGGCATCGTGCCGAAATCGATCACGATGTGATGGGTATCGTAATCAGTCCCCGCATCGGTCACGCGCACATTGCCCGTAACAGTGGCCGCAATGAACGGGGCAGCCGCCTTTGCGCCGTAAAGGTGGGTGTAAGGGTGGGCAGCAGACCATGGGGCTACGGTCGCGCCATATTGAGCCGTAGCGTAGGCGTTTGCAGCGCCCGCAGCCAATGCAGCTGAAGAGAAATCTAGCGCGCCCGATGGGGCATTTAAGGCATTATTCGCCAAAATCTGCGCCGCAGGTATGGACGTGCCTTCGCCATTTTCGGCCAGCGCGTCTGCCGCCAGCGGCTCGGGCAAATCATCCCATGTCAATTGCTCGGCAATCGAGTAAGTTTTCATCTTGGCGACGGTACGCCAATTATCAATCGAGCCGGTCGGGCACGGTGATATGCAGGCCATGCATGAATTACATTTTTCGGCATCGACGACGTAGTTGCGGTCGTCGTGCGTGATCGCGCCGACGGGGCAGGTCGCCTCGCAGGTATTGCAGCGGATGCAAATCACTGGGTCAATCAGATGCTGGGAAATTAGATGTGCGTCCGCTGCGTTCATGCCTGTGCCTGTTTCGGTTTTTACGATTTTAGTTAAAGCGAATGTACTCGAAATCCACTGGGTTTTTGTTGATCCCCATGGCCGGAGGCGCAATCCAGTTCGCAAATTGGCCTGGCCCATCCACCCGCCCCATCAAGCTGGCTACAAATGCGCGGTCTGCTTCCGATGGCAGCCAAGCATCGTGGTTGGCTTTCCACTCATTTTCAGAAATCACACGCCCGTCGGGCGATACTCGCAACTGCGCCAAGGCGCCGATATTGCGGTGAAAGGCTTTATGCGGTGCTGTGAGTTGAAAGGGAATTGCGGCTTTGTCGATGACTTTATTCCACCGGCCAACGCCTGCGATGGAGTCTTTAATGAAATCATCGCGCAAGACTTCGTTCAGGGCATTCAACATGGGCACTTGCTTTTCAACCAATTTGCCATCGCGCACTTCCAGCACGCCGTACGTTTGACCGCGCAGTTGATGATCGTCGGTGCGCTTGCCTTCCTCATAGCGGCCTTTGATACCGGTGGTGTAGAAAGCAGCTGCGTTTGATGATTCATCGGCACCGAAGAGATCGATTGTGACCGAATAATGGAAATTTAAATAGCGTTGCAGCGTCGGCAAATCGATCACGCCAGCGGCACGCAATTTCGATACGTCGTCGGTTTTCATTTCATTCATCGCGGCGCACGTGCGCTGTATCACGCGGGATACACCCGATTCACCGACAAACATGTGATGAGCTTCTTCGGTAAGCATAAATTTTGATGTGCGCGCAAGCGGATCAAACGCACTTTCAGCGAGCGCACACAGCTGAAATTTACCGTCACGGTCGGTGAAGTAGGTGAACATGAAAAACGACAGCCAATCGGGCGTGGCTTCGTTAAACGCACCGAGGATACGCGGATTATTTTCGTCGCCTGAGCGCCGCACTAAAAGCGCTTCAGCTTCCTCGCGACCATCGCGACCGAAATGCTTATGCAGCAGGTAGACCATGGCCCACAAATGGCGGCCTTCTTCAACGTTGATTTGATACAGATTGCGTAAGTCATACATCGATGGCGCGGTCAAGCCAAGATGGCGCTGCTGCTCAACTGAGGCCGGCTCGGTATCGCCTTGGGTGACGATAATTCGGCGCAGATTAGCGCGATATTCACCCGGGACATCGTTCCATGCGTCTTGCCCCAGATGATCGCCGAAGTGAATCTTGCGATTTTCTTGCGCCGGATTTAGAAAAATTCCCCAGCGGTAGTCACGCATTTTGACGTGACCAAATTGCGCCCAGCCAGCGGGGTCAACACTCGTTGCGGTGCGTAAATAAACTTCGGAGTCTTGCGCACCCGTTGGGCCAATTTCATCCCACCAATTGATGAAATTAGGCTGCCATTGCTCGAGCGCGCGCTGCAAAGTGCGGTCTTCGTTTAAGTTAACGTTATTAGGTATTTTTTCGCTGTAATTAATACTTGTGGACATGACGCGGTGCTCCGAAATGAAAATATGTGGTGGTTCAATTTCGGTTGCGGCGCGCCACCAAATATTCGCGCCACACAACAAATTTTGGGATTAAACCCGATGCCAATCAAAGCCGGGCTTTTCGCCTTTGCCATACACCTTGAGTGCGCCTTTTTCACCAACGGCATTCGGGCGTTGGAAGATCCAGTTTTGCCACGCGGTGAGCCTGCCAAAAATGCGCGTGACCATATTCTCTTTGCCGTTAAAGCGCAGATTGGCTTCCATACCGGTCAGCGCGTCAGGAGACATCGAAATCCGCTCTTCAATTGCAATGCGCACTTCATCGGCAAAATCAATATCGTCCGGGTTTGAAGTGACCAAGCCGAGCGCCAAAGCAGCGTCCGCATCAAGCGCGAGCCCCACTTTCGCGCGCACGGCATCCAGCGGTGCTGTTTCTTCATAAAAGCGCCGCTGCAATCGGCTTTGTCCGGTCGCCATGGGGTAGTGGCCAAAATTCATTTCGCCCACGATAATTTTTGGGGCGGTATCGGGTGCATCCGGGAGCGCGAGGTGATAAATCCTGTCGCAGGCCAATGCAAGCTCTAGGAAACTGCCCGCAAAGCAGGAGCCTTCATCGACGAGCGCGAACAGACTACGCGAAGACACATCAAAACGGCTGAAAGTGCGCCGCAGGTAACCGATGGTTTCGCGTACGAGCCAGTGATTTTGATGCGCTAGCAAAATGGCATCGACAGCGAGCACCCGTGCGGCATCGCCCGAAGTTTTAATCAGCCACATGCCGATCTCGAGCTCGTTGGTGCGCATGGACAAAATCGCATCTTCCATTTCGCGCGCCAACGCCAGTGGATACCAATCGACGCCCGCTGCTTCGATTTCGCCAATGGTGCTTTGCACGTCAGCGCTCGGTGCTTTAATGATAAAGGTCGCCGTGCGCTTTGTGCGATCAATCTCAACGGTTACGTAGCTGTATCTGAGGGCATCGGCTTCGGTCGTGCGGGCGAGCGGCGTCAGCGCTATGCCTTTGTCGCCGGTGGGGCGGTCACTTTTTTCGGCTAATTCCAACGCGCGCTTTTGAACGCGGGCTTTGAATTCTGCAGGCTTGGCAATGTCGTCCACCAAGCGCCAGTCTTTCGCTTTTTGACCACGAACGCCTTCATGACTGGTGCAAAAAATATCAGCCAAATCGTGCCGAACGTGGCGTTTATCCGTGACCCGCGTCAACCCGCCGGTGCCTGGCAAAACGCCCAGTAACGGCACTTCCGGCAGCGACACCGCAGAGGCACGATCATCGACTAAGATAATTTCGTCGCAGGCCAGCGCGACTTCATAGCCGCCTCCTGCGCATGCGCCATTCACGGCAGCGAGGAATTTCAGCCCGCTGTGTTTTGATGAGTCTTCTAGGCCGTTTCGCGTTTCATTGGTGAATTTGCAGAAATTTACCTTCCACGCGTGGCTCGAAACTCCCAGCATGAATATATTAGCCCCCGAGCAAAAAACTTTATCTTTAAGACTGGTGAGCACGACGGTGCGCACTTCCGGGTGTTCGAAACGGATGCGATTGATCGCATCGTTGAGCTCAATATCAACGCCCAAATCGTAACTATTGAGCTTTAACTTATAGCCGGGCCGCAAGCCAGCATTTTCGTCAAAATCTGCACCGATGGTCGCGACCGCGCCGTCGAAGCTCAGCTTCCAATGCCGGTATTGCTCTGGAAACGTACGATAATCAACGCGATCTGACAGATTCATTTTGGCTCTCAACGTGAAGTAAACTGCGTATTTTGATTACTTGGTCAATCAATAAATGCATTATTGTGCATAAATGCGAACGTGTCAAGGTCCTTGCTCAACGCACGGAATTGACAAATACGCTCGAACGCTGCGGGTGAGCTCAGACAGTGTGGGCGCCTGCGGTGCAGCGCTGGTATCAATGGAGAGGTTAGATTTTGAGTAAAACGGCGCGCGAACGTCCAAGATATTTTTGAGATCATCCATCGCCTCTTTGCTTGCAGCCATCGGTCGCATATCGCCTTGCGCGACGACGCGGCGCATGTGATCCTCAGGGGTTGCTTGCAGCCATACGGTCGTGCATTGCGAAAGTAAAGCGCTAAATGTCGTGGTGTCGGAGACTAAACCGCCGGGTGTGGCGATGACCACTTGCGTGTGAGTGTTGAGTACGCGCTCCAGCGCTTGGCGCTCATACCGCCGATAGCCGCTAACGCCATACAACGCTTGAATCTCGGCAACGCTGCAGCCAGCCAAGCCCTCGATCTCGCGCGAGAGCTCGATGAAAGGATAGTTCAGCGCTTGCGCGAGCAGTGCGCCTAGCGTAGATTTGCCGGCACCGCGGAGGCCAATGAGCGCGATGCGCTGACTTGGCGCGCCGACTGATTCAGGTGAGCCCAGCGCAAGCCCAATCGCCCGCCGCACCTGCCGCAGCGTAGTCTCATCTTTTTGTGCGAGTAACACCCGAATGAGCAGCCATTCGCTGGAGTCGGTGGTCATATCGCCGGTGATCTCGGCAAGCGCGCATTGCAATGCATCGGCGACTTGCAGCAGCACCAGCACCGATGCATTGCCGACCCCAGTTTCGAGATTTGCCAGATGCCGCTCGGAGACTTTTGCGGCTGCGGCGAGTGTTTTGCGGGTCATGCCGCGGCGGGATCGCAGCGCGCGTACGCGCTCGCCTAAAGCCACCAGATACGGGTGTTTTTCGATCACGAGAAGCTCTATTTGAGCGACCTGCGGCGCAGATTTGAGCGAAGGTTTAGGCAATTGAGTGCTTGACGGGCGTCCGCCGCATGTAATAAAGTGCATGAAATATAGCAAAAACAGGGACTTTAAAGTGAATAAAACTGCGCCGCAGGAATCGATTCCGACTTTTTTACCTGGCGCGTCGTTTAATTTCGCCACCCATTTGCATGCGCTCAGTGTGGCGTGGCCTAACAACACTGCCTATATCGACGATACACGGTCGCTGACCTACGCCCAGCTCTTCGCGCAAGCCGATGCGTTCGGCGCGGCGTTGCGTGGCGCGGGCGTGCGCCGTGAAGAGCGCGTGCTCTTGCTGATGCATGATTGCGCCGACTGGCCCGTGAGTTTTTTGGGCATGTTGCGGGTCGGCATCGTCCCGGTCGCGGTCAATACCTTGCTCACCGCGGATGACTATGCGTTTATGATCGAGAATTGCCGCGCGCAAGCGGTGGTCGTCTCTGCTGCGCTGCTGCCGATCGTGAATGCAGCGCTTCAAATCGCAACTGGCAACGAAGTCGAAAAAATTATCGTTGCAAATGCCAACGCGACCACCGAAATGCCCGCGAACGCGATCCAATTTGATGCTTTTTGTGCCCAATCTGCGCCGCAGGTATTGGCGGTCAATACCCATGCCGACGATGCCGCGTTTTGGCTTTTTTCGTCTGGATCGACCGGACGACCCAAAGGCACCGTACACACCCACGCCAATGCTTACTGGACCGCTGAGCTTTATGGCAAAGGCGTGCTGCAGCTCACGCAGCATGATGTTTGCTTTTCCGCAGCAAAGCTTTTTTTCGCGTACGGATTAGGCAATGGGCTTTCGTTTCCGCTCTCGGTCGGCGCGACCACGATTTTGATGGCCGAACGGCCTACGCCTGACGCGGTATTTAAGCGCTGGCGCGGCGAAATTGGTGGCCGAAAGCCCTCGGTATTTTTTGGTGCACCGACGGGCTTTGCGGGCATGCTTGTAGCCGATAATCTTCCCGCTAAATCAGCGGTCGATTTGCGCCTAGCGTCGTCTGCGGGCGAGGCTCTGCCGAGCGAAATCGGGCAACGCTTCACCGCACATTTCGGCGTTGAAATCGTTGATGGTATTGGCTCAACGGAGATGCTGCATATCTATCTATCCAATGTGCCGGGCAAGGTGCGCTACGGCACGACCGGCTGGCCCGTGCCGGGGTATGAGGTCGCTTTGCGCGGCGAGGAGGGGGAGAGCGTCGCTGACGGCGAGCCCGGCGATCTCTACATACGCGGGCCGAGCGCTGCCCTGATGTATTGGGGAAACCGAGAGAAAACGCGGGAAACATTTCAAGGCGCATGGACGAAATCGGGCGATAAATACGTCAAAAATCCCGATGGCACATACACCTATTCCGGGCGCAGCGATGACATGCTGAAAGTAAGCGGTATCTACGTCTCACCCTTTGAAGTTGAAAGCACGCTGATGCAGCATGATGCGGTGCTCGAAGCCGCTGTGATCGGCAAGCAAGATGCGGACGGGCTCACAAAAACCAAAGCGTTTGTCGTGCTAAAAGTGGGGAAAACGGTGGATGAAGCTGCGCTCAAAGCGTTCGTTAAAGATCGGCTTGCGCCCTATAAATATCCGCGATTTATCGAGTTTGTTGCCGAGCTTCCCAAAACCGCAACCGGTAAGATTCAACGCTTTAAATTGCGCGAGCTAGAAGCACGGAGATAGCTTATTTTTAGTCAAAAAGGGCTCAATCTGCGCCGCAGGTATCAACGCCCCGACGGTCGTGGATTGATTTAACTGTGGGAGTTCGGCTTAGACTTGCTCAATTTCACGTTCAAAGTTTTGGCAATATCTTTAGATGTTTGATAAAGAAAGCTCCCAGTTGCGAACCGTTTTGACGAATGTTCAACGTAAAACGGGGTGAAACCTTATAAAAATCATGTAGATAATAAACTTCGTCGTCTTCCCGAGATTTCCTTGATTCACGGGCCGGTTACACGGAAGTCATACACCCGCTGGCTAAAACTTGGAATCCGCGTGCTTGCGGTTTCGTTGTCTTAGCACCTTACGCAGGCGCTGCATCGCGATGAAAGCCCTTGCACGAAACCGCAAAAATTAGAAATTCGTTGGCATTGATTTGTCGATTCTTTGTTGGCAATGTGGCTGCCACAGACTTCCAGATCTTTGGCAAATTTAGGGCTATTTCTTTGCGAACATTGCGCGGGTCGCAACGCATAACGCGAAACGCGATTGCGACGTAGCGACGACCTGAATCGATTGCGGCTGGTTACTGTTTTCTACCACCCAAACGCGATGGCGATTTAGCGGATCACGTCGCTGGGCAAATCGTTGGCGAGAAGCTTCCATGCATCGCGCAATTGTCGCGCGCTCGAGAAGCCCACTTGCGTCGCCGCATGCTCTACGCTTATGCTTTGCGACGCGAGCATTTCTCGGGCGAGCGCGACCCGCACGCTGCTAACGTAGGCAAGCGGGGTGACGCCCGCGTTTTCAGCAAAGAGTCGCCGCAAGTGTCGCGCTGAAACGAAGGCGTGCTCCGCGATGGCATCAACGCTCCAATGCGCCTGCGGCCGCGCAAGCACGGCGTCTTGCGCCCGATGCACCGCGGGGTGCATGTGATTGCGATGATTCAGGAGCGCGCTATGCTGGCAATCTGCCCCGGTGCGCCGCCAATACACGACCATATCGCGTGCCACGGCGCTGGCGATCACCGCGCCACAATGCTGCGCAATCGCTGCCAGCGCAAGATCGAGCCCGGCTGTCACACCCGCGCTGGTCGCGACATTGCCATCGATTACATAAATGCGGTTTTCGTGCACGACCGCGCGCGGTGCTGCGGCTTTCAATGCCTGCGTGAGATCGTGATGCGTTGTGCATTGCCGACCATCGAGCAAGCCAGCGCGCGCGGCCAGTATCGCGCCGGAGCATACCGTCCAAAGACGCGTGCGACCTTCGGTCAACGCTGGTGCAACGACCATGCGCAGCCACTCAATAGTTGCGTGCTCTGCTGCCCGAAACTGCGCCGCAGGTATGCCATGTGTGGAGCTCACGCCAGAAAGCATGATCCAGGCAGGGTGCGAAACCGTCCCCGGCAATTGCATCGGCAAGGGCGAAGCCCCAGTGATTTCGATGCCCATTGAAGTGCCGGTGACTCCTTGCGGCGCGACGACCTGCAACCCAAACGGCGGCGGGCTCATCCCATCGCGCTCGGCGATACGATTCGCAATGCGCAACGGCTCGGCAATCGCTGCGAAATCTAGAAGCAGTACGCCGGGTGTAATCACCAGCAAAACGGGCGTGGAGGGCGAAGGAGACGATTTCACGCGCAATTGTGGCATGTCGTGTTTTTTTTAAAGGTTCAAGATCGCTTCTTCAGCGCTACAGATGCGCGCAAATCGGCCACTCAAGACTAACTCGGTGCGCTCGATAATTTCATTGGCGCTAAACGCTTTCCCGTTTGGGTGCGTCATATCGAAGGTGAGCGTCGCAGCGGTGACGAAATCGACCTCAAAGCCACGATCAGAGGCATCGCGCGTCGTCGTTTCGCAGCATTGCTCGGTGCGAATGCCGCTCACGACCACGCGCCGAATTCCTCGCAGCAACAGCTCATGGGCGAGGGGCGTTCCTGCGAATGCGGAGTGTCTGTTTTTATGAATCAAGAGCGATTCCGCGAATGGTAAAAGCCCATCGATCGGGCGCACGCAGCCGCTGGCCAGCGAAAATACGCCCTCCGCCTCGACATGGAAAATTCGCACGATGGGCAGCTTTTGGGCAATGAACGCAGCGATCAAGGCGTTTTGCGCGCAGAGGTAATCTGCGGCGCGGGTCGCCGTCCAGTATGGACGTTGTGGGAACGACGCTTGAGCGTCGATCACGAGCAGGGCAGTGGACATTTTGAGCATCTCGGCAGGTTAGGATGACCAGATCGTACGCGCGCGCGAGACATCACGCCAGCACATCACCGGACAAGTATCGACGTCATTCGGCCACAACCAAGCCAAACCTCATCGCATTGGCTCACAGCCAGCAATTTCCAATTGCGCGCTTCTACCTGCGGCGCAGATTTCGCGCAAAACGAGCGCTTTTTAAGCTGCCCAATCTGCGCCGCAGGGTTTTAGGCTACCGCGCGAAAAGCAACTTCACCTGCGCGGCGACGTCACCAAGCTTGACTGGGCTGGCTTTTTCATCTGTGCGCGCTTGAAATTCAACGTTGCCCTCCTTCAATCCGCGATCACCAATCGTGATGCGATACGGGATGCCGATCAGCTCTAAATCGGCGAACATCACTCCCGGACGTTCATCCCGATCATCGAGCAGGCAATCAATACCTACGGCGCAGATTTCGGCATAAAGGGCGTCGGCAGCGGCTTTAACTTCGGCGTTCTTTTTATAGCCAATCGGCGCGATGGCCACCTCGAATGGTGCCATCGATTGCGGCCAGATGATGCCCTTGGCGTCGTTGTTTTGCTCAATTGCGGCGGCGACCACGCGGGTGACGCCAATGCCGTAGCAGCCCATTTCCATGATTTGCGGCTTCTGATTTTGATCGATGAACGTCGCGTTTAGGGCTTTTGAGTAATTTTGGCCGAGCGCAAAAACGTGCCCAACCTCAATGCCGCGCGTAAGTCCTAAAGTGCCTTTGCCATCGGGGGAAGGATCGCCTTCGACGACATTACGCACGTCTGCGACTAAATCTGGCGCGGGGCAATCGCGCCCCCAATTCGCGCCGGTGAAATGCATTCCCGATGCGTTGGCGCCGCAAACGAAATCACTCATCACCGCTGCCGTGCGATCTGCGATCACGGTGATTTTTTGCGGATGGCTCATGCCATTGCCAGCGATGGGGCCGCAGTAGCCGGGCTCAACGCCTAAGTGCAATTGAATTTCTTCGGGCGTAGCGGGGCGGAAGTTTTTGAGCTGCGCGAGCTTTCCGAGCTTGATTTCATTCACCATATGATCCGCACGCAGCATGACCAAAATAAAGCCTGAGTCGCTAAAAAACATCATCGCTTTTAATTGCTTTTCGAGCGGAAGCTTGAGAAAGTCGCCAACGGCTTCGCAGGTTTTCATCCCTGGCGTTGCGATTTTTGATAGATTCTGCGCCGCAGGTATCGATGCTCCCAGCTGCACCGCTTCAGCCGATTCAATATTAGCGGCGTAATCCGATCCATTGCTAAACGCAATCAAATCTTCACCGGAATCAGCAAGCACTTGAAACTCTTGCGTCTTCGAGCCACCAATATTGCCTGCGTCGGCATGCACCGAGCGGTATTTCAGCCCGAGCCGATCAAAAATCGCGCAATAAGCGTCATACATTTTTTGATAACTGACCATCATGCCTGCTTCATCAACATCAAACGAGTAGGCATCTTTCATGATGAATTCGCGCGAGCGCATCACGCCAAAGCGCGGGCGGCGTTCATCGCGAAATTTGGTCTGAATATGGTAAAAATTTTTAGGAAATTGTCGCCAGCTTTTAAGCTCCGCGCGAGCAATATCGGTGATCACTTCTTCAGAAGTGGGTTGCACGATGAAATCGCGATCATGCCGATCTTTCACCCGCATCATCTCCGCGCCCATCTTTTCCCAGCGGCCCGATTCCTGCCAGAGATCGGCTGGCTGAATCACCGGCATTAGCAATTCAATCGCGCCCGCGCGCACCATTTCTTCATGGATGATTTTTTCTACTTTGCGCAGCACGCGCACGCCCAGCGGCATCCAGCTGTAGATCCCAGCGCCGAGCTTGCGCAGCATGCCTGCGCGCATCATCAGCTGATGAGAGATCACTTCGGCCTCGGCCGGTGCTTCTTTGACGGTGGAAAGGTGGAATTGCGAGAGTTTCATAGTCGGTGCTGGTTACGTTTTCGCTATTTTGCCGCAGTGCAGCACAAAAGCGTGTAATTCTGCGCCGCAGGTATCGGGATAATCGAACCACTGCGAGCATGATTTAAAAAAGCTACCTATACTAAATTTGCCTAAATCGTTTGGCAATTCAAGGAGGAAAACGTTATGAAGCAATTGAAATGGATCGCAGGGGCAATTTCAGCGCTCGTTGCTGGAAGCCTGTTTGCGCAAGCTAAAGAAGTCACCATTGGTTATCAAGATATGACCGTGCCGCTGCGCGTTGCGCAAGAAGCCAAAGAGTTTGAAAAAGTCACCGGCTACAAAATCAACTGGAAGCAATTTGGCGGTGGCGCAGACGTGATCAAAGCCATGGCCTCGGGCGCGGTGCATATCGGCGAGCTCGGCTCCGCGCCGTTAGCGTCGGCAGTTTCGCGTGGCGAGCCGCTTGAACTTTTCTGGATCATCGACGATATTGGCGATGCCGAAGCATTGGTCGCAAAAAATGGCACCAATATCAATTCGCTCGCTGATTTAAAGGGCAAGCGCGTGGCCATGCCGTTTGGCTCGACCGCGCATTTCCATATGCTCGTAGCGCTTGATGACGCCAAGATTAATCCGTCGGATGTTAAGCTCACCAGCTTGCGGCCGCCTGAAATTCGGGCGGCATGGGAGCGCGGCGATTTGGATGCGATTTTTCTTTGGGACCCGGTGCTCGCCGAGGCCAAGAAAAATGGCAAAGTGATTATTACTTCCGGTCAAATCACCGCCAAGACCGGCAAAGCAACCTTTGATGGCTACGCAGTCAATAAAAACTGGGCAAAAGATAATCGTGCGTTTATCGTGAGCATGATCAAAATTATGTCTGCGGCCGACAATCACTACCGCGCCAATAAAGCGAAATACACCGCCGACTCAAAAGAAGTCGCAGCGGTTGCCAAGTGGTCAGGCGCGAAGCCTGCAGATGTGCCGGCTGGAATGGCACTCTATGCCTTCCCAACGATTGAGCAGCAAGTTTCCGCGAAGTGGCTGGGTGGCGGAAAAGAGGGTGTTGCGGTGAAAGCACTTGCGGCAACGGCGGCATTCAAAATGAGCCAAAAAGAAATCGATAAAGTCTTGCCAGACTACTCGATTGCGGTCAACCCGTCGTATGCCATGGACGCGATGAAGAAGTAATCGCTCTGCCGCTGCGCGCGCATTAGCCGCGCGCAGCGAAGCGCTTTCGGTGCGTGTTGCGATTGGATGTGCGCCTTGCTTGACCCCAACGAAATGCAAAAAAGACTCCACGACAGATGAGCGCACTCGAAATCAGAAATTTGTCCGTGCAATATGAAGCGGGCGAAAGCAATTCCTCCGAGACGCTCGCGCTCTCCAACGTCGATCTCGATATGAATCCGGGCGATTTCGTCGTCGCGCTCGGCGCATCAGGATGCGGGAAGACGACGCTGCTCAATTGCATCGCCGGTTTCATGCAGGCCTCGGAAGGCACGATGCTGCTCAATGGCAGCGCGATCGAGCGCCCCGGCGCGGATCGCGGCGTCGTTTTTCAGAAGCATGCGCTCTTGCCTTGGCTCACCGTTGAAGATAACGTGGGCTTCGGGCTCAAAATGCGGGGCCTACCTGCGGCGCAGATTCGCGCTACAGTCGATGCCAAATTAGCCGAAGTTGGCTTGCAAGAATTTGCCCGCCATAAGGTCTATCAGCTTTCTGGTGGTATGCAGCAGCGGGTTGGGCTGGCGCGCGCTTTCGCCTGCGACCCGGCGATGATGCTGATGGATGAGCCGCTCGGCGCGCTCGATGCCTTCACCCGCGAGCAAATTCAAGAGCTCATTTTGAAGCTCTGGCAGCGCTCAAACAAAATGTTTTTCTTTATTACCCATAGCGTGGAAGAAGCGCTTTTTCTCGCCACCGAATTGATCGTGATGACGCCACGGCCAGGCCGCATCGCGCATCGCTTCAATCTCGAATTTGGCCGACGATTTACTGCAGGCGCAGATGCGCGGGAAGTGAAATCCTCGCCTGATTTCATCAAAATGCGCGAGCGGGTCTTGAGCTTGATTCACGGCAAAGATAGCCACGGGAGCGGCGAATGAGCACGCTTGAGCCGAAATCTGCGCCGCAGGTATCTTCCTCGTTAACGGCTCCCGCATCGAAGCGGCTTAAATCAGTCAAAGGCTATCGCTTGCCGGGTGAAGGTTCTAGCCTCGCGATTAGCGTCGTCACTATTATTGGTCTCTTTATCCTCTGGTGGATCGCCACTCATTTTGGTTGGGTGAAAGATCTTTTTTTGCCGTCGCCAGCGCGGGTGTTAAAAGCTTTCGTGGATGGTTGGAATGGTGAAGTGCAGGGCGGTGAAAAGCTCTATACCCATTTTGGCTGGAGCATGTATCGCGTCTTAGCGAGCTTCGCTTTAGCGATCGTCACCTCGATTCCGATTGGCATCGCGATGGGCGTCTCGCGCGTTTGGCGCGGCATCTTCGATCCGCCGATTGAGTTTTATCGACCGCTGCCGCCATTGGCCTACATGCCACTGCTGGTGATTTGGTTTGGCATCGACGAAACGCCAAAAATTATTTTGCTCTACCTTGCTTGCTTCGCGCCGCTTTGCATGGCTACGCGCGCAGGCGTGCGCTCAGTGGCCATTGAGCAAATTAACGCTGCGGCTTCGATGGGCGCGAGCCGCTGGCAAATCGTGTGCCACGTTGTGTTGCCCGCAGCGCTGCCCGAAATTTTGACTGGGTTGCGCATCGGTATGGGTGTCGCGTGGACCACGCTCGTTGCCGCCGAGATGGTCGCAGCGACGCACGGGCTGGGCCAGATGGTGCTCAATGCTTCTAACTTTTTGCGCACCGATATCGTCATCATGGGTATCGTCGTGATTGGGATTGTGGCGTATGCGATGGATTTAGGCATGCGCTGGCTAGAGCGAAAATTGGTGCCCTGGAAAGGCCGCGTTTAGCGCTGCGGTGCAATCGCCCAAGACGTTGGGTGAAAAGTCGGGTTACTCAAGCGTAAACGTAATCGACGCGTAGCCAAGGTAGGCAGCGAAGGCGGCAATCGCCGTGAAATAAGCAATAGAGCTCCAGAATTTATCGGGCTGGTCTTCGCGCGTGTAGGTGTGCAAGTAGTGTTTCGCGGGCGAGCCAATTTTGCCGCTGGTAAATCCTTAAATCGCTACCGTGCAAGACAACAGCGCGCCTAAAAAAAATACGCCTGCAAGCAACCATCGAATCATCTCCATCTTATCTCCTAAAGGTGTCGCAAAGTCTTCAGAACGTTGCGGCGCAAACCCAGCTACTTCGGTCGATCTCGTTCAATATCTTGCAGAAGCTTTTCAAATGCGCGCGGAAAGAGTTCCGTCGCGAAGCCAAAAGCGCTGTAGACCACGACATAGAGAACGCTCATCACGCGCGCGCCAACGAATTGAACGAACGGCACAAACATCAATACATAAACCGATAGCCAGCGCAGAAAGATATAGAAAAATCGCCGACGCAATTGCGGTTGAACTTGGGTTTCGTTGAGCGCCTTAGGCACCTGCGCGAGCTCCCAGCCTTGCGAGGCAAACGCAGTGAGGCTAAAGATGATGTGCCAAAACACGGCATTCTTAAAAGTCGCGCTTTGGATGATTTCATTTAACGGCATCGCATGGTGAACGTAGATCAACGGAAACGCCACGGTCACCATCATAAAAGACGCAATGAAGATCGCCATAAAAACCACGCCGATCATGTGCGAAAGCCAATCAAAAAGCGAGCCGCCCGCCCAATCGCGCACAGGATAAAACGAAAGAATCAACAGCGAGAACACCACCGTCAGCGCGAGCCACGTATCAACGAAATAAATCAAGATGAGCTGCGGCGCGCTCAGATTAAAAAACAACACCCCAATCACCGGCACGCCAAAGCGCAGCGCGGCTTGCAGCAGATGCAACGCACGGCGCGCGGGGGTGACCGCAATTATCGGCATCGCGGCAACTTCCGCCCCTGGGAGCCGAGTCGCCTCCCGCCGTTTGAGATTGAACAAAGCGATACGGCGTTTGCGTTTCAATCCATCCTCTGCGCGATTTTGGTCGGTGCCTGCGCGCGAGTATGCGCTGGACGCTTGCGCAGCGCTATCGGCCATTTGGGGGATTGCGCTGCGCAGCGCCGCATCGCATTTCTATAGATACCTGCGGCGCAGACTGGGCATCATTGCGCTTCACCCCAGCGGGGGGACTCGGTATGGGGTTGGTCAATAGTGCAGTAAGGACATGAACCGCGCGCGTAGCTGGCTGATGCCCGATTCGTCCGCAAATTTCATCGCTCGGCCACGTGTTGCGTTCCCAATTGCACTCGACTTTTTCGTTGCGCTCGATGGCGCTCTTATCCGGTTTTTGCCAACGAAAGCCCAGCAAGTCAATGTTGAGCCAAATCCGGGTAATAAAATGCCCACATGATTACATCCACCCCCGACGCGACAGCCTTGCCTCGCAGCGCAATCGGCATGAAATGGACCATCGCGTCGGCTTGGATGCGGGGCGTGGCCGACCTTTTTCGTGCACAAGGGCTAGACGTACCCGAACTTTTTCGCCAAGCAGGCCTCGATATCCGCGAGTTGGAGCACGCGCGCAGCAGAATGCCGGTAGAAAAAGTGAACCTACTCTGGATGCTGGCGGAGCAGCACAGTAAGCAGCCTTTTGTGGCGCTGAACCGCGCAGCGGCAGACAAGCCTACGAGCTTTGATATGTTGGCCTATTCGATGATGTCGTGTCAAAACCTTGAAGAGGCCATTGAGCGCCTCGTTCAGTATTGCGCGGTCGTCTCCGATGCGGTGGATTTACGCGTTGTCAAAGTTCCGGACGGCTGCCGAATTGAGGTGACCCCGATGGAGCCGCTTCAGCCGGGCCGATCTTCCCGACTCGACTACACCATCGTGACCTTCTTAGCCTTTTGTCGCTGGGTAACCGGCCGGAAGATCGTGCCACTTGGGGTGGAGCTTACGTATTCGGCTCCCTCCGAGCTTGGGCATCATCAGCTCGCGTTTTCCTGTACGCCACGCTTCGGTGCACCCGGTCATGCCTTGCTACTGCGAAAAACAGACTTGCAACTTCTGCTGCCGACTGCCAATGCGACGTTGAGCCAATTGCACGACCATGTTGTGCGAGAGGTTGTGCGTGAACTCCATTCTGCGGGAATTGAAAGGCAAATAGCTATCAGCCTCGTGCGCGGCATGGCCAGCGGCCGGGTGATGCGACGCGATGTAGCGAGCGATTTGTGTATGAGTGACCGCACCTTGCAGCGCAGGCTAGCTGAGGCTGGAACTTCGTTTCAAAAAGAACTTGACACCCTACGCCGGCAATTGACCGAAAATCACCTACGCAACCCCGAGACTCCCTTGGTCTGCATCGCAGCGCTTCTGGGCTTCGCGGAGGAAAGCACGTTTTACCGTGCCTGTCAGCGCTGGTTTCAGCTGTCACCCAAGCAGGCGCGGGAAAAGGCTTTGGAAAAACCCAACGCACTACGTGCAACCTAAATCAGTAACCTTCGATTAAAAGTTGAACAAAGTCAATGCGTTATTACCCCGCGATATTAAAGGTGTCCGGAAGTGGAACACCCCAGCCGCGTGGCGCATGAGGGCTTGGGTTTCTCGATAACTGAGATTGAATCTTCTGTGGCGCGCTGCGGCTATTGTGTTCGCGCAAGCAACCAGGCGATGATATCTGCTGCGATCTGATCGCGCTCGGGCTCATTGAGCATATCGTGGTACACGCCCGGATAAGTTTTCAAGGTCTTGTCTGTACTGGTCGCCGCCTGAACGAGCGCTTGACTTCCCTCAATCGGATTGACGCTATCCGCTGTGCCATACATCACCAACAGCGGCATCTTCAACTGACCCATCCGTTGCTGCGCATCTGCTATGGCCTTAAGCGTGGCAGCGGCGGTAGCAGCAGGCAACTTATCGCGGCTAATAAGGGGATCGCTCGCCAAGGCAGCCATCACGCTCTTGTCTTTTGAGAACTCGCTGTCATCGACTTGGACGACTTTCAAGCCCGGTGCCACTGATGCCACAATTTGCGCCAGTCCAGCGCTGAAGCCCGAAACGCTGTGCGGCCGCTGCAATGCTGCGCCACTGAGCACCACGCCACTCAGTTTGTCGGCATGATCGAGTGAGTACGCGGTCGTAATCAAGCCGCCCAAGCTGTGTCCGTACACATACAGCGGCGTTTTGGGGTAGCGCTGCTTGGCTTCATTAACGATCATATCCGTGTCCTGCACCATGCGCGCCATGGAATCAAAGCGCTGGCGGTCGCCACCCGAATGAGCATGTCCGCGCAAGTCTTGTGCAAATACGGCAAAACCCTGTTTTGTAAGCTGCTCGGCAAAGCGCTGGTAACGCACAGCGTAGTCCCGAATGCCATGGGTAATCACGACCACACCGCGCACCGGCACCTGAGCGGGCTGCCACGCAAATGAGCGCAAACACAACCCATCACTCGCCATCATGGTTTTTGAGGTGAACGCAGTAGTGCGGATGCTTGGGTTAACGTCCGCACAGTCGTTTGATGCCTGCGCCGCGCTGGCCAGCGTGAGCGCGGCGGCAGCGAAACACATTTTGAGTACGGAATGCAGACTAGCTTTCATGAAGACTTTCATCGCTTGTGTTCCCTGAGTTGATTCAATAGGTGAAATAGTACGGGGCGTAAGCTGTTGTCACCATTGCAGGCGCGGCCAATTTACTGGCGTCATGATGCCAGTGAGTCGCAGAGCGCAGCAGTCATCAAGCGAAAGATCTTGAACGCTTGATGTTTTCAAAATTCACAAAATTATCGGTCTCGTGCGCGGCGCATAAGCGCGACATATCTGCAATTTTTGGTAAAGTTAAAATGAATGTTTGATATTTCTGATGATTTTGCGCCGGGAGTGACGATTCTGCGCCGCAGGTATTTGATAGTGCAAGAGGGTTTTGGTGGGTATGAGAATTCACCGCGCATTTTCCGATTTACCCATTCTCTGACTTACGCAAAAGAATATGCGCGGGATTTACGACCATGTTGAAATTTGGCTTTCGGATCTACAAGAATAAATCAATGCTAAGGCCTTCTGGAAACTGCGCCGTTAATAAGCGCGCCGGACTGGGGTGGTCGAGCGGAACTTCGCAAATAGTCACTCGAGTCGCTCACTGCTGTGTTTGGGGTTAAAAAATGCCTCGCTATGGCGAACTGAAGTGTCTTGCGGATGGGTTGGTCGACTCATTCATGAGTAGAAACAACGATAGCGAGGGATACTGGGCGTTGGGCTTGCTATACAGCCGCGCGCTGGAGCTCAAGACGAAGACCATCACACTCACTCTCCTGGGCGGAGAGTTTATGGCTGGCGAGCGTTTGAGCGAAGCGCTCAGAACCAAGTACGGCGCGCTTCTTTTGGAGAGGATGTCTCTTCGGGGCGTTCCGCACCACTGGATCGAGCGCGCCATTCTTACCCTTAACTTCGAGCATCGCGAGGCCACGACGTACACGCCAATTGCACCGCCGGGAGAGCCGTTCCTGATTCAACTGCGCGTGCAATCGATCTTCGCAAAGACTCTATTGGTCGAACGGGAAGGTTACTGCTGGCCACACAGCCCAAGTCACGAATCCCGCCGCGCATGCTTTCGCTTAGCCAACGAACAAACGTAGGTCGTCGCAGCGTACCGTATTTCATGACGACGGTAGGCCACGCCACGATTACTCAACAAAACCGCTAAGAATTTTTCGATAGCAGGAATCGTCCCCATAGCGCAAAAAGGTTTTTTTTCGAATTGCATCGACACGCCCGTCTCCACGCTACGCGACTGGGAACAGGGGCGCTTCGCGCCGCCGGGTGGCGTGATCTGCCTGCTACGGCTCATCATCAAACACCCCGAGTTGTCGCGGGAATTGAGTGCGGTTTGAATTTTTATCAAGGTAATGGCAAAAAAGTTCTCTGTGCCGTGAGCGACACAGACGTCAAATGTGCAAGCGCATGCGGGCTTTTCCGACATGCAATGGTTTGATACCTGCGGCGCAGATTGAGCATTTTTGCTCCTCCCCCCAGCGGGGGGAGGTTAGGAGGGGGAAATGTCGGCTCGCCCGCCGCGCCCCCACCCTAACCCTCCCCCGCTGGGGGAGGGAACGCGCTGAGAGTTTCGCCTGAGTCCATCGTTAGAACTCATTGGGTTGAAGAGTTAATTTCTCCTGAAAATCGCTAAATCTGCGCCGCAGGTATGAAATGGCATGCAGACACGGCTAACCTGCTTCCGCTGAATGTTACTTCGCCTTGGCTGCGGGAATTACGCGTCCTCGAATCCTGATTCCTAATGCTGTTTTTTTTTAAACGTAATCGCGATGGCTGAGAGTAGCTTCTTAACTCCGCACAAATTCTCACTTATTCAGAAGACAGTCTTTTATAAAAGCATCGGCATATACGGAAATCCCGTATAATTCAAGCATGCGCACGGTTATCGAAACGCCAACATTCCAGAAGCAGGCCGAGAAGCTTTGGACGGAAGACGAACGGCTGGCCTTCATCGACTGGATTGCAGAAAACCCGCTGGTGGGCGACGTGATTCCTGGCGCTGATGGCGCTCGCAAAGTGCGGTGGGGGCGAGGCGGCGCGGGCAAATCTGGCGGCGCGCGGGTGATCTACTTCAACTTGACGGAGCGAGAAGTGGTGCTGTTGGTCGCAGCGTATGCGAAAGCGGATCGAGCCAATATGCTTCCAGCTGAAATCAAAAAGGTGGTGTGAGATGGGCAGCAAGAAAATCGATATTGAAAAAGTAGCCAAAGCGATCGAAGCGGACGCGGGTGAATCATTGCCTGATCTGCGCGAGGCACTGGCTGAGGCGAAAGCAGGGCTCGGGCGTGTCACCACGCCCGAGCAAATCCTGGTGCGTCAAGCGCGAGAAAAAGCGGGGCTCACGCAAGCTGCGTTTGCCGAGCGGATCGATACGCCCGTTGCCACGCTGCGCGACTGGGAACAAGGGCGCTTCGCGCCGCCGGGTGGCGTGATCTGCCTGCTACGGCTCATCATCAAACACCCCGAGTTGTCGCGGGAATTGAGTGCGGTTTGA
>JANPBT010000016.1:0-22752 GCA_031430575.1 Betaproteobacteria bacterium | reverse complement strand
AGCGGTATACCGCCGATTCGCTATCCCTTTTTTCCTTGCCATCTTCTATATTCCTTTCATACCCAAAATTATCCAACATTTGGTGTACGTGGAATCGGGGCAGGATCACATGTTTTCGATGCAAATCTGCGCCGCAGGTATCCTCGATACACCGCGCTATACCGACGACGCTTCGGCGTAGCTTTCGATCGGTGGGCAGGTACACATCACATTGCGATCTCCGTGTACCTCATCGGCACGGCCCACCGGTGGCCAATATTTACGGGCGCGAATCGAGGGCAGTGGATACGCCGCCTGCTCGCGCGTGTAGGCATGCGCCCAATCTTCGACTAAGAGCGCAGCAACGGTGTGGGGTGCGTTCACTAGCGGGTTATCGTCTTTTGGCCAGACGCCCGTTTCCACCGCCCTGATTTCTTCTCGGATCGCGATCATCGCATCGCAAAAACGATCTAGCTCGCGCTTATCTTCGCTCTCGGTCGGCTCGATCATGAGCGTACCCGCGACCGGGAAACTCACGGTTGGCGCGTGAAAGCCGTAGTCCATCAAGCGCTTGGCGACGTCGACGTTGCTAATGCCAGTGATTTCTTTAATCGGGCGCACATCGATTAAGCATTCGTGCGCGACCAAGCCGCCAGGGCCGCAGTAGAGCAATGGAAAATGCGCGCCCAAACGTTTCGCCACGTAGTTCGCATTCAAAATCGCAACCGCTGTCGCTTGCCGCAAGCCGTCTGCGCCCATCATCGCAATATACGCATACGGAATTGGCAAAATCGAGGCTGAGCCATAAGGCGCTGCCGATACCGGGCCCACCGCGCCGGTTTTACCTAAATCTTTTGAAGGCAAAAAGGGCGCAAGATGGGCTTTGACCCCAATGGGGCCGACGCCAGGGCCGCCGCCGCCATGCGGAATACAAAACGTTTTGTGCAGATTCATGTGGGTGACATCTGCGCCAATATCGCCGGGGGAGGTGACGCCGACTTGCGCGTTTAAGTTAGCGCCATCCATATAGACCTGACCACCATGCGCGTGTATCGCAGCACAAATTTCTTTGACATCTGCTTCGAATACACCGTGTGTAGAAGGGTATGTAAGCATCAGTGCTGCGAGATTGGTTTTGTGCAGCTCGGCTTTTGCGGTTAAGTCTGCGAGATCGACGTTGCCTTGTTCGTCGCAACTGGTGACCACCACTTCCATGCCGCACATTTGCGCAGACGCTGGGTTAGTGCCGTGTGCGCTCGATGGAATCAAGCAGATATTGCGATGTGGTTCACCGCGGCTGCGGTGATAGGAGCGGATCGCGAGCAAGCCCGCGTATTCGCCTTGCGCGCCGGAGTTTGGCTGCAAGGTCACAGCATCAAAGCCCGTTACTTTGCAAAGCCAGCCTTCGAGATTGCCGATCAATTCTGCGTAGCCCTGCCATTGCGCAGGCGGCGCGAAAGGATGAATGTTGCCAAACTCAGGCCACGTCACTGGAATCATCTCGGTGGTGGCGTTTAACTTCATCGTGCACGAGCCGAGCGGGATCATCGTGCGATCCAGTGCTAAATCTTTGTCGGAGAGTGCGCGCATGTAGCGCAGCATTTGGGTTTCGCTGTGATGCGAGTGGAAGACGTTGTGCGTGAGGTAGGGTGTCGTTCGCGCGTAGGTCGCTGGAATACCCGCATACATGCTTTCTCCCTCTTGCAGAGACCTAGGGAGACGGACGCCACTATGAGAACCAAGAGCGCTCGCTACTTCGGCGGGGTTTTCCCTCACCCCCGCCCCTCTACCCGAGGGAGAGGGGAGCAAATTCAAAAGTGCTTCCACATCTTTCAGCGTATGCGTTTCATCAAAGGTCACTGCAATTGCGCTTTGCTCAGGTAAAGCCCGCACGTTAATACCTGCGGCGCAGATTTTTGCAACGAGCGCGGAGGTTTGATCTCCGGTGCGCAGTAAAACCGTATCGAAAAAATGCAGCTGCGGCGCATTAAACCCTGCTGCTTTCGCGCCCGCATTGAACGCAACCGCCAAGCTATGCACGCGCTGGGCAATGGCTTTCAGTCCGCGCGGCCCGTGGTAGACGGCGTACATCCCTGCCATCACCGCGAGCAAGACTTGCGCGGTGCAAATATTTGAGGTCGCCTTTTCGCGGCGAATGTGTTGCTCGCGCGTTTGCAGCGTGAGTCGGTAAGCGCGATCGCCGTGAGTGTCGATGGTAACGCCGGCGAGCCGACCTGGGAGCGAGCGTTTGTAGGCGTCACGCGTGCCCATATAGCCAGCATGGGGGCCGCCAAAACCCATCGGCACACCGAAGCGTTGGGCAGAGCCGACGACGATATCTGCGCCCCACGCGCCGGGTGCTTCGATCAACGTTAGTGCGAGTAAATCTGCTGCGCAGCAGAAAACTGCGCCGCAGGTATGGGCTTTTTCTGCGCTATGGCGCATGTCGGGAATCATGCCCGTTGACGACGGATATTGCACGAGCACACCGAAGTAAGCGTTGCCGGTCATGAGCGTCGCCACTTCGCCGACCAGCACGTTAATGCCCAGTGGCTCCGCGCGCGTTTTCAAGAGCGCAATGGTTTGCGGGTGGCAATCGCCAGCGACGATAAAGTTCATCGATTTCGCTGCTTCGCCTTTGGCGACGCGCTGGGCGAGCGTCATCGCTTCCGCTGCGGCGGTGGCTTCATCGAGCAACGACGCGTTCGAGATTTCCATGCCCGTTAAATCGCAAATCATCGTTTGATAATTGATGAGCGCTTCTAATCGACCTTGCGAAATTTCAGGTTGATAGGGCGTATACGCGGTGTACCACGCTGGGTTTTCTAAGATATTACGCAAGATCACCGGCGGCGTAATTGTGCCGTGGTAGCCTTGCCCCAGAAAGTTTTTGGCAACAATATTTTTGTCGGCCAACGCCCGCAAATGTGCGATCACTTCTGTCTCAGACTGCGCCGCAGGTAATTGCAGCGGCGTCGGGCTATGAATTGCCGCGGGCACCACTTTTTTGAGCAAATCTTCAAGCGAAGATGCGCCGACGAGCGCGAGCATTTCCGCTTGCGCGTTTTCGTCAGGGCCGATGTGGCGGGGGAGAAAAGAGGAGGTCATTTCAGGAGCATACTTTCTTCAAAGATCTTTTTTGTATTTGATAAAGCCAGTGCGCAGCGCGACTTTGTTGTAGAGCACTTGCGCTTCTGCATTGGTCTCGTGCGTAAGCCAATGCACGCAACTCGCGCCTTTAGATTTCGCTTCGGCGTAAATGAATTCAATCAAGGCGCGGCCTACGCCTTTGCCCCGGGTAGCGGGAACTGTAAACAAGTCTTGCAAGTAGCAATACGGCCCAGTCGTCCAGCCTGAGTAGTGATAAATCGTGTGTACGATCCCCACCAATTCACCGTCTATAAATGCGCCATGCGCATGCATCGGCACGCTTGCATCGTGAAAACGTCGCCACGTTTCATCGGTGACTTGCGGCGCAATTTGTGATTTATAAAAGGTCAAATAACCTTGCCATAATGGCTCCCATGCTGCGCGGTCGGCAGGGGTGAGTGCGCGAATGACTGGCGAGGCGGCGGGTGCGCTCATCACATTAGCCGATGGATTTATCGTAGGCGGCTTGATCCATGAGAGCGCTCAGCTTTGATTTATCGGCGACGCGCATCTTGAAAAACCAGCCCTTGCCTTCGGGGTCGGTATTCACAAGCGTTGGGTCGTCGGCAACCGCTTGGTTGATTTCAATCACTTCGCCATCGGCGGGTGCTTTGACTTCCGCTGCTGCTTTCACCGATTCAATCACGCATACGTCTTTTCCCGCGACCACTTTCGCGCCGACTTCAGGTAGCTCAGCGTAGACCAAATCGCCCAATTTATCTTGCGCGAAGTGGGTAATGCCGACGACGCCGACGTCTGCAGATTCCATCTTGATGTATTCGTGGTCGGGGGTGAAATAAGTGGTCATCGTAAAAGTCTCCAAAAAATATTATTAATTTGTCTGCTGTGGGGTGGTCAAAAAATCCCCCGAAAGTGTATGCGATGCGCGCAGGCTGGGCGCTCTAAACACCTCGGAAATATCGATGCGGTGCGAACGGTAGCGCCACGACTTTTACCGATACTGGCTTATCACGGACGATTGCGGATAATTCAGTACCTGCGGCGCAGTTTTGCGCGTTTACGTAGCCCATCGCCACCGGTGCGTTTGCGCTCGGCCCAAAACCACCGCTAGTCACAATCCCGACTTGCTTTCCGCTCGCATCGACGATCTCAGCACCTTCGCGCACCGGCGCTTTGCCTTGCGGCGCGATGCCAACGCGGGTGCGTGGTGCGCCATCGATGAGATGCTGTTCGATGATGGCCGCGCCAGGGTAGCCGCCCGCCCTCGCGCCGCCGGGCTTGCGCACTTTTTGCATTGCCCAATTGAGCGCAGCTTCGCTAGGTGTGGTGGTGGTGTCAATATCGTGCCCATATAGACACAAACCCGCTTCGAGTCGCAGCGAATCGCGCGCGCCCAAGCCAATCATTTGAACATCTGGATTTTTCAATAATTGCGTGCAAAAGTGCTCAATCTGCGCCGCAGGTAGGGAGAGTTCGCAGCCATCTTCGCCGGTGTAGCCCGAGCGGGTGACTTGGCAGGGGATACCGAAAAGGGTGAAGTTGCCGCCGGTCATGAAGGTGAGCGCCGATACCTGCTGCGCAGAGTTTGCCAAGACTGCCACCGCTTTTGGCCCCTGCAGAGCGATCAATGCCAAATCATCGCGCACGCGAATCTCGCAGCGCTGGCTAAGGTGTTTGCGCAGGTGTGCAATATCTGCATCTCGACATCCGGCATTTACCACGACGTGTAAGTGCGTGCCTGCATTGAAGACCATCAAATCATCAAGAATGCCGCCTGCTTCATTGGTGAAAAAACCATAGCGCTGCTTGCCCGGTGCGAGGCCAATGAAATCTTGTGGACACAAGCTCTCCAGCGCGGCGGCTGCGTCGGGCCCATGCAGCTCGACTTGCCCCATGTGGGATACATCGAACAAGCCCGCATGTTCGCGCGTATGCAAATGCTCTTTCATGACGCCCAGGGGATACTGAACTGGCATGTCGTAGCCTGCGAAGGGCACCATGCGTGCGCCCAAGCGGACGTGAAGGGAATGCAGCGGGGTTTGTCGTAAATCAGAATCAGACATAGCAGGCACTTTCAAATGAAATTGAGTGCCCCATCCGTTCATTTACCTGAGAGATTCAATGCCTAAAGCGCGATTTTCGATGTGAAAACTGCGCCGCAGGTATCTTGCCCCTTCGGTGGTGGCCATCACACCAATCGATGCTGCCACGCTCTCCAGATTTTTGCTACTTTCCTCAGTACATGGACCTGAGCGTTTTCGGGGGAATTCGCCTTCGGTGGCGCAGCATACGTGCAGCGCTCTCTCCTGATGGAATGGAGTTTAGCGCACCCGTTTGCCACTGGTCAGTTTTTGGTCAGAAATGCCATGTCGAATACAATGTGGTTTGGCGCTGCCCGAGTGGTGAAATCGGTAGACACAACGGACTTAAAATCCGTCGCTTTCCTGGATAAGGGGCGTACCGGTTCGATTCCGGTCTCGGGCACCAATGAATCGCGCCAAAGAAACTCTGTTTTCGATAAAAGCGGGTTCAAAAAGTTGTTTAAAAAGAAGATAAGCCTCGCATTTCGAGGCTCTCCGCACCGTTAGCGTCAAGTCACCAAAGCGCAAGCCATCGGCTTGGTCACAACAAGCTAAATCTAAGGCGATTTACGTGCTAAAAATAACTTAGCGATTCGGCGTGCACGCGCATGTAGAACTAATGCCATCAAGCGAGCCATTTGGCAGCGCATCGGCGAGTCTGTAACCCTACGCGCGCAAGAGCCATTGCTTCATTGGTTTTAGGGCGCGCGTTCGAGCGTCATCGGCGCGACTTTTTCATACGGCTTTGATCCAAGGATAATCCGCGATCATAGGCTTTTCGGTGCGTGTAAAGACTTCAAGGCAATCGCAATTCAGTCATTGACGGCATGACATCTAAACTGCTACGCAGGCGTCCAAGGTGTATCACGATTTCGAGGACATAACATCGGCGACAATGCGCGATGTCGTACGCTCCGCGCATCGCACGCTGACCGGTGTAAGCGCACGATTCAATGCCTATCCGTTCCATTCCGAACGCGTCAACTAACGGTGTAAGCGTTAGTTGACGCGACAGTTGTTTGCGCGTGCTATTTCAGCGGTGCTTTTCTCACATAGACACTTTGCATCGCCGTGACTTCACGTCCTTCTGGACCGTCGATAGAGACCGTTTTTTTGATCGCTTTGCCGTTTCGGAGCCCAAGGGTTTGCATCACTGAGTCGCCGCTATCCATATTCAAGATCACGCCGACCGCGCCGGCGGCACGCGCTTGCTCAATCCCGGTGTCTATCGTCTGCCCCCCTTTTGATACGATTTGGACGATGCTACCGTCCGCACGTCGGCCCACGAGCTTGAATTGTTCTTCTTTGCTTCGCTCATCCGCAGGCATCCGGGCCGCATCGTAGCCAACAATCATGTCGTCGCCTTTTTTGAGCTTCGCCGCAGCGGCTACGGCGCTGAAGCTCTCTTCGATCTTCCCCGAAGCAGTGTTACCGGGTTGCACCACGCCACCGTTTAAAGCCCATCCGATAATTTTGGTCTTGCCCGTATCGCGATTGGTAATCAGCGCTGCTTTAGGCCACTCAAACCTAACGCGATTTGCTTCACTTGAGTAAATGCTGACCTTTCCGGTATTGTTGATCTTTCCGTCGGAAGCGGAAGCAAATGAGTTTGTCGATAAGGGATCTGGTGCCCCATTCGCATAATTATCTAAATACTGGGTATTACTCTGCTCTACTGGCGACCCCTTGGCTGCGCTAGGGATGTTTTCAGAACCCTTTTTAAACCATTCAGCTTGATTCAACATGTTTTGATACGGATTCGGATTTCCCGGGGTTGCGCGCTCAAGAGGCATGGAGTCTTGGACAATCAGATATTTCTTGGGATCGATGATCGTAATCGTGACGTTAACGTTTTTCAATCCCGCTTCATTCACGGGAAAGTAGGTGGGAATGATTGCCGATTGAGCGCGGCGAAACCTGGCATCTCCATCTAGCGATTCCGGTCTCGCCGCTGGATCGCGTCGGCTGATATCAAAATCTTTGGTTCTGGCCAGCGTATCCATGCGCTCTTTAAAAATAAGCCCTTGCGCTCCCCGAGTCCCTTTATCGTATGGGTCTGGTTTGCCTTGCAGTTTTGGCTTTATCGGCCGGTTTGGAAATTCCTTAGTACTGGTTGGAGACGTGCTAGGCTGGGTTGGCTTCTCGCTCCGGGAAGCCGGGCGCGCCTCTTTCTCGGTTACTTTCTTGCCCCCGGGACTATTTTCGATCACTTTCTCAAGAATTTCCCTGATCTCTGGCGAAACCGGAGGTTCGGGTTTCTTCTGATCAGTTCGCTTCTTCCCGCCCGATTTCATTTTTTCCAACGCCAGAAACGGCAAACGAGGAAGCGCGTCCGCCGCCTGTAAGTTAGTGAAAAATGCATTTACAGCTGTTCCAAAATCGAATTTCGACATAACGTGGTTTCTCGTAAAAGTATTATTAAATTCACTGCCGACTGGGATCGCGTCTACGATATGAGGCATGCAGAAACCGTGCCATACCAATAAACTTATCGGCATAAGCGTGTAGGGTCGTTACTTACGTTTTTTGCTGCCGGTGGATTTCGGGCAGGAGGATTCACGCGTGCAGGCGACGCAGATAATGCGTGTGTAAAGCAATTGCACTTACCGTCTATTGGTTTTTACGGATTGAAAAATTTCCGTTTACGAAAAACGTCTCGATGTGTTCATTTCTAAACATCAAAATTGGGGGTTGGCGCATAGCAAAACGCGATTCAAGCGTTACACTAAAATCGAGAGACAGTTCGCAAATAGCGACGCGATTTCGCCGAAAAACGAAAGCAATTTTATTTTTACCAATCGTAGTCAGCATGGATTTCTGAAGTTGCCGATTGCTCGCGAGGAATCAAGGGCGCTGGTGGGGCTTCGCTCCTTGCTACTTCGATGGGGAACTTTCCGCGCTGTATTTTTAATCACACTCTTTTCGGTCTGTTTATCTGTTTTCTTGGTGTGGCTTTTAGGCACGCTTATGGGCACTCCAGATGAGTACAGCCCGGTATTTCTAGCCATTGCGTTCGCTGTGCCCGCGATTATCGCGCCACTTGTGTCGACATTTTTAGTGGAGCTCCTAGTGGAACTCAACGCTGCCCAGCCCGGGTTAGTTCGCTTAGCGACTGAAGATGAGCTCACAAAACTCAACAACCGCAGATATTTTCTTGAGCGACTTCGTGAAGAAATTACGCGAGCTCATCGCAGCGCTCGCCGCGTTTGTTCGCTGATGATTGACGCAGATAGCTTCAAGGCTATCAACGATCAACATGGACATGGTGTGGGTGATGAAATCCTAAAGCAAATTGCCGTAGCGATTAAAACTGCGACGCGCCCTTATGACCTTGTTGCGCGTTTTGGAGGTGAAGAATTTACGGTTTTGCTGCCTGAAACCGTGCTGGCAGAGGCATGCCTTGTCGCTGAACGTATCCGTCTGGCCGTCGCGGCAATTTCAATCGCTCTGGAAAATGGGAAGTCAGTAAATGTTACGGTAAGCGTTGGGATCGCGGAGTCGAACGCTAAAGAAAGCGATGAAAAAGAGCTCCTTCAGCGGGCTGATATTGCGCTATACGCAGCGAAAAAAGCGGGTCGAAATTGCTGGGTTTGCCAGCAAATAGAAACGTCGATTTGAACTGAAGTGCCGATAGTTTAGAAAGTACATCTCAGATGTTGTTCGTCGTCCCCGCGATTCGCGCGCGCCATCGGTATCCTGAACTGGAAATCATTGGGATCGTTCTTGATTCCGCGACTGCCAGTAGTAGGTTCTTTTTGATTGAAAATATCTAGAAGTTGACGCTTTCAACTTAGTTGCCAAAGCTTAAGTTGACTCAGGTTTTTTGATGCGGCAGTCTAGATCAATTGCAGCCCGTTAAACTCAATCTTTTGGTGTGTTGTTGAGGGTAATTTTTTTGATCTATCTGTGGGCGAATGTGCTTTGATAGGATTCAATAAACTCAACCCAATAGCTTTCAAATCGTAATCCTCAGGATTGCCTACCCATGTTGATACGCGACTTTTATTGACCAGTCGATATTAAGAGTTTTAGTATTTGCTAGTTTTTACGCAATGCATAATCGTGCGACGGTGGATCTGTCGCCGACTGCAATCATCTTCCGGGCATCGAAGCGAGACGTTTCGCAATTTAGTCGTTCAGATAGAGTGGATTTTCAGTGTGCTATTCGAGAATAGAAAATAAATGAAAAAAAAGTCTGGGAATGCCGCTACGGGTATGACGTCGATAGAGCGGCGTACGGTAGGCTATCTCGCGAGCATTTACGCGCTGCGTATGTTCGGCCTTTTCTCTATCTTGCCAGTATTTGCCATTTACGGACAATCTCTGGTCGGTGGCGACGCCGCATACATGATCGCATTGGCAATCTCTATTTACGGCCTAACCCAAGCGCTTTTTTATATTCCCTACGGCGCGGCCTCCGATCGTTTCGGTCGCAAGCCAGTGATTATTTTGGGGCTTGTCGTTTTTGTTGTTGGTAGCGTCGTCGCTGCGCTTTCTACGAGCGTAGCTGGGGTCGTTTTGGGACGGGCGATCCAAGGCGCGGGTGCTGTTTCGTCGGCGATCAGTGCCTACGTTGCCGATAGCACGCGCGAAGAAGTGCGCACGAAAGCGATGGCGATGGTCGGCGCATCGATTGGCATTACGTTTGCGCTCGCGCTCATCATCGCGCCGCCACTCGCCGCATATTTCGGAATCAGTGGTATTTTTTGGATTACCGCCGCGCTCGCAATTTGCGCAATCATTGTGTTGCTCGTGTTGATTCCCGATGCGCCTGTGCGGCCTGCTGCTTCAGAAACCATGCGCCATGGCGACGTGCTATTTCATCCGCAACTGTTTCGTCTCAATTTTGGCGTGTTTGTGTTGCATGCAGCCCAAACTGCGCTTTTTGTGATCGTGCCACCGATGTTGGTGAGTAGGGCGAGTCTCGCGCCCGCAAACCATTGGTGGGTCTACTTGCCGGTGTTGGTGCTCTCGTTTGCGGTGATGATTAAGCCCATGCTTTCAGCGGAGCGCAAGGGAAAAACAAGTGAAGTTTTTCGGTTTGCGATAAGCCTACTATTCGCAGCGTTTGCGGTCGGGCCGTTTGCGGTGCAGTTCGGGCTTTGGGGTTTGGTTGGGTTTTTGCTCGCGTTTTTCATCGCGTTTAACTTGCTAGAGGCGCTGCAACCATCGATGGTCTCGCGGCTTGCGCCCCCCGAAATGAAAGGCTTTGCAATGGGCGTCTACAACACCGTGCAGGCGCTTGGGCTCTTTTTTGGTGGCATTATCGGCGGCGTGGTGATCAAACGCTTTGGCGAGAGCAGCGTGTTTATGGTGTGCGCTGCGCTTGCGTTAGCGTGGCTAGCAGTTGCTTGGAAGCTGAAGCCTCCACCGCCACGCAATACACCTGCCCCACACTAGCAACCGTTTTGCGTTTACGACTAAACAGTTTGTAAGTTTTTTTGGATTGTTGCTGAAATCTCTTCGGCGGGCTTTGCAAGCCCGACCGCGACGAGCGCTTTAACTAAACCATCAATCAGCTCGGGCGTATGCTTGGGCCCTGGCGTAAATCGGAGGCGTTCTGCGCCGCGCGGGACGGTTGGGTAGTTGATCGGCTGCACGTAAATGCCGTGATCATTTAGTAACATGTCTGACACGGCTTTTACGCGCGCAGCGCCGGCGACCAACACCGGCACAATATGGCTCGGCGAGTGCACGTATGGGATACCGACCTCTTGCAATTGCGCCTTGAGATAAGCCGCATGCCCTTGCTGGGCGATGCGCTCTTCATCAGAGTGCATGAGATGGGTTACGCTAGCAAGCGCGCCGGCAGCGATGACGGGCGGCAGCGAAGTCGAAAAAATAAAGCCATTACCAAAGCTGCGAACGCAATCAACGATTTCTGTTGCAGCGGCGATGTACCCGCCGCCTAAGCCAAAGGCCTTGCCCAATGTGCCTTGGATGATATCAATCTGGTTTGCCACGCCGAGTGCTTCCGCGACACCGCCGCCGTGCGCGCCATACATCCCGACGGCATGGACTTCGTCGAGGTAAGTCATCGCACCATAACGCTTCGCAAGCGCACAAATTTCAACAATGGGGGAAATAGAGCCACTCATTGAGTAGACCGATTCGAAGGCGATTATTTTCGGTTGCTCCGCGGGCAGTGCGCGCAAATGCATTTCGAGCTCTGCCAAATTGTTGTGCGCGAAAACGATTTTTTGGGCATCGCTGCGGCGGATGCCTTCAATCATTGAATTGTGATTGCCCGCATCAGACAGGATTACGCAATTGGGGAGTTGCCTGCCGAGCACTGAGAGCGCGGTATGATTTGCGCTATAGCCAGAGGTGAAAAGCAGCGCGGCATCTTTGCCATGCAATCGAGCAAGCGTGCGCTCAAGCTCGACGTGCAGATGATGCGTTCCTGCGATATTGCGGGTGCCGCCTGCTCCGGTGCTGCCGGCATCGATCGCTGCGCGCATCGCATTGCGCACGACATCGTGATGTCCCATACCGAGATAATCATTACTGCACCAAATGACGACTTCGCGTACGCCCTGCGCGGTATGCCACCGCGCACGCGGGAAGTGACCTGCGGGACGCTCAAGCTCCGCGAAAGAGCGGTAGCGCCCCTCGGTCTTGAGCCCTGCGATGCGGGCGCGAAAAAGTGCAATGTAGTCTGACGCATTCATGGGGGAGTCTGAAATCTTCATAACTTAACTCTGATTTTAGGCGGTTTGCACAAAATTTGGGCAATTCTTCATGCTATTTTGACAATTCGTCAATGAATTTCTGTACTTGTTTCGCTTCATCTTGATTGGACGGTAACGTTGCGAGTAGTAGACGCAAAAACCGAACCGCCCCCGCTTTATCGTCAATTTCTTGGGCAGCAGCTGCATTGAGCCAGAGCACTTTTTGATCGCCTGGATCGCGGGCGAAGGCGGATGCGAGTAGTTTTTTGGCTTCGCTACTCGGTTTTCCGTTTGACTGCGCTAGGAGCGCTTGCACTAAATCCATTTCTGCGTCGGTGGTTGGTTTTTCCAGCGCAAGCACTGCGCGGTATGCAACCGCGGCTTTTTCGGGCTGATTGAGCGTCATCTGCGAGCGCGCGAGCATCTTCCATGCTTTTAAATCTTCGATCACAGGGGGCGCGCTGGTGAGCCGCGTTTCGAGCTTGCTTACCATGCCTAAAATTTGTTCGTTGCTCATTTGCGTCGCAGGCGCTTTTTGCGCTTCTTGCGCTTCGCTGCGCGTTGCAACGACTAGTCCGTCGAGCCTACCGAGATGGGCGTAAAGCCCGGCGGCCGCCATGGCCGCCAGCCCGCAGGTGAGTGCGGCCAATCGGTATTTCGGGCGTATCAATTCTTCCGTCGGTGCTGTCGAATGCGCATCTTCGCTACTTTCCGCCCGCGCGCGAAGCAACAGCTCTTGCCGCCGCGCGTCCGCTTCATTGGCGTTGATTCGGCCTGCAGCTTCTTCCGTAGCAATTACCGACGCGGCATCGCGCAGGGCATCGGCCTGCGCGCGTGCCTGCATGTCGGAGGCGTCGGTCTTGAGATTGGGTTGGGTTTTGCGCAGAAGCGGCCACGCGACAATTGCGAATATAACGAGCGCAAGAAGCGCCGCTGCCAAGACAAAAATTGCCATCATTTCAAACGCGCTTCCAATTCACGCCGGTCTTCTTCGCTGAGTGGCGCGCTCGGCTCTTGGCGTACGGATTTACGCTTTCGCATCATCCATGCAGCCACCCCTGCTGCACCAGCAAGCCCGACGAATGGGCCGAGCCAAAGTAGCGCGGTATTGCCTTGCAACGGCGGGCGATAGAGCACGAAATCGCCATAACGCGATTGCATGTAAGCTTTGATTTCGGCATCTGTTTTGCCTTGTGAAATTAGGGTGCGCACTTCCCGTTTTAAATCTTGTGCGAGATCGGCGCTGGAATCGGCTAGCGATTGGTTTTGGCATACAAGACAGCGCAGCTCAGCAGCCAGTTTCTCGTAGCGTTGCATCTGCGCGCTTTGGTTGGCCGTTACCACTCCGGTCAAGCAGAAAAGCGCAATACCTGCGGCGCAGATTTGGGCGTTTTTGAGCATAACGAACCGCAAAATGCACCGCAAAATGCGCGAAATCTGCGCCGCAGGTAGTGCGCGTGCAATCATGATTGATTGTCGAGCGCTGCAAGCACGGGTTTGATTTTTTCATCCCACGCCTTACGGGTAACCGCGCCGATATGTTTGTAGCGGATCACGCCGCGCTTGTCGATCACAAACGTTTCTGGCACGCCATAAACCCCGTAATCGATCCCGACCCGGCCATCGGCATCAACAATGGAGAGTTGATACGGATTGCCTAAATCGGTGAGCCATTTTTGAGCCGCCACGTCGCGATCTTTGTAGTTCAAACCGACTAAATTTTTGAGCTCGCCACGCTTGGAGAGCTCGACAAAAAGCGGGTGCTCATCTCGGCAGCTAACACACCACGATGCCCAGACGTTAAGCACCCAGACTTTGCCTTGAAATGTCGCTAAATTTGCGCGCTGATTTGCACCGAGTACGGGCAAATCAAACGCCGGAGCGGGCTTGCCAATGAGCGGCGAAGGCACTTCTCTTGGATCAAGCCGCAAGCCCACAAAGAGAAACCCAGCGAGCACAATAAAACCAATCAGCGGGAGGAAAAATTTAAGTTTCACGTGCGCTTTTATCCGTTATGCCCGCTGCGCGTCGGGGGCGGATACCGATTGCGTGCGCCGATAGCGGCGATCAGAAAGGGAGACGAAACCGCCAAGCGCCATCAACAAGCAACCATACCAGATCCAGCTGATGAAGGGTTTAATTTGCAGCCGCGCCCCCCACGCGCCATCGGCTAATTGCTCTGCGAGCGACACGTAAACGTGGCGGGTAAATCCCATATCGATCGAAGCCTCGGTCATTACTTGCTGGCGCGCGCGGTAGCGGCGCTTTTCGGGCGTGAGCGTGAGGAGCGTTTGCGATGGCGCGCGCGCGTGCGCGAGGGTCACGAGTGCGCGTGTGCTGTCAAAATTTGCGCCCTTGACCTCTTCATTGCCTTTGAGCGTAAAGATATATTGACCGAGCTGCACGGGCTTATTTGGTGCGAGCACCACATCTTCGCCTACTTCCCAGCCTTTGGTCAGCGTGACGCCGATCACAAAAATGCCGATCCCAAAATGGGCCAGCATCATGCCCCAGACGCCACCGGGCGTGTTGGAAATGCGCGCGCGCCAATTGTTGGCGTTGGCATTTTTGAGCCGGTCCACGAGCACTGCGATGGTTCCGGCGCAGACCCACCCGCCGAGCGCTAAACCAACTGAGACGCCGAGTGACCAACTACCGTGTAGCAGGCCACCGATGAATGCAAGCGCAATGGCGACAATACCTGCGGCGCAGATTTGGGCTTTTATTGAGCCAAAACCGGAATCGCGCCAACGTGAAAACGGCGCGATCGCCATGAGCATTGCCGCTGGAATCATAATCGGCGCAAACACGGCATCGAAGTAGGGCGCGCCGACAGAAATCTTACCGATGCCAAGCGCGTCGGCAATCAGTGGATAGAGCGTGCCAAGTAAAACCGCAGCCGCGTCGACGACCATCAAGACATTGTTGGCCAATAAAAAACTTTCACGCGATTTCCAGCTAAACCGAATCGCATCAAGCGCAGGCGTTACTAAGCCTGAGCGCCAGGCATAAAGCGAAAGTGAGCCACCGATTGCGATGAGCAGCAAACACAAAATGAATACGCCGCGCGTCGGGTCGCTCGCAAAAGAATGCACGCTGGTGACCACGCCAGAGCGGACAAGAAAAGTGCCGAGCAGGGAAAGCGAAAACGCGAGAATCGCAAGCAGCACGGTCCAGCTTTTAAACACGCCCCGCTTTTCGCTTACCGCCAGTGAATGGATGAGCGCTGTGCCCACCAGCCACGGCATGAACGATGAATTTTCCACAGCATCCCAAAACCACCAGCCGCCCCAACCGAGCTCGTAGTAGGCCCAAAAGCTGCCTAGCGTAATGCCTGCAGTAAGAAACGCCCAAGCGGATAACGTCCACGGCCGGGCGAATCGGCACCATGCTGCGTCGAGCCTTCCGCTCCAGAGCGCGGCGACGGCAAATGCGAAGGCAACGCTAAAGCCGACGAAGCCCATATACAGAAGGGGGGGGTGAAAAATCATCCCTGGGTCTTGCAGCAATGGGTTGAGATCTTGCCCTTCTGGCGCAGCGGGGATCATTCGATTAAACGGATTGGACGTAAATAACATGAACAATAAAAACCCAACGCTGATCAGGCCCATTACCGAGAGCACGCGCGCGCTTAATGTAAGTGGTAAAGAGCCTGCGCGCAGCGCGAGTGCTGCGCTCCAGCCAGAAAGCATGAGCGCCCAGAGCAGGAGCGAGCCTTCATGGGAACCCCAACTCGCGGTCACGCGGTAGTAAAGGGGTAATTCAGAATTGGCATTTTGGGCAACATTAAAAACTGAAAAATCGGCATTCAAAAATGCGCTGACTAAGCACGCGAACGATAAGCCCACGCAGGCAAATTGCGCCAACGCCGCGCTGTTGGCGACGTGCATTAACCGGGCGTCGTTGCGATAAACGCCAATCGCGGGGATCACGGCTTGCACCAACGCGACCACGAGCGCCAACACTAACGCGAAATGGCCAAATTCAGGAATCATGGTGGTTTTGCTTTCTTCGCGGCTTTCGCTGCTTCCATTGCTGCAGCAGCCTCAGGGGGCATGTAATTTTCATCATGCTTGGCGAGCACTTCGCTCGCCATAAAGCTACCGTCGGCTGCGAGTTTGCCCTGTGCAACGACGCCTTTGCCTTCCTTAAATAGATCGGGCAACAAGCCGGTGTAAGTCACCGGAATCATCTTTGCGGTGTCAGTGACTTCAAAGCGCACCGTGAGCGAATTGGGTTCGCGCTTTAGGCTGCCCTGCGTCACCATGCCGCCAACGCGGAAGCTCTTTTCTTTGGGTGCTTCGTTATTTGCAATTTGCGTCGGCGTGTAGAAAAAAGAGACATTGGAATTTAACGCGCGTAACACCAACCACACCGCAAGCGCGAGGGCAGCGACGGCGAGGATGATGAGGGTAAATCGTTGTTGGCGCTTTGTCATTTGATCTGGCTATTGCTCGATTTTGGCGTCCGCACGCGCTTTTCTGCGCCGCAGGTAAAGCGAAATCACTTCAATTCCAATGATGAGCGCGGTAATTGCATAAGAACCCCAGAGATAAAACGCGTAGTCGTGCATGTTCACTCAATGCTTTCCACTTTGACCCAGCCAAGCACGATCACGTTCCCGCTCAAGAATAAAACTTCTTGCCCGGTTCAGCGTCGCCGCGATCGCATACATCCACGCCGCAAGCCCCATGATAAGCATCGCATCAAGCATGAGTCGGGCCATTTTTGGGGAAGACATGAGCGAAACGCTCGCGCCTTGATGCAGCGTATTCCACCACTTGACTGAAAAATAGATGATGGGCACGTTGACCACACCTATTAAGCTTAAGATCGCCGCTGCGCGATCACTGCGCCGCGGATCGTCGATGGCATTACTGAGTGCGATAACGCCCAAATAGAGAAATAAAAGAATGAGCTCGGTGGTCATCCGCGCATCCCACGCCCAATACGTCCCCCATGTGGGACGCCCCCAAAGCGCGCCGGTCACCAGCGCGATGACGGTCATCCAAGCACCGGTCGGCGCCAGCGCGCGGATCATCATTCCAGACATACGGGTGTTGAACACAAACAATAGCACCGCATAAAACGCCATGATCACATAGAGCCACATACTCATCCAAGCGGCAGGAACATGAATGAAAATTACGCGGTAAACATCACCCTGCGTCGCATCCGTCGGCGCGAGCCCAAATCCGATGTAAAGCCCGATGGCGGCAAGCGCGACCGCCGCCGCCCAAAACCATGGCTCGAGTTTGCCAGCGAGGGCATAAAACTTTTGGGGCGCAGCGTAAGCGAGGATTTGCACGGCGTTGGAGTCGAGGTGTTTCGGTCAGTTTTGCGAGCCAGAAAGTGCTGGAGCGCAACCGCCAAGGATTTGGCGGGTCGCGCGGCTGTGCGGAAGCGGTTCGGTCAGGCTACGCTGCAGCACATAAGAGTTTACAGTGTGCAACACAAAGCCGGACTTGCGCATAAGCGCTCAAAATCGGAAGAATCTGGCCAAATCTGCGCCGCAGGTATTTCAACCGAAAAGTGATTATTACGCCAAAAATTGCCGAATTTCAGAAACAGGATCGTCGTGACGCGGTCGGCTGCCCGCGTTTGGCGCCGCCAGCGGCAGGCTCGCCCCCTCGCGAACGAAAAGCGGCAGCGAAGATAACGGCGCATCAACAGTGCAGACCGCGCCCGAGACATAGGCTTGTCCGCTGGCGAACGCGATCCATTTGCGACCATCCTCTTGCTTGGGCAAATAAAGCGTACGCGAGCTCGCTCCAGCTTCAACGACAGGAGCGACGAGCACGTTCGCGCCAAGCATAAATTCGTCGCAATCGGCGTAGCATTGCGCGTCATTTGGAAAATCATAGAAGGTTGGCCGAATGATCGGCTCGTGGTGTTCGCTGGCGCGCTCAAAAAGTGACCACAAATACGGCATTAACTGATAACGCAGCCGAATCGCCGCGAGCACGTGCTCGGTCACATTGGGATACATCCACGGCACGCTGCTCTTGCCGCCTTCTTTCCATGAATTCATCACCATGCGCGGATTCAAACAACACGCCTGCACCCAGCGCACGAAGAGCTCTTCATCAGGCATCGGACCAAAAAATCCACCGACGTCATGGCCAATATTGAACATGCCGGACAGACTCATTTGCAGGCCGGTGCGGATATTCCAGCGCAAGTTTTCCCAGTTGCTTGAGTTGTCGCCGCTCCACGTTTGGGCGTAGCGCTGAATGCCGGGCGCGCCGCCACGGGTGACCGTAAATACCGGCTCAGCCGAGGTCGCGCGCTTTTGCTGCGCTTCGAAGGTCGCCCTAGTCATCAGCACGGGGTGAAGCGGTCGTGCGCGGTGCATCGGCATTCGCTGCCCAAAACCATGGCAGGAGGCATCCTCATCTAAAACCGCATATTCATTGTTGTCATTCCAGCCGGTATCGAAGCCGAAATCGAGCACCTGCTTCGCCAACCCATCTTGCCACCATGCAATTGCGCTCGGCTGTGTGAAATCAAGATGCGAGCCAAAACCATCCCAGAAAGGCTCGCTGATCGGTTTGCCATTGGGGTTTGCGATGAAGCCATTTTGCGATTGCACTGAATCGAACGCTGGGTGATCGTCAAGCAAGCACGGTTTGATATTGGCAACGAGGCGCATCCCGTGGGCGTTAAATTTTGCATTGAGTGCGCGGGGATCGGGAAATTTCGATTGATTCCAGGTGAAAACATAGCGCCGCTTGCCGCGCGAGGAATAGCCCGAGCCATAGTGGAAGGCGGAGATCGGCACCTGCTGAGCAGTGACTTGATCGATGAAGTGATCGAGCTGCGCTTGGGCGTCTGGCGCGTCGGCAAGCCCCATCGCCGTTTGCGCGAATCCAACGCTCCAACGTGGCGGTAGATGGGTGCCGCCAATCAACTTCACGAATTGTGCGATGACGTCGGCCGGGTTATTGCCAAACATCACGTAGTAATCTAAATCGCCATCGTCGATTTCAACGTGGCGATAAAAGCCATGATAGTTGTCGTGCTCACAGCCGAGATCGAACGTGCACGGCGCTAACGTATCGTAATAAATTCCAACCCATGTGCCGTTGCTATTGCGTGTGAGCTGAAACGGCCAGTGCTTATAAAGTGGATCGCCTGATTTTGGGTCGTAGCCCAGAGAATCCATCGCGAGCGTGCGCAGTCGCCGTCCGTGGAGGTTGAGCGGGCCGGTTTTATCGCCAAGCCCGTAGTAGTGATCGCCGCGGTCGCGCGCGAGGTAATGGCGAACGAAACCGGTGCGCCGCTCGCGCAAATAGGCGGTTGATTCGCGGTCTGTTTGCAGCACCGCTTTCGTTTGCAGATCAGTCCAAGTGATCCGCAACGGACTTAACGTAATCGCCGCTGCAATTGCACCACCCTCGCAAGTTAACGCATCGGTCACCGTAGCCTCGCTGCAGCGTACGATCGGTGGTGAAAAACCCAAAAGATCATCACGCGTGCGACCTTCCCAAGGCACGTCTTGACCTGTGGTTGGCGCAATCGCCCATGTACGCGGCTCGCGGTATCCGCTCGCGGGCCGCAGCGTAACGCGCGCCATCCGCTCTGCCAAAAACTGAATGCGCAGTTGCGCACCATCGTCAAGCGCAATGTCTGCGCCAACCGTGCTCGCACGCCAAGACGTACCAATCCATGGAGTCATCCGAGTTTTCCTTAGACGCGCACGCCAGTTGCATCGAAGTGGTGAGACTTCATCGGGTCAAATCGCAAATGGATGCACGCGCCGCGCGCAAGTGGCGTTGCGCCGTCAAGGAGAGCTTCGATTCTTGTGCCGTCATCGAGCGTTGCATGCAAAAGATTTGAACCACCCAAATATTCAACCGAAGCAATCGTAGCGGCAAATCCTTCGTCCTCGCGCGCGAGTTGCAAATGCTCAGGACGAATGCCAAGGGATGACCCTGCGGCGCAGTTTTCCAAAAGCACAGGGGCATTTTTTTGAACCCAAGCGGTTGCCAAAAAATTCATCCGAGGGCTGCCAATGAAACCGGCGACGAATGCGTTGCACGGCGATTCGTAAAGTGCTTTTGGCGTGCCGACTTGCTCAATTTTTCCGTCTTTTAAGACGACGATGCGATCTGCGAGGGTCATCGCTTCGACTTGATCGTGGGTTACATAAATCATTGTCGCGCCTAATCGCGCGTGGAGCTCTCGGAGCTCGCTACGCATCGACACCCGCAGCTCCGCATCCAAATTGGAGAGTGGTTCGTCAAATAAAAATATCTTAGGGTCACGCACAATTGCCCGCCCAATGGCGACGCGCTGGCGCTGACCGCCGGAGAGCTGCGTGGGCTTGCGCTGTAAAAGGGCATCGAGCTTTAAAAGTTTTGCTGCTTCATTTACTTTTTGCGCAATCTCAGCTTTGGGGATGTCTATATTTTCCAGTCCAAACGCCATATTGGCATAAACGCTCATGTGCGGATACAACGCATACGATTGAAACACCATCGCGCAACCACGATCCGCAGCGCCGACTTGATTGACAATCGTGTCGTCAATACGGACCTCGCCGCTGGTGGGCGTTTCGAGCCCTGCGACGATGCGCAAAAGCGTGGATTTACCGCAGCCAGAGGGGCCTACAAAAACGACAAATTCCCCGTGCGCGACGGCGAGATCAACGCCGCGAATGACCTGCGTTTTGTCAAATGATTTACTAACGGCATTAAGAGTGAGTGTGGCCACGGTCGATTGAAATTCTCCGTTTGAGATTACTTGACACCAGCACTCGCGATGCCGGAGGTGATGTATTTTTGAAGAAAGGCAAAGACCAGAGTGATTGGGATTAAGGTAATAACCGTCATCGCCAGCAGGTAGTGCCATTGGGTATTGAGCTCACCTTGGAAGGAATTGAGCGCTAATTGCAGCGTGAAAAATTCCGATTTCGAGAGCACAATAAGTGGCAGCAAGAAATCATTCCACCGCCACATCACCGAAAAAATTGCCAGCACTGCCAGCGCGGGGGCCGCGAGCGGGAGCACGATCTTCCAATAGATGCGCCACTCACTCGCATGATCCATTCGCGCGGCCTCTAGCATCTCGTCTGGAATCGTCAACATATATTGTCGCAGCAAAAAAACGCCGGTTGGCGTTGCAATTGCGGGCAAGATCACGCCCCACAAATTATTGAGCAGCCCCACCGAATTGATAACCAAAAACAATGGCACTAAGATGATCGTAGGCGGGATCATGAGCGTGGCGATGATGAGCAGAAACACTGCTTTTTGCCCGGTAAATTTATATTTAGACAGCGCAAATGCCGCCATCGAATTGATGAGCAGCGTGAGCAACGTAGCGATGACAGTGATGAATACACTATTCCACAAATACTTGCCGAAGGTAAATTTTTTGAAAATATCGGTGTAATTTTCAGTTGCCGCTTTAATTTCATCGACGGGCTTGCGTTGATTAATATTGATCTGCAATGTTTCGGTTGGTTTCGCGGGGTCAACCATCGTTGCCATAATGCCGATGCGCCGAATCTGCGCCATTTCTTTAGGTGGCTCACCTGGCTGCGCCACGTTAAACAGTGGCAACGGCTTTTCATGCCCGATAACCTGAACAGTTTTTTGGGTATACGGGAAAAAAGTGGGCGGAAAACGACTGATTGAGGATTCTGATTTAAAAGAAGAGGCGACCAACCACACGACTGGCGCAAACATCGTAAAGAGCCCGATCATCAGGTAGCCGTAGCTGAGCCAATCTGTCCAATGAAGGCTATTTTTGCCACGCGTATTGGTCAAAAATTTAATGATTGAGGTCATGGTGGCTTACCTTGCGCGCCGGCCGGCATCGGCAGCCCGGGTTAGCTTGAGTTGCATCAGCGTCAGCGCGATCAATCCGGTCGCGAGGATGAGCGAAGCCGCCGCCGCCAAGCCGTAGAGATGGATTTGCTCAGCAAAGCCGGTTTGGTAGATGAATTGCACGATAAAGGTTGTCGCTGATCCTGGCCCACCGCCCGTGAGCACGAAGACTTCATCAAATACCTGCACTGCGCGGATCATCGCGAGCACCAGCACGACGATTAAATTGGGCATGAGCAGCGGCAAAGTAATGCGATACAACGTACGCCATGGCGAGGCACGATCCATCTCGGCGGCCTCATAAAGATCGCGCGGGATGGCTTGCAAGCCGGCCAACAAAATGAGGGTGTAGAAACCCATGTGCGCCCAAATCGAAACAAAGGTGACCCAGAAAAATGCCCACGAACCGGTCGTGAGCCACTCGATTGGTGATTTCCCCGCTGCGGCGAGGCCGGCGTTAAATACGCCCTCTGATTGCAGTAACCACTTCCAAATCAATGCCACGACAACCGGCGAAAGCAGCACGGGGTAGAAAAACACGCCGCGCCAAAACCCGCGCCCGATAATTTTGCGATTGAGCACTAAGGCAGTGAGTAGGGCGAAAAAAACCATGAGAACAACCTGAACGACGCTGAATTGCAGCGTGTTTAATATTGCGCGCCAGAAGACATCTTTGCGGCAGGTTTTTATGTCAAAGTAGTCGCGGCATTCGAGAAGGATCTGAAAATTTTCAGTGCCAGAAAATGGTCGCGACGCCGGCATTAAATTGACGCCTGCAGTCGTCGCGTACCAAAAATTAATGAGGATCGGCAGAAAAGTAAAAATGCCGAAAACCAATAAATTGGGACCCACAAAGAGCCAGCCGAGCCGATCGATGCCAAGACGCTTCTGACCGAACCTAAAGAGCGGCTCGAACAAATTGAAAAAAGTGCTCAGTAGAGCTTGAAGCCAGTTCATGGATGAGATCCGTGCGAAGCCATCAATATAAGCAGTAAAGCGTTAGTGACAAACCGAAGTACATAAATACCTGCGGCGCAGAATGAAGCAAATTTACCTCTAATTTGCCTCATTCTGCGC
>JANPBT010000015.1:0-116021 GCA_031430575.1 Betaproteobacteria bacterium | reverse complement strand
AGCGGTATACCGCCGATTCGCTATCCCTTTTTTCCTTGCCATCTTCTATATTCCTTTCATACCCAAAATTATCCAACATTTGGTGTACGTGGAATCGGGGCAGGATCACATGTTTTCGATGCAAATCTGCGCCGCAGGTATTCACCTAAAACGGGCTAGTGGCCTAAGATTTTGCCCAAAAAGTCTTTTGCGCGATCAGTTTGCGGATGATTGAAAAACGCATCGGGCTTGTTTTGCTCGATGATTTGCCCTTGATCCATAAAGATGACCCGATCAGCGACAGCTTTAGCAAAGCCCATCTCGTGGGTGACGCAGATCATCGTGATGCCTTGTTTGGCGAGCTCAACCATCACATCGAGCACTTCGCTGACCATTTCGGGGTCGAGCGCAGAGGTGGGTTCATCAAACAACATGATTTTGGGCGTGAGGCAAAGCGCGCGGGCAATGGCCACACGCTGCTGCTGCCCGCCTGAGAGTTGCAGCGGATACTTTCCCGCTTGCTCCGCAATGCGCACACGATTGAGCTGCACCATCGCTTTTTCTTCAGCTTCCTTCTTGGGCATATTGCCGACAAACATGGGCGACAGCGTCAAATTTTCAAGCACGGTTAAATGCGGGAAAAGATTGAATTGCTGAAAAACCATACCGACATTTTTGCGAATTTCGTCAATCGCTTTCACATCATCGGTAAGCTCAACGCCATCCACGGTCAGATGGCCTTGTTGATGCTCTTCTAGGCGATTAATGCATCGAATGAGCGTCGATTTGCCGGAGCCCGATGGCCCGCAAACAACGATGCGCTCGCCCTTGGCGACGGATAAATCGATATCGCGCAGCACGTGAAAGCTGTTGCCGTACCACTTGTTAACTTTGTCGAATTTAATGATTGGTTCTGACATGGCGTTGCCCCTTAACGTAGTTTCGACTTGCTCAATTGCTCTTCAACCCACAAGCTGTAGCGGGACATGGCGAAGCAGAAGGCGAAGAAAATTGCGGTGATAAATAGATAACCTTCAAACTTATAGGGCCGCCAATTGGCATCTGAATTGAGGGCCAGACCAAGCGAGCCGGTCAGCTCATAAAGAGAAACAATAGTCACTAACGAGGTATCTTTAAATAACGAGATGAAGTTATTCATTAAGCCGGGCACGACCATGGCGAGGGCTTGCGGCAACACGATCTTAAACTGGGTCTGCCAATAGCTCAAGCCCAATGAGGCCGACGCTTCAACCTGCCCTTTCGGAATCGCCTGCAAACCACCGCGAATCACTTCCGCCATATAAGCTGCGGCGAAAAGGGTGATGCCAGCGAGCACGCGAATGAGAACGTCAATGGTCACGCCAGCGGGCATAAAGAGCGGAAACATAAACGATGCCATAAACAGCACCGAGATCAAGGGCACGCCGCGCACGAGCTCGACATAAATCGTGCAGAACGTACGAATGGCTGGCAAATGAGAGCGCCGCCCGAGCGCGACCACAACCGCGAGCGGAAACGCAAAAATGATTGAGAGCGTCGCTAGCATAATGGTGAGCGGCAAACCGCCCCAGCGATCCGTGGGAACCACACTCATGCCCATCACCCCGCCATGCATGATGGCAAAGTAAAGCGCGAGCCCAGCGACCCACAACACCACGAGCCACTTACTCCAAAGCGCGCGGGTGCAGCTTGCGATCACTAAGGCGATCATTAAAAGCGTTGCAATCAGCGGCCGCCATTGCTCGTCGAAAGGATAGCGGCCAAAAATGATGAGCCGATACTTTTCTTTAATCACGCCCCAACATGCGCCAACGCCCGCCACGCGGCAAGCATCGGCATCGTTGACCGTTGTTGCTCTAAAAACGGCCCAGCTTAAGAATTGCGGCACGTAGTAAAGCAAGAGCCCACCGACGATAAACGTTGTGACCGAGCTTTGCCAATTTCCAAAAAGATTAGATTTGATCCATGGCATGAACCCTTCCGTGCGCATCGGCGCAGGGCGGGACTCGATGAATTGATAATTCAGCGTCTCACTCATCTTAGCGCTCCTTAATCGCAGACTTATTGTTGTACCAATTCATGAAAAATGAAGTGGACAATGAAGTCGTTAAGTAGACCGCCATGATGAGCGCAATGCACTCGACAGCGCGCCCAGTTTGATTGATTGCGGTATTGGAAATCGACACGACATCGGGGTAGCCAATTGCCACCGCGAGCGAAGAATTTTTAGTCAAATTTAGATACTGATTCGTCATCGGTGGAATGATCACGCGCAAGGCTTGTGGCAGCAAAATCTTACGCATTTCCAATGATTTCGTAAGCCCCAGCGCACTCGCCGCCTCACTTTGCCCACGGGCGACGGATGAGATACCAGCACGCACGACTTCGGCCACGAAGGCAGCCGTATAAAACGTCAAGCCCAGTAGCACTGACATGAACTCTGGCGAGAGCGAACCACCGCCCTCTACCATCAGCTCGCCTTGCTTGGGCACATGCATTGCGGTCGGTGCGCCACCGAGCGCCCAGCCCAAAATACCTGCGGCGCAGATGATCGCCAATGGCACCCAAACCATGCTGCGCCCTTTGCCCGTTTCTTCAAAAATACGCTTTGCCCATCGCCGATAGAAAACCGACGCGACGATGCCCGCGAGCACGCCCCAGATGGCCCACGCAAAGCCCTGCGCCCAGACCGGAATCGGGTAGGTCAACCCACCCTTGCTCAGAAAAACATTGCCCCATCGGGCAGGCTCTGCCGCCTCTGGCAGGAGCTCGGTGAACATGAGATACCACATGAGCAATTGCAGCAGAATCGGGATATTGCGAAAGAGCTCAACATAAGCGCGGCAAAGCCCGCGCACGAGACCGTTTCGTGAAAAGCGACCAACGCCGATTAACGTGCCGAGAATGGTTGTCAGCACGATGCCAATCACCGCAACCCGTAGCGTATTGACCACACCTGCGAGAAACGCACGCCAGTAAGCATTGTTGGAATCGTAGCCGATCAGCTCTTCGCCAATATCAAAGCCTGCAGGCTGGCTCAGGAAATCAAAGCCGCTTTTAATGCCGCGCACCCGCATGTTTTCCATGGAATTAGAGGCCAGCCACCAGACCGCGCTGACCACCGCGACGATAGCAATTAATTGATAGAGCAGGCCACGAAAGGCTTGGCTGCGCCACGACCAATCGCGCTTTTTAGGCGGTGCTTTTGGAGCTTGCATACACTCCTCCTTTTTTTAGATTTTGGAGATTGCGCCACCGCTGCTTTTAGATCAATACCTGCGGCGCAGATTGGGCATTTTTGAAGCTTATTTTTTGACTGATTCGCTTCTAAAAGCACACACGCGGATACGCTTGCGCTTTTAGAAACCTAGGCAGCGCTGGATCGCAGCGCTGCCCAAGCCAAACTCAATGCGAAATTAACGCAGTGGCGGTGCGTACATCAGGCCGCCTTTGTTCCAGAGATTATTTGCGCCGCGTGGCAATTTCAATGAACTTTTAGGGCCAACATTGCGCTCGAAAATCTCACCGTAGTTACCGGTTGCCTTAATTGCGCGCGCCATCCAGTCTTTATCAAGACCCAAAAGTTTGCCCATATCTTCGCCGGTGCCCAAAATACGCTGAACGGCTGGATCTTGGCTGGTTTTGAGTGAATCGACGTTTGCAGACGTGATGTCATACTCTTCTGCTTCAAGGAGACCGAAAACGACCCAGCGCGCAATCGCTGCCCACTCATCATCACCGCGACGGACTGCTGGTGCGAGCGGTTCTTTAGAGATCAATTGCGGCAGAATCACGTGCTCGTCAGGATTTTTTGCTTCTTTGTTGCGAACGGAAGCCAAGCCCGAAGCGTCGGTGGTGTAGGCAGCGCAGCGGCCTGAGAAGTAAGCGCCTGTTGCCGCTTCAACTTTTTCGAAAACGACGGGCTTGATCGCCAAGCCATTCGCCTTGGAGAAGTCGGTCAAATTTTTCTCAGTGGTGGTGCCCGATTGCACGCAAACGGTCTGGCCCTTGAGCTGCTTAGCATCTTTGATTTTTGATTTCGTCGAAACCATGAAGCCTTGACCGTCGTAGTAAGTCGTAGGCGCGAACGTCATGCCGAGCGATGCGTCGCGGGTCAGCGTCCACGTGGTGTTGCGCGAGAGAATATCAACTTCGCCCGACTGTAGTGCAGAAAAGCGCTGTTGCGCGTTGAGGGGTACCCATTTAACTTTATTGGCATCGCCTAAAAGTGCGGCGGCAATCGCTTTGCAGACGTCAACATCAAGGCCGCTCCAGTTGCCACTGCTGTCGGCTTGCGCGAAACCGGCCAAGCCAGTATTTACACCGCAGACCACTTGCCCACGGGCTTTGATTGCGTCAACGGTCTTGCCTGCGTGCGCAGCACCTGCGATGCCAAAGGCACCTGCCGTTGCTGCTGCAAATGCGGCGAGTTTAAGTACGTTTAATTTCATTGCATTCCTCTTGGTATTTATAAAAAAACTTCTGGATTATTGATTAGAGCAAACTCTACATGTTTTGTTTTTGTTGCATCGCAACATGAGCGCCAACAAAAAATGCGTATGCCGTGTTGCGAAAACACGCAAGCTGCGCAGGATAGAAGGTTTCGTGACCGAATGCAATGCAGATTGGGAATGAGCGTATGCCAAAGCCGAACATGTCCGGAATTTAATTGGCTATTGCAACCGCTCCTGCGCCCGCGCGATCCCCAAAAGCGTGCCAAGCACGATCACGCGGTCGCCCGCCTCAAAGCGAAAATCATCCCCGCTATGATCAGCCACCGCCCCTGCGCGGCGCACGGTATGCACCTGAACGCCCGCAGGCAAACCCAGCGCTTGCAGGCTTTGATCGATGCACTTTGCACCTTCTGCGAGCACGAATGCGTGCATGCGCAGCGCCTCTTCATCGGTCTCGGGCGTGTCGGTTGCGCCATGGAAAAAACCCCGAAATAAGTTGTAGCGCTCCTCCCGCACAGCCCGAATGCGCTTCAAAACGCGATTAAGTGGCGTGCCAATCGAAAGCATCGCTTGCGAAGCCAACATCAACGAGCCCTCTAAAACTTCTGGCACAACCTCGGTCGCCCCTGCTTCCATCAGCGGCTCAATATCGGTATCGTCAACCGTGCGGATAATGACGGGCACGGTCGGATTAGCCGCATGTGCTGCTCGTAATATTTTTTTGGCCATCAACACATCGGCAAACGTAACGACCACCGCCTTTGCTTTATGAACGCCAGCGGCAGCAAGTGTCTCGGCGCGCGAGGCATCCCCGTAACTCACGTTGGCGCCTGCAGCGCTGGCCTCTCGCACGCGATGGGGATCGTTGTCAAGGGCGGTCCAGACCACGCCTTCGGCATCGAGGATGCGGGCTAAAAATTGCCCGCTACGTCCATAGCCGCAAATAATCACATGATCTTGCCGCGCCCGTTTGGAGGCGGCGATTTGGGTGAGTGCGACCGCGCGCGCCATCCAATCGTTCGCGGTGAGTTTGCGCACGATACGATCTGACTGGGCAATCAAGATCGGTGAAATTAGCATCGACAAAATCATCGCCGCTAACAAAACCTGCCGCCACGCTTCCGGCAGCACGCCTAAAGTGCCCGCAAGCGACATCAGCACAAAGCTAAATTCCCCCGCCTGACTCAAGTAAATCGCGGTGCGCAAGCGGGTGGCGAGCGGGGTTTTCAGCACGAACATCGTCGCCATCAGCACCCCGGCTTTTAGCGCAAACAACGCGATCACGACCGAGAGCACGATCAAAACCTGCGGCGCAATCTGTGCGATGTTGAGCTGCATGCCGAGGGTGACGAAGAAAAATCCGAGCAGGACATCGCGAAACGGCTTGATATCTTCTTCCACCTGATAGCGAAACTCAGTCTCCGCGATCAACATCCCCGCAAGAAATGCGCCGAGCCCGAGGGAGAGCCCGGAAAGCTCGGTAATCAGCGCCAGACCGAGGGTGACGAGCAAAATATTGAGCATGAAAAGCTCAGGCGTTCGCCGGGCGGCAACCGTGCGCATCCATGCGCCCATGAGTGGCCGCCCAAATTTCAAAATTAGCGCGAGCGCGACCGCAGCTTTAAGCGCGGCGAGACCGAGAGCGACCCAAAAATTGCCGCCTTTGGCCAAAGTCGGCAGCACAATCAAAAACGGAATGACCGCAATATCTTGAAAGAGCAGCACGCCGATGATGCGCTTGCCATGCTCACTGCCCAATTCCGCGCGCTCGGTCAGCATTTTGCTGCCAATTGCAGTGGAAGATACGGCGACCGCCGCGCCAATCGCCACCGCACCCAACCAATGCGCCCCAAAAAAAAGCGCTATACCTGCGGCGCAGATTGAGGTCAACCCGACCTGGAACGCCGCCAAATTGAGCACTGTTTTGCGCAACGCCCGCAATTCACCCAAACTAAATTCAAGGCCGATAGAAAAGAGCAAAAAGAGCACGCCAAATTCGGCCAACAAGCGGCCTTGCGCGTTATCTTGCACGAGCCCGCCAGCGAAAGGCCCGACGGCCAAGCCTACCGCAAGATAGCCCAAAATCGGTGGCAAGCGCAGCGCGCGGCAAAGCACGACGGCCAGCACCGCAAGACCCAAAAGCACCACTAAAGCCGCGAGAATTCCCATGCCCTGATGTTAGCCGATTGGCGACACATTTCACCGTCGGTCAGATCGCGGCAACTTATTGAACTTTGCAGCGTCGCCCCCGTTCCTACTCCCGATGACGACACCCCCGCGCCAAAAATGTTGATTGCCCGCACTGCCGTATGCGCCCTTTATTTATCACTTGTAGCGTTGCCGCCCTGCGGCGCGGCTCCGCCCAATGTAGCCGCGCCCACGGTCGTGCTCGCGAGCCCGCTGCCCTCGTATGAAACTGATTTACGCACGCTTACGCAAGCCCGCATTTTTGGTTTTTCTGGCTATGGAATTAATGGTGATCGCCCGCCCGCAGCATTGGCATTTGAGCGCATCGTCGCGCGCCTGATCGTTGCGGATCTGAGGCGGGAGTGGTCGGGCGCAAGCCCTGCGGGTAAGTTGTGGCTCCTTTGCGCCAAGGTGCGCAATGATGGCGAGGATTCCCCCGAGACTGCTGCGGCACTTACCGTGGGCAGCGGTGAACGCGCCCTCATCGCTTTTTCCGCACACTTGCATTTTCGTGATGCAAAAGTCGTTGCCACTGAGCTCAAAGATTTCCCGGAGTGCAATCCCAAATATGGCATGCCTGAGGCTCCCCCTGCGGCGCAAATTTCGCGCGCAAAATCGCTGAAATAAGGCCTATTCTGCGCCGCAGGTATTGCCCAAAATGTGTCGCGACCCTGCAACGAAATCAACATCCCCCAAATAGCGTAAGCACAAAGCATACCAGCGCAGCTATACTTGTTTGCATGGAAATTGCTAGCGCGACCTCACACACCCTTCATATCGAACGCGCCTTGCGTGCGCTGGAGATCGAAGCGGCGGCGGTGCAGGCGATGCGCGCCCGCGTTGGCGCGAGCTTTGCGCAGGCGGTAGAAGCACTTTTGCACTGCACGGGTCGCGTCGTCGTCACCGGTATTGGCAAGTCAGGGCATATCGCCCGCAAAATCGCGTCAACCCTGGCCTCAACCGGCACGCCAGCACTTTTTGTCCACCCGGCAGAGGCTCAGCATGGTGATTTGGGCATGATTTCGCGCAACGATATCGTCATCGCGCTCTCGCATTCGGGCGAAAGCGCAGAGCTGGTGGATATTTTGCCGCTCATTAAGCGGCGCGGCGCGGCGTTAATTGCCTTTACCGGGAAATCCAATTCCTCGCTGGGCAAAGAAGCCGACATCGTGCTCGATTGCGCGGTAGAGCGCGAAGCATGCCCGCTTAATTTGGCGCCCACGGCGAGCACAACCGCGGCGCTGGCCATGGGCGATGCGTTAGCGGTGGTGCTGCTTGAAGCACGCGGCTTTACTGCGGAAGATTTCGCGCTTTCGCACCCCGGCGGTAAGCTCGGGCGCAAGCTACTCACCCATGTGCGCGACGTCATGCGCCCGCCCACGCAAGTGCCAACCGTCGCGCTGGGCGCAAACCTTGAAGCCGCCATGCTTTCCATTAGCAAGGGCGCCATGGGAATGACAGTGGTGATTGAAAATGATCGTGTTGCCGGAATTTTTACCGATCGCGATTTGCGCGTGGCACTTTCTTCCCATACCTGCGGCGCAGATTTCCGCATTGCGCTGGTCGCTGACTTCATGACCCGTACACCCAAAACCATCAGCGAAGACAAGCTCGCTGCCGATGCCGCAGAAATGATGGATCGTTTTCGTATTTCGCAATTGATTGTGGTCGATGACGATCAGCGCTTACGCGGTGCGTTTAACACGCTCGATTTGATGAATAAAGGCGTGCTATGAAAACCACCGAATTGAGCGCGGAAGATCGCGCAAAACGCGTTCGTATGCTGATCTGCGACGTTGATGGCGTATTGACTAACGGCCAGCTGATTTACACCGCGGATGGCAAAGAGGCCAAGACCTTCAATGTGCTCGATGGCTTGGGCATCCAGGCGCTGCAAAACGCTGGGATCGTCGTGCATTGGCTCACCGCGCGCAGCTCAGAAGTCGTCGCGCGGCGAGCTGCGGAGTTAAAAGTGCGGGTGCACCAAGGCGCGCGCGATAAGGGGCTGGAATTTGCCCAAATCGCCAGCGCAGCAGGCATCAAAGCTGAAGAAATCGCCTATATCGGGGACGATTGGCTTGATTTACCGGCACTCAGCCGCGCGGGGATGGCTTGCAGCGTGCCCAACGGTGCGCTTGCCGTGCGAGAACGGTCGCACTGGGTCGCGCTGGCGCGCGGCGGTGAAGGTGCTGTGCGCGAGCTGGCAGAGTTCATTCTTGCATCGCAATCTAAGCTCGAAGCGGCCGTGGCGGTGTATCTGAAATGAGCCTTTCGACCGCGGGCAGACGCAGGCAAGATCGCATCGTGGCGTGGACGCCGGTGCTTTTCTTGCTGCTCTTGGCTGCGCTCACCGTTTGGCTCGATTTCACCATTTCGCGCGCGGTCGTTGATCGCCATAAGCCGGGCGCAAATTCGCCTGAGCAATTCTTAGAAAATTTCACCGCGTTGCGCTACGATGCCCAAGGCGCGCTCACGCAGCAATTGAAAGCGGAGCGCGGCACCTATTTCCCGCAAATGAATCGCACGGTCGTTGAGAAACCACACTTTACGAATCAACCGCCGCAGGGCGCACAAATGACCGTACGCGCCAACAAAGCCATCGTGCACGGCAAAAACGACCGCATCGATTTCGCCGGCAATGTGCGGGCGCAACAACCAGAATTTGAAGGCCAACCTGCCCGCGTGCTGGAAACGGAATCGCTGACCGCTGTGCCAGCAACTGGAGACCTCTCCACCCAAGCAGCAGTGAAAATTTCGCAGGCCAACGCTGTGGTGGAAACCAAAGGCCTGCGCGCCAATTCCAAAACGCAACAATTCTCCGGGCAGGGCCCGGCGCGCATCGTACTGCAACCGAAAGAGAAATGAGATCAGACGTGAAGGAGAATCCTTAATGACCGCCAACCGTAAACGCCTGCTTGCGCTTTTGCTTACCATTGCCATTTCTGCGCCGCAGGTATTTCAAGACGCGCATGCCGAAAAAGCGGATCGACGTAAGCCCGCTGTGATTGACGCAGGAGAATACTCTGGCGACAACAAAGTGGGCACGCTTAACTTACGCAAGAACGTGACCATCACACAAGGCACGCTCAAGATCGTCGGTGAAACCGGTGATGTCAAAGGTGAAATTGGTGTGTATACGGCTTCGCTGAAAGGTAATCCCGTATGCTTTCGTCAGAAAAAAGATGGCAGCGATGTCGTTTTGCGCGGTCAAGCGGCGCGCGTGGAATACGATCAAAAGCTGGAAAAAGTTGAATTTTTTGGCAGTGTGATTTTGCATGATGGCCCCAATGAAATGCGCGGCGACTACGCGCTCTACTTCATGGCGACCGAGAAATTTGAAGTGAAAGAAAAACCAAATACCCAAGTCCGAGTAGTCATGGTGCCAAAAGAAAAAGATGAGCTGGACGATCTTGCGAAAGACTCAACGCCAGCCGTAAAGCCAAAACTTAAAACTGCCAAAGAAATTGAATTAGGTCGCTATGAGCCGCTTACAAGCAAGTGCATTAAAGAAGCGCTATAAAGCGCGCACCGTCGTTCACGACGTATCGCTAGAGGTCAACTCAGGCGAAATCGTGGGCTTGCTCGGCCCCAACGGAGCGGGCAAAACGACGTGCTTCTACATGATCGTAGGATTAGTCGCCGCCGACGCGGGCAAAATCATGATCGACGACCGGGATGTCACCCATCAGCCGATTCACCAGCGCGCGCGCGGTGGGCTGAGCTACTTGCCGCAAGAAGCGTCCATTTTTCGCAAACTCACCACAGCTGAAAATATCCGCGCTGTGCTTGAGCTCACGGATCGCGACGAAGCTGATATCGAAAAAAGTCTCGATCAGTTGCTCGACGATTTACATATTGCCCACCTGCGCGATACGCCATCGGTCGCGCTTTCTGGCGGCGAGCGGCGGCGGCTTGAAATTGCGCGGGCACTCGCCACCCGGCCTCGTTTTATTTTGCTAGATGAGCCCTTCGCGGGCGTCGATCCCATTGCAGTCATCGATATCCAAAAAATCGTGCGCTTTTTGCGTGAACGCGGCATTGGCGTTTTGATTACAGATCATAACGTGCGGGAGACGCTTGGCATCTGTGATCGCGCCTACATCATCAGCGAAGGGCGCGTGCTCGCCGCTGGGCAACCCGATGCGATTATCGATGACCCGAATGTACGTAAAGTCTACTTAGGAGAGCATTTCCGCCTCTAGGCGGCGCGCGCGCAGATGAAGCCAACCCTTCAACTCAAGCTCTCACAGCATTTAGCGCTCACGCCGCAATTGCAGCAATCGATCCGATTGCTGCAATTATCGTCGCTTGAATTGCAGCAAGAAATCAATCAAATGCTGGCGGATAATCCGTTGCTCGAAATCATCGAGCCGGTCTCGATCGAAGATGTGCAAATACCTGCGGCGCAGGTGCAAACCGCCCCGACCAATTCCGATGGCGATTTTGATTCCAGCGATGCGCCCGCGGCAGATGCCGCAACAGATGCGGAAAAGCCGGCGGAAGCTGAGACTTTTGAAGGGCTTGATCGCGAGAGTGAATCAGCCTCTGGCGAAGAGTGGCCTAGCTCGCCCGAGAGCGGCGATGATGATGAGCAGACGTTTCAGCAAGCCCAAACCGTAACGCTTCGTGATCATTTGCTTGAGCAGATCGCATCGGCGCGGGTGAGCGATGAGGTGCGTAATCTCACGCGGATGCTGATTGAAGCGGTAGACGAAGCGGGCATGCTCGCGCTCACGCGTGAGGAGCTCAATTTTTTGCTCTCGCAAGAATCTGGCACGCTTGAGCCTCTGGTGAGCAAAGAGCTCTGGGACGATTCTGTTGCTGCACTGCAAGCACTTGACCCGACTGGCGTGGGCGCACGTGATGTCCAAGAATGCATTCGCCTGCAATTGCTTGCGATGCCAGAAACTGTGCCGCAAGTCGATGCTCTGGAAATGATTCAAAACCATTTTCAGGCAATGCTTGATAAAGACGTTGGCCGGATCAAACGCGCTTTGCAAATGGAAGATTCAGATTTCCGTAACGCGATGGCACTCATTCAAATGACTACGCCTCGCCCGGGAGCGGCCTATTCTGATGATACGGCGACATTTGTCGTGCCTGATGTGATCATTAAAAAATCAAGGCGCAAATGGATCGCGACACTAAATCCTTCGACGATGCCTAAGCTACGCATCAATCAGATTTACGCCAATATTTTGACCTCGGCAAAAGCCGGACGCACCACGCCGATGTCTGCGCAATTGCAAGAGGCGCGCTGGTTGATTCGCAACGTGGAGCAACGATTTGCGACGATTCTGCGGGTCAGTACGGCAATTTTGAATCGTCAGCAAGGCTTTTTTGATCATGGTGATATCGCCATGCGACCGCTAACGCTGCGCGAAATCGCAGACGAGCTGGAGCTGCATGAGAGCACGATCTCACGCGTCACGAGCTCAAAATATTTATCGTCTCCGCGCGGCGTGTTTGAGTTGAAATACTTCTTTGGCTCTGGCGTCGCGACCGAGGCCGGTGGCTCCGCCTCTGCCACTGCGATCAAAGCCATGATTAAACAGCTCATCGGCGCTGAAGATACTAAAAAACCGCTCACTGATTCGACCTTGGCAGAGCTTTTGGAAGCGCAAGGCGTGCTTGTGGCGCGGCGCACTGTTGCCAAGTATCGTGAGGTGCTCAGCATTTCTCCTGTAAACGAGCGCCGCGCATGAGTCCTGTGCTGCGTCAAGATAATCTCGATCAATGGCTCGCACTCGCTGCAACAACTCCCTCAGCGGACAACAGCCAGCCGTGGCAGTTTGATGTGCGCGGGCATGCAATGACAGTCAGCTATAAGCTGCGCGCGGCGTCACCTCTCTTTGATGCGCACGCGCATGCAACCTTGCTTTCCATTGGCGCGATGGCGCATATGCTGCATACCTGCGGCGCAGAAATCAACGATTTTGATCCCGCGGGCAACCCATCGTATTTCACGGCCATCTTGCCCGATGCACCGCCGCGCGCTGCGGCAATTTTTTTACAGCGGCATACCAACCGCCATCCCTACAAAACGCTTAAAGTCGAGGGGCCGCAGGTTTCGGCCGCGGCGATCACTGCTGATACCCGCATCGTTGCGCTCCATGACCGAGAAAAAATTCGCGCAGTAGGCCGCTACGTACGCACGCTTTCAGCCCATCGATTCCGCAACCAAAAACAACATGAATCACTCATGGGTAGTTTGCGCTTTTCTGATGAGGAGGTCGCGCAAGGGGATGGTTTGGATGCGGCGACCCTGCACTTACCGCCAGGAGGTCAATCGTTTATGCGGTGGATTTCACCGTGGCCGCGCGCGCAATCGCTCCACCGTTTCGGCATTGCTGCCATCATGGCAAAAGCAGAAGCCGATTTGTTTAATACCTGCGGCGCAGTTTTGATCATTGTTGGCAAAAAAAGCCTTACCCCGACCCGAAATGCGGGCGCGGCAATGATCGAATTGTGGTCGCAACTCAATGCCGATCAGCTCGCTGCTCACCCTTGGTACGTTTTGTCGCCAGGCAGCTTTTTTCCGCATATTCATGCGGGACAATCGGACGATGGATCTCTAGTTGCGCGCGATTTTGATGCGTTAAATGCAACGCTCGGGCTCGCGCCCGATGAGATGGTGCACATCGTATTGCGGGTCGGCGTGGCACGAAAAAAACCGGTACGTTCGCTGCGGCTCGCAGTTGAGAAGTTGCTTAGCCCTTCTTAAGCTGCCGCCGCCCTACCGCTAGCGCGATTTGCTGCAGAGGATTGCGAAAGCCGCCAGGTCGCCACGTTCGCGCGATGCGATTGGTAAACGCATCAAATTGATAACCACGCGGTGCGACCCGCACATTGCCGCGATTTAACAGCAGCTTGAGCGCCTCAGTTACCGCAACGCCCGCGCAAATATGGCACGCCATCACAGTTGATGGTCCACGTTGTGCTGCGAGATCAACAGTGGTTGGATCAACCAAGTAGCCACGATGCAAAAGTGCGGGTGCGAGCCCAATCAAAAATTGGATTGGCCACGCCTCGCGCGGTGTATGCGCGAAGCCAAAGTAATCGTCTGCGCTCATACTTTGCGCCGTAAAAACCAAAACCGCTGCGCCCATGCCAATCGGTGCGGCAGTTACGACTGGAATGCCTTTTTCACGACAACGGGCAAAGACTAAACGGCGGGCATCGAACGCAAAAAAATCCAGCCCATCTACGTAGAGATCAACGCCTTGCAGAAATACATCGATATTGCCTGCGTCAACCGGGCCATCGATGGATCGCACTTGTACCTGAGGATTTATGTCGCGAAGTATGCGCTCGGTCACCGCAACTTTTGAGAGTCCGCCGGTCGAGATTAAAGCACCAGCCTGCCGATTGAAATTAGCAACTTCAAAAATGTCTGGATCGGCAATTGAAAAGTGCTGAACGCCTAAACGTGCCAACGCTTGCGCGTGAAAGCCGCCAACACCGCCGACTCCCGCAATCGCAATGCGCTTGGCAGAAAGCTGCACTTGTTCGGCGCGCGTAACCCAGCCGATATTGCGCGAAAATGCTTCGGCATAATCAAACATTTCGCGCTACGTTCAATAAATTAATGCAAGCCGCGAAGGGGCGTGATCGAACGGAGAATGTCGTCATAGAGCGCGCGAATCGGCGGACGAAATCGGGAAATTGTCTCGTCCATATCAAACATCGCAGGAATCCGCACGCCATGGTGCTCAATGGGCTCGCCGATGGTGTGATTTACAAAACCGATCACATTTAGATGGCGCGACAACTTAGGCTCCATCAGCATCACAAAATGTCGTAACCCTTGGCGATGCGCAACCGCCATGCCGCCAAGATAAAGCCCCATGGTGAGAAACGGAAAACGATCATGCCGGGAATCGAGCCGCTGCGTCGGGGGCACCGCAGTTACGCCGATCGGGGCATCACTGCGACGTCGCCGAAAATCAGAAACGATAGCAAGACGCGAAATCTCAGCGATAGCGCCGCGATCCGCAATGCGCAACACATCAGCCATCTCCGCGATTGATTTGCCAAGCGCACGCTCAATCGGTAATGCACGGCTTTTACCTTCGAAACTGGCGCGAACCAAACGCATGCTGCCAACAGAATCGCTGCCGTCGGCACTTTTTAAAAGTACATGCGCGGACTGGGCGTCAAATTCATCGACCTCCATCCCCGTCTCATAGCGAGGCTCCCAACCAAACTCCTCGCAATACACTTGGTGACGGATGCGGTAGGCGTCTTCGCGCGTCTCGCGTGTGTTCGCATGTACGACCTGGAAATACATGTGGAACTCCTCGACTAATCGTTGAAATCGGTCGGCAAAATGCTTTCGGCGAATTACGGTATCGTTTTCGCTATTCACGTGCATGTTCTCATTTTTATAAGTCGACTTAAAGACAGGCTCAGTGGCACACGCAGAGACACGTGTGACCACAACCTTCTCGCTATCTTACCTACAAAATTACATGCCCGTAAAAACGAGTCTCGACCGTATGCTCTTTTGATTATGCATTTGCGTTCCTGTATGGTGAAGTTTAGAAGATTTCGGCAGCAGTTCCTAAGCAAATTTCAATCCAGCGCTCTAGGACCAGGGCATAAAAAATACATGTAATACGCTGGAGACGTCATAAAATGCATCTGTCGCATTATGGAGTCATATTGCGGAGCGCATCAATGACTCGAACATTTGTCGATTTTTTTTACACCCGTTGAGATCGATGATCTTATGCGAATACCATGATCCTAAGTTGGGTTGATCTGACAAACAGAGCCGTCAGAAAAAACATCAATAAAATTATGAGGTTAGTGGCAAGATGCAAATGAAGTTGCAAAACACCGCTCCGTTCACGATTTAGTCTCCACCAAAAGACGGTGTCGATTGGGCTTACACACGAAATGAAATTTCTCATATTCAGTTGGATGTATGCTTCTTAACTATATGATAGTTATAATTTTTTAAAACTGGCTCGAATCATGCTTAGGTATCAACATCTGTTAAATTTTTTGGGGAGTTTGTATGAAAAATACTTTTAAAATCCAGCTAGCGGCGGTGTGTCTGGCAGCACTTGGCGCTGTTTCCGCTTCTGCAGCACCTTTAGCAGATTCGTTTTTCGGTGGCCGTAACTTGCTGTCCGACAACAGTGCGGAATACCTCGTCAACCGCGATGGGTCTACCTGCAGTGGTATTTCGGATACCCCCACGGTGCGGGACTGCTTAGTCGAGCAGGGTGATCGGCTGGTCGGTACTTTCAACATTGAGTCTATCGAGGCGCTTGCTGGCGGCGGCACCAACCTTCTGGGTACTGGCGGCGTAAATGAACTGACGGGCTACTTTGACGTCACAGTTGTCGGGGCTGCGCTAGTAGGTGGCCAGTGGCAATTCCAATTTGCAGCCACAGACGCAAGCGGCATTGCGGTATGGATGTATGAAGATACAACGCCAGATTACGCTCGCATCGGTGCGCCAGGCTCATTGGCCACCTTGATCGGTACGGCAACGGACGGCTCGCTGTGGGCGACCTTCTCCGTCGGTCACTGGCTTGCTCAAGCGGTATCCAATAATATTGCTTTGATCGGTGCGATCCCCGTGCCAGGTAATGGCGGCGGATTCAACGTGGGTCTTAACGTCGTCACCAACAACACGCTGATGACGCTCGGCACTGTTGATTGTTTCAATGGCGTTGGGATCGTTCAAGTCACTTCATGCGGTTCAGGAAGTTTGCTTGGAAAAAATGGAGCAACCTCACCGTTTGACTCGTTTGATGACGTCAATTTCACCCTGAATGTGCAGAAAGTTCCAGTGCCTGGAATCGTCGTGCTCTTGGGTCTTGGCCTCGGTTTGTTAGGTTTCAAGCGTCGCGTAGGCTAATACCGCGCGTAAGTTTCCGCTCCGCGAAAACTACTTGCTTTGTTAAGGGCTTCTTGGGAAACTAAGAAGCCCTTTTTCATTGTTTTAATTTTTCCGCGAACTTTCTATGCCACGTCCCTCCATGATGCCGACGCTTTTGCGCGAGCTTATCGTCGCCCGGACTCTCCCGCGCGAGCCTGAGCCCGATCTTGTGATGGATGGCCCCGAGCAAGTTGCGGCTTATGAAGAAGCAGGCCGAATTGATAGCGTAATGTCTGCTGCCTATCTTTTTCATACAGCGCGCATTTCGCAGGTCATTTCAGGCGCGAAAACAGTGCTCGATCTCGGCTGCGGCCCTGCAGTGCAGCTCGCGCAAGTGGCGCAATTCAATCCAAACGCCCAATTTCGCGGCATTGATTTATCCACAACCATGCTAAGTCAGGGCCGCGCGCATTTGGCCACGCAAGCACTCAGCAACGTGACGCTAGAGCACGGGGACATTACGCAGCTGTCAAGCGTTGAAACCGCCAGCGTAGACGCCGTCATCAGCACCATGGCGCTCCACCATTTGCCGCGCGCGGAATTGCTGACGGCCTGCTTTAAGGAAATTGCGCGCGTAATCAAGCCCGGAGGCGCCGTTTACATTACTGATTTTGGACGATTGAAGTCGCTCAAATCAGTGATTTATTTTGCGTATATGAATGAGCCAAGATTCCCGCACTTGCATTTATTTTGGCTGGATTACGAGCGTTCGCTGCGTGCGGCATTTTTAGCGTCAGAACTCAAAACGCTTGCCGCGCAGTATTTGCCCGAAGGCGTGCAACACTTCAAAACATTTGGCGTGCCATTACTAAACGTTTTGCAAACCGCAGCAAAGCCCGCTTCGCCGGAGCTGCGCTCGCAATTCAAGGCGCTGCGCGCACGCTTGCCGTGGCGCTATCGGATGGATATTGATGATATGCGGCTCTTCTTCAAAATGGGCGGGCTCGCGCACGACCCATTTTGAAACGCAAACGCTACGAAAATTAGGTCGGCTGTGTGCGCGATTGCGCCCACGCTTGAAACATCAACACATTCCATAAGGCGGGTGAATTGTCTTTGCTGCCTGCGAGGTGCTCGCTCCAAAGCCCTCGCACGTTCGCCACGTTGAAAGGTGCATACGCCTTCAATACCTGCGGCGCAATTAAGCTCTCCGCCCAATCACGCAAGGGCCCTCGTAGCCACGCGCCAAGCGGAACGCCAAAACCCTGCTTAGGACGATCAACGAGCTCACGCGGTACGTGCCGATAAAGCACTTGCCGCAACGCCCACTTACTTTGGCCATCGCGCTCTTTCATCGAGAACGGAATCGAAAACGCAAGCTCGACAAATCGATGATCGAGCATCGGCACCCGCGATTCAAGGCTGACGGCCATGCTCGCGCGATCTACCTTCACCAAAATGTCATCCACTAAATAGCTCAAGGCATCGACCGCTGCCAAGCGCGTGCCTAAATCGGCTACCCGTGGCCAACGCTCAAAATCGCGCTGGATCGAGAGCGGCTCTGGCACGCCCTCGAGCAATTGCGCGGGATTCCCGAGCGAGATAAAGCGGCTATACGCTTCCATCTCGTTTTCAGTGCCGAGTATGTCGGCAAACTGCGCAACCTTAGCGGAAGTGAAAAACTTCTTGCGCGCGTCAGGTGCTAGCGCGCGCGGAATGGCGAGCGCCGCTTGCCATATTCCTGCAGGCACGGCATTAAGCGCGCCCGCCGCGCCCAAGCGTAAACCGCGCGGAATAGCGTTGAGTTTGCCCCACATTTGATGCGCATACGCATGGCGTGAATAGCCTGCGAAAAGCTCATCACCGGCATCGCCTGAGAGGCTCACGGTCACATGCTGCCGGGTCATCTGCGAAACTAAAAACGTGGGTATTTGCGAGGCATCCGCAAACGGCTCATCATACATTTGCGGTAAGCGCGGGACGACGGCCTGCATTTCTTCGCGGGTGACATAAAGCTCGGTATGCTCAGTCTTGAGATGCGCCGCAACCAGTTTCGCGTGCTGGGCTTCGTTGTAGCCTTTTTCGTGGAAACCAATCGAAAAAGTGCGCACAGGCCGCTTGCTTTGCTTCTGCATGAGCGCGACAACCGTTGAAGAATCAACGCCACCCGATAAAAATGCACCCACAGGTACGTCTGCCGACATCTGATCGGCAATTGCAGTGGACAACGATTTCTCAACCGCATCGACCGCATCTTCTGGCGACCCTTTAAATACGGGGGCTTCAATCGCAGAGCGTAAATTCCAGTAAATCTGCGCCGCAGGTATGTCTCCCTTTTGCAAATCGCCCAGCGTAAAAGTGCGCAATGTGCCGGGCGCTAATTTATGGATGCCCTGGAAAATCGTACGTTCGCCCCCGATGCAGGAATAGCGCAAATGCAGCGCCAGTGCGCCGAAATCAGTGGTTGGTTTGAACTGTGGAAACGCATTAAAAGATTTCAGCTCGCTACCAAATAAAAGCGCACCGTTTACGTAGCCGTAGTAGAGAGGCTTCTCGCCCATGCGGTCTCTGCTGAAAGTAAGCGTACGCTCTTTGCGATCCCAAAGCGCCATGGCCCACATACCGACCATCTCTTTCAGCGCCCGCTCCACGCCCCAAAGCTCAAACGCTTCGAGCATGATTTCAGTATCGGAATGACCACGCCAAGTGCCCTTTACCTGCGGCGCAGATTGCTCTACTTTTTGCCGCAATTGCACATGGTTATAGATCTCGCCATTAAAGACGATCTGAAATCGACCGCTATGGCTGGCCATCGGTTGCGCGCCCGCAGGCGAGAGATCGACGATCGCGAGCCGCCGATGCCCAAGGGCGAGCCCATGGTCACGATCAAACCAATGACCATCGCTATCGGGGCCACGATGGGGGATGCGCGCAGTCATCTGTCGCGCCACGTGCTCCAGCTCTGTAACGCCCCGGTGCACATCTATAAAGCCTGCAATGCCACACATCGTGTGAATTTTTCTTTAGTTTTTAATGCCGCCATTATCTCGGATTTGGTGGCGGCACGCGCGCCGCTTCGTACAATGCGTTTCTATGGCATCTCATGCACTTTCGTGGCGCGCGCAAATCGCCGCCCATCCCGCGCGCGCGGCGGCGTTTATCACCGCGGCGCTGCTTATTTTTTTTGCACTTTGGACGCTCGCCCGCGCCCCCCACTCCGGTCCGCCCGATATGATCTGGTATGGCGATCAATTTGGTGCCCGCGGTTTCGAAGCGCGCACGCTTGGACGCGGGCTGCTCTTGCCCACGCGTGAGGTCGGCGGGCAGCGCGCCTCGACGGTCGCCGCAATCGAAAATATCAAAATACCTGCGGCGCAGTTTCCGGTCGTTTTACTGCAATTTCAAGAGCGCGATCCCGCCCATCGGATCGCTTTTATTTGGCGCAATGATCAAGAGCCAGCGGTCACCCAGCGCCTAGAGCTACAAGGCGGTCTCGCGTTGGCCGAGCGCGTTTCGCTTGCGAGTCATAAAGGATGGCGGGGCAATATCTCCGGCGTCGGCGTGCAGGCTGGGCATCCGGGTAATCTTCCATTGCCGCTGATGTCGGCAAAACTAATCGCAGATCGGCTGGAGACGCGGGTTGAAACCTGGACCGGGGCGACGCAATTTGCGCTTTCAAGACCGCTTCCTGGTCAAGAAGCACTCGCCCAAGCCTATCGCGTTTGGCCACTTTCCTGGATCACGCTGATCACAGCGCTTGTATTAGGCGCATTAGCGTGGGTCAGCGCGCGCGGGATTGGCGCAAAGCCTGCCGTCACGGCGCTGTTTTTAATCTTCGCCGCTTTGGCATCTTTTACTGAGCTCGTGCGCCGCGCCGGGCTCGATGAGGCGACGCGCACGGCCTCGGGCGTGGTGCTCGGGCGCAGTGCTGCCGCCTTACAAGTCGCGCTTACCGATACCGCTGCCACGAGCAAAGTGCATGTCTGGAGCCGGGATGGTCGTGGCCACGAAATTGCACTCGCGCTCGCGCCGCGTCGCGCCCGCATACACTTGGCCGACGATGGGTTGCCTGCGAGCGATGTGTTAGCGGAAGGCGATACCGTCTTCGTGCTTGCGCGCAGGGGCGTGCGCTATCTGCCTGCGACCCAGATGATTGAATGGGAATCGCTCGCGCAAGTGCAACGACGCGCTGTCAAGCTCATTTCTGTCGTCGACGGCGATGCTATTTTTCGCGTAGGTGCACGATGAAATTATTACTCCTCATGCTGTGGTGGTGGCTGCCGACGGCGATCATCGCTGAAAGGCTTCGCGCGCGCGAACCCAATGCCGTGCAGCGTTGGGCCGTCGCGTTTGTCGTTTGGATGATCGCAAGCGGTGTTTGGATCTTTGCACTGACGCATGCCATCGGGCATTCAGCGCTTTCGTTTAAATTTGGCACATTGCCGATCCTCGCCATTGCGTCAATCAGTTTGATCACTCTGCGGCGCCGATCTGCGCCGCAGGTTATTCCACTCGCTGCGTTCGACGGATTACCCTTTGCACGGTTTTCAGCGTCGGTAATCGCGTTTACCGCTTTAATAGCGCTATTGAGTGCCGTGATCGCCGGTGTGTTTTCGAGCGGCGTTTCAATCAGCGGCCGATCCAGTGAAGTTTTTGCCTACGCGAGCTTTGCCCGGGCGTGGTCCGCGTCGCATGTCGCCGATTTTGGCGTCATCCCAGATCTTTTTGCTAGCGCGATGGCTGCGCCACTCCCCGCGTGGGCTCATTTAAGCGACGCCATTGCAAGCACCGGCTGGACCGATTGGGGCTCGCGTTTGCGCGCGTTTGTGTTGTGGCTCGTGGTTGGCGCATGGATGATGTCGCGGGTCTCACTCGCGACCCGATCAATGCCGGTTGCTGGCTTGGTTCTTTTGTGCATCGCGTTTCAGCCCGCACTTTTTACGCTTATTAATCGTAATTCTGATGTCGCGATTGTCGCTGCACTGGCGGCGGGATGCGCGGCGGCATTTGTCGCGCCGCAACGCTATGGCAACGCTCTCATTTTCGCAGTCGCTGCGTTTCTCTGGAGCCCAACCCTCGGCTGGCCGGTGGCTCTTGCGGCGTGCATCAAAGTCGCCATCAATATGAACGGCGGAACTCGGACGCGGGCATGGGCGGGGCTCGCAATCGGCGGTGGATTGATCGCAACCCTGGTTGCGCTGCAAGCCGAACGTTTTCTACCGACGTTTCTCCGCGCAGGCATCAACGCCCAGAGCAATAGCCCACTGACCTGGCAAACTTTCTCTGCGGGTGATGCCATGATTCTCCTGCTCCTAGCAGCAGGAACCGCGCTGGTCATCAACCGTAACTTCGCGCTCCGACGCGGCGGTGATCAGAGCCCATGGCTCTTCGTGGCTCTGCTCTGCCCATTTTGCCTCGTCGCGATGCAGCTCAAGTGGCCAAGTTATCTCGCTGCAACCGACCGTGGCAGTTTCTCATTGGCGCTGGTGCTGTGTGCGCCTAGCCTTGTGGTGTATTTCATCTCGTCGCTCTTTGCGCACGTCCAAACACTGAGCGAATATGTTTCAGTCGAAACCAGCGTCGCAGCAACGGCAGCCGAAAGCACTGCGCAGAACGAGGCGGAGGTCACTCAACCCATACTTTCGATCGACGAAATGCGCGCGCGGCTACTCATCGCCTATGACCATTATGGAAATGGTCAACTGCCGCTAGCAACGCAAGTTGCGCAAGAAGTATTAGATTCCGATGCACAACACCCAGACGCGCACCATTTGTTCGGGTTAATTGCGCTCACTGAAAACCGGCCTGGCGATGCCTTGCGTTCTGTGCTGCGCGCGCTTGATGTCTTCCCCGAGCATGCTTTATTTCACCTTACCGTCGCCGATATTTATGGCGCGCAAAGCCGCTGGGCAGAGCAGGCAATGGCGCTCTCTGAGGCGTCACGCTTGGATCCAACGAATATCAATACAAAAACGAAGCTACTCCTCGCCAAACGAAAATCGTTGATGGCGCAAGCACAGGGCGCGAACATCGGGGACAGAACCCGGGACGCTGATCGCAACGCGTATGAGATTTTGGTGAATCGGAAATCGTGATTCGCAGCGAACGATGGTTACCCGCATCTATTTACTGAAGCACTAATCGAAGGCAAAAGTGGATGCATTTCACGGTTTCGTCGCTTATTTTTGATACGAGGATCGCCGCTGACGCCTTCGGCTACAGCTATTTTGGTTCGTCGGTACGCCGCACCCACGATGTGCGAACCGAGGCTAAGCCCGCTGATTGATTGATCGCGACTCATTTAGCGACTGTCTTTGAGGCGCAAATCAGTACTAAATCTTGGAATTCGGATGAATCCAAACTGCTTGACCGGCGTATCTCATCAACGCTCGATCAGGCTCGATTTAAGTAGTTTTAGAAATCTTGGTTAAATCGTAACAGCATTGCCGTTTTGGTTAACCCGAAGCAACCGGCCTGCGGTGATCGTGGGTTTCAGGCCAAGGGTTGTGCACCGGAATTTCCCTTCGTCCGGTAGAAGCGTTGCTTCTCCAAAGACTCACCTCGACGCAATTCGAATTATCATTGAACCCCGCTTTTTCAATCGTCGACGCAGGGGCAGGCATAAAAAAACGCCGCCCGAAGGCGGCGTTTTTCAAATGCGCGAAAACTAATTACACTTTACGACGCAGTGCAAGACCGAGCAAGCCAGCGCCGAACAAGAACGCGATGCCTGGAACTGGAACTGAAGAAGCTGGTGTGAAGGTCAGGCCAAAATTGTCAAGCGCAAGATCCCAGCCTGGGGTGCCATTGACAACCAACTCAAGCACGCCGCCAGCGGATAGCGATGCGAGCGGAGCGTTGAAAGAGATGATTTGATTCAGCGTGTTTGCTGCGAGTGCACCGGAGAATAACGTTGCGCCACCGAACTTGAAAACGAGATTCGTAGGATTGCTGTCAGAAGCCAAAACGAGGAACGAGAACGAACCCAAAATTGCATCAGCTGCAACGAGGCCCGGAGCGATATTCCAACGCAGCGTTACTTCGGAGTCAGCCAAAACTTCGTTGCCGATGTTCAGGAAGCCATTTACGCCGCCGTTAACAACAACACCGTGGTTGACGTTAAGCGGATTGGAAATTAGATTTTCGCAGATTTCACGGGTACCGTTGTTGTCGCAAAGCGGGTTTGCGGTGGTTGGTGGCATTGCTTTGACAGGGCCTTGGGCAACGCTAAAGTCATCAATGACCACGGTGGCTGCGCTTGCTGCGCCAAAGGCGAGGGTTGCTACGAGTGCTGCGAGTACTTTTTTCATTTTTAACTCCATGAGTTGTTAACCTAGCTGAACAGATAAAGCATTGCTCGTGCCAGACCTATAACTCATTGTTTTTAATGTATATTATTTTATTCTGCGGCTCTGCTTGTAAAGTTATTCGACAGTCATTTTTGCGACAAGAGCATTCCCCGAATTCTGCGCTTTAACGACAACGGTAGTGAGCGCTCACAAAATCGCCCCAATCTTGTGTAACGCAACTTAATTGCGATATTAATACTTTTTATGACGAGTTTATTGATGATGCTATTTTTTGCCGGCAAGTTTGCTTCAATATCAGCGCTCCCTGTTGGCTGTGAGAGCCAACGCAAAGGCTGCAACGAAAGCACCGTATCTACAGAAAAGTGACTACTTTGCGTATAAACGCTGCTCGTTTCATGCGCGCGCGCTTGCTGCGTCAGGCGTGCGCCATTGTTAGCCCGACGACGACGTTCTGCCATATTTTCTGCGCCCGCAAGATGCAGGCAACGATCAATCCACGCATCAATCGAGTGCGAGGTAGGCACAGGCTCGACCCAACCGCCATCGGCATCGCGAACGCGCTGGGCTAACGTGCCGACATCCGTCACCAGAGGCGCGATGCCCGCTTCCCAGACTTCCGATAAGGTGTAGCCAAACGTTTCTGGGCCGACCGCAGGGAAAATCACTAGCGATGCCGCATAGGCGCGAAGCAAATCAGGCAGCTCCCCTAGCGCGTACGCGCCATGGATGATCCAGTGCCCGTCTTCCCGCACGCCCGCATGAAATTGTCGATCTAAATAACCGATGAGCACGAGCCGCGCCGCAAGCCCGCGCTCACACAGCCGCTTGGCAATCAACTCAACCATGCGCGCGCCTTTAAGCGGCCCGATCGCGCCAACGACCGCTAAAGTAATCCAACCGTTTTCGCCAGCGCTGAGTATCTTAGGACTCGCGGAGCAGGTTGCGGAATTTGCGGGCAACACATGCGCAACGACCCGAATCGGGATCGTTGGGAAATATTTCTGTGTCGTCTGCGCGGTGAAATCGGAGGGGGCAATAATTTCTGCGGCACGCGCGAGCAACGCAGCATTGTCTGCGCGCCATTTTTCGACCGATACCTGCGGCGCAGAATGGTGCGATTTGAGGCACTTTGTGCATTCCACGGGATCTGTTTGTGCGCCGCAATAGGTATCGTCGGCGCGCATCAAGTGCACCACAGGGCACGCGAAATAAAAATCGTGGAGCGTAACCACATACGGAATCGCAGTCTCACGCAACGCGAGCAACAGGCCATCGCGACAGGCGGAAATATGGTGAACGTGTACCGTTGAAATTAGAAACCGCGCGCACACGCCTTCAAAAAAATCTTTCCATAGTTCATCGTTGAGATGGGCAATCGTAAACGTACGCACTTCATCATCGGCATGGTCTTCAATCGTCCACGACTCGCCAAGCGCAAGTAAGATGTAATGACGCAGGCCACGTTGCGTTGCGACCAAATCCCGAGCATGGCGCTCGAGCCCGCCATCTTTGCCATGCAACACATGCAAAACACCCGGCAAATCTTTGCCGCGCAATGCCGCGAGGCGCGAGGCGAGCGCGCGGCGATATGACGCGATCGGATCGCGCGCGATAAATTTCTGCACGTCTATATCGTAATTGGGATGCTTCTGATTTAACTTAACGATGTTGCGCTGAACGAGCGCCGCCTTAGCCTCAGAAAATGACTGGCCGCCGGTGTGCATGACGTACGCGCCCACGCAAAGCACATTGCGCCAGCCAGCTTTAATCGCGCGCTGGCACCAATCATTTTCTTCGCCATAACCACGACCAAACGTTACTTCGTCAAATTCACCGAGCGCGGCCAACGCTTGCCGCCGGATCAACATGCAAAAGCCCACGCCGGTGGGCAAATCGGGATATTGCCCGCCGTCAATATCCCGGCACGCTTGTGCGATCAACGCTGTATCGTCATCGGTTGGCGTTGGATTTGGCTTAAGCCACACCGGGATACTGGCGATTTCCGCGTTGTTGGAAAACGGCGTAACGCTGGCGATCTTGCCGTCGCTCGCCAAGCAGCGCACCATCGCGGGCAACCATTGCGGCGTGAGCACAGTATCGGAATTAAGCAGCAACACGTTGCCCGTTGTCTCGCGAAAAGCGCGATTTACCGTAGCTGTAAATCCAAGGTTTTTTTCGTTCGAAAGAATGCGTACCTGCGGCGCAGATTTGGCAATTTCCAGCAAGATTTCGGCAATGCGAGGATCGGGCGAGCCATCATCGATTAAGGTCAATGAAAATTGATCGTGATCGGTATGAGCGAGTAAGCTTTTGAAGCAGCGCCGCAGATCCTCTGGCGCGTTATAAATGGGGATGACAATATCAATCATTGCAAAGTAAAGCCCTACGATTTACGCGCGAAGCGATCACGCAGCCAGCCGCGAAACGAGCGCAAGGTCGCGATTTGAAGCGTCTGCGCATTTGCGTCTGCGTGGAGTTGCGCTTGCGTTTGCTGGTCTAGCGCATGCTGGGCATCACGCTGGGCTACTTGCGCGGCAAGTGCCTGCGCCTGCACGAGAGCCCTCGCCTCTTGCGCAATCGCAGCATCGGCGCGGGCGTTGACCGCTTGTAGTTCTTGGTCGCGCAGCTCAATCAATCGGGTGCGCTCGGCGATTAAGGTTTCGAGATGGGCGACATGATCGTTGGCGCTGCCTAGCGCGCGATCACGCAAGCCAATTAACGATTCATGAGACAGCATTTTGCGCTCGAAATCATCGCGCGCCGCAAGCGCCGATGCAAGATCAGCGCGCAATTGATCTCGGGCGCTTTCATTATCGATACGCAGCTTGGCGAGCTGTGCCGACGCAACTTGAAAATCTGAGGACATCGGCCAATCGCAGACCACTTCAACGCGCGTGCCCGCGGGGTAGTCGCCGATGGGCAATTCCAACCAACTCTCGTTCGAGCCCAATAGCAGGGCGTTTTCATTCGCGCTCACGTCGTCGCTCAATGTGCAATGGGCAATCGAAATGGTCGAAATCTGCGCCGCAGGTAACGTGATTGAAATACGCTGAATAGTAAGGTAACCCACCCGATCAGCCAACCGCAGCCTGAGCACGCGCGCATCGCGTGGTGTCTCCCAAATCAATGATTGCCCGAGGCGCCCGATCTGACCAAACGCCGCCGCACCATCATCAAAAGAAATCGCATCGGACGACGCTGCCCACATCAAACGTGCGCCAAATAGAGCAGGCCGCGCCGCATCGATTTCATGCTCAATCTGCGCCGCAGGTATTAGCCCAGCATTGCTCACGGGAACACACTCGCACAGCAATTGATATGCCTGCTGCGCCGGGCGCTCCATCACAAATTCACGCAAGCTTTGCGGCCAGCGCTCAAGGCGCGTGTGAAATTCTGCCTCGTAAATATCTTTGCCGACCTCGCCGCGCCAACGCACGCCCCAGCCGCATTTCGCAAGCATTTCCTCAAGCGTCGTGCGGGTGAAAAAGCGCAGGTGGGTGTGGTCGAGCAGCCCCTCAGCGCGATAGCGGAAATCATCTTCGAGCAAGCCAAAAATCATGCCGGCATAAGCGATATTGGGCAACGAAATATAAAGCTTGCCTCCGGGTTTGAGCCGCGTACGCAAATGACGCAGCGCACGCTCGGGATCGCGCAAATGCTCCAGCACGTCGGCGGCGATAATCGCGTCGTAGCGCCGCTGCGCAAAGGTTTGCGCCCAATCGATATGATCAAGATCGGCGATGACTAAATCACGGCAATGCTCGCGCGCTTTCTCGGCCATCGTTGGGTCAATTTCGATGGCATCGATCTTGCAGTCCAGCGCCCGCCGCAAGATGCGCGTGAAATACCCGCTCGCGGGGCCAAGCTCTAAGACTTCAGAGCCGCGCACCATGCGTGCAGAAAGCTTGGAAAGCGATTCCGCATGTGCGGAAAATACATCACGCGTGTAGGTGTGTGGCGTGGTGCTCACGTCGGTTCCGATTTAAAAATCGCGCGCAAGCGTTGCGATAAGTTGGTAGATACCTGCGGCGCAGATTTGGCTGGTATTGGGCTTATTTTGAGCTTGCGGGCATGGGTAACGCGCGCGGGCGCACCGATAGCCACCATAAACGCAGGCACATCATGCGTGACCACGGCGCCAGCGGCAACGACCGCGCCTTCGCCAATGGTGACGCCTTGCAAGACGATCGCGCCAGCACCGATCCACGCGCCGCGATGCACGTGAATCGGCGCATGGGTAATTGAATTGCGCGCGATGATGGGGTCTTCATCGTGAATGCCGTGGCCGGCCGAGAGTAGTTTCACATGCGGACCAATCAGCACATCATCGTCGATTGTGAGCCCACCTTCGCCTGAAAGATAGCACTCAACATTAACCAGTACGCGCTCGCCGATACGCACACCGGCGTGCTTCGAAAGCCCAACATCACCAATCACCAAGCGCACGCGATCAAACAAAATACTTCCCGCGCCAAGCCGCACATTGCGATCTGGCAGCGAAGGGCCAATGCGCATGACCGAGACGCTATCGGAGATGCGTGCGCCCGCGCCGATCTTATCAATTCCGGGGAAAGCGGTGACCAGCGGTGGAAAGCCGATGCGATCCATTTCGCGCTACGCCTTCACTGCTAGATGACGATCTAGCCAACGGGCAATCGATGCGTTTACCAAAAATCCGCCGACGATGCATCCAATCACTACGCCGGCTAACTTGCGATCAATTAGTGCACCATAAATGATGGGCACGACCGATGCGCCGACATCAAAACCAGAATACACCACGCCATATGCGCGCCCGAGTGCCTCTTTGGGGGCGACTTTTTTAACCAGTAAATCGCGCGAGGGACCAACGATGCCGTTGCTCGCGCCAATGACGATCAACAACGCGGCCAATCCGGCAAAGCTAAGCGGAGAAATCCAGAGCCCGCAGGCGACGATGCAGGCAAAAAGGGTGGCTATCGCTGCCGTGTTTCCGGGCGAGCGACCCGAGGCGGCGATCCAGCCGCCACCGATCATGCCCACCGTTTGCGCGACCATATAAACGGTGAGCAAAAGTGCAGCGGGGGCTTTTTCCAGCCCGTGGTAATCCCGAAAAATCGCCGTGCCAAAACTACTGATTGCGGTTGAATAGACCGTTGCGACGCAGAAAAATAGGAAGGCAACGAAAATGACGGGCTGCATTAACGGCCGCACCAACGCCAGTGGGTCTGCCACGGCTGAAATCTGCGCCGCAGGTATTTTCTTCGTCGGAGCAGCGCTCCGAATGGTCGGCTCGAAATAGAGGAAGGCAGCGAGCGCTAAGCCTAATCCACCGGCGAGAAAGAGCGCGTTGTGCCAACCAAACGCGGCACCCGCTGCCAGCGCGAAAACCGGCGACAAGACATACCCGATATTGCCCCCGATTCCATGCAAGCTAAATGCCCAAGGCAAGCGCGGGCTGGAGACGAGCCGATTGAGCAAGCTGAAATCAGCAGGGTGAAACACGCTATTGCCAGCACCGGCCAAAAATGCGCAGCCAATAAGCCATGGGAACGAAGCGGCAAGCCCGGCGGCGGCATGTGCGCCGCTAATCAATGCGAGCCCCATTAAAAGCAAGCGCCGCCCACCAAAGCGATCAACCGCAAAACCGCTGGCAATTTGGCCAAAACCGGACGCGAAGAAAAAGAAGGTGAGAACGATGCCCAATTGCGTGTATGACAGTTTCAAATCTTCCGCAATAAAGACGAACAACGAGGGCAGCAAGATCTGATAGAAATGGGAGAAGCCGTGGGCGACCGTGAGTAGCCCGATCACGCGGGTATCGTGCGTTGGCGAAAGTGATGGGGTGGGTAAGGCGACAGACGACATAACGCTATTGTTCCACGTCCAATGCGTTAGACGGGAGAATCAATATCAATAAACGCATGGGCAATGCCGAGCTTTTGCGCAGCCCAAGCGCCGAGCGCTTGCACACCATAACGCTCGGTTGCATGATGCCCGGCAGCGATGAAGACGACGCCAGTTTCGCGGGCGATATGCACGTGTTGCTCGCTAATTTCACCTGTGATGTAGGCATCTGCACCGGCGGCGATCGCAGACTCAAAGAAATTTTGCCCGCCGCCCGTACACCACGCAACGCGCTTGATTGCGCGCTGCGGATCGCCAATGACCAGCGGCACACGGGCAAGCACTTTTTCAATTTTTTGGGCTAAAACGGCCATATTCTGCGCCGCAGGTATTTCACCGATGGCGACGTGCGGTGCATCCGCGATCACGCCCTGCATTGCAATACCCAATCGTTGCGCCAACTGCGCATTATTTCCAAGCGTCGGGTGGGCATCCAATGGCAAATGGTAGGCAAGTAGCGCAACATCAGCCTCAATCAATCGGCGCACGCGGCGATAGCGAAAGCCGGTCAACCGCCCGTCGTCCCCCTTCCAAAAAAGCCCGTGGTGCAAGAGCACCGCATCGGCGCCCTCGGCAATGGCGGCTTCCAGAAAAGCATCACTCGCGGTCACGCCCGTGATCAACTTCGCAATCGGCTTGCGATTGGCGACCTGCAAGCCATTGGGGCAGTAGTCTTTAAAGCCAGCCGCATTCATCTCAATATCAAGGACGCGCGCGAGATCATCCGCCGAGATCACCCCGCTCATAGCGCCCGAAACACTTGCGCCACGCCACGCTGCGCGATCAGCTCTGCGCGCACGCTGATCTTCTCGCCAAATATCAGCGTTTGCGTCGTCGGGTCAAAGGAAAACGGCATGTTCACAATCGCAAACATTTGCCCCTTTACCGGCGCTGTCGTCAGCAACTGTAAGGGATTTGGCGCGGCATAGTAAGTGAGCTTGCCACGATCGTAGCGCTCGTCTTTATTGAAGTGCAGGACAAACGGTTGCGAGAAATTATTGTCTTTCGAGACCGTGGGCGCGAGCGTATGAATCGCCCAATAGTATTCATGATCGTCCGCTGCGAGGTGTTTTTCATGCAACGATTTGCCGCCAAATCGGCGCACACTATCGGCGGTCTTTTGGAAGAGATCCACTTGCCAGCGAATGTCGCCAACGATCCAGCCCGCGATAAAAATGAGTAACACCGCACGTGGGTCAACCCGCTTCCCGCTCGCCCAGCGCAACGTGAGGTAAATGAGAAAGACCAGCGTGATCGCAGCGATCACGGTCGGGTTGAAATAATAGGTCTCGGTGGCGTCGGTTGCCTCGATGAAATTAAGGTCGGACATCGCCCACGGACGGAAACCAAACCACCCCTCCCACATCAACTGCAAGCGCGCACGCACGCTATCTGCGCGAATCGTCAAATGACCGACGTCAATCGGCGCATCGCCCCGTGCGACTAAGCGCACACTGGCCACCGTGCCCAACCATCGCGGATCGCGCTGGAAGCTCACCTCTTGCGAGCGACGGTTTGATTTAAAAAGCAGGGGCTGCTCAAACGAAGAAGTGCCGCTCGTCCACTGCAAGCTCACCTCGGTTTTGTCATTCGCGCGCTGCACAAACCAATGCACCATCGGTTGCGACTCAAGCGCGATTAGCGTAACTGGCAGCTCAATGATTGCGACGGCATTTTGCGGCGTCACCCGCTTTAACTTGCCCGCGACATCGCCCGCGCGCCCCTGCACGACGACAATCTGCGCCGCAGGTATTTGGGTAGAACCGCCAAACCAATTTTGCGCGAGCGTGGGCAAAAAGATCGCTTGCCAAAGCACAGCCAAGAGTGTCGCCGCGAGCACCGCCACAAATGCATTTAACGCCGGGCGCAGCCAACGATCAGGATTTTCGTCACCCTGCGGCGCAGTTTCATCTGCTAAAGATGCCGGTACGAGCGAGGTCTCGCTCAACGTGCAACCTTACGCAAGACGGCCTCCCAGCGCCGTGCGTAATCCGTCGGGTCAACAAATTTTGGCCAGCGGGCGCGAATCCGCGTTGAAACATCCGTACGGAATGGAGGCTCGTTTGCAAGCTTTCGGGCGATCTGCACATATTGTGAAGGCGATTGCGCAATGGTGTCGGTCACGCCGAGGTGGGTCATCATGCTGGCGCTGGTGCGCTCGCTATGATGGCTGCCCAGTAGCGTCACCACGGGCACGCCCATATAGAGCGCTTCCAACGTGCCGTTAACACCGCCGTACGGCATCGAATCAATCACGAAATCGACCACGCGGTAGCGCGCGAGACGTTCGGCCTCGGTTGGGCCTGAAGGAATGAAGCGAAACTGCGCCGCAGGTATTTCGGCTGCGCGCATAATATTTTCGTACGCAACTTTTAACTTCGGATCGAGCGGCGAGAACAGCAAAACGCCATTGGGGATGTCATCCAGCAACCGCTTCCATAGCCTAACACAGCGCTCGGAGAGTTTCATGTAACTATAAAAAGCGCCGATGACGATCTTACCTTCGAGCTCCAAATCAGCCTTGGTCACCCCTGCAGTAGGTAACGGATATTTCGGCACGGGATAGCAGCAGCCTGCCATCGGAAGTAGTTTCTCGATGAGATACTCTTGATTTTCCGGTAGATCGCAAAGCGAATCGGTCAGTTTGTAATCGACCGCCGAGAGCCCAATCGGCCCGGCGGCGCCGACGTGCGTGATCTGCACCGGCGCAGGCTTTCTCGCTAGCACGCCAGGGCGCGAGCCCGACGTTGGGCCGGAGAGGTCTACCAAAATATCAAGACGATCCGCCGCGATTTTCGCAGCAATCGCGTCATCTGTGCCCGCGGCGCAGCGCACGTAGCCGTCGGCGGTTGCGAGAAATCTCTGAGTAAAAGCATCTTCCTTCGCGTTTAATGCATAGCAAATTGCTTTGTGAGAAACGCGATCCCGGTTTTCCAGCATCGCCAGCGCCATGCGGCCCATCACGTGGTCGCGAAAATCCGCGCCGATATAGCCAATACGTAGAGGGCGCGTGCCGTTTTCAGAACGCGCGTTTAACGCAACCGTTGGCGCAGGCAGCTGCGGCATTGCTGCAGATCGATCGAGATTCGCATAGAAAACTTTAGAATCTACCGCTGTGTGATCGTAGTGAAGCCTCAGAAGCGCAATTTCTAACCATGTGGCGGTATCTGCAGGATTCGACTTGCGTAAATTTGCGATCGACTGCTCAATCTCGGAGTAATTCCCTTGGAAGCTCGCAATTTCTAAATTCAATCGCAATGCACTTTTGTCGTTGGGTAATGTACTTGCGATACGCGTAGCGCTTGCGATCCACGCCTCTATGTGACCTGCGTCCCGTAGCGCGTCGGCGTATTGGAATACCCATTCTTCGCTGGATTGCTCCGGGCTCGCCAAGAGGTAGTGGCGCGCTGCTTCTGCAGCGTTGCCCATTCGCTGATGTATTCCCGCTGAGTTGATTGCCGCAATTTTTAAGGTTTCTGGGTAGCCCATTGATCGTGAATATATTTTGAGCGCATCTGGAAGTAGCCCTCCACGTCTCAAAATATCCGCCAAGGCAAGTAGCGTATTGGGCGTTGCATCGTTTAATGTTATCGCAAACTCAAGCGCACGAATCGCTGACTGCAGTGAGCCGGATGCCTCTAACAATTCAGCGGCGACTTCATGATATTGCGCGCTTGTGCCGTGTATGGCGTTGGCTACTTTAAGCGCGGCTTCAGCGTCATCGTAATTTTTTTCTGCGGTTTCTAATCGGACCAACGCGAGCGTTGGGTCGATCCACTCGGGGGACATCGCTCTTGCGCGGGCGAAGTGCTCTCTCGCCAACTCAATTTCGTTCAGATCTGAATACAAGCGCCCGAGCATGTAGCACGCACCGGTATGCGGAGGCTCGGCGGCGACTAATTTTTCGTATTCAGTTTTGGCGTGTTGGATCTGGCCATCTTGATGCGCACGCACTGCCGACTGCCAAATGTCTTGGTCGTTCATTGATAACTGCTGTCTTTACCGCAATAAACTTTGCAATCATGTATTTGACCATAGCATGAACTATTTTACGATTGGCCAACCATACGCCTCGTATTGCGAAGGGGTAATGGCAATCGCAAACGTCAATGCGATTACTTTGCTTTACGCGTAGGCTTTGCGCCGGTGTACACCTCAAAGCGCTCCTCGTTTATTTTGAGTGAAGGATCATTTCGGATTTCGCTAACCAGCGTATCGCGATGATTCGTGACGGCTTTACTTGCGATTTCGTCTAGAATCTCGTCTTTCACGTCTTCAAATGACGCGATTCCTGCCGGAATTCTGAAGTTAAGTTGAACGACATGGTAGCCAAACTGAGTCTGAACCACAGGCGTTAGCTCTCCTTTTTTCTCGAGCTTAAACACGGCGTCTTCGATCGGCTTAACCATCTCCTTGCGAGCAAACGCGCCTAATCGACCGCCATTTAACTTTGTCGAGGTGTCATCGGAATTTTCTGCGGCAAGTGCACTGAAATCTGAGCCGGTAGCGATTTGAGCGCGAATGCGTTGAGCAATTTGCTGCGCTTGCTCTGGCGTGCGCCCTGCACGCGGTGATATGAGGATGTGAGAGGCGTTAACGCGCTCTGGTTTATCGTATTTTGATTTATTAACTTCGTAGTGTTCTTTTGCTGCGGGCGTCAAGTCGCCGAGCTTGTCTTGAAAAGCTTGAAGGCGTTGCGCCAAGTACATCAACCCTAGATGACGTTCGGCTGCAATCGCCATCGAGAGTTGCATTTCGGGGGTAATGGTGCCTTCGGCCTTTGCGCGGGTGGCAAATTCACGGTATACATGTAAGTTATCGATTACTTGCAACAACATCCGTGGATTCTTTAAAGTATCGAGTCGCTCATTTGCTGGCAATCGGAGGGCATCCGCCTCAAGATCTTTTGTGGTGACCACGCCTGATTTCCAAGAAATAATTGGGGTGACCCCGGCAGTTTGCGGTGTGGCGACGGCAATCTGCGCTTGCGAATCTTGCGAGAAGCAAATCAAGATCGCGAAGGCGCACTTTCCGAATCCAAGTAAGGCGGAATTCTTAAGGCTTATCGATGTTTTTAGCATTTAGGTATTTTGAATTTCGAATTTTGTAAAAGCAACACCGCCGGGCGGCGGTGTTGGCTGAATGCGCAAAAATTGTTGCTTATTGAATAAAGTTAAACAAGAATGCGGCGGTCGACTCTCTCGCTGGAATTTCTGACTTCAAATTGACGTAGTAAGCGGCGTTTGGCTTTACACCGCAATAATTGAAGTAAATTGCGGGTGCGCGCCCAATGGATTCGCAAAGGTAGTTATTTGCAGTTGCATAAAAAGCCGGGTCAAACGAACCGGGGCAGGTTGAGACTACCATCGTCATTCTTCCTTCTACGCCGTAGTTACCAGGCCCAGAAGTTGCACGCGATACGCTCGTAAGCGTGGTGTGTGTAAACGGGATTGATACGGTTTGACCGGAATTCAGTGAGCCGTCAGAGATCGTTGTGCTCGGGTTGTTGTAGTGCTCTTGCCCACTAAAGAAGGTGCCGCCATTGGGCGGTTTGCTCAATTGATTGATGTAGCGGGCGCTGCTCGGGAATGCGGGACACCCGGCTGGAATTGCTGGAATGCCGTTTGCTGGAGGCGCGGCAGTCGGCGTAGGCGCTGGCGGCCCGGATGTTGGCGTTGGGGCGGGAGGGCCAGAAGTTGGGGTCGGAGCGGGCGCAGCGCCGTTGCAACTTACGATCATATTCCCCGAAGCGTCAACGGTTATCCCGGTGTACGTACAGGTATTTCCTGTAATGCCAGATAGCGTTACTTCCGCTGCATTTACAAAAGGCGTAACTAGCGAAGTAGCCCCCGCTGCGCTGAGCGCAAGAGGAAGGTGGAGAATTAGTTTTTTCACTGGCATAGTCCTTTGACATAAAGTTTTTATCATTCTATCATTTTATTGGACAGCCGATGGAATCGATTAGTTCTAAAAAAAAAGGTGAGCATCGCTCACCTTTTTTGCTACAAAAGCTTTTAGGCTTTTATGGCTGCGCGCAAGCTACGCTACGCTCATACTTGTGGCCGAAGTTCGCGCCGTAGTTTGACAATACGCCGCCAACGTTACCGTTGACATAACGCTGCACCGAGAAGCCCTGAACTGGCAAGCCGCCAGCGGTCAAAACTCCGCAAGCTGTACCATTGCGCGTTGCACCAGGCAACGACGTGATCGTGCGACCTGCACCAGCGAAGTTCACTTTGATCCAGCCAGCCGTACCAACCGGTGGCTTGATGTTGTTCTTGAGCGATGAGCCAAGAACGTTAGTGTTGTCAATGGTGATGACGTTAACTTCCCATGGGAGCGAAGTCGAGCCGCCAGGTGGCAATGGCGAGAAGTCAATCTGCGCGAATGAAGTTTGCTCTTCGCGATCATATGCGGAGACGCCAATCAACTCAGGCGCGCCATTAGGGCAAAAGCCATTGTTCAGGAAAGGACGTGCGGCAGCGAGGCCGCAGGAGAACGTGTATGCCCACTTCGTTGGAAACGTAACGATGAGGTCAGTACCAGCACCCAACGTTGGATCAATAATCCACTCGCTCATTAACGCGCTACGCTGGTCGAGCACGGAAACCGCGTCGATACCGGCGGCGTAATTTGCCGTGAAAACATTACCAGCTTGGAAGAACGACGATACTGGATCAGCTTGGCTCAAGTTCGGGAAAATCGAACCTGGAACCGTGAAGTTAGGCGCAGAGAACACGCTGTTGATCGCATTTGCGTCGTAGCCGTATGACGTGCCAGCTGGAACGTTGATAAGAACGCCCACACCAAACAAACCACCTGTAGGTGCTACCAGACCGGTTGCAAACGGAGCATTTACACTAGTGTTGCCGTTGTAAATACTTTGAAGCCATGCGCAATTACGCGTTGACGAAGTTCCAGGAACGCCGTTAACGTGGGTAGTTGCTGCGATCATATCGACGTTGGTTACAACGCCCATTTCGATCACTTCGATATGACCTTCGGCCGTACGAGCAATCGAATTGTCGATAATAACGCCGTCGAGGTCACGCTCGTTAAAACGGAATGTCCGGAAATCAACGCCAGCAGGAGGGATCTGTGGGGTCGTGCAAGACTTATCAGCCGTCTTGATTGATGCGCCGCCAGCTGCATTTTTAGTAATTGCTGCAGTCCAAACGTCGAACGGCGACAAGAACAGGTTAAAGTCCAACACCTCACGGGTGTTTTTACCGTCGAGGAAACGCACTTTCACAGCTTTTGTTGAACTCGTAGAGTTCACAACGCTCATGTATGTATCGTTACCGCTATTGACGGTGTAGTATGGGTATTGCAGTACTGCGCCGGTACCGTCGGTACCGGGAATGGCCGCTTGGGCAGCTGTGCCAGCGAGACCAACAAGTCCGCTAATGGCTGCATAAAGCGCTTTTTGCTTGTTAAGCATTACGAGCTCCTTTTCGATGAAAAGCAATTGCTGTTAATTCTTGCGGTTGAAGACCACAAAAGAAGGTTAGCACAAATTGACGCTTATCTTTCCTGCAGAAGGGCCTCGTGAGACACTTCTCATGGCCTGACGCGTGTTTACAACACTTAGCCTCGCGTCGGCACGAACCACCACTGCCCGTTCGCTGAGACCCAATCCTCCCGTACAAATGAAGTATGGTCGGTGGGGCCCAGTCGACCAATCGGCACACGAATAACCACTTGTGCATAGACGACACACCGCGCGGCCTCCGCGCAATCAACGCGCGCAATTTCTGCGGAACGCCACAAACCCGAACGAATCGCGCCGTTATAAGCCTCGAATGATTGCAACTGCTTTGCGTTTGGACTTAAAAAAGCGTATGCCTCTTGCATATTTGATTTTAATAAGTGACCCCAACGCGTTTGCGCCCGATCCCTCACTGCGAGCTCAGCAGGCGTCTCAACTTCTTTTTTGCTGTATCCCAGCGCTGAAGGCGAAAACGTGGCGGGTTTCGCTTCGACACCAGCCAGCGGCTCTTTTTGCTCGACCAACGGTTGTGTAGGTAAAACTCTGCTCGCTGATCCATCGGTAGCGGGGCTATGCGTAGCGCAACCACCGCTCGCTAAAACGCTCACAGCGCCCAACATCAGCACTGTGCGTTTAACTTGCTTTCGGATTTCGTGATTGAAGCGTAGCGTCGGGTTGTTAAATTTCATATTGATGATCTCACTTGATTTGAGTCGCTCGCATTAGCAGCGACCCACGGAACTACGTAAAAATTAAATTGCGGAAGCGAACTCGCTCTTGAACGACCATTTGCGAGAAGGTGACCGACCAACTCTGCGTTTTTGAACCAAAAACTTGGCCAATCCACCACCCCCTCATGCCAGGCTCAATCAGGGGTAATTCACCAACATCGGCATTGCCCAGCGCCGGTGTTTTAGCTGACAGCGCAGTCTCCAGCTGCTCCAATGGCTTAAGTGTGTTAAGCGAATAGGAAATGTCTCCGTTGCAGGAAACGCTCAAATCCAAGCGATAAGGCTGCATGTCGCTTACGGAAAGTTGCGAACACGTAGAAGGATAAAGCTCGTTACCTTTCCGGTAACTCATACCAGCCCAATCAGTGGGTCGAAATTCCTGCGGCACTAAAACGTCTCGACTCCAGTAGGTCTCGATTTGAGCGCGTGCTGATGACCCAACGCACCCGCGCCCATCGGGATACTCGGCGGTCTTGCCGATAACCACTCCCCGCCCGCTAAGTCGCGAGTTACCGCCGGGGCGTACAGTACCTTGCAAGCCTATCGTTACGTGTCCCTCGCCAATGAAGTAATTAGTGCCCTCGACTATCGCGCTAAGCGTTTGGTCCACACACAGCAGCGGGATCGATTTGCGTTCCATAAAAATTGCACTTGCGTTTTTTTCAATGCCTATCGCTTCGCAGGAAATACACCTCACACCATTGGACGCGATCATAAACTCAGGCAATTCAACTACAGTACGCCAACTTGCAAAATATGCAATCAACACCGCGACGCCGGTTATGCCCATCAACACCGACGCAAAGAGCAATCGCAACTTCCAACTGCGACCAAAAATCACTGGCAACAACTTCATTTTTTCTCTGGATTGTCCCCGAGGTTTGAGGAAATTCGTAGGCGACTTGGCTCTTGGCCCTGCGGCACTAATACCTGCGGCGCAGATTTAGACAACGGCACGTTTGCCTCAATAAATGCATCTTTCAGCAACCGCATCTTATTGCGGATCTCCTCACCGGCATCGCGCCCCTGCTCGATAGAGTTCACGACAACGGGACGAACCAACACCAAAAGCTCTTGTTTATCTACATTTAATACTTGTTTGCCGAACAGACTGCCCAAAAATGGCAATCGTGACACGCCTGGCAAGCCATTGGTCGAGTCAGTAATTTTCTCTCGAATAAGCCCGGCCATAACGATCGTTTCACCATCCTGCGCGAGCACAGTATTTTTGAGCGCTGTTTTGCTGATATCAGGGTTAGTATTTCCCGCTATCGTTGACGCTGTAGGCTCGCTAATTTCTTGCGTGATCTCAAGGTTAACCAAACCGCCTGCGGATATCCGCGGCGTGATGCTCACGCTTATGCCGGTTTGTAGGTATTGAAACGTACTTGAAGTGGAATTGTTAGTGGATGTTGTTCCGGGTGTCGTCACTGCGCCCGTCTGCACGCTAACAGAGCGACCTACGTTAAATGTCACAGGCGTATTGTCTACGGCCATGAGCTTCGGGCTTGCGTTAATCCGCACACGCTTGTTGCCGTCGTTGGCATTCAATTTGGCATCCAATATGTTGAGGATATTGCCCGCAAGTGTTTTGTTTTTAAGGGAGAACGCAAGACCTGCTGCACCTAGCTGCGCTTCGCTCCCGGCATACTTAACCGGAGTCGCGCCTTCAGCGCTGCGCGTTGCGGCCCACTCAACGCCCAAAGCGAAATCATCGGTAAGGTCAACCTCAAGGATGGTGACTTCGACCATCACTTGTCGCGGAAGGATGTCGAGCTTTTTAATCGCAGCCTCGATTGCACCGTATTCAGCCGGCGAGGCAACGATTAGGAGCGCGTTGCGATCTTTATCGGCAGTGATTGTGGCGTTGCGCGCGATCGCAGAGCCTTGCCCGGCCCCGACTGCGCCAGAAGCGATCGGCGCGACGCGCTGCGGCACGGCAGGCACGGGGCTCGTGGGTTGATTCTGGATGGCAACTGGCGTTGCAATCGAAAACGGATTTTGTCCGGGCGCGGTCTGCGCCGCGGGTATGGTCGTAGCCCCGGCCCGTCCTTGCATCGCGGCTTGAAGAATAGGCGCTAGTTTCTCTGCGCTGGTGTATTGCAAGTTGTAAACGTAAAAACGGGTGCTATCACCACTGCCCCCGCGGTCTAGCCTGCGAATCCAAGTCTCGGCCTGAGCAATCATTTCCGGGCGCGGAGAGATGACGAGAATTGCATTTAGTCGCTCGATAAGCTGCACACGCACCAGCCCAAAAAGTGGGCCCAACCCTGCTCCGGCTGCAGCGCCTTGCACCGGCGGGCCACCCGCACCGAGACCGCCAAGCACTTTATCCACTTCTTCCAATACTTTTTTTGCTTCGGAGTGCTCTAGAGTAAAAAGCCCAGCGGACATGCCGTTCATCCAATCAACATCGAACATTTCGATGGTGTCGAGAATATATTGCGTCTCGTTGGGCGTGCCCGCAACGATGAGCATATTGCGCAGCGGCTCAGGACGCACGCTCCCGCCAGCACCGCCTTGGCCCGAGGGCTCTTTGACGATGGCGTCGAGTAAGCGCATCATTTCGTTGACTCCGATCCAGCGCAGCGGCACGATCGTGATGCCATAGCCACCGCCAGCAGGACGCGTCAAGAATCCGGGCTTGCCGACGCCACGGACACCGGCGGCGGTCGGCTGTACGCGCCAAATCGCTCCGTCTTTGACCAAAATTGAATTGGCTTGGCGCAGCATAATTTCAAGTAGCGGGATAAGATCAGCGCGCGAAACGGGCTTATTCATTCGCAACGTTATCGATCCGGTGACCGCTGGGTCGACGATGTAGTTTTCGCCCAGCATATCGGTCATGACTTGCCGAACCGCATCTCGGACATCCGTATTTTCAAAATTGAAGCGTATATCGCCGCCTTGCGTGAGGGCTTTTGGTTGAGTTGGTTTAACCAAATCGCCAGTGCCAATAAATAAGCTTCTGTTTGGCTCACTAAAAAGCGATGGTGTAGCACCTGACTTGTTTGCAGCACTACTTTTAGGTGCAAGCACCCGAGCGGCGCCTTGCGCTTCGGTGGTGGAATTCGCGATTGGAGTAGCTGGCGTTGGGAGCGCTTGAACCGCGGATGCGCTCGATTGTGCCGTCGTCGCCACTCCCTGCGCGGCAGCCGAGAGCGTAGAAGTGGGTTGAGACGTCCCTATCGGCGTGGCGCAGCCTGAAAGCGCAATCACTATGCCCAGCGGCGTGAGGAACACGGCAATACTTAGAGACCCTAAAAACGATTCTTTTTTCTTATGCATTTATTGCTTCCTAGCTTCGCGGCGGCGGCGGAGTAATTCGCCAACATCGATAATTTCTGGCGCTGGCTGCTGCGCAACGGGGACAGCCGAGACGGCTTGCGCCGGGGCGACAGGAGTCGGTTGCGGTCCAAAGCCGGGTCCGGTGCCCGAGGGTGGGAATGGCTGAAGCCCGCCAGAAACCGCCGCCCCACCCACCCGCGCCGCGCCTTGCGGCTGCCCGGGCTGCGGTGGCGGCACTGGCATTGGCGGCTGCCCCGGAATCTGCGGCGCAATTTGGGGCTGGGCGACCGCAATCTGCGGTGGCGGTGTGGCGCGGCCAGATTGGGTATAGCGAGCGAGCACTAACTCTTCCTCTTGGCCAGCATAGGCGAGCACGATGCGATCATTTTCAACAGCTTTAACGGTGTACTCCTGGAGTTGATCTCCAAGTTTGACCTGCTTGCTGCGGTTAGTTGCATTTTCTTTTACGGTGGCGACGACGCCATCACCGATTTGCATGGTGCCGGTAAGCGCATAAATGCCACGGCGAATTTGCGGCTTAGGCGGCTCTGGGGGTGGCTTTGCGGCCTCGGGCGGCGGCGCGGGCTTGCGCCATGGGGCGAACAAATTGCGATCAGTAATTGCCGAATATGGCGAGGCATCGGCATTGAATGCAATATCGGGGACGACCGCGCTGGTGGTGGTGGCTGCTTTCACATTGCGCCATTCCACGTCATCACCAAAGAGTTTTTTTCCAAAATCGGTGAGGTAGCCGCCGTAAGCTGCAAGCGCGACCAAAGGAATCAGCCACAAAAAAGTGCTGCGGCGGGAAGTGCGATCAGCGCTTAAATTCATGCTTTTTCGCCTGCTTTCTGCACCGCAGGTTTTTTATCGGGTACCGCGCCTTTAATCGGCGGCATGGGCGCAAAAGCGCTTGCTTCTAACGTCACCAACACCAACGGCTCTTGCCCTGGAGTCGGTTTGATGCCGCGCGCGGTCATGCTGCGCACATTAAGCGAATCGATAAATACATATGGCTCGCGGGCTTCTGAAGCATGGAGGATTTTTTGCAATTGATTCACGTTGGCCTGAAACGTAGTGCTCACCACATAAACGCGGTGGCCACTTTCTTCGCGCGGCGTCGAAATTTGAATGGTATTGATGCGCCCGCCCTGCACTTCAACCGCCGAGCGCACGATCTCTTGCAGTTCAGCGCCAGCTAGATTGGCGGCGCTATTTTTAAGTGCAAAGCGATTCGGGTCTTTCGTGCGCATGGCATTGAGCACGTCTACCATTTGCGCGCGCTGCTTAGCCACGCGCTGCCAGCGTGCCGTTTTATCGACGATTTCTTCGAGCCGATCATCATAGCGGGCGTGTCCTTTGCGCAGCGGAATGCCGACAGCAACCACGGCAGCTGCAATGAGCGCGACCAGTAAAAGCACAGCGAGGATGCGCTGCTGCAAGGGCGACATGGGCTGCACTATTTCTTACCCTCCGTCGGAATCGCTGGCATTGGCGGCAGCGCTTTTTCAGGGGCTTTCTCAGCGGCTCTATCCGTTGCTTTCTCAGCGGATTTCGCTGCGCCTGCCGGAGCTACCGGCACTGCAGGCGCCACATTCTGCGCCGCAGGTATAGGCGCTGCGACGATCTGCGTGGTGATCGGCACGGCGGCAGGCAGCGGCGCTGTTTTAATTTCCATCGCAACATGGAAACGATCACCGTTGACGTTTTGCCCGGGGTAATTGAGCTTGGTCAGCGGGCTTTTAAATTGCGGCGTGCCAAACAATGGCGACGCTTCAAAAGTCGGAATCAGTTTTGATGACGATTCACTCTCGCCCTGCAACTGCAGCTCGCGATTGGCGATATTGGTTGTGCCGCCAGCGGCAGAAGCATTGGTCGAGCGCACCGTTTTCAGCTCAAAATTTTGCACCCATGTATCGTCGGGCAAAAGCTTGGTGACTTCATCGAGCACCTGCACGGCAAACGGCGAAGTATGGCGCTTAGCGGGCAAAAAATTGTATTGGGAGACGCGCAGCTGCAGCTCTCTGAGCACTTTATCGGTCTCGGTCGCGTCTTTTTCGGCCTGCGCCATCACCGGCTGCGCAGCGACGATTTGCTCGCGCTTTTGCCAAACCGGAAATGCCAAAACCGCGCCGAGTAAGCCCGCAGTAAGTAAGCCCAACCACAGATGAGGCGATTGCCACCACGGGCGAGCAAGTGCGGCATCGCCGCTGCGCAGCATATTGAGATTGCCCGCAGCGTCTTGCGCCGCTGGGATGATGCGATTAATCTGCACGCCAGCCCTCTGCGCTGCTGCAAGCAAAGCATCGACCGGCGCGCGTGGCGTGGCCACAAAATCAGCGTGCACTACGCGCGATGCGTGATCCACCGATTTTTCAGCGGCATCAAACATCACCGAGCCCACGGGAAAGGGCGTTAGCCGATCAATATCGTAGCCCACGGCAACCCGAAGATTTTCACGCACGGCCAGCGGCAGGCGCAATGGCTTGCGCAACACCCGCGATTCGCCAAGCGCGAGAGTGATCGGGCCGCGCACCCGTGCGGCGATTTGCTTCATGGCGGCAGCAAAATCATCGGCTTTTGGGTTAGATGAAATCTCGAGCGCTGCTCGGGTCAGTGGCGCTGAGACGATACCTGCGCCGCCCACGCGCTTTAGCGATAAACCATCGCGCTCCCAGTCGAGCACCATCGTTTGATCGCGCCCGGCAAACCATGCCCGCGCTGGCGCCGGAACGCATTCGGCTAGCCGCCCACTCCACCACGACCAAAACGCACCGAGGGTTTCGCTGGCGGAGGCCGATTGGGCAAACGCGGGGTTATTTGGCTGTGCCATTGATCGGAATTTCGGGCGCAATCTGCGCCGCAGGTAGATCGTCGGTGGGGCCCGCCATCGGGGTGATTAAATCTTTCCATGCGAGCACGTCATAAGCGCCCCGATTGGATTGCGGCATGCGAATGATCGCTTCGCGCCCATGCTTAAAACCATTTTCCGTGATCACGTCGACTTGGATACGAATCGTCCCCGAGCCCGCAACGAAAAACGCCCCCGTTACGCCTGGCAGCGGGGGGATAGGAATGCGGCTCAGTGGATTCGCAGCATTTTGCGCATACACTTCCCGCCGGGTTGCTAAATATAGATCCACGTTTTCAGCAGTCACATTTGGGATGGCAAGCAAGACTTCTCGCGCAGCAAGTGCGGCGGATACGCCCGATTGCCGCGAGTTTACAGTCAGAAAGGGCTCAATCGCTTGAAAGAGCTCTGATGTGACTCCCAAAACGTTTTGAAGTTCGCTCACACTCACGAAATCAGCGTTCGTTGGAAGCATGCGTTTACTCGCCGCTTTATAGTCTTCGGCCTCGGCGCCGTTGGGTCGCTTGAGATCATCGGGGTCACGCCAATCTTGAATCGCTTCCAAAATGCGCGTAGCCTCTTCCTCATCTGCCCCGGCATTTTTGAAGAGTCCGCGTAGCAAATTGGGGTTTGCCGTGTTGAGATCAACCCGTGCAGATTCATCGAGCGCACGCAGATTCACCGTCGCACCTTCCACCTCCCAGACCAACGCCACACCATTTGCCTGCCAACGATTGGGGTCAAAACTGGGGGTTTGCAGCTCATAAAACGCGCGGGCGATTCCGGCCTCGGCCAGTGCCCGCGATTGCGCAATCAGCCGCTGATTGCGCGAAAGCTCGCCTTCCACTTTTTGCGAGCGGGCGAACGACAGTGCGATCCCGGTAATCAGAGCCACCACCCAAATCACCAAAATCAGGGCGACGCCTGCTTGCCGACGATGCTGGGCGGCCATACTTGCGGCGCAGTTTTGGGCTTTTTGAGGCCAAATCTGCGCCGCAGGTATTTGCATAGGCATTTGAATTAGGCCGCTCATCGCGTAACGCCCGGTTGCAGGCAACGTTTTTGCTGTGGTTGCCACCGTCCGGGGCAGCCGACCGAGGGCGAAATTTGCGGCGCGATCACCAGCTCAGGCCAGTCGCGGCCCAATTTCGATTTCATTTCAACGCGGATCAGATTGGGCAGCCGCTGATCGTCTGTCCAGTTATCCACCCAATTGCCCGCGATGAGCGGATCGGGCTGATCGAAATAAGAAAGCTTAAACGCCCCAATATCTTGCGCGAGCACGCTTTCATCTTTCGGGTCAAACGCGGGCGGCTCAGACTCTATGCCGGTCATCGGCGCGCGCCGAATCACGAGCAGCCGCTGGTCTTTCTCGCTGCGGGCTGAAAGCTCCCACCACATTACGCCGCCCTCCGCAATGCGGGAAATCACAGGCGCGACGTAGATCATTTTCTCGCCATCGCCCTTAAATCGCAGCGGCTGACCGAGCTCTTTTTGGTAGCGTAGCGGCAGCATCTCTTCCAAATGTTGCCGCAAAAAATCTTGGCTGCGGCGCATATCTTCATGCATCTCATTGCGGGTGATCCCGGCCTCGCTTGCGCGCGTTGCGTAGCGAAAGCCAGAAAACATCAGCGCTGCCAGCATCGCCAGCAATGCAAAAGCGATGATGACTTCGATTAGCGTAAATCCACGCGCACGCCGTGCATTTAATCGTAATACCTGCGGCGCAGATTGAGCCGATTTCATTGCTTTTTAGGCACGGTGCGGTAAGTGGCCAGCGTAACGTTGCGCTCGGGCTCGCCATAGCGCACGACCGATTCAATGCGCTTCATCTCATAGGGCAACGTCAGCGTTGCCAATGCGACCGGCGCATCGGGAGAGACGATGACGGGCACTTCATAAGGCGAAATCGTCAGCTGCCAGCGATAAGCCCCGCCCTGCTCTTCGCCCGATTGCCCACCGTCTTCCAGCGGAAACGCGCTACCGACCGCGGCCAATTTGCTTTGCGCAATCAGGGTCGCTTGGGTGATGCCGCCCGCGCGCGAGGTCACTTCCAGCGCGGTTGAAAAAACCTTCATCAACGCCGTCATCGACAATGCTGCAATCGAAAATGCGATGACTATTTCGAGCACCGTAAAGCCACGCGATTTGCCCCGAAAACGGCCACATCTGCGCCGCAGGTAGTGCTGATTATGCGGGCGCATCTTCGCTCACTTTCACCCGCCCAGTGAGCCAATCAACATCAATGCGCAATGCCCGATCACCTTTTTTGATGACCACGCGCCCGCCGGTCGATCCGCCATCGGGGTAAAAGCGGATGCCGGCGCTGTCTTCATCAATTTTTTCTTTTTCGATCGTGGTGAGATCAAGCGCAACACCCGCGGGCAGCTTCACCACATCCCGCCCATCGCCGGTCACCGTGAGCGCTTTCGGGTTAATTGCGACGACCGTTTCTTTGCGCTTGGCCACCGCTTCATTGCGCGCAGCTTTAAAAAGCGCGGCGATTTTTTGCGCTGCAGCGCGCTGATCGATCGTGCCCATGCCTTTGCCGATCATCGGCGCGGCCATCGCGGACAAAACAGCCAGTAACGCCAAGACGACAATCAACTCAAGCAACGTGACGCCGCGGGGACGACGCAAGCCTTGGTGCGTTCGATACGTTTGACGCGTCACGAAAATATCGCGTTACTTCGCGTTCGAGATATCTTTCGCCGTGGCTTCGCCGCCCTCTTTGCCATCGCTGCCGAGCGAGATCAAATCGTAGCCGCCAGTTGCGTTCGGCGAGGCGTAGCGGTACTCGGCACCCCAAGGATCTTTTGGCAATGCACCACCGTTTTCTTTTAGATACGGGCCGCTCCAATTTTGCACACCGCCAGGTGCAGTAATGAGCGCGGCTAATCCCTCGCCAGAAGTTGGGTACCGGCCGACTTCGATCTTGAATACATCCAGCGACTGACCAATCTGGCTGATGTGGATCTTGGTAGCGTTCACCTTCGCAGTCTCGCCGCGATCAATAATCCCCTTACCCAAAAAGCCCATGATCGTAGCCAAAATCGCCAACACAACGATCAACTCCAATAATGTAAAGCCAGCTTGTTTTGCGTGTTTCATCTTTCTAGTCCTTTCCGATTGTTTCGTAGTTCACTTTTTTTTACCTGCGACGCAGATTTTTGCGCCCGATCCACTAGCCTGCAAAATCCGATAGCGACATCATGCCCATCAGAACAGAGCCGATGATGCCGCCGATGATAAGCGCCACGAAGAGCAGCAAAATTGGCTCAAGAAACGTCATCAAGCGCTTGACCGAAACTTGTACGTCGCGCTCATAAATATCGGCGACTTTGGTGAGCATCGTGGGCAATTGCCCCGTCTCTTCACCCACTTTCACCATATGCACTGCAAGCTTTGGATACAAACCCGTCTCCATTAGTGGCGTTCCAAGACCGCGACCTTCACGCAGCTTTGCGGTCACCCCATCAAGCGACGCCGCGAGCACAACATTGGTAATCGTCTCCTTGACGATGCCGAGCGCGGGAAGTAAGCTAACCCCGCTATTGAGCAATGTTGAGAGCGTACGAGACAGACGTGCGACCTCAATTTTTTGCGTCAGTTCGCCAAAAAGCGGCATCGTCAACTTTCGCGCGTGCCATCGCGCGCGACCCCGCACGCTGTTGAGGCGCAGCTTTACGAGCCAAATCGGCACGAAGACCATCACCGGAAGCATCCACCAATTTACACGCAACCATTTCGACGCGCTTAATACAAACTGAGTCGCAGCCGGCATCGCTTTGCTATTGTCCTTGAACATTGCATCAAACTGCGGCAAGACGAAAATCACCAGCGCTGCGATCGCCAAACCCGCCACGCCCAAGACAATCGAGGGATACACAATCGCGGAAACGACGGTTTGGCGCAACTCTCGGCTGCGCTCTTGAAACTCGGTCAGCCGATCCAATACGCCGCCTAAATTGCCGCTAGCCTCACCTGCGCGCACCATATTGGCATAAAGCTTGGTGAAGACTTGCGGTCGCCGCTCCAGCGCTTGCGAGAGCGTCGCGCCGCCGCGCACTTCATCGCGGATGCCTTGCAGCATCGCGCCGACAGCAGGAGTATCTGCCAAGCCAACCAAAATCTCTAGCGCCCGATCAAGAGCCAGCCCTGATTTCATGAGATTGGCCATATCGCGGGTGATCGCGAGCAACTGATCTGACGAAACTTTCTTACTCTGAAAAAGCGCGCGCTTTTTTTGTGTTGCCGCTTCAAACCCAGGCTCTACCCGAATCGGAATCAACGCCCGATCCCGCAGTTGCTTCACCGCCTCTTGCTCGTTAACCGCATCGACGATACCCGACTGGGCGACGCCGCGTGCATCGACGGCTTTATATTGATAGGTGGGCACGCTGGATTAGCCTTCGCGCGTGGCGCGCACGACTTCTTCCATCGTGGTCACGCCCGAGAGCGCTTTGCGCACGCCATCATCAAACATCGGCTCCATACCATCCGCGAGTGCGGCTTGTCGCAGCTCAGCCGCATTGGCGTGGCGCATCACCAGCGGGCGGATGCGATCGGTCATCGGCATCATTTCCAGAATTGCCACGCGTCCAGTAAAGCCGGTGCCACCACATTGCGGGCAGCCGACCGCCTTATAGAGCTGCGGATTGCCTCCCGGGGAGTGCTTGAGCAGCTGCATTTCTTCCACCACTTCGGGCAAAGGCGTATAGGCTTCGCGGCAATGCACGCACAGCGTACGCACCAGGCGCTGCGCCAAAATGCCAATCACCGTCGAGGTCAGCAAATAGTCTTCGACGCCCATATCCAGCAAGCGATTGACTGAGCTTGGCGCATCGTTGGTATGCAAAGTGGAGAGCACGAAATGGCCGGTGAGCGCAGATTGCACCGCGATTTGCGCCGTCTCCAAATCGCGGATCTCACCGATCATGATGATGTCGGGATCTTGGCGCACAATCGAGCGCAAGGCATTAGCGAACGTTAAATCAATTTGCGGCTTGACTTGAATTTGGTTAATGCCAGACATCTGATACTCAACCGGGTCTTCAACGGTGAGAATCTTTACGTCGGGCTGATTCAATTGGTCAAGCGCGGTGTAGAGCGTCGTCGTCTTGCCCGATCCGGTCGGGCCGGTGACGAGCAAAATTCCGTTGGGTTGCTTCAAACTCGCTTGAAAAAGCGTGCTGAGCTTGCCTTCGCCAAAGCCTAAGCGATCAAAGTCAAGCACCACGCCTTTTTTATCGAGAATCCGCATGACGACTGATTCGCCGTGCATCGTCGGCACCGTGGAGACGCGGAAATCGACCTCTTTTCCTTGCACCCGCAGCCGAATGCGACCATCTTGCGGCAAACGGCGCTCGGCAATATCGAGGCTCGCCAAAATCTTAACCCGTGAAATAATCGCCGCCGCCAAGCGCTTGGGCGGGGGCTCTTGCTCATGCATCACACCATCGATGCGATAGCGAACTTTTAAAGAATTTTCAAATGGCTCAATATGAATATCAGAAGCGCGCACATCGAGCGCCTTTGCGATCAATTGGCTCACCAAGCGGATCACCGGCGCTTCGCTCGCCAAGTCTTTGAGCTGCTGCACATCGGCAGCGAAATCATCGCCATCAAGCCGGATCTCGGCATCCACCGCGCCGCCACGCCCGTTCACATAAAGCCGCTCGACTGCCGCATCAATATCGGCCGGGACACCAAGCACCGCGCGCACGCGCCTGCCGGTGACCATTTCAAAGGCTTTAATCGCGTAAGCATCTTGCGGCTCGGCCATCGCGAGCACCAGCTCGTCTGCATCTTCCTTCAGCGGCAAGGCGCGATGCTCTTGCAAAAAGCGAGCCGAAATGCGCTCTTCCAAAATCGGGATTTCGGGAAACTGGCCGGCCTCAACGTAAGCCACACCCATTTCCTCGGCGCGCGCGACCGCGACATCGCGCGATGCCGCCATGCCGAGGGTGACCAGCAGACTGTCGATTTTTTCAACGTTGCCACCGTCTTTTTGGATGCGCAGCGCGCGCTCCAGCGTGGGCGCGTCGATCTTGCCTTGCCGCAGCAAGATTTGGTCAAAGGATTCCTGATTCATTCTGGATAGGATTGTAGCTTTAGCCGAACGTTCCCAATGCGGCGCAAAGGCTTGATTTCATTGGTGTTGCACCAGATGATGCAGCGCAGCAGCAAATTTCTATCGAACGGCTACACTTCGCGGCCTCGTTGCCACAATTTTCATTAAATCGCGTATGACCGAGCCCGTCGAATTCAAAACCCTCATGTGCCTCATCTGCGGATGGCTTTATAACGAAGCCGAAGGCTACCCGGAAGAAGGCATCGCCCCTGGCACCCGCTGGGAAGATGTGCCACCTAATTGGGGCTGCCCAGAGTGCGGCGCGCGCAAAGAAGACTTCGATATGGTGGCGATCTAGCCGCTCACTGGTTTTTTTATACGTACCTGCGGCGCAGATTTGCGCCGCAGGTACGTTGAATCAGCCTAAAGCGCGCACTCGCGCCGAGTTAAGGTCAGCGGTAAACCGCCCACTGGGTAGAGTAAGACATCGAGTTTTGGCTGCGGCGAAGCGTCCGTGCGAAACGAAAACTGCTGTAACAGCGTGGCGGCAATCAAGGTCATTTCCGTCATCGCGAAATGCCCGCCAATGCAGGCGCGCGACCCCGTCCCAAACGGCAAAAAACTGTTCCGATTGAGAAGCTTGGCCCCCGGAGCAAATCGCTCGGGCTGGAAGCGCAGCGGCTCCCGGAACCAGCGTGCATCCCGATGTACGATCCAGGGTGTGATCCGCACCATGGCACCCTTCGGAATTTGCCATTCGCCGAGAGCGATCTCGCGCGTGGTTCGTCGAGTAATAAGAGCCGGCGCGGGCGGATACATCCGCAGCGCCTCTTTGAGCGTTGCCGTGACATACGAAAGTTGCTCAAGATCGTCGTAGTGCGCGCCTCGACCTTCAAGCACCTGATCAATTTCGTCTTGCGCTTTTTGCATCGCTTCCGGATGCTGCGCCATGAGCCAAGCCCACCAAGCAAGTGCCAGCGCGGAGGTCTCGTGGCCAGCAAGAAATATCGTCATGCACTGGTCTCGAATCTCTTCGTCGGTCAAGCCTGCGCCATCGCCCGCCTCATCTCTGACCGAGAGCAACATCGCCAAAACATCGGTTTCACTAGCTGAATTAGACAGCGAGCGCTGACGTCGTAATTTGATATTGGTGCGAACGATATCGTCGAGCAGGCGCTTGGCCCGGCGCTTCGCCGACTTATGCGGCATCCAATCTGGGGCGCTCATCGGCCAAAACATTTCGGCCATCCCGACGCGCGAAAGCGTCGCCACAGCGCCAATCGCGCGATCGCGCATCGCCACTTCTGAGCGGCTAAAAAGCGTTTTTAAGATCACATCCATCGTTAATTGATGCGCAAATGTGTGAAACGCAATATCGAATGATTCGCGCTGCGGCAGTGAAGCCATCGCTTGCGCAGTCGCATCGGCCATCAGCGCGCAATAAGACTGCATGCGCTTGCCGCTAAAGCCTGGCTGCAACATCCGCCGCTGCCGCTTCCAAGTTTCGCCTTCAGTCACTAAAACGCTCTGGCCATGAATATTGCCAAAAACCGCGATGGCGCGCTCCCAACGCACTAGCGCTTCGGCGTTATCCACCAGCAGCTGGCGAATGAGATCTGGATGATGCACATCAATAATCGTCTCATTGACGACTTGGCAGTTCACAACATCGCCATACCGCGATTGCAGCGCCGAAATGTGGCTCAAATAATCCGCTTTGGCCTGTTGCAGATAGTCAAAGCCGAGCCAATGGGAGCGCGGCCCTGGCAGCGGCGTCGGGAATCGATGGAGTGCGTTCATGACCGCGATGCTAACCCGAGCAAACCGACCTGTATTGAACAATTTCGACATGCCGCGATTGCTACACTTTTACATGCCAACACTTCGCATCAAGCCGGTAAGAAGCGAGACTGCTCCTTTTAAAGTCACCGATACGCATTTACGGTTACCCAATTTAACCCTTTCCAATTGCGTTCGCGCCTACGTCAGCCGCAATACCGCGCAGGTCGCGCTGGCTGCAGATGAAATGCTGAATCATTACCCAGCATCGCCGCTGTGTACGTTCATGTTCACCATTAAAGGCGAAGGTGAATTGATCTCCGTCGGCGACGAACGCATCGATCAAAAAGTAAACGAACGCGCCGTCGTCAGCGGCCCCCACACCTTACCGAGCGTGACCCGAAATTTGACTGAAATCCACGGGTTCATGGTGTTTTTTATGCCCGACGCGCTGCAGGCGTTGACCGGCATTGACATCCCGAGCTTGGTCAACAATTTCAGGCCTATCGCCGAGATTTTTGATCGCGATTGGCAGCGATTAGGCGATGCAATCTTGGCCGCGCCCGACGACGAATCGCGCATCGAAATATTGGAGACTTTTTTGCTTCCGCGTTGGAAGGCGTGCCGCGCCCGCGGCCTACCTGAATCGCCCCGCTACCAAGACTGGATCGTCGGGTTCGCCACCCGCGCCGCGCTTTCAAACGCTGGTAGAAGCACGCGTCAGCTTGAGCGCAGAGTCAAGCAATGGTCAGGACAATCCTTGCAACGCTTGCGTGGCTTCGCACGCGCTGAAACTTCGTTTTTCACGATGCGGGAGGCAAACGAACAAGATTTGCTGAATTGGGCGGAAGTGGCCTTCAACACCGGTTTTTCCGATCAAGCGCATTTGTGTCGGGAAGTCCGCAGAATTACCGGGTTTAGTCCGGAAGAAATCAAACGCGGGATAGAAACCGCGGAGAGTTTCTGGATTTATCGGCTCTGGATTTAACCTCCAAGCGAGCGAAATCTGCGCCGCAGGTATAAACCCGATATGTATCCACCGAAGCAACCCCTTAAGCTCATCGACTGCACGCAACACGGCGCTGGCTCGGAACTCTTTATCGTCGAAGGCGACTCGGCTGCAGGCTCGGTGGCGAGCGTTTGCGATGGGCAGTTTCAAGCGGTGTTGCCGATGCAGGGCAAACCGCTCAATGCAGTAAAGGCGGGGCACGATAAAACGCGCGCTTTCCCGCTTTTTGCGATGCTCATCGAAGCGCTAGGTTGCGGCTATGGCAAAGATTGCGATGCCAGCAAAGCCCGCTACGAAAAAATCATTTTGCTCATGGATCCAGACGCCGACGGCATTCATTGCGGCGCGCTGATGCTGATGTTTTGCTATCGCGGTTTGTTGCCGCTAGTGCAAAGTGGCCGGGTTTTATTGGCGCAGCCGCCATTGGCTTCGCTCACCTCGGCCTCGATTGATCAGCCGCTATTGCCACATACCGATGCCGAATTTCGATCATTGCTTAAGCAATTTAACGATCGCGGCATCACCGATTTGCAGACCACGCGCTACCGCGGCTTGGCCGGTATTGATTTGCCCACGCTCTCCCATACGTGCTTGCAGCCTACGACGCGACGCATTCGGGTGCTCACGCCCAAAGATGCTGAGGATGCCATCGCAGTATTTGGCGGCGGGCTTTAGCGCAGCATACCTGCGGCGCAGATTTTGGTTACAACTTAGCCATGAGACAGAAAAGAAGTTGGTTTGACGAAGTGAGCCAGCCCAACTTCTACAGCTAGCTCCGAGGCCAGCGTTAGAAATTGGGAATCAATGATTATTTCAGTTTTTTAGCGGCACTTAGGGCAAGTCCAACCGCATCCGGCATCAATACAACCGCCGCATACCGTCCATCTCCGTCCTTGACAAAAATGTACAACGCACTGGCAGTCTTCGCTGTACTTCGAAATATCGGCGATGGGAGTGAGGGTCGAAATTTCGCCGTGAACCGGAACGTCGGGGCATGTAGCCTCGCTAGAAGAGTCTTGCGATGAAAGATTCTTTGTTTGAACAGGTTTTTTTATCGTTGCGGTAAATCCAAAATGATTAGATCCATCAGAGCCATCTACGGAAAACGCCGTGTTTTCGAACGCACGAATCTTTGATTTATGAATTGAAACTGGCTTGTGCCCGGCGGTTTCTTGTTTATCTACAGAAATACCGATGTTGTACTGGTCTCGCGCATTATCGTTAGATGCTAACTTTGATTGTTCGTCAACTTTTGACAAATTTATGGTGATGAAAAACTGTTTTCCGCTGTCGCCGCTCCCCGTAATTTTTACGGCGTTGTCAAAAAAAGCTTTTACTTTAACTCGCTCTGTTTTTTCGTTAACGCCATCTATTGCTAAATTAATTTCAACACCGTCGCTTAGAGGCTGTGTTGCGGCGAAGGTTGTTGTCGCCCCGAATAAAACATAAGATAGCATTATTGCGACCACGTGAAAAACATTTTTCATTTGATTCTCTGTTAACAAAATTGCAGTCATGCAGTTTCCCCCCCCCCCCCACGAAAAGTCAAGCAAACTATTGAGTTTAAATTTGGATCGCGCTACACAATCGAAATTCTCGTTACCTAACAAAATTAACTTTGGCTTAAGTTCAAAATATTTTGTTTGACTCAGATTGGAAAGCGATATTTTGGTGGCGGTTTATAGCTCCGAAGTACCTGCGGCGCAGTTTGAGCGGATGCGATCTTATTTTTTCTTCGCGCGCGGATGCGCGGCATCATAGACTCTAGCTAAATGCTGAAAATCCAAATGGGTGTAGACCTGCGTTGACGCGATTGACGCATGCCCCATCATTTCTTGCACGGCGCGCAGATCGCCCGAGCTCTGCAACACGTGCGACGCAAATGAATGACGCAACCGATGCGGGTGCACGCTTTCGGGCATGCCCTGAGTGATCGAAAGACTTTTCATGCGGAGTTGCACTGCGCGCGCGCCCAGCCGCTGGCCTTTGGCATTGATGAAGACGGCTGCGAGATCAGGCGTGGCCGAATCAGCCGCAATGCGCGCTCGCACCGCAAGCCAATCACTTAGCGCCGCGACCGCTTTGCGCCCGACTGGCACGATGCGCTCCTTATTGCCTTTACCGATCACGCGGGCTTCAGCGTTTTTCAAATCAAATCGAGCCAGATCAAGCCCGGTGCATTCGGAAACGCGCAACCCAGAGGAATACAAAAGCTCAACAATCGCGCGATCGCGTACGTCCTGATCGGTATCACCTTTGATCGATACAAATTGCTCGGCCTCTTCTGGCGAGAGGGCAGCGGGCAGCCGCTTGGGCGATTTTGGCGCGTGCAAGCCCACGCAAGGATCGTGGGTAAATACCTGCGGCGCAGTTTCGCGCAAGCAGGCAAACAAACCCCGCCACGCTGAGAGCATGCGGGCAAGACTGCGCCCGGATAAACCTTTGCTATGGAGGATCGCCAACGCCCGGCGAATGTCGTGCGTGGCATATTTTTCAAGTGAAACTGCGCCGCAGGTATTCATAAGCGCACGGGCGTCGCGCAGATAAGCGTCGCGGGTCTTTTCGCTACCGCGCGTGGCGAGCTGGTGAGCGAAAATCGTGAGCCAACGGGCGTTAGCGTCGTTATCAACGGTCGCCTCGGCCTGGACCTTACCCACGTTAAGTTATGCCCGTTGTAGCATTGGAATTTCGATGTAGCGCTGAATGGCTACCGTTGCCAACTCGCCCAATCGAGTGAGCACGTCAGTGGCCATATCGGGCGAAAAGCGCTGGCCATCTTCACTCGCCAACATCAGCACGCCCGCGCTGACATCGGTATTGAGTGGCACATACGCGTACGACTGCGCATCGCCACCGGACGGCAACCACGTTTTGGATTCGTGCGCGGCAAGCGGGCCGACATACGGCACGCGCAAGCCCGACACATAATCGCGCATACCATCGCTCACATCTGCAAAAGCCTCGTGGCTAACCAAATTTGGATCTGCACCATCCCACCAGCGCACCAACGCTTGTGGAATCGCGAAATCTGATTTCAGGCTTTCAACGAGCACGCCAAAAGTCATCTCCAAATCATCAGCGCGCAAAAGCGCGAGCGTGAGCCGATGCAATTTGTCGGCCAAGACGTCATTGTGGGAACCAAAAATGATGAGCTCACGCAATTTTGATTCCAGCGAGCCATTTTTCTCGCGTAACGCGAGCACTTGCCGCTCAACGAGCGAGACTGCGCGGCCATCTTGCGGATGCTCAACCTGCAGCTCGGCCAAAAGCTGCGGATGGGCATTAAAAAATGCGGGGTGCGAGCGCAAATAGGCCGCGACGTCGTCTTCAATCATCAATTTCGATTACTCCTTCAAATACGATTTCTGCAGGCCCGGTCATGCGCACGGTTGCGCCCGCCCCAGCCCAGCTGATTAATAAATCTCCGCCGCGCGCGTGCACCGTCACCGGTGATTGCAGCAGCCCACGCGAAATACCGGCAACCACCGCAGCGCAAGCGCCGGTGCCACACGCTAACGTCTCGCCGACACCGCGCTCCCAGACCCGCAGGCGTATTTCGTTCGCGGTGATTACCTGCATAAAACCAACGTTGGCGCGCTGCGGAAACTGGGCGTGCATCTCAATTTCTTGGCCTTCACGCTGCACTGGCGCTGCGTCAACATCGGTAACGACCTGCACCGCGTGTGGATTACCCATATTCACCACGGAAATTTCGCGCGTCACCCCGCCAGCCAACGGCAATGCATGGGTGATCGCTTCGGGCATCGCCGAAATAAACGGTACCTGCGGCGCAGAAAACAAGGGCGCGCCCATATCCACGGTGACAGCACCGTCAGGATTTTCGCTGAGCACCAATCGCCCAGACGCGGTATCGACGCTAATCTTCGATTTTGCGGTGAGCCCTTTGCTGCGCACGAAACGCACGAACGCTCGCGCACCATTTCCGCAGGCGTTAACTTCGCCACCATCGGCATTAAAGATGCGGTAATTAAAGTCCGCGCCCGGCGCTTGACCCGGCTCAACGATCAAAAATTGATCGCAGCCCACACCAAATCTGCGATCACTGAGCTTACGCAACTGCGTTTCGTTTAATGCGAATGGCATCATCGTGCAGTCCAGAACGATGAAATCGTTGCCAGCGCCCTGCATTTTGGTGAATTGAAGCCTCATTCCCGCATTGTAAGTTCGAAACCGCGCAGAAAAATTTGCCGCTTATCTGAGGCTTTAGGCGATGTCGTTGCAACATCACCGTTTGCCCCCTACAATTCGCGCGGTTGATTATTTAAATCGTGTATGTCCGCACGCGTCGGTTCTGTGCGCCATCTTTTTTTGTTCGGAGGCTTATAAAAATGTTTGATCTAATTATTAAAGAAGCAGCAAGTCGTTTTGGTCTTGGTGATAAGGGCGGCATGCTCGTCCAGATGTTGGTTTCGTATATGACCAACAAAGACACCGGTGGTTTAGGTGGATTCATGAATTTATTCAAGAGCAAAGGCTTGGGCGATATCGCATCGTCTTGGTTGGGCGGTGGTGACGGCGCGAAAGCGATTAATGCAGATCAACTCGGCTCCGTATTTGGTGGCAAAGGCGGCCTCATGGACGCATTGACCACGAAATCTGGCCTCGGTGGCTCAGTGGTAACGAGCGCATTGGGTTACTTGCTTCCTTCTATCTTGGGCAAATTGACCCCAGGTGGCTCGATCCCTACCACGCTCGGCGCAGATGTGCTCGGCTTTGCAGACCAGGGTAAAAACCTGCTCGGCGGTTTATTGGGTACAGGCGCAGCTGCAGCCGCTGGCGCAACCCGCGCAGTAGGCAATGCTGCCCACGCCACCACCGAAGCAGCTGCCAAAACCGGCGGTGGCTTGATGAAGTGGCTGCCTTACTTGATCGCCATTCCAGTCGCACTTTTCTTGCTGAAATCCTGCACCGGCACGGAAGAAGTGAAAAAAGTAGCGGTCGAAGCGCCAAAAGTCGTTGTTGAAGCTGCAAAGCCAGTCGTTGATGCTGCTGCTGAGGCCGCAAAAGCTGCCGCTGCCGCAACCGCAACAGCTGCTGCAACGGCGACCACCGCAGCCGCAAGCGGCGCAGCCGCTGTATTGAGCTACTTAGACAAAGCGCCTGATGCAATCGCAGGCGCGCCATTTGCTAAGCTTTACTTCGAAGTGGGCAAGACCGATTTGGCTGCTGACGCTGCTGATACGTTAAAGCCTGTAATCGCCTACACCAAAGCAAACGCTGGCACCAAAGCAGCGATCTCTGGCTACCACGATCCAAGCGGCGACAAAGCTGCAAACGAAGAATTGGCTAAAAACCGCGCAAAGATGGTGCGCGAGCGCCTTCGCACCGCTGGCTTCGCTGAAGACCAAATCATGATGGTCAAGCCTTCGCAAACGACTGGTACGGGCGATGCAAAAGAAGCGCGCCGCGTTGAAGTCACGCTAGTGAAGTAATTGCCGTAAATCTGCGCCGCAGGTATTTCTTTAAAAATACCTGCGGCGCAGATTCAAGCAGTTTGTGCATTTTGAACAATTAAAAAGGAGCCAATTGGCTCCTTTTTAATTTATGCCCGCAAGAGGGTCTGGCTAAAAACGTAGTGAATTACCAATAGATTGGGGAGGGTTCGTCTTTCCAAAATATCCATCTCGAAACCTCGGTAAACGACGAGGTGCCGATTGCAAACGGGTCGGGTGTAGTCGATTGCTTTTCTAATCGCACAAGGTAGCCGCCGTAGCTGGCAACGATCACGGTGTTGCCATCGGTTGAGATATCAACGCTGCTGATCGTGCTGCCGATGTGGTGTCGCCACAAGATTTTTCCGCTGTAGTCAACGGCATGAATGTAACCTTCGGCATTGCCTAAGATCACAAAATCTGGCGCTGCGATCGATGCGTAAACGCGCCACGACTGCTCAAAATCGCGCGGCTCATCTGCGCTCTCGACGTGCGTAATGCTGGTGTAGCCAGAATACAAATGACATGAGTTGGCCATGACGTGCGTGCCGTCAAAGCTAAACAGGCAGTGATGCGGATACGAGGCCACGGGATCGAGCCCGCGCACGTAGCTGCCGTCAGCGGTGAGCAAGACGTGCTCGCTGTCTTGATCGCCGACCATGATGAATTTTTCGTCGCTTGAGAGCGCCATGTTGACCATTGATAAATCAAGGTCATCATCCTCGTTATTTTTGGGCCACGTATAGGGGCCGTCGTCGTCAAAGTCTTTCGGGTGCAATCGTTGCACACCCTCTTTATCCACCGAATAAATCCCAGTGGCATTAAGCACCAGCACGCGCTGACCGTCATTAAACGGAATTAATTCGTCGCAGCGCGCGCCATGTGCTGAGGCTACGCGCTTGAGTGTGCTGGGCAAACCTTCAACGCCCGTTGGCAGCGCAAAGCGCGCTATTTCTGAACCTTGGAAACCGTTGCGAGTAATGAGTATGCCGTCTTCGCAGCTTGCATAGCATTGGCGATTAGGCGATCGTCCAAGGCCAGAAAGCGTGGCCATGCGCGTGCAGCTCAGGCCATCAAGCAGCACCCAATAGGCGTGTTGGTCGTAAACGGGGCCAACGCGGGTCGCGACGCGACCGTCGTCCAGTAAAAAAAGTGGGCCAATAAATTGGCCGTGCTTGCCCGCGCCCTCGTGCATGCCCGATGGCGCGAACGAAAATAAATTACGAAATCGCGCAGACAAATCTGGGCTCGCGTGCGCGCTCACCACCCGTGCGAGCTGCATGGCCGTTGCCCATGTTTCCTTGCGCGGGTCGGTGGGCCAAACGAAGTCGTCATTATCTTCATCGGGCATGTCGTCGGGCTTGGCTTCGTGCTCCGCGTGAATCGCACGAATCGCTTGGCTAAATGCGCGTCCTTGCGTTTGCCACTGCTCCGAGAGCGCCATCAGTTCACGCGGGAAAATCGCGCGATCGAGAACGTTTTCGCTATATGGCGGCGCTTTTAGCAGCGTCACGGTTTCAATCAATCGCTGCCGCTTCGCGCGCGCCTCGGCCTTCGTCCGTTCCGCGTCCGTAAGCCTGCGTTCGATGTGTTCAAACATGCGTAATGCGCGGGCGTGGTGATCAGCGGCTGTACGCGGGATGGTAACGAGCGTACGGCTTTGCCGTTGCTCGTATTCCAACGTAATCGTAGGCGGCTCGCCAGCGATTACGATTTCTTCGTAAAAATAGGTCGCGTGGGCGTCGCCCTCCTCATCTCCCGGCGCGTCGTCGCCATTTTCAAAACTGAGTTTGAATGCGCGGGTGTAATCGTGGCCATTGTGTTGGCACGATTGCCGCGCGCGAACGCACACTTCGCCATTCCACAATCCGGCGTTGTCAGTCCAAAAATCGTTATATTCTTCTACAAAAACTGGCAACCCAATGAGCGCTGTCACTCGCGCCTGCGATAGCGCCGATTGCGTGCGCAGTGCAAGCGGATAGCCCGCGCGCAACTGCCCAATGGCTTTGCGCATATAGTCGAGCACACCGCGCCACGCCGCGGTCGCAGCAGCGCGTACTTCAAGCGCGGTCTCATCGTCGAGCGCGGCCCAGTCGTTTGGCGCGCCATCTGTGTAGGTGCGGCATTGCAATTGCAGCGCCTCCACCAAAGCCTGCGGGCGATTCATCAACACTGATTTCAGCCGCGCACCGAGGCCTTGCGGCTCTGGGCTCGCTTCATGCGCCACGCCGAAGTAAAAATCATATTGCTTCCAAACGGTGATGTAAACCCGATCATCCCGCTGATCGCCATCTTCGTCAATGCGGCGCTTACCCACTACAAATTCTGTTTGCGCATACCAGCCCGTCGCATCTGTTGCGTCGCCCTCAATCAGCCCCGCATTCACACACGCCAGCACATTCGCAATCGAAATCGATTCGTCAGCAAACACATCGTTTGCAACGGGCATAAACGCGTCAATCGCAGCGTCGTCAAAAGAAATGGTTTCGCCTGCGCGTAGCGCGACAACGGCAGCGTCGCGGTCGAGCACGCTGCCCACCCAATCATTGCCACCCTCCGCGCTGTGAAGCAGTTTGGGCACAAAAATACCCGCGATGCTCTCAAGCGAGAACTCCATCAAACTCGGCACACCGCGCACTTCATCGAGCAGATACCTAAACTGCTCACCGCCGGCCAGCGCTACGTCGTATTCATCTGAAAACACCGCAACACGCGCCGATGTCAAACCGCTCACGCGCAAGCTGCCGTGGTTGTAGTGACCCCACAATAAATTGTGAGCCGTGAGCGCGCCACCTACATCAAAATATTGCCCCCCGATTGCGATGTCGTGCGCGCTCATGCTGCCGAGCACGATAAGATGTGTCGCGCCATCAGTGTTTTCGTTGGTTACCGTCGTTTTAACGTGCAACGCGCCTTCAATTAAGATCATAAAAATTGAAGTCGGCGTATCGTCCACGTCGGCTAGCATCGCACGCAATGGGCTGCCCAGTGCCAGCGGATGGTCAAGATCGAGCACACTCAGATCAAGATCGCCGCGCACGTACAACACCATTTCTTGATCCAAACGGTCAGTATCTGCCAGCCGCTCGGTGATCCAACTATTTGACGGGATCTTACTGGCGATATTGCGCAGCAATACCCTATTCAGAATTGGCTTTTGCATATCGCACCGGAACTTTCTTTATTTGGCTGAAACGCGCCGCTTACGCGAGGGTCGCCGAAACACACGCGGTAGATCCAGCATTAACCCGAAGTAAAAATCGAGCCGTTTTTGATCTCTTTTCTGCCTAAATTCCAACCCTAGGGCGCCAGCCGCGAACGTGACCATTTGCCCGCGACGGAATCATCCCTGGAATACACGATCCGGTCATGCAGGCGTGATTCCCGACCTTGCCAAAACTCCAAATACGTCGGCTTTAAGCAGTAGCCGCCCCAATGCGGCGGGCGATCGGGCTGGTTACCTTGGGTTTTTGCCGCGTCGTCCCATAAATCTTGCAGCGCTTTGCGATCGGCAATGACACGGCTTTGCGGCGAAGCCCACGCTCCAATTTTGCTACCCAGCGGACGGCTCACATAATAAGCAGTGGATACCTGCGGCGCAATTTTGGTGATTTTTCCCTCAATCCGCACCTGCCGCTCCAGCTCGGGCCAGAAAAAAAGCAGGGCAGCATCTTCGTGCGCCGCAAGTGCAGTTGCCTTCCGGCTCTCGTAGTTGGTGAAAAACGTAAACCCATTTTCATCTGCACCTTTGACGAGCACGATTCGCGCCGAGGGGCGGCCATCGGCATCAATCGTAGCCAAAGTCATCGCGTTGGGCTCGAGCGCTTTGACGGCCTTAGCCTCGCCAAACCACCGGGAAAATTGCTCAAATGGACTGACGGCAACATCGCCCTCATCGAGCGCTGCGTATTTATATTCCTTGCGGAGATCGGCTAGGTTGGCAAGTGAGTCGGTGAGCGGTTGCATGGCAAAAACCTACAATCAGGAAAATACCTGAAATTCTATTTTATGAAATCACGCAATCCAAAGTTTGAAGGCAGTCAAAGCTACGTCGCCACGCCCGATTTGCTGCTCTCGGTCAATGCCGCGCTAACGCTCGAACGCCCACTGCTCATAAAAGGTGAGCCAGGCACCGGCAAGACCATGCTGGCCGAGGAAGTGGCTAAAGCGCTGGGCCGCCCCTTGGTGCAGTGGCATGTGAAGTCGACGACCAAAGCGCAGCATGGGCTCTATGAATATGATGCGGTCTCACGCCTGCGGGATTCGCAATTGGGCGTGAAGGGTGTGGAAAATGTTGTCAACTACATCAAGCCCGGCGTGCTCTGGGGTGCGTTTGCGAGCGATCAGCAGAGCGTGGTGCTCATCGATGAAATCGATAAAGCGGATATCGAATTCCCCAATGATTTGCTGCGTGAGCTCGACCGCATGGAATTTTTCGTGCACGAAACAGGCGAGACCGTGCGCGCTAAAGTGCGCCCGCTTTTCATCATCACCTCAAACAATGAAAAAGATTTACCCGACGCTTTTTTAAGGCGCTGTTTTTTTCACTACATCAAATTCCCCGATGCCGAGACGATGAAAAAAATCGTCGCGGTGCACTTCACTGATTTAAAAGGTGATTTGGTCAGCGCGGCACTCCAAACCTTTTTTGAGCTGCGAGATGCACCTGCGCTGAAAAAGAAGCCCTCCACTTCCGAGCTGATCGACTGGCTGCGCTTGCTGGTTGCCGAAGATATAGACCCTGAAAAACTGCGCAGCAAAGATACCAAATCACTCATCCCGCCGCTGGCGGGCGCCCTCGTGAAAAACGAGCAAGATCTAGCGCTGCTTGAAAAAGTGCTCTTCATGGCGCGTAGATAGCGTTTAAAAATGCCAAAACTGCGCCGCAGGTATTTACGTCATGTTGACTGATTTTTTCTTTCATTTGCGCACGCGCGGACTCCCCATTTCCACGCGCGAATATTTGACACTACTCGAAGCACTGAAAGCAGGCGTGATTGGGCCATCGATTGATGATTTCTATTTTTTGAGCCGTACGACATTGGTCAAAGATGAGGCGAAATTTGATCGTTTCGATTTTGCGTTTGCTGAATATTTCAAAGGCGTAATGGCGAAAGTGCCCGATCTCGCGCGGGCATTGCCCGACGACTGGCTCAAAAAAATGCTGGAGAAAACACTTTCGCCTGAAGATAAAGCCAAGCTTGAAAAACTCGATTGGCAAACGCTGATGGACACTCTCAAAAAGCGCTTGGAAGAGCAAGAAAAGCGCCATCAAGGGGGCAACAAATGGATCGGCACCGGTGGCACGTCACCTTTCGGCGCGTATGGCGACAACCCAGCGGGGATTCGCATCGGGCAAGATAAATCGCGGCAGCGCAGCGCGGTGAAAGTCTGGGATCAGCGCAACTTTCGCGACTACGACGATAACGTGGAGCTTAATACGCGCACGATCAAGGTCGCGCTACGCCGGCTGCGCAAATTTGCCCGAACGGGCGCGCTAGACGAGCTTGATATCGACGGTACGATCGACGATACCGTGCATGATGGCGGCGTGTTGAATATTCGCATGCGCCCGGAGCGGCGCAATGCAATTAAAGTCTTACTGCTGCTCGATGTCGGGGGCTCGATGGACGATCACATTCGCGTAGTCGAGGAATTATTCTCCGCAGCCAAAGGAGAATTTAAATATCTGAAGCACTATTATTTTCACAATTGCGTTTACGATCATGTTTGGAGCAACAACGTGCGCCGCTTCAGCGATCGCACTCCGACCTGGGATTTAATTAACAAATATGGCGCAGATACTAGGCTCGTTATCGTCGGCGACGCTGCGATGAGCCCGTATGAAATCATTCAGCCTGGCGGCAGCGTGGAATACAGCAACGATGAATCAGGCAGCGCATGGATGGCGCGGATCACCCAGCATTTTAAGCGCGCCGTCTGGATTAACCCCGAGCCACGTCGGGCGTGGAGCTATCGGCAATCGACAGAAATTTTGTTTGAATTAATGGATGGGCGCATGGAAGAAATGACGCTCGATGGGCTCACTGCCGCAATGCGGGTGCTCGCGAAATGACGGAGAGCGCATCGAACAAATCTGCAGTGCAGATTTTCCATATCGCGTTTTATAAATTTATAAAACTCGATGATGCAACGCGCGTAAAAGACCAGATCTGTGAAATTGCGCGAGCGCTCACCGGTTGCGTGTTGATCGCGCCAGAGGGCATCAATGGCGTGCTCGCAGGCTCGGCAGAAGCCATCGAAGCATTTCAAAATGCGCTAATGCAAGATCAACGTTTTTCAGATATTCACTTCAAGCGCACCCACTGCATCACGCCGCCTTTCGCTAAATTGAAAATACATTTAAAAGCCGAGATCGTCGAGCTGGGCTTACCAGACGTTGACGCAACCGCTCACAACGGCACGCGGCTGCATCCTGCGCAGTGGCGCGATTTGCTCGCCGCGCAAGATGTGGTGGTGATCGACAATCGCAATGCGTTTGAATACCGACTGGGGCATTTTCGCGGCGCGGTTAATCCTGCGGTCGATAATTTTCGTGATTTTCCATCGTACGTTGAAGCCAACGCGGCGCAGTGGCAGCGCGAAGGAAAGCGCGTGGCAATGTATTGCACGGGTGGGATTCGTTGCGAAAAAACCAGCGCTTGGATGCACTCGCTCGGCATTGCAGCGATCGAGCTGGATGGCGGCATTTTGAATTATTTGCAAACGATCCCCGATGCTGCGCACGATTGGCAGGGCGAGTGTTTTGTTTTTGATAATCGCGTGGCACTTGATGCTACGCTACATGAAACCGCGACGACAGCGGAAGATGTATACAACGATTCGCCCGACGAACAATGGCGGCTCGCCCGCGCCAAACGCTTAGGCGACGCCGTTTAACGCCGCGCATGCGCACATGAGCATCGTTGCCTGCCCGCGCGCAGGCGCATGGCAAACGCTACACGCTTTTTTATGCGCGCGCTTCCCGCATATTACAGCGCAGACTTGGCAAGCCCGCTTCATCGCGGGAGAAATCACTGATACCTGCGGCGCAGTTTTAGCCGCAGATTCGTCTTTTGTCACAGGTCAACGCATTCAGTATCAACGCAACGTTTACGACGAGCCGCGCATCCCGTTTGAAGCGCAAATTCTTTTTCAAGATGAATGGCTGGTGGTTGCAGATAAGCCCCATTTTTTGCCGGTTGTGCCGTCGGGTCGCTACGTACGTGAGACCTTGCTTTTTCGACTGCAATCGCAATTAAAAATTCCGACGTTAACGCCAATCCACCGCATCGATCAAGATACCGCAGGCATCGTCGCTTTCTGCATCAAGCCGGAAACGCGCGGTGCATACCAAACGCTTTTCGCAAAACGTGACGTTAAGAAAATCTACGAAGCTATCGCGCCCAACGCCGAGCACGTTTTACCTACGGCGCAGTTTCCAATGACATTGCGCACGCGCTTGGCGCGCAGCGCGCAATTCATGCAAGCCCAAACTATCGAGGGCGAACCGAACACTGAAACGCGCATCGAGATCATCGAAACGCAAGGTAATCTCGCGCGCTACCAACTCACGCCGCTCACGGGTGCGCGCCATCAGTTGCGTGCACACATGGCCAGCATTGGCGCGCCGATTTGCAATGATCGCATTTATCCGACACTATTGCCGCAACTGGCAGTGGAAGATTTTGTGCGCACGCCACCGCTGCAATTGCTAGCAAAATCGCTGATCTTTTTCGATCCTATAAATCACATCGCACGTCGATTTCAATCCAAGCAGTCGCTCGCGCTTGCTTGCTAGGCCTGCGGCGCAGATTAATTGCGATATGCCCAAATACGGCGCACGGCCGAATCATTGACTTCACGCCGATCACCTGTCATCATCCGCTGATTGCAAGTTTCATTAGAGGAGATTGCCATGAATCCAACCCACTCACTTTTGAAGTTGAGCGCAGCAGTCTAGAGAGTTTCTCCGATTGATCGGTAAATCGCGGCGAATTTTCACCGTCGTCGCCTCGCGATCTTGGCTGCCATAGTCCGTACCGCATTTGCCTACGCCTTCTCGCGCGCAACTTCCCACTGTTTAAAAAAATACTTGGCGCAAGCTAGGTGCCTTCGTGCGCGCGTGAACCGCGCACGCAAACTGAATTGGGAATTTTCATTGATGATTGAATTTGATTATCCGCAGCTCCAGCGTGTCGGGCTCACGCAGGCGATGCTGTCTTCTGCGCTCGCCTCTGATCTTTGCCTCAATACAAACTCAAAATTAATGCGGGTTTCAGAAGTTCAGCGTGAGCGCATTTTGGTGCACGATGGCGCTCGCGCCTTGCCTGCGCGCCTGCTGCCAAAGCTCCACCGTGCGCTGGAAGCGCTCCAAACCGCGATTGCGGTGGGCGATTGGGTGTTGCTTACGATGAATTCGGCAGGCGAATACTGGGTGCATGCACGCATCGAGCCCACCAATTCTTTGGTGCGGCGTGACGGCAGCGGCAAGCGGCATCCAGTGGCGAGCAACGTTGATACTGCGCTGCTAGTGATGGGGCTAGACGACGACTTCAATCCCCGTCGCCTAGAACGCTACTTGAGCCTTGCCCAGAGCGCAGGCGTAATGCCAGTGCTCGTGCTGACAAAAGCGGATGTTTGCGCCGATGTCGCAGCGCTGCGCGCCCAGCTCGACGGGCGCGTTCCGCTTGCGTTAGCGATCATCACGCTTGATGCCCGCGACGGCTTGCGCACAATGCAAGCGCTTTCTCCCTATTGCATCGCAGGAAATACGCTGGTGCTGCTAGGCTCGTCTGGTGCGGGAAAATCAACGCTTACCAATAGCCTGCTCGGGGCGAACGTGCAAGACACAGGCGAGGTGCGTGCCCACGATAGTCGCGGTAAACACACCACAACCGCACGCACGCTGCATTTGCTGGCGCAGGGTGCATGCATTATCGACACCCCGGGCGTGCGCACGCTGCAACCCGATACCGACGCGGAGACGCTTACCCATAGTTTCGCCGACATCGCCGCGCTCGCAACGCATTGCAAATTTGCCAATTGCGCTCACGAAAATGAGCCCGATTGCGCAGTTCGCGCAGCGCTCTCAGCAGATCGCCTTAAAAATTTCCACAAACTGCTGCGCGAATCACAGCGCGATTCCATGACCCCGCTAGATCGTCAAAAGCAACTCTCGCAATGGAAAGCGCGTGGGCGTGCGGGTCGAATACGGCTGCAAGAAAAGCGTGGCGCGTAAATCGCCTGATACCTGCGGCGCAGATTTGCCACATTTACGACAAATCTGCGCCGCAGGTATCAGGCGTAAGGCTCACCGATTAAACTGCGTCGATGAATACGATATTCGACCTTCCCACCCATATGCTGCAGCTCGGAGCAAATGCCCGCGCGGCGGCGCGGCGCTTGGCTTGCGCGACGACGGCTGAGAAAAACGCAGCGCTAGAAGCCATCGCTGCCCACGTCCTCAAATGTGAAGCGCAGATTTTGCAAGCCAATGCCGAGGATGTGCGCGAGGCGCAAGTAGCGGAGCTCTCCGCTGCGCTGCTAGATCGCTTGACGCTCACGCCGAAAAGCATCGCCGCAATGGCCGAGGGCGCGCGGCAAGTGGCCAAGCTCCCAGACCCGGTGGGTGAAATTACCGATTTAGTCTCACGACCGTCTGGTATTCGCGTGGGCAAAATGCGCGCGCCGATTGGCGTGATCGGCATGATTTATGAATCGCGCCCAAATGTGACCCTCGACGCTGCGGTGCTTTGCTTAAAGTCTGGAAACGCGACGATCTTACGCGGTGGCTCAGAGGCGAAGCACTCGAATGCCGCGATCGCCGCCTGCATCGACGCGGGGCTTTTGCAAGCGGGCTTGCCGAGCGATTGCGTGCAATTAATCGGCACGACCGATCGCGCAGCGGTAGGTTTGCTCATTACGATGGATCAATACGTTGACGTGATCATCCCGCGCGGCGGGCGCAGCTTGATTGAACGCGTGGCTGCAGATGCGAAGGTGCCGGTCATCAAACACTTGGACGGCAATTGCCATATTTATGTGGATGCAAGTGCAGACGCCGATAAAGCCGTGAGCGTGATCGACAACGCGAAGACGCGGCGCTATGGCGTTTGCGGCGCGATGGAGTCGCTACTGGTGCATGCCTCACGCGCGGATGTGCTCACGCGTGTTGCTGAAATTTTCAATGCAAAAAAGGTGGAGATGCGCGGCTGCGAGCGCACCCGCGCGCTTATACCTGCGGCGCAGATTGCGGCCGAAGCCGATTGGTCTACCGAGTATTTAGCACCGATCGTGAGCATCAAAATCGTGGATTCGCTCGATGAGGCCATCGCCCACATCGAAAAATTTGGCTCGCACCATACCGACGCGATCCTCACCGAAAATTTGTCAAACGCAAATCACTTCGTGCGCGAAGTTGATTCCGCCTCGGTGATGGTCAACGCGAGCACGCAATTTGCCGATGGCTTTGAATATGGCTTGGGCGCAGAAATTGGCATCTCGACGAATAAGCTGCACGTGCGCGGCCCCGTCGGGCTCGAAGGCTTGACCACGCAAAAATGGGTGGTTTATGGGAACGGCACGTTGCGGGCTTAAATCTGCGCCGCAGGTATTGCGCTCACCACAAGGTTGCCCCAGGGCAAAAGAATTGATTGGTTTGCTTTTGACGCCACCGTAGCGCACGGCGGTGAGATTGAGTGGGGTGCGGTGAGACGCAACATAACGCGAAGCGATCAACCCAAATAAATCGCTATACGCGTTGAGGCCAGCTGGTTGGATGAATGCGCGAGAGCAATGCATTTGCGGGCGATCAAAGTTTTGATGGAAGCGCGGCTCAATCGGCACTGCAAATGTATATTTTTCTCAACATCAGGATGGCAGAATTACGATGCGCCTAACCCATACAGCTCGGTTGCACAGCATACGTGCGCACATCGTGCGTTCGTTATGCGTGCTTTTTGCGCTGAGCGCGATGTGCGTCTTCGCGCAAACCACCGCTCCGCCCGCACCCATCGACGCCGAGCGCGTGCGCGCGCTCGCCACCGCATCGCTCGCTGAAGAAGGCTCGGCAACAGGCATCGTTGTTGGCTGGATGGAAGGCGACACGCCGCAATTTGTATCGGTAGGCGTAGAAAGAAAAGATGGCGCAGCGATGTCCCCACGCAGCCATTTTGAAGTCGGCTCAATTACCAAAGCGCTCACCGGCAGCTTGCTTGGGGTGCTAGAGCGTAGAAAGGTGGTTGCACTCACCGATCCGGTGGAGAAGTGGATTAAAGAGCTCAATGGCAGCGCCTGTGGGCGGATTCGCTTGGAGCAATTAGCAACGCATACGAGCGGGCTTCCACGCCTACCCACTTTCTTCTCGGTTTTTGATGCGTTGAAAGATGATCCCTATGCGCAGATGACGCGCGAGCACGTGGTGTCAGATTGCGCGCGATGGAATCCCAGCGCAGACAAACCGATAAAGAGTGAGTATTCGAATTACGGCTTTGGGCTGCTCGGGTTGGTGTTAGAGCGTGCGACGCAAACTCCCTACGAAACGCTCATTCGCCGTGAACTTCTCGCGCCGATAGGTATTGCTGATAAGGAGGTCACATTTTCGCATGTAGATCCTGATTCTGCCTTGCTCGCGCAGGGCTACGGCATGACCGGCAGCGCTGTGCCCTATTGGCACATTAAATCACTTCATGCTGCAGGCGCTGCGGTGATGAGCGCGGAGACATTGCTTCGCATCGCGCACGCAGCGCAGCGCGGCATGCCGCCATTTGATGCTGGCGCGGCGCAAGTGCGCTTTCGCGGTGCGGATGCGATTGGCACGCCACCAAGCGCTGCGGATATGATCGCGAGCCCGCAGACGATTGAGGGACTAAATCAGACGATGGCGCAAGGGCTCGGGTGGGTGACCCATACTGCCCACGGCGATTGGATCGTGTGGCACAACGGCGGCACGGGTGGGTTTCGCTCCATGCTCGCCTTTAGTCGCGTTTCGGGACGCACAATGATTGCGCTTGCAAATGGCCACAACGAAACCAAACACATCGTGCTGCACTTGCTGAACGAAAAGTACGATAGCAAGCCCGCAAAATCCTCCAGCAACACGAGTGCGCTTTTTCGATACGTCTTCTTTTTCGTTGCCGCGTATCTAATATTTCAGCTCGGCACGTATGCGTTTCTGGCCAGACAATTGCGCGCGGGAGCACCCATCACAAACCGCTTCCTGAAGTATCTGCACAAACGATTTCCCGTCACGCCTATGGAGTTTGCGCTAACGGTGCTCTTTTTTGGTATGTTTACCGCGTTGGTCGCGATGGCGGAATTGTGGCCGCCTGGTGCAATGCGTTACGCCTTCGGTTTACTCACAACGACCGGGCTCATCGGCTTTGCCTTCTATTGGCAGCCAGGGGTTGACGCGCGCACTGCGACGAAGCGTCGGTGGAATATTTTCAATTTGCTGATTGGGCTTGCGGTTTGCGCAGGAGTGCTGTATTCGCGGTTGTTCTAGCGAAATACCTGCGGCGCAGAATCTTGCTTTTTTGAGCAAAACTGCGCCGCAGGTATTTCACCTCACCTTGCCCTTCATGTTTCGGGAAGGGGGAATGATGAGGGAGCGCTTCTTGGAATATGTGTTCGCGCATTTCCAATCGACTTTAAATAAGTGTTACGCGATGACGTTGCCAAAAAATCTGTTTACTTAAGCTTATTGAGAAGCCGCGCAATCTTGATCCGACCAAAATGTTGGTAAAAATTAAGCGGTTAAGTGGGCACGGGATGCCCGCCCTACTAGGCTATGATCATGCATTTGGCGATACACAAGGCTGACGATCAATCAAGCCCTTCATAAGGAACACAAAATGCAATACGTCGAGTTGGTCGCAGTGATTGCCGTGCTTCAATTTGTTGCCTTCGGCGCGCTCACCGGGCGCGCCCGCGAGAAGTCTGGCCTGAAGGCGCCTGCGGTAACGGGCGATGTGGGCTTTGAGCGCATGTATCGCGTGCAGATGAATACGCTTGAGACGCTGATCGCCTTTCTGCCCGCGCTATTTTTGGCAGCCAAATACTGGCCTGCGCCATGGGTTGCGGGTTTGGGTGCGATTTACATCATTGGGCGGCATCTCTTCTGGCGCGCTTATGTCACTGATCCCGCTAAGCGTGGCCTTGGCTTCATGCTTTCTTTTTTCCCAACTTTAGGGCTTCTCATTCTCGCGCTTGCAGGCATCGTCTTGTCGCTTTCTGGAATCAAGCTGTGACACAACGCGCGATTTCAGGCTCTGGGTAAATCGACGCAATAAAGTTAAGTGCGGTTTTAGAAGCCACCCAGTACGCGCAAAATCAATGCTTTTTCGTCAATCTACGATTGCGACTTTTTTAATCTTCCTCCGTTAAACTAAAAGTATCGCATCCGGGGATCGTCATGCACAACACCATCCTTCAATTCTGGTTTCAAGAAATTTCCCCTTTGCAGTGGTGGAAAGTAGCGCCTGAGTTTGATGCCCAAATCACAAATCGTTTTTCTGCGATTCATGAGCAAGCCTCGCGCGCCGAGCTCTTCGCATGGCGCGCTGAGCCGAAAGGTCGGCTTGCTGAAATTATCGTCCTCGATCAGTTTTCGCGGAATATGTATCGCGGGACGGCCCGCGCGTTTGCAGCCGATACTTTAGCCGTGGCGCTATCGCAAGAAGCCGTTGCATGCGGGGCTGATGCCGCGCTTTCGCCCGATGAACGCGTGTTTCTCTACATGCCTTACATGCACAGCGAATCGAAGGCGATTCATGCAGTGGCGGAGCGATTGTTTCAGGAAAAAGCACCTGCGAGCAACCACAACTTTGAGCTTCGCCACAAAGCCATCATCGATCGATTTGGTCGGTATCCGCATCGCAATACTGCGCTCGGACGCGAAACAACTGCGGAGGAAGCCGCATTCCTAACTGAGCCGGGGTCAAGCTTTTAAGGCGCGCACCCCTGCGTTGGAAGCAACGCATTTCAGCGTGCAAATTTCTCAAAGGAATGGCGTCGGTCGGATCATCAAACTACTGTCGTTTTTCTGTGTCAATACCCATTCGCTTATGCCACCTTGGACAAAAACTGCCTGAGTATGCCCGACCCAGACTAACCATTGTGCGGCTTCCGAACTGCTCACGCCGTCACCGCAAATGAGCACAATCGTGGCGCCAACGCTGAGCCCCTTCGCTGCAAGCGCTTGCCCCACTTCCAGCGCAAAACTTGTATTGAGTTGGCCTCCGCTCCCATTTCTATATCGAACGTTCGCGAAATTATGGATGAGATTTCGAGCTTGTATCGAAGGGAACTCGCTGCGTACATCTACAAAAAGTCGTCTATGTGAATCGATGTCTAGCAGTGCGAGCAACGCTGCTGGCGAGATCGACTCCGCGTGCGCGCGCGGATGATTAAAACGCTGCGTTTGCGTGGGTTGCGCGCCGAGTGCGATGCTGATTACGCCAGGTAGCGCGACGCAGATGCGTTTCGTGTATGTCGTGTACTTCACTTTTGCTCCCTTCCTCGTCAAGCCGGCCGCCCCGCGCGAGTGCGCCTTGCTCACTAGGAAGATTACTCATAATCAAGGCGAAACGCTATCCCCCATAATGAGGAGAGGCTACCGAAATTTGAAGGGTGATTTCTCAATTGATCGTCGCCGGAGTCGATCGTAACTTTCCCACAATAGTCACGCTGTTTTGCGCCTGAAGTTCCCAACGCGGTGTTTACCCTCTCGCGATACATTACAACGTTGCACTGTGCTTCGCTGGTAAAAAACATTTCAAATTCGGCTCATCCTCTCGTTCGCGAATACGCCCTGCTCGTACTGCTTGCCCTGCTCTGGGGATCTTCTTATACGTGGATCAAGATTGGGCTTGAAACCTTGCCACCGATTACGTTGATGGCCTCGCGCGTGTTCGTGGCCAGCGTGTTGCTATTTGGCATGATGAAAGTGCGCGGCCTGGTCTTTCCGCGCAGTCGCGAGCTGTGGCAAGCGCTGATCGTGCAATCGCTTTTGAATTGCTCGCTGGCGTGGCTCGTGCTCGCATGGGGGCAGCAATTTATTCCGAGCGGCACGGCAGGTGTGTTGAACTCAACTTCACCACTTTTCGTGGTGGCGCTCTCGCTTTTAATGAGTAGAACCTTTACGTGGCGCGAGGCTGCGGGCGCGGCTATTGGCTTTGCTGGCGTCGTGGTAATCGTGGGGCCCGCATCACTGCAAGGCGCGAGCGTATCGCAAGTATGGGCTTATGCGGCCGTGCTCTTCGGCGCATTTCTCTATGCCTGCGCCGCCATCAACGGCAAGCGCTTAAACGCGCTGCCCGCGCTCGTCACCGCGACGGGCACTATGCTTTGCGCCGCAGTGGTGTTACTGCCGCTCGCGCTCCTCGACAAACCATGGACGCTCGCACCCAGCGCGCGCTCAATCGGCGCGATGCTGCTCTCTGGCGTATTTTCCACCGCGATTGCGATGACGATTTATTTCCGTCTCGTGCGCACGCTCGGGCCCTTGGGCGTCGCCAGCCAAAGCTATTTGCGCGCCGGGTTTTCGGTGTTGCTAGGTATGCTCATTCTCAGCGAACGCCCCAGCCCGCTCGTGCTCGCCGAGCTCGCGCTCATCATCGCGGGTGTAGCGTTGATCAACTGGCCGAAGCGGTGATTTATAAGCAATACCTGCGGCGCAGAATAGGCGTTTTTCAAGCGTTATCTGCAAAACTCGCTGATGGAAATGGCTTGTTTTGCGCCGCAGGTATTTGCGGATGATGCGTCCGATTTCCACGTTTGCGCATTGCACGTATTTTTTTTAGTATCGGAGGGGCCGGGAAAATACAAGGCAATCAAGCACTGATTTAGGTTGGCTCGCGCTGTAAATCCCGTGAGAATATCTCGTGCGGCTTTGGGATCGCTCGGACATAGAGTCGCGCACATAGCCTAAAAAAATTAGCAACAAAGGGCAAAGAAACGCATCGGCCCTTCTGATGCCAAACGAACAGGAGAGGGGCGCGACGACAGAAGCGTTCCAATCGACGGTCATGTTATGCCTCACTAGATAACTTGCATATTCCACGTGCGGCTTGGTGCAGGCATGAATAGTGCGACATCCCGTTGAAAATCGTGGTCGATTTGTAACCGGGAATTGCGGATTTCAAGTGTTCTGCCATCAGTGGTGGAGCCCAGTTGTCCTCGGCCCCATGCCAAATATAAGTATTGACCGACACCTCGGCAAGCGTAGCATTCCACGGCTGTATGTACAGGCCAATGTCTCTTGTGTAGCCTCGGACGCGGCCAATGAAACAGGCTTTCATTGCTTTGATGATACCGGCGCGAAATTCACGGTCGGCAGCCAATACAGTATCTGCACCCGACGCACTGGCAAACAACAAGTTAAATAAGGCGTTGGGTGAAAGCCGCGCAAGTAATCCTTGCCAGTAAGACAACAAAACGAACACTGCGGGCGCTGCTTTTGCTACCTTAAAAACCTGCTTACCGGCCATTGTCTCAAGATAGTCGCCAGCTTCCAGTGGCGCAGCCGCAGAAACCAAATGCAGACTTCCGACCCCATTAGTCATGTGACGGATGGTCTGTAGCGCAATAAATGCACCGATTGAAAAACCAACAATATCTACTGGTTTTCCAAATGAGATTCTCGAAATTTCATCTGCCAGAAGTTTGTAGTACGCTTCCCCATTGATGGATGAGTCGACTGAAAACCGGTCAAAACAAATAAACCTGAGGCGGTGATCTTTTCCCGCCAGATCGAAAGTGCTGCATTCTTCCGGCGCTCCAGGCGCTCCATGAAAATAGATCACTGTGCGTCCATTGTCGGAACCAAACTGACTATATTTCAAAGGCTTCCCCACCTAGGCATAACGATTGAGATGAGAGGCGGCGCCAGGCTTGCCGGGTGACGTCCTCGGTCGAACGGTTAGGCGCCAGTGCGTGCCCGAGACGCATACGAGATGCTGCAAGCCCACTGACAGCCGTTTTTGACCATGACTTTCTTATGTGGCCTTCGGCTTTCGCTTCGCTGGCTTGGCCTTCGGTGGCGGAAGCGCACGCGCAGTTGCCACAAGTAGGCGCTTCAATAAATCTCGGTCGTCCAGTTCATCGCCAAGGCGGAATTGTGGCTTCGCACCAGGATAAGGTGAGTGCTCCGATACGACACCAAGCAATTGTTTGCCTTCGGGTGTTGGCTTCAGGAATAGCTGGTTGTCGCACACGAGGGCGACAACTTTGCCCTCCAGATAGAGCGCGAACTCTCCAAACATTTTCTTGTACGATAGCGCGCTTCCTAGGCTTGCTTGCTCGCAGACATAATCGACGTAGCTCTGATCACTCGCCATGGAGTTTGCTTGCTCGGTAGTTGCGAGGAGAATGTATCTTCTGGCGCCTAACGTAATGCATACCGCAAAACCTACGGGATAATCTGTCCATACTTTTCTCCGTAACCTACTTAATTAAACGGTTTTTATTACGATAACTAAATTTGTACATCGTTATAAAAAATTTGTGGCTTCCCCCGCTTCTGTACTCCTCGTTCCGTAGGCGTTCGAGCCAGGGCGAAAGCGTAATCATGCCCGAGCCACAGCCATTCATCAGAAAATTTAGCAGCTTAATCGCTTCAATTTCTATCTGCCGACTTGGGCGCATCGATGCTACCAAGCATCTTCCACGTGCGACCTAAAACTGCGAAACACTCTCGTATGGAGTTTGCGCGAATTTACTCTCCGGAGCAGTGCTTTTGCAGAAAATGCCTGGCGCAAAGCAAGGGCACTTTGGGGGAAATATCTGCCGAAAACGGCTCATTCTGCGCCGCAGGTATTTGGCTACGGTTCGTGCGGAAGCATGCGATTGGCTTTTGGTTGAAACGCACTCACGTTTTAACGTGGCGCTAAGCGGCAGATTGCCATTCCGCGCCGCAACCCTGCTTATTGGCCCGCCGGCGGTTGCCACAACTCTACCTTATTACCTTCAGGGTCGATGACCCAGGCAAACTTTCCATACTCGGAATCATCTATTTTTTCGAGCACATTGCAACCCTCTTCTCGCAACACGTTAACTAATCGGTGAAGGTCTTCCACGCGATAGTTCACCATGAAAGATGCGGTGCTCGGCGAGAATTGATCGCCTTCCGCCGAGCCGATAGACCATACGGTAGTTCCCCCAACGGGATTACCCGCTGAATCCGCCCACGTAAACGCCGTGCCGCCCCATTCTTGAACATCGATGCCGAGATGCCGCTGGTACCAAGCGCGAAGCGCGGGCGCATCTTTCGCTTTGAAGAAGATGCCGCCAATACCTGTAACGCGTTTCATGAGATCGCCTCCTTACGATGATGGTGAAATGCAGCGCGCCGGCTGCGGGCAACTGCAATTTACACCTCAAAGTCTGCGGCCGTATCGTGGACATAGCAAGCCGAACGTACAACGACCAACCGAGGTCATGCATTTTGTTAGATCGCCGCGGCGTAGATTTCGCGTTTACCTACGCAGCGACAATGCATTCACGAACCGCAGATTGGGAAAATCGTGTTCTGATGCTTTGGAAAGCGCTCGATGAATATTCCCCAGAAGATTTCATCGCCAAAATTGAATCGCTCGCAGGCGCCATTTCACACGCAAATCTGTGCAGCAGGTATGGCCAAAAAAACTATGCGTCTACCGAACGCACGCAGGCCAAAATCGCACTCCCGTAGCGATCAATTTTTGCTTGCCCGATACCACTCACCGCATTGAGCGCAGAGAGCGAATCAGGGCGATGCTGCGCGATTTCAACGAGCACACGGTCATGCAAAATCACATAGGCGGGCAGTCGGTGGGCGCGCGCCGTTTCAAGACGCCAGGCTTTGAGCGTTTCAAGCAAGCGCGTTTGCGAGGCGTTGAGATTTGCGGGCGCTTCGGTTGTGCGCCGGGCTTTTGGCGCAGCTTTTGGCGCGGCCTCTTCGGCCCGCTCAGGGCGCAGCATCACCGGCACTTCGCCGCGCAAGACCGGGCGCGAGGTTTCCGTTAAGGTGAGCGCGCCATACGCCTGCACGTCCACCTGCACCCAACCCTGGGTGATGAGCTGACGCAAGACATTGCGCCAAGTGCGATCGGATAGGCTTTTACCAATGCCGTAGACGGGTAAATTAGCGTGCCCACGGGTGCGGATATTTTCAGTTGACGCGCCGCGCAGCACATCAATAATATAGGCCGCGCCAAAGCGCTGGCCCGTGCGATAAATCGCCGAAAGCGCCATGCGGCTGGGCTCGGTAGCATCCCATTGCTGCGGCGGCTCGATGCAGTTATCACAGTTGCCGCATTGCATCGCGGCATGGGACTCACCAAAGTAAGAAAGTAAGCGGGCGCGACGGCAAACGCTGGTCTCGCAGAGGCCGAGCAAAGTATCGAGCTTGACCCGAGCGGCGCGCTTGAAGTCTTCGTTGGCATCGCTATCTTCGATGAAGCGCGCCTGCTGCACAACATCGGAAAGCCCATAGAGCATCCAAGCCTGCGAGGCGTCACCATCGCGCCCCGCGCGCCCCGTTTCTTGATAATAGCTCTCGATACTTTTAGGCAGATCAAGGTGGACGACGAAGCGGACATCCGGTTTATCAATGCCCATGCCAAAGGCTATCGTCGCCACCATGACGATGCCTTCTTCACGCAGGAATCGTGATTGATTTTCGCGACGATCTTCCGCGCTCATGCCCGCGTGATACGCCAGTGCCGAAACACCTGCTTCGTTAAGCCAAGCTGCAGTCGCATCTACTTTTTTACGGGAGAGGCAATAGACGATTCCAGCCTCATCGCGATGATCGGTAAGAAATTTCTTGAGCTGCTTTTTTTCGTCAACGCGCTCAAGAATAGTGTATTGAATGTTGGGGCGATCAAAACTTGAGACGAATTCCCGCGCCTCACCTAAATGCAATCGGGCGCGCATTTCAGTGCGCGTGAGGGCATCGGCAGTGGCGGTTAGCGCGACGCGCGGCACATTGGGGAAGCGCTCTGCGAGCACCGCCAATTGCAAATAATCTGCACGGAAATCATGGCCCCATTGCGAGACACAATGGGCTTCGTCAATCGCAAAAAGTGCCAGCAGATCGCGGGCTTCAAGCGATTCAAGGAGTGATAAAAAGCGCTCTGTCATCACCCGCTCGGGCGCGACATAGAGCAATTTAATTTCACCTGCGCGCACGCGCTGCTCGGTCGCGTTGGCCTCATCAAAGCTTTGTGATGAATTTAGAAACGCCGCTGCGATGCCAAGCTCAAGAAGCGCATCGACTTGATCTTGCATGAGTGCGATCAACGGCGAGACGACCACGCCCAGGCCTCCCCGCACCAACGCGGGCACTTGATAACAAAGTGATTTACCACCGCCGGTGGGCATGAGCACGAGCGCATCATTGCCCGCCTCGATATGGGCGATCACTGCTGATTGCAGCCCGCGAAATGCGGGATAACCAAACGTGCGGTTTAAGATTTCAGTGGCGCGCGCGGATGCGGGCATAGCGGTGCTTTGCGAAACGTTTTAGGGAGGAAAACTGCGCCGCAGGTATACCTGCAAGCGACGTACTTAGGCGACGAGCTTGAACGCACCCGACTCTGAAGTAAGCTCTGGCAATGGTGCAGTAATTTGCTCAATCTGAAATGCAATGCGCACTTCTTTTACGCCAAACGATTGGGCAAGTGCTACGAGCGTGGTGCGCGCCGAACGCTCCACTTCAGGCTTTAATTTATCGATGAGGATTTGCGCTTCTTTCTGCGCATGCTCGCGGGCAGCGGCGATCAATCGGTTTTTATCGGCCTCATCAAAACCTGACCCAAACGCCTCGCCAATGAGCGACGGTAGCAACCACGGCAGCGCGGCCGATTTCTGCTCATCATAGAAATGAATATCCCGAATATTGACTGCGCACTGACAGGGCGGCAGCGTGATCGCCGCCTGACGAAGGCCCGAAGGCTGCAACACCTGCACATCAATCATGAAATCGGGGCGGCGCAAATCATAGCGAAAGTCAATATCAAACTCGAAAATCATCGCGAGCTTTTTTTTCGAGAATGCCCAGCTTAAATATTTACGACCGAAATCACCAAAAGTATGCCCTGTCTCAGTCACGATTTCTTTGGTAATCGCTTTGAAAACGGAAAGTTCACCGATGGCACGCAAGTCTTCTAGCGAGCTGTGAATCATCGTTGATACCTGCGGCGCAGATTTGGGCTTTTTAAGCCACCAGCCGATACCCGCGCCGATCACGAGGGTGAGCAAAAGAGAAATGAGCGTAAAAAACGAATCCATTGCGACAGCTTACCTGAGTAAAAAAAATGTTGCTTGTAAAGCAGATCTACGGCGCAGGTATTGAGCGCCTGGCTTAATGACCTTCGCCGAGGTAGGCTGCTTTCACCTTTGGGTCATCGAGCATCGCTTTGGCATCGCCTTCCAACGTAATTACGCCAGACTCCATCACGTAAGCACGATTCGCAGCCTTTAGCGCGAGTTTTGCGTTTTGCTCGATGAGCAAAATGGTCGTGCCTTGCTTGGCGATCATCGCCACGGTCTCAAAGATTTTTTTGATCATGAGTGGTGCTAAGCCCATCGAGGGCTCGTCGAGCAAAAGTAATTTTGGTTTGGACAATAGCGCCCGCCCCATCGCCAACATCTGCTGCTCGCCACCAGATAGCGTGCCAGCAGATTGCTTACGACGCTCTTTAAGGCGCGGGAAAATATCGAATACATTTTCGATTTCCTGCGCGACGGCGACGCGATCATTGCGCACGAATGCGCCCATCGCCAAATTTTCTTCGATGGTGAGTTGGCCGAAAATACCGCGCCCTTCTGGCACCATGACCAAACCTTGCTCGACCAGTTTGAAAGAATCGGTGTTGGTGATGTCAACGCCGTTGTAAATGACCTGTCCGGCTGAGGGATGAACGAGACCGGTGATCGCGCGCAAGGTGGTGCTCTTACCTGCGCCATTGGCGCCGATGAGTGTGACGAGTTCGCCCGCATTGACATGCAGACTGATCCCCCGCACGGCCTTGATGCCGCCATAAGAAACGCTTAAATCTTTTAGCTCAAGTACCGGCGCGCTCATTGCACTTCCTCTGCTTGGGCTTTTTCCATATCTTCATCGGAAACACCGAGATACGCTTCGATCACTTTCTGATTATTTTGCACATCACGGGGCAAGCCTTCGGCGATGCTCTTGCCGTATTCAAGCACCACCAATTGATCGACCACATTCATCACCAGCTTCATATCGTGCTCAATCAGCAAGACGGTCATACCATCTTTACGGATTTTCTCAATCAAGGTCTTGAGGCCGAGTTTTTCAGTGGCGTTCATTCCGGCGGCCGGCTCGTCGAGCGCGAGTAATTTTGGGTCGGTGGCCAACGCGCGCGCAATTTCCAATCGCCGCTGGTCGCCATAGCTTAAATGCTTGGCCAAATCGTTCGCGCGATGGGCCACGCCAACGTAGTCGAGAATCTCGCGCGCGCGCACTTCAATCGCAGCCTCTTCGTCGCGTGTTGCTTTCGTTTGCAGCATCGCCCCCCAGATCCCTGCGCGCGTGCGCACGTGACGACCAATCATTACATTTTCAAGCGCCGACAAATTACTAAAAAGACGAATATTTTGAAATGTGCGGGCAATACCTGCAGCGCAGACGTCGCTTGGTTTTAAGCCAGTGAGCGATTTGCCATCGAAGATGAAGCTGCCTTCATCAGGTGTATAGATGCCGGTGAGCACATTAAAAAAGGTGGTCTTCCCCGCGCCGTTGGGGCCAATCAAGCCGTAAATCGAGCCCTGCGGAATTTCAAAGGAGACGTCGGTCAATGCCTTGATACCGCCAAAATGCTTGGTGACGTGATCGGCTTTAAGGATAATATTTTTCATCTCATTCCTCCTTCGCCAATTCACGTTTGCGGACGGCCGATGGCAGCATGCCCGCCGGTCGATACAACATCATGAGCACAAGCGCAAGGCCGAAGAGCAACATGCGAATAATTTCAGGCTCAATCCATACTTGACCGAGCACCATCTTTTGAAATGGCTCTACGGTATAGCGCAGAATTTCAGGCACAAACGAGAGCAGCACCGCGCCAAGCACGACGCCCCAAATATTGCCCATGCCACCGAGCACCACCATCGCCAAGACGATGATCGACTCACCCAATACGAAAGATTCTGGCGAGATAAAGCCCTGCAGCGCAGAAAAAATACCGCCGGCAACGCCGCCAAAAGACGCACCCATCGCGAAGGCGAGAAGTTTCATTTTCGTGGTGTCGATACCCATGGCACGGGCGGCGATTTCATCTTCGCGAATGGCTTCCCATGCCCGCCCAATACGAGAATTTTTCAGCCTGAAATTGACCATGACCGCGAGCATCAAAATTGCGACCAGCAAAAAATAGTACTTCAAAGGCCCGGACCATTCAAAGCCAAAAATCTCTTCTTTCTTACCGAAATCAAAGCCGAAGAAAGTAAAGTTATCGATGCCCGTGATGCCCTGCGGCCCGTTGGTGATATTGATCGGCTGCGATAGATTATTCATCAATATCCGGATGATTTCGCCGAATCCAAGCGTCACAATGGCAAGGTAGTCGCCACGCAGCTTTAACGTTGGTGCGCCTAGCAACACGCCAAACAAACACGCCACCGCTGCGCAAATTGGCAAGATGACATAGAAGGGTAAATGCAGCCCAAAATGGGGCGATGCCAAGAGCGCGTAGGTATAAGCGCCAACGGCGAAAAATGCGATGTAACCCAAATCGAGTAATCCGGCAAAACCCACAACGATATTGAGCCCGACAGAGAGCAACGCAAAAAGCACGGCCAAGTTAGCGATACGCACCCAGGCAGTGCCCGCCCATTGCAATGCGAACGGCAGCGCGATGAGGGCAAGCGCGATCATCCCAAACCCAAGCCAGCGCAGGGAAGGGTTTTCTGATTTCAATAAGTTCGTCATCATGATCTCCTTAGGCTCGATCGCCAACGCGCTCGCCAAGCAATCCCGATGGCCTAAAAATGAGCACCGCGATAAGCACTAAAAATGCAAACACATCTTGATAGTTGCTACCAAACCAGCCGCCGGTGAGATCGCCGATATAACCTGCACCGAGCGCTTCAATAATGCCGAGCAGCAAGCCGCCGAGCATGGCGCCGGCTAAATTGCCAATGCCACCGAGCACCGCCGCCGAGAAGGCTTTGAGCCCCAAAATAAAGCCACTTGTGTAGTGGATGATGCCGTAGTAGCTGCCCCACATCACACCGGCTACCGCGCCGAGCGCTGCGCCAATCATGAAGGTATAAGAAATCACGCGATTGATATCAACGCCCATCAGGCCTGCGACTTGCTGATTTTGGGAAACTGCGCGCATCGCAATCCCAAGCTTGGTGCGATGCACTAAGTAGAGTAGCCCGAGCATCATCAAGATCGAAACGATGATGATGACGATTTGAATGTTGGTGATGGTCGCAGGCGTCGCGCCAGAAGTCACGTTGTAAGTGACTAAAGGAATCACCTGCGGGTAGGCTAGATTATTACGGCTAAAAATGATCATCACTAAATGCTGGAGGATGATCGAAATGCCAATGGCGGTAATCAATGGCGCGAGGCGCGGCGCTTTGCGCAGCGGTTTGTAAGCGATGCGCTCCATCGTAAAGCCAATCCCCATGCAAAGCGGAATCGCAACGAGCGTCGCGATCACGACCATCAAGATCGGCGAGAGCGCTGGATTTGACGCAACGAGCGCGGTCAACACCGTATAGGAAATCATGCCGCCGATCATGACCACATCGCCATGGGCGAAATTGATGAGCTGGATGATGCCGTAGACCATCGTGTAGCCGAGGGCAACGACCGCATAAACGCTACCTAGAGTCACGCCATTAATTAATTGCTGGATAAAGGTATCCATCTTGTCTCCTTTCGCGCCCCATGGAGCACGCTTTAGTTTTTAGTCTACTCAGGCCAGCCTCTTTGGGCCAGCACTATTCCAGTCTGCAGGGCTAGTGTAGCTAAGCCGGTGCATTTGCCAAACGGATGAGCTTTGCATACAAACCGCCCTTTTGCAGTAAGTCTGCATGCGTGCCCATCTCGCGGATCTGCCCGGCCTCAATGACCACGATGCGATCGGCTTGCTCGATCGTCGAAAGCCGATGGGCAATCACCAGTGTGGTGCGGCCTTTCATTAAAAGCGTCAGCGCTGCCTGCACCGCGCGCTCGCTTTCATTGTCTAGCGCGGCCGTGGCCTCATCCAAAATCAAAATCGGGGCATCTTTGACTAGCGCGCGGGCGATTGCAATACGCTGGCGCTGCCCGCCAGAAAGTGCTACGCCGCGCTCACCCACAGCAGTGTCGTAGCCTTGCGGCAACGCAACAATGAAATCATGTGCATTTGCAGCGCGGGCGGCAGTCTCAATTGCAGTAGGGGTTGCGCCTTGGGTCAGGCCGTAAGCAATATTGTTTGCGATTGAGTCATTAAACAAAACGACTTCTTGACTCACGATGGCAATCTGATTGCGTAGATTATCGAGCGTCCAATCATTAACATCGACACCATCGACCAACACGTCACCCGCATCAGCCCGATAAAAACGGGGTAACAATGCGGCGAGGCTCGATTTACCGCCTCCCGAGGGGCCTACGAGCGCGACGGTCTCGCCCGCAGCAATTTCGAGCGAAATGTCGTTGAGCGCGGCTGGCTTATCTGCCGCGTATTGCAAGCTCACGTTGCGCAGCGAAATATGCCCTTGGGCGCGGGCGACGGTGTGCTTGCCCGTGTCGATTTCTTTTGGGGTATCGATGATTGCGAATACGCTTTCTGCCGCGGCTAATCCCCGCTGAATCATTGAATTTACGCTGGTCAATTTTTTAAGGGGTACCAGCGTTTGCAGCAATGCGGTCAAAAAGCCCATCAGCCCACCCGCCGTAAGCGCGCCGCTTTGCCCATCATTGATTGCCATCGCAATCACCGCGGCAAACGCCACGGAAACGAACACATGCATTACTGGCGTGGCGGCATCATTTGCTACGGCTTCTTTCATCTGAAATTGCCGCACTTTTTTGGCTGCCTCGGCAAAACTTTTGGCCTCTTGCGCGTGCGCACCAAATGCCTTCACCACGCGTTGGCCTACGATCGCTTCATCAGACGTCGCCGTAAGCTCACCCATTGCGGATTGAATGCCGCGGGTGGCTCCTTTTAGCCGCTTACTGACCACGCGCACCACTAAGGCAACCGCCGGCGCAACCGTTAACGACACCATCGTAAGCCTTGGGCTGTAATGCCACATGGTCGCGAGAAGCACGATCAAAGTGGCGCTATCTTGGACGAGCGAAGTCACGGCTTGACTCGACGCTTGCGTTACTTGCGCGCAATCGTAGGTGAGCTTGCTGGTCAGCGTGCCCGTGGGTTGGTGATCAAAAAAGCGCGAAGGCAGGCGCAGCAAGCGGTCAAAAGCGGTCTTGCGCAAATCTTCAACCACTTTATTGCCCACCCAATGCATCAAGTAATCGCCGACAAAATTAGCGATCCCACGCACCACAAACATCGCCACGACAAACGCTGGAAGCCACAAAATTGGCAGCTCCCGCAGCCATGCCCGCATGCTGCCTAAGATGCTGAAATTAGCAATCGCTGCGACTTGCGGCGCAGATTGGGCCATCGCCGCGCTTTGAAATGCGCCATCAAGCAAACGCTCAAAGACAAGGGGCAGCAGCGGCTGCACCATCGCCTCAAGGATGAGCGCAGCGATTGCAAGACCAAAAATACCGCGATAGGGGCCCACGAAGCGCAGTAGTCGGCCATAAAGCGCGCGCGAAGATTCTTTTGCCATAGGCGCTAGTGTAATTGGCGAAATTGATGCCTAAACAAAAACGAACGATTTTTAGCGGTGCACATGCGCAAAGCACCGCATGCACCTGCGATCGCACGCTTTTGCAAGAAAGAATACCCCAAAAATGAACATCATTCTGCATCGCATCGATATGGCAGCGCGACGCACCATTAGCGGAAAACCGGTAAACTGCTCAGATGCAAAGGTGCTTTTGGATCAATCTGATCGCAAAAGTGAAACGGGAAAGCGGTGCGAGGTGGGAAACCACATCTATGCCGCTGCTGCCCCCGCAACGGTAAGTTGCTTTGGGAATGTGCGGTTTTTTTTGACAGCGCGCATTCTTCTCTGCGTTCCACCAAGCCACTGGCGAAATCCGCTGGGAAGGCGAACGCAGTGCAACGAGCCCGGAGACCGGCCTTGGCTGCGCGCCCACATCCCGGGAGCGTTTTTAAAGCACGCTCGGCGGGAGCAGGCCTGCGTTTATCGCAGTGGCATTTTTGTGCTGATTCTGCGCCGCAGGTATTTTTCAATTTCCTCCAAATGTGTCTATTAATCCGCCGTGCGGGGATGCACGGCTTTTGGAGTGTATTGATGAATCGTCTTACCGCGCAGCTTGCCGCTGCAATGACCCTTGCCTTACCTATTCTTGCCGCCGGGCAGGCCATCGTCGCGCCGATTTTCGTAACGGGCACGCGCACCGCGAGCACGGTCGACGCCCAAACCCGGGATGTCACCCTTATTTCAGCTGACGATATCGCGCGCTCGTCTGCGCGCAGCGTGGCGGATTTACTCGCTTCAGCGCCGGGCGTGCAAATCGTCACCAATGGCAATGCGGGTGCGACCTCCGGCGTCTTCCTTCGGGGCGCGAGCACCACCCAAACACTGATACTTGTCGACGGCCAGAGGCTAACCTCTAGCACTTCCGGCCAAACGGCGTTGGAGGCGTTATCGTTAGCGAATATCGAGCGCATCGAGATCGTACGCGGCCCGATGAGCGCGCTTTATGGCGCAGACGCGATCGGCGGAGTGATTCATATTTTCACCCGCTCGCAAGCGGGCATCGCTGCCTCGCTCGGTGCGGGATCACAAGGCGGGCTCGATTCCAGCGCTCGGGCAGGCTGGCAAAGTGGCTCATGGAGCGGAAACATTGCCGCAGCGCACGCCCGCAGCGAAGGCTTTAACGCGATTACCAACACAAAGAATTTCTCCTACAACCCAGATCGCGATGGCTATGAGCGCTCGGGAATCAACGGTCGCGTCGCGTATCAAATTGCGCCGCAGGTATCAGCTTTTTTGCGTGCCCTGCACAATGATCTCAACACACAATACGACGGTAGCGCAGGTTTTGATGATCGCGCGCGCACCAAGCAAACGGCATGGCAATCTGGTGTCGATTTTGCGCGAACCCAACTGCGCATTGGGCAGGCACAAGATCGGGCAACGTTTGAATCGGAATACCCCGGCTTTTACCGCACGCGCACAACCGAAGCCAGCGCACAATATCAATTAACGATCAACAACACGCTCGATGCACTCGGGCTCGTCGAGTATCGTCGTGAGCAAGTAAGCGCGTCAGACGCGTTTGATCGTACTTCCCGTAAAACGGTAAGCGCTGTCGTGCGCTTGGGCTATCAGAGCGAGGGCGTGCAAGCCAACGCTACCGCCCGGCTCGACGATAGCGATCAGTTTGGCGCGCGCGTGACTGGCAGTGCAGGTTTTAGCCTTCAAATTGCGCCGCAGGTACGCGTGGTCGGCAACGTCGGCTCTGCATTTAAAGCGCCCACCTTTAATGATCTCTATTACCCAGGATTTTCTAACGCAGCGTTGAAGCCAGAACGTGCGTTCAATGGCGATATCGGTTTGAGAATTTCCTTCGAAAAGGCGCAATTAAGCGCGACCGCCTATTCTGGGCGCGTGCGCGACTTGATCGTTTTCCAATGCGATGCGAGCTTCAACTGCGCCCCGCAAAATGTCGCTACAGCCAAGCTTGAAGGCTTGACTTTAAGTGCGACGCTACCCATCTCCACCGCAACGCAGCTGACCGCATCACTGGATGCTCAAACCGCAAAAGACGTTAATACCAACTTGGTGTTGCCACGGCGTGCATCACTTCATGGCGCGCTTGGCTTGCAATATCTGATCGGCGCGGCGACGATCCGCGTAAATCTAATCGCAAGTGATCACCGTTTTGACGATGCTGCGAATAAAAAACGGCTGGCGGGCTATGCCCAAATTGATTTAGGCGCTGACTACGCACTTGCCCCAGGGTTGCGCGCTGAGCTACGCCTGCGTAACGTAAACGACGCACAATATCAGCTTGCTGGTGATTTTGCGACAGCCGGTCGGCAAATTTTTGCAGGCTTTCGGTGGGAACAGCGTTAATGCTGCGCAGCGGAGGAATCGCAGCCGCGCTATTTTTCGTCCTTGACTGGATCGCGCCGTCTCACGCGCTAGCAGCCATAGAGGTGCAATCAGCGGGCGGGATCAGCATCAGCATTGCGTCCCCTGCTCGGCGCGTCGTATCGCTTGCACCACACGCAACCGAGCTGATCGCAGCAGCGGGCGGACAGCACGCGTTGGTTGCGATAACAAAAGCTTGCGATTACCCCAAAAACGTACTCCACCTGCCACGGGTTGCTAGCTACAGCGGAGTGAATATGGAGAGCTTACTGGCAGTAAAGCCTGATCTTGTGATCGCGTGGCCTGGAGGCAATCGACCTCAGGATCTTGCGAAAATTCGGGAGCGTGGCATCCCTATTTATGAAAGCTCTCCGCGTACCGTTGCCGACGTGGTGCACGATATTGAAGCCCTTGGCGCGCTAATGGATACCGCTGTCGACGCTCGGCACGCGACTTCAAAGCTACTCCAAAATAGCAGCGCATCAAATAGATCCTCATCCCAAAAAGTGACCCGCGTTTTTTACCAGCTCGGCGCGGGAGCGCTGTATACACTTAATAATCAACATCCTGTAATGGAATTACTCAGTCGCTGCGGTGGCGAAAATATCTTTGCACATTTATCGCAACTCGCGCCGCAGGTTTCCATCGAGGCTGTGCTCGCTGCAAGACCAGACATCGTCATACTGGCTTCACCCTTGCATCAGCTGGAAACAGCCGAATTTTGGCGAAAACATGGCTCGATTCCGGTCATCGCGGTTGATGGCGCGAGGCTCCATCGCCCGACGCCACGCATGATCGATGCCGCACAGGAAATGTGCAAATCACTGGCCGCCGCAAATAAATAAGCACATAACGCAAACCACCTCAATGCTTTAAGGAGTCGCCCGATTGCCTCTACCTTCCCTCTCGATACCGGATCTCAACGCGACAGCACTAGCGAAGAAATTACAGGACAGCCTAGATAACAAGACCAAACCCTTAGGCTCGCTTGGGCGCTTGGAGCGACTGGCACACACGCTGGGTTTGATCTTAAATACAACTACGCCGCAGCTGGCGCGCCCGCAACTTGTTGTATTCGCGGGCGACCATGGCCTCGCGGCACGGGGTGTATCCGCGTATCCGAGTGACGTCACATGGCAGATGGTCGAAAATTTTTTATCTGGCGGTGCGGCAGTAAGCGTGCTGGCGCGTCAGCACGCTTTGGCCTTGACCGTGGTCGATTGCGGGGTAAAGCACGACTTCGGGGCGCGCGAAGGGTTGCTTGACCGCAAAATTGGTTACGGCACCGCCGATACTTTTGAAGGCGCCGCCATGACGATCGACCAGCGTGATCGCGCAATCGAGAATGGCGTCGCGATCGTGAAAGACCTTCCTGGTAATGCGCTGATTTTGGGCGAAATGGGTATAGGCAATAGCTCGGCAGCGACCCTATTGCTCGCGCGCCTTTGCGGCATTGACGTTGCTGACTGCACCGGAGCGGGTACCGGCTTGGACGTACACGCGATACAAAAAAAAATTGTGATACTAAGGCAAGTACTCGCCAACCAAGCCCAGGCGACAGATCCGCTCGCCGCGCTCGCTGCGTTCGGCGGATTTGAAATCGCGACCATGGTCGGCGCGATTCTGCAAGCCGCAATCGAACGTCGCGTTATCGTTGTCGATGGCTTTATTGCGAGCGCAGCGGTTTTGGTCGCAAGTGAAATGCAACCAGCGGTGCTTCAGCGCTGCGTGTTCTCTCATCTATCTGGAGAGCGCGGTCACAGCGTTATGCTTCAACATCTAAACGTAGAGCCACTCCTGAATCTTGGACTGCGCCTTGGAGAAGGTTCCGGCGCTGCGCTCGCATGGCCTCTGCTCGTATCGGCCTGCGCCATCTTGTGTGAGATGTCGAGCTTTGAAGCTGCAGGGGTGTCGCGTAAGCCAGAAGATTGCGGCAATTCGGCGGCGCAAGCAAACGCGGCAATCGGCTAAGCCATATGTTCGCCCGATTCGTTCGTCACTATCTGTTGGCAGTTCAATTTTTCACCCGCATTCCGGTCGTCGGATCACTTGCGGATTGGGTCGGTTTTTCGCCATCAATGTTACGGGCAAGCGCGGCTCATTTTCCCGGCGTTGGCTGGATTGTCGGCGGGCTCTGCGGTGGATCGATGTACGGGCTTTTGGTCATACTTCCGACTCTACCCGCCGCGCCGTGGGTCGCTGCGATATTGAGCACGGCGTTTGGAGTGCTCATTACAGGCGCATTTCATGAGGACGGGTTGGCCGATACCGCTGACGGTATTGGCGGCGCGGTGGATCGCGAGCGCGCGCTTGAAATCATGAAAGACTCACGAATAGGCACCTACGGCGCATTGGCATTGGTGCTCGCCATCATCAGCAAAGTCGCGCTCCTCGCTTTACTGGCACAGGCCAACGCAACGCTTGCTGCGTGGGCAATTTTTGCAGCGCAGGTCACCTCCCGAACGATGCCTCTCGTGCTGATTCGCACCCTGCGCCATGTAGGCGACGATTTTTCAGCCAATACACCCTCCAAATCAAAGCCACTTGCGGACACTATATCCACCCGTAGCCTAGGGGTGGGCATGCTTTGGTGCGCGCTCGCGCTTGCACTGACAGCGTGGAAAATACCCAGCCCCATTTGGCTCTACGGCGTCGTCGGTGCCAGCGCAGGATTGGCTTGGATGGCACGCGTTCTCAAGCGTCGTCTCCAGGGTTTTTCTGGCGACGGCCTCGGGGCAACCCAGCAGATTTGCGAAGTGCTTTTCTACCTCGCGATCGCCCTCACCGTTCCTGTCATTGTCAATTGAAGCTCTGGCTCGTACGCCACGCAGCGGTGCAACTAGATCCCGGAATTTGTTACGGTGCGACCGACATTCCTGCGAACCACGACGCGACAGCCGTCGCTGCACAAACGCTCGCGCGGGCGCTGCCCTGGCCAGCTCCGATGATCGTCTCGACGCGCCAGCGGGCACAACAACTTGCACGCCAATGGTCTGCGCTGCATAACGACCATCCGCCCTTGCAGGTAGACGCAAGGATTGACGAAATGAATTTTGGTGAATGGGAAATGACGCCTTGGAATGAAATTCCAAAGGCAGCCTACGACGCTTGGGTTGCCGATTTTGCCCATGCACGATTTGGTGGCGTTGAGAGCACCCAGTGCGTCATCGCTCGCGTGGCCGAGGCCCTTGATGACTGCGTGGCGACCCAAAACGAAGAAATGATATGGGTCACGCATGCGGGCGTGATTCGCGCTGCCCACTACGTCGCTTCGTTCGGACATCGCACGATCCGGGATGTCAGCGAATGGCCTGCACACGCGCCGATGCCGGGGCATCATGTCCTCTTAAATCTTTAAAACGGGAATATCCCAGCAGATTGGCGCAAGGCTCGCTACACTAAAGACTACACCACGCAAAGGATTATTCATGGTGAAGTGCGTATTTATCGTGGTATTTTGGCTTGTTGGATTGGCCCCTGCGCTTGCGGGTATCGCGGTCGTGTCAAACGAAAATAGCGGCTCGCTAAGCTTTATAGATACCGCTACAGATATTATCGTCGGCGAGCTTATTACCTGCGGCAAGCCGCGTAGCCTCGCGCTCAGTAAAGATGGTAAATCGATTTACGTGAGCGAACAAACAAAAGGGCAGTTGCTCGTGGTCGATGCAGCTTCTAGAAAAATCGTTCACAGCATCATGCTGGGCGAATCTCCAGAAGCGATTTACACCTCACCTGATGGAAAATGGCTGGCGACGTCGGCGATCGTCCGCGGAACATGGCCATCACCTACGACGGCGCAAAACGCTATGTCGCCAACGGTCGGTCTGGCACGGTGCGCGTGATCAATACCGCCCAGCGTAAAAACGCGAAAGATAGCGCCGTCGGAAAATTCCCTTGGGGGGGTGGTCATCATTGAATAAAACGCATCTACCCGCGGCGCAGTTTTGGGCTCGAATCTGCGCCGCAGGTATGAACTTCCAATGAACGCTGCGCCGCTCTCCCGCTCAAATGCAGTCGCATTTTTGGCCTTAATCGCAACGACCTTTGGTGCAAATCATATCGCTGCGCGGATTGCGTTTGATAACGGCGCGGGCGTTGGGCTTGCGGTGATTCTGCGCTCGGGTCTCTGCGCAATTTTTCTAGTTGGGCTGGTGCTCATTTTGAAAAGTGCTACGACCGTTGCGCCGACAGTGCGCCCGTGGCTCGCGGCGGCCGGGGCTTTGGTTGCGTTTCAAAGTTTGTGCATTTACTCCGCCGTTGCCCGGATTCCGGTCGCGCTCGCGTTGCTGGTATTTAACTTATTTCCAGTGCTCTTTATGCTCATCAATTGGGCCTTGGGTGGTGCGCGCCCGCGCAATGCAGCGCTCGCAATGATCGGCGTCATTTTGTTTGGCTTGATTTTGGTCTTAAACGTACCGTCTGCGCTCGCCGGCGCGCCATGGACGCCGACGTTTGCGGCGGGTGTTGCCTTTGGTCTCGGTGCGGCGGTCTCGTTTGCAGCGGTGCTTTGGATAACCGAGCGCAAGCTCAATGCAATCGCGGGGGCAACGCGCACGCTTGCGCTACAGGCAATCGTATTCGCAGTCGTGGGCCTGTTGGCGGCCACCGGCGCGTTGCCCGAATCGGCGATGGCATTTCCACGCGAGGCGAAAGGCTGGTGGGCAATCGCACTGGTGGCGGTGATTTACGGCACCGCGTTTTCCACGCTTTTCGTGCTGATGCCGCGATTGGATATGGCGCGCAACGCCCCCGCACTTAACGTCGAGCCCGTGGCAACGCTCTTCATGGGTTGGGCAATATTGGGGCAGACGCTACAAAGCATTCAGTGGCTCGGCGCGGCGATTGTGGTCAGCGCCATTATCGGCTTGAGTACGCTCAAAAAATAAGCCCAAAATGCTCAAATCTGCGCCGCAGGTATACGTAGCTACACAGTCGAAACGAGGTCTCATCCTTACGTGTTGCCCGCAGGGTTGCTCGCCTAGAGCGTTGCGCCAAAATGATCGGTGTGAACGTCAAAAATCAATCAGGGCATTCCTGCGCTGAAATTGGCATCACCGCTGTCGAAGGCGTTGTCGATTTTCGCGCCCGTGGTGGCCTGCGTTACGCAACATGCGGCAGTCTGGCGCGCCAGCCAGCTCGAGATCGCTAAAAATACCTGCGGCGCAGAAAATGGCGTTTTTTGCTATTTTCTGAATATTGCATTCGCAAAATTCATGTAGTGTGGCGTTACTTTTCAACCGTATCTCGGAGAAAAGCAGAATCAGAAAAGTGTGCCTATAATTAGTTTGTTGACTAAACTAAATCGCGAAAGCGCTAGTTTTCAAGCGACAAAATCACAATCGCGCCATTCAGGGCGCACTTGAGGAGACTCTATGAAACTGAACCAATATTTATCTGCAGTCGCGTTAAGTGCGGTTGCGTTTACTGCCGCTGCGCAAACAACCATTGGCGTGAGCTGGTCAAATTTCCAGGAAGAGCGCTGGAAGACCGATGAAGCTGCGATCAAGGCTGAATTGGCTAAATCTGGCGCGAAATATATTAGCGCTGACGCTGGTGGCTCGCCCGAAAAGCAATTGGCCGATATCGATAGCTTGATCTCAAAAGGCGCAAAAGCGCTAATCATCCTTGCAATGGATAAAGATGCGATCTTGCCTGCGGTTAACAAAGCAAATCAGCAAAAAATTCCAGTGGTCGCTTATGATCGCTTGATCGAAGCGCCCGGCGTTTTCTACATCACCTTTGACAACGTGGAAGTAGGCCGCATGCAAGCGCGTGCGATTTTGGCAGCAAAGCCAAAAGGTAATTACGTCATGATTAAGGGCTCGCCAACCGACCCTAACGCCGATTTTTTACGCGGCGGCCAGCAAGAAGTGATTGATGCTGCTGTCAAAAAAGGCGATATCAAAATCGTCGGTGAAGAATATACCGACGGCTGGAAGCCAGAAGTTGCCCAGAAAAATATGGAACAAATCATCACCAAGACCGGCGGCAAAATTGATGCCGTCGTCGCTTCCAACGATGGTATGGCAGGTGGCGTCGTCGCTGCATTGACAGCCAAGGGCATGAAGGGCGTTCCGGTATCTGGCCAAGATGGCGACCTTGCTGCGCTTAACCGCGTCGCCATGGGCACCCAAACGGTCTCGGTCTGGAAAGATGCCCGTGATTTAGGCAAAGACGCAGCAGCAGCAGCGGTAATGCTCGCCGCTGGCAAAAAGGTAACGGGCGCGACAACATGGAGCGGCGGTGCTAAGAAAATGGCAATGCAAGCGCAATTTTTGAAGCCGGTTGCAATTACCAATAAAAATCTTGACGTCGTACTCAAAGCCGGCTGGATCAAAGCCGACGCGTTGTGCAAGGGTGTTGATAAAGCAACCGCACCAGCCGGCTGTAAGTAAGCACGCGTTGAAGTCACGGTAAGGCCGCAAACGGCATTGTGAATGCTGTTTGCGGTAACCCGCTTACTTGCGTCAACCTTCGACGCAAGTAAGCCGCACTGTAAATATTCCAAGTCGATTCCCATCCACGATCATGCATCGAGGGCATGGAGTCGCCAGCCTTTCGGAGATGCGATATGAGCCCACTAATCCATTCGCTACGGCAAGCTGCCATTGATTGGCGACTTGTCCTGATGAGTTTTGTGCTTTTACTCATTGCGCTCATTTTTGGCGTATTGTCCGACGGCATTTTTCTTTCGCCCGAAAATCTTTACAACATTGCTCAGCAAACGGCAGTTGTTGGGATCGTGTCTGCGGTGGCGGTTTTGGTCATCGTTGCCCGCCATATCGACCTCTCCGTCGGGTCGGTTATGGGCTTTGTCGGCGTGCTCATGGCGACATTGATGTACACCTTCAATTGGAGTTGGCCTGCTGCGATACTCGCAGGGCTTGCCGTCGCGATTGCAGCCGCCATCTATCAAGGCGCGCTGACTGCAATGATGGGCGTGCCGTCTTTCGTGGTCACGCTGGGCGGCTTGATGTCATTTCGGGGTGCTGCTTTTTTGGTTGCCGACGGCAAAACACAACCCGTAAATGATCCCTTTTTTCAGCGGCTCGGCGGCGGATTTGATGGTGCAATAGGCACAACCGCGAGCTGGGTCATTGCAGCCTTGATGAGTGCGGCTCTGCTCTGGTCTGTCATCAGCAAACGAAACGCCAAAACCCGTTACGGTATTCCCAACAACCCAGCGTGGTTAGATGCATTGACCTTTCTGGTTCCCGCGCTCGTAATCATAGGCTTTGCAGCAGCGATGAATAGCTATCGTATCGGGAGCAAAGATGCCCCGCAAGGGGTTCCGATCCCGGTCTTAATTTGGGCTGGCGTGGCATTTACGTTATCGTTTCTCGTGCATCACACGCGATTTGGCCGCTACGTTTTCGCTATGGGCGGCAATCCAGATGCCGCCGCGCTGGTCGGCATACCGGTCAAGCGCGTGACCTTAATGCTCTTCGGCTTGATGGGCATTCTGATCGCAATTGCAGCCATCGTATCGATTGCGCGATTGAATGCGGGCACTAATTCATTGGGCACGAGCATGGAGCTCTATGTGATCGCCGCCGCAGTCATCGGCGGCACGGCACTAGCGGGCGGCAGCGGCTCAATACTGGGCTCAGTGCTCGGTGCGCTCATCATGCAATCGATCGACAGCGGCATGCTGTTACTCGATGTATCGATTGGTTGGCGCTACGTCATCATTGGTCAAGTGCTCATTGCTGCGGTCGTTTTCGATGTGCTCTATCGCCGTTACACAGGAGATACGACGTGAGCACTCCCCTGGTTGAGTTGCGCAATATCCATAAGGCTTTTGGCGGAGTTCGCGCGGTCGATAATGTAAGCCTCAATCTCTATCCTGGCGAGGTCGTTGCGGTATTGGGGCATAACGGTGCGGGCAAATCAACGCTCATGAAAATGCTCGCAGGCGCGTATCCAATCGATAGTGGTGATGTGCTCGTTAACGGCGCGAAAGTGTCGATCAAATCACCCGTAGACTCGCAACGAATCGGGATCGAATCTATCTATCAAACCTTAGCGCTAGCGGATAACCTAGACGCGGTGGCTAACCTATTTTTAGGGCGGGAATTACTCACGCGATGGAATACGTTAGACGATCATCGGATGGATGCAGAAGCGCGAAAAGTTTTCGAGCGCCTCAATAAAAATTTCAAAAATGTTCGCATTCCGGTACGACGACTCTCTGGCGGTCAGCGCCAAGTCGTCGCGATCTCACGCGCGATCTACTTCAATGCGCGCATCCTGATTATGGATGAGCCCACAGCAGCGCTGGGGCCAGAAGAAACGGCCATGGTCGGAAATCTGGTGCGTCAGCTCAAAAGTGACGGCGTAGGTATTTTTCTGATTTCTCATGATATGCCTGACGTATTCGCATTGAGTGATCGACTCGCCGTCATGAAAAATGGCGCCTTGGTGGGCACTTATCGCACCCGCGACGTCACCGAAGAGGAAGTGCTCGGGATGATTATTGGTGGCAGGCGACCCGAGGGGAAAATCCAAACTGAAACGCTCGATCAGAGCGCGACGGTTTGATCTAATGAAAACCATCGGAGATCAGCAGCTCGTCAAGCGCATCAATCTGAGCGTGATCTTCCGCATGATTCGCCAGCAACCCGGACAATCACGGGCGCAGCTCGCCACGCGAAGTGGTTTGACAAAATCGACCGTCAGTCTTTTGGTGCGGGATCTCATCGAAGAAGGCTGGCTATCTGAGATACCGTTATCGCAACCCCTTCGCTCCCTCGGTCGCCCATCAACGCCATTGCAGATCAACGGCAAGACACGCGGATTACTCGGGGTTGAGATTGCAGTGGAGGCGTTGCGCGTCGTTGGCGTCTCGCTGACTGGAGAAGTGCTCTGGTCTACCGAAGAGCGGCTTACGTCGAAAAATCCGGCAGCGATCTGCGCACAATTGGCCGTCTTAGTGGAGCGCGCGTATCGTGAAATGCTCGCCCGTGGCGTTCAGTCTTCTGGCCTTGGCATCGGAGTCGCCGGGGTATATGAGGAGGCCGCCGGTATCGTGCGCATCGCGCCAAATCTTGGTTGGCGCGATCTGCATTTCATTCCGCTCGTAACCCAAGCATTGGCTGCGGTTCGCTTGCCGAGACTGCCGATTTACGTGCGCAACGATGCCGATACCGCAGCGCTTAGCGAATATGAATTTGCAGTAAATGAAGAAATACACTCCCTCATTTTTGTGAACTGTGCAACGGGCGTTGGTGCCGGAATCATCATGAACGACCGGCTTTACTCCGGCGCGCGCGGAATGGCGGGTGAAATTGGTCATAGCGTGCTGCAGTTAAACGGCTTGCCGTGCCCCTGCGGTCGACGCGGCTGCGCCGAAACACTATTTGGTGCGCGTGCTTTAGCGACGATGGATGACCCAATTTCAGGCGGCTATTTCATGGGACTTGCACTGCATAATCTCTGGATCACCTTTGATTCCGCGCTAATCGTTGTGGGTGGCTACACTTGCAGCAAGTATCCGATGATTCTTGCTGCGGCGCAATCGTCACTCGAAGCACACGCACGCGATGCCAATATGCCTCTGCCGAAAGTGCGCGCGGCGAAGTACGGAATCCTCGCCTCCGCCGTTGGCGCTGCGGCGCTCACGATGCACCAGCTCTTGCGCCCGATGAATGCCCCCTCTCACGCCGACGTAAACGCGGCGATTCCGCAGATTAAGTTCGAGCTCAATTCGCCACGGCTACTCGCGGAGGTTTGAATTGTTTCTAGGATCCAATTTGCGAACATCTGAAGTAAGCTTACGCTACAAGCTCGACGCAAGTGCGAGGGATTTGCGGCTGGCGCGATACGCCCGTTTTCGATCGCTCCATTGCCACTAGAAATTCGAGCCGGGGCGAAAGTGAGATCACGCTATACCTAAACGCAATCTCACAAATTGATTGCGCAGCCCCAGAATCAATCACCCCATAAGCGGTTAAATGGTACAACGCTGACAGATCATTTTGGAAAATTAGGGGTCGTAAGGCGTACGCGTACTGTTTACGCTTGAGATTGCTTTTCATGGTGAGCGCAATCACGAAACAGGAGAGCGTTTTTTTGGGGTATCGACCCTTTCCTACGACGCTTTTCATGATCGCGAGATCAAACTATACATCGGTAATATTTAGAGTGGACAATCTCAACTTTTTCGAATCAGATGCACTCATCGCACAGCGTAGACGCGTGCCCCCCGCGCTCGGTCTCGCTGCTTTGATGCTGTTTTTTTCATTGGGTAGTTTGGCGCAGGGAGATCTCAAGGCAGACGGCGGCCTTAGACCCCCGGCGATTCCGCGCTTTGTCGAGGAAACCGATTCCTCTGGTTTGCAAATACGATTTGACGGGGAGGAAGAATATTTAGTTGGCGGTGGTGTTGCGGCATTTGACTGCGACGGCGATGGTTTGCCAGAGCTTTACGTCACCGGTGGCGTCAACCGATCACGGTTCTATCGTAACCGAAGTACGCGGGCAGGCGCACTCAAATTTGTCGAAGAACGTTCTGGCTTAGAGCTAACCAATGCGATTGGTGCATACCCGCTCGATATTGACGGCGATGGCCACGCCGACGTGGTCGTGCTCCGCGTTGGCGAAGTTCAGCTTTTTCGCGGGCTTGGCGGCTGCAAATTTGAGCGCGCTAACTCAACGTGGTCGGCCCAGAGCAGCAATGCGTGGCACACGGCATTTTCCGCGACATGGGAGCGTGGTCAACATTGGCCAACCCTCGCCTTCGGCACGTACACCGACCGCACTAAGCCAGAATTTCCTTGGGGTAGCTGCACGCCCGCTTTCTTTCTGCGCCCAATCGCCGGCATGAAACGGTTTGCGCCACCGTCCCCATTGCTGCCATCACACTGCGCACTTTCAATGCTTTTTTCAGACTGGACGGGCACCGGTGCTGCCGCTGCGCTGCGCGTGAGCAATGATCGCGAATACTACAAAAATGGTCAGGAGCAACTCTTTAGATTCACGCCGGGTCTCGCGCCGGTTCTGTATTCAGAAGAAAACGGATGGAAACCTTTACAAATTTGGGGAATGGGCATTGCGAGTTACGATGTCGATGGCGATGGACGTCCTGAAATTTTTCTCACCAGCATGTCCGACAATAAGCTGCAGAAATTGGTTGCAGATGTAACGCAGCCGACCTACTCAGATATCGCCTACAAACGCGGTGCGACCGCGCACCGACCGTTCGTTGGCGGTGACGTACGCCCCTCAACCGCTTGGCACAGTCAATTTATCGATGCCAACAACGACACGCTAATCGATCTCTTCATCGTTAAAGGCAATATTTCATCGATGCCTGATTTTGCGGCACTCGATCCCAATAATCTGCTCCTTCAGCAGTCGGACGGTCGCTTCTTTGAGAGCGGGCATCTTGCCGGTATCGCCAGCGTAAAGCGCGGGCGCGGCGGATTGGCGGTCGACCTAAACGCTGATGGGCTCTTAGATATTGTTGTGGTGAATCGTTGGGATAAGGCGCAACTCTGGCGAAATGTCGGTGCAGGCTCGGCATCTACGCCTGTCCCGATGGGAAATTGGCTGCAGCTCCGGCTGAAGCAAACGGGGGCAAATCGCGATGCTATCGGCGCGTGGGTCGAAATCGATTTGGGCAGCTCCGGAAAACCAATCCTGCGCCAAGAGTTAACTGTCGGCGGCGGGCACGCAAGCGGGCATTTAGGGTGGGTGCATTTCGGGCTTGGCAATACCCAAAAGGTAAAAATACGCGTGCGGTGGCCCTTTGAGTCGTGGAGCGAATGGCTCCACGCGGATGCAAATCAATTTTATGTTTTTGAGCGAGAACGCGGTCTGACTCGATGGAGTGCACCTTGAGAAAAATCAGTTTTTTAAAAAACACACAACGAACTACGCTGCTCGCCTGTCTTTTTCTCGCATTTCCTCTGCGAGCACAACCGGCGATTCAAACCAACCACCAGCCTGCGCTGACTGCTGCCTATCCCGCCAGCATCGCGACTGAGTGGATCCAGCTCAGTCTGCAATTGATTCAACAAACGCCGGGCTTCAGCCCTCCCGTAGCCTCGCGCGCGTTGGCTTACCTCGGCCTAACGCTTTATGAATCGGTCGTGCCCGGCATGCCGCAATACCGTAGCTTAGCGGGGCAATTAAACGAATTGCAATCGCTCCCAGCGGTGCAACCCGATGAGCCGCTGCATTGGCCGACCGTGGCAAACGCAGCGCTTGCATCCATGACCCGCATGATGTTTACTAACGCGTCTGCTGAAAACAAAGCAAAAATTGATTTGCTCGAGCGCAGTTTGCCGTTGAAATACGGTCAAGCGTTCGATCACGTTAACGTCAATACTGAAATTACAAATCGCTCACAGACTTTCGGCAAGCTGATGGCGATGGCGATCCTGACATGGGGAAGAACAGACGGCGGGCATGAGGCGTGGGCCGCGATTCGTCGCAGCCGTGAAGTCTACGTTCCGCCGAGTGGCGATGGAAAATGGTCGGCTACACCGCCTGCATTTGCACCCCCGCTCTTACACTTTTGGGGAAGCGTGCGACCGTTCGCGCTCAAGAAAGCCGAAGACTGCGCGGCTGAGCTGCCAATCGCTTACTCGGAAGACGTTGACTCACCTTTTTATAAGCAAGCGGAAGAAGTTTTAGCTATTAGTAAAGCCGCGACTCAAGCGCAGCGACAAGTCGCGCTGTACTGGGCAGACGATCCGGCTAAAACGCCCACTCCGGCAGGGCATTGGGCATTTATTGCGACTGATATTCTGACGCAGCAGCAAACAAATCTTGAGCTCGCCGCGGAGACTTACGCGCGGCTCGGGATCGCGATGGCTGATGCCTTCATCGCGGCCTGGCACACGAAGTACCAGCACAACGTGATACGCCCAGTGACCTACATCCAACTGGCCATCGAGAGCGCATGGGTTCCGAGCCTGATGGCAACCCCGCCCTTCCCGGAGTACCCATCGGGTCATTCGGTGCAGTCAAGCGCGGCGGCGGTCGTCCTGAATCAACTGTTTGGGGCAAACACTGCGTTTACCGACAACACCCACAATGACCGTGGCTGGGGGCCTCGTAAATTTGAAAACTTTACGGCTGCCGCAGAAGAAGCATCGCTTTCGCGCCTCTACGCTGGTATCCATTTTCGGATGGGAGTCACCGCTGGCCTAAAGCAAGGCGCTTGCGTAGGGCGGCAGGCGCTTACTTTAAAGTTGAAAGTTAAAGACTAACAATCTCAACGTGAATACCCATTTCAGCGCGCAGCGTTGCACCCGGGGCTAACGTCGCAACGCCTAATTCGGTTGCACTGTATTTTCCGCTTGAAACCATGTTGAACGCATTGTTGACATGGCTGACCGGCTCAATCGCAATCGAATCATTCCGCGCATTTGTGTAAACAACGAGATGTTGCAGCGACGAATGAATCGTGAGCCGCAATTTGGCGTCGCATAGTCGCGATTGCCCAGACCAACCGCTAAAGCAATGATCAACATCCAGTGCCTCGCAAGCTTGAGCAAGCCCCATCGAATGCACCGCGTACGTCGGAATATGATTCGCACCCATTTCCCAGCGCTTCGCGGCTGAAAATTCAATCGTGCTGCCAGCGCGTTTTGTGAAATGTGGATGCCAGCCGAGACCCGCGGGAGCGGGAATTTCTGAGAGATTTTTGATCGTCAACGTTTGCAGTAAAGTATCCTGCGTTAATGTGATTTTTTGCCATGCTTCAAATGCAAAAGGCCACCGCTCATCGGGCCTATGGACGTAGACGAGATCGACTGATTCCTTCGAAACGCCGCCGACGAACCACTCAGCTTGCCACCCGACGCCGTGAATGGCATGGCTTTCAGGAACGAAATTTCTGAGCAATGGATAGTGCTTGCCTTGCCAGCGTAACTGCGCTTGATCAATCCGATTAGAGTAGGGCACGAGCGGGTAGCTTCCCGCCATCAACGGCATGCGCTGCTCAGGTCGCGCTTCGCTCGATAAATCACAAGGCGGGACTTCGGTAAGCACAGGGATATTGGACGCCGAAAACGCGATAATTGCGCCACCATGCTGCGGCGCAACGGTGCAACGCAAAGCGTTGTGACTTAATTGGATCTGCGTTGGCATAATTCGAACGATAACCGATTTTGCCCCGCGGGTAAGGTCAAAAAGTGCGATTGGGTACTGACTTTGAATTGCAACTAACGCCGAAAAGGGCGCGTACATGACCGCCGCCACCGGCGGAAATCACCCTCAGGTCACCCGCAAAAGCCCGAGCCGTCCGGCCTCATAAATTGCTTCGGTGCGGGAGTGCACCGAAAGTTTTTTATAAATATTGCGCAAATGCGCACTTACCGTCTCGGTGGAAATTACCAGCGCCGACGCGACTTCCATATAAGTGCAGCCGCGTGAAATCAAGGTGAGCACCTCATGCTCGCGCGGGCTTAAGTGCACCTGCTCGCTCGCGGGTAAGTCTTTTTGCAACGAAGGCGGGCGCAGCCGCGTAAGCAACAGTTTTGCCACGATGGGAGAGAGCGCAGAGCCCCCGGCGAGCAACGTTTCAATGTCGCTGGCGACGTTGGAGGTGAGTGCGTCTTTCAAGATATACCCATTTGCCCCGGCCTCGATGCTCGCGATGATGTTTTTCTCATCACCAAAGACAGTGCACACCAAAATATGCGGTGGGCTGGGTTGCGCGGCTGCGAATTCAACCACTTCGAGACCCGAACCATCGGGCAAGCCGAGATCGACCAAGCAAACGTCCACCGGTCTGGTGGCGATAAACGATTTGGCATCAGCAACGGTCGTGACCATCGCCACCAAGGAAAGCGAAGCCACACCGCTAATTGAGTAGGCAAAACTCTTCGCGGTGGCAACATTATCTTCAACGACTAAAACGCTCTTACCCATACGCTCTTCTACAGACGATTCCGCATCTGTGGCATCAAAATGAAAAGACAGGTTAGCCGATTTCTGGGCTGCCGCCTATCCCAAGTTTGGGGGAGTCGTCAGTACGCGACATCGCGCTGCGTGACGACCTACCTGCGGCGCAGAATTGACGGCTTTACGGTGGTTTCCCGGTCATTCCCTCTATTTCTGACGTCTAAATCGCAGCGCCAGTGGGCAATGATTTAAGCGTAAATCCTGCCGATGATGCAGAAATGAAAAAAGCTCAGGCGGACTGAGCTTTTGAGAAATATGGTGGCGCTTCAGGGATTCGAACCCCGGACCTGTGGATTATGATTCCATCGCTCTAACCGACTGAGCTAAAGCGCCAGAATCGGCATTATACCTGCGGCGCAGATTGGGCTCTTTTTAGGCCGCATTGCACAAATGTTGGCCTAAGTGAGCCAGCGCTTACGACGACGGTAGGACTTCACATCTTTAAAACTCTTACGGCCTTGGGATGAAATTCCCAGATAAAACTCTTTTACGTCTTCGTTATTGCGCAGCGCAGTCGCTTCGCCATCCATAACGACGCGGCCATTTTCCAAGATGTAGCCGTAGTCGGCGAATTGCAACGCGACATTGGTATTTTGCTCTGCAAGCAAAAAGCTCACGTTTTCTTTGGTGTTCAAATCTTTGACAATATTGAAAATTTCTTCCACGATTTGGGGCGCAAGCCCCATCGAAGGCTCGTCGAGTAAAACCATGCTCGGCTTAGCCATGAGCGCCCGCCCGATGGCCGTCATCTGCTGCTCGCCACCCGAGGTGTAGCCTGAAAGCGAGGTGCGCCGCGTTTTCAAGCGCGGAAAATAGTGATAAGCTTTTTCGAGCTCTTCTTTGATTTGTGCGCGCGACAACGTGCGCGTGTAGGCGCCGGTGAGTAGATTTTCTTCAACCGTTAAATGCCCAAAGCAACGGCGGCCTTCCATCACCTGACACAAACCCGCCTTCACCATATCATTGGCCGTTAAGGTATCAACTCGTTTTCCATCGAACGTAATCGAGCCTTTGGTCACATCACCGCGCTCGGCTTTGATGAGATTAGAAATAGATTTCAACGTCGTCGATTTGCCCGCACCGTTAGCACCGAGAAGTGCCACGATTTTGCCTTTGGGCACTTGCAACGAGACGCCCTTGAGCACGAGGATCACGTGGTCGTAAATGACTTCAACGTTGTTAACAGAAAGGTACGCTTCGCTCATGATTTTGTTTCACCGATATTCCAAAGCGAAGCAGCGCCCGCTTTGAAATACGCCCTCTATGAGTCAGAAATCGAGGGCATAAACGTCGAAATCTGCGCCGCAGGTATTGTCGCCAATACCTGCGGCGCAGATTGTGGTTAGCTTGCTAAGCAGGCTGGCGTAATTTTCTTCTCCGCGGCATATTTTGCGGACGATTCGGCAACCATCTTGGCAATCATTTCGCGGTCGCCGGTCACCCAGTTAGGCGTAATGGCTTTCCACGATTTTCCGTCCCACGTTTGCACTTTCACCGCGCCGGAGCCCTCATGATCTTTGCAGCTTGTTTTCATGTTGGGGAACATGCCAAAAGCACCGTAAGCGCGTTGCTTAGCATCGTCGAAGTTTAGGTTTTCAAGACCGTATCGCATTTGCTCGCCGGTCATGACTTTGCCTTTGCCGTATTTTTCTTGCGCAACTTTCAACGCCTCGACCCACAAAATTGCGGCAGTCACGCCACGCATGTGATAGACGGAGCCGACACGGCTTGGATCTTCCAAGTTCCCTTTTTTGGCGGCATAAACTTTTTGACGAATTTGATCTAACACGGGGTAGTTGCCCGGCGTATTAAACGTCATGGAGCTGTAGCCTTTTGCCGCTTCACCGGCAGGAATCGTATCTTCTTCAGAGCCTGCCCACCACACGCCCAACATCTTCTCGCGTGGATAGCCTGCCCGCTGCGCCGCTTTCAACGCCGTTGCGTTCATGATGCCCCATCCCCACAAAATCACGTGATCAGGGTTTGCTTGGCGAATTTGCAGCCATTGCGACTGCTGCTCGTTACCAGGGTGTGGCACTGGAATTTTGATGAGCTCAAACCCAAGTTGCTTTGAGAACGCCTCAAACACGGCGATTGGCTCTTTGCCGTAAGCAGAGTCATGATAGAGATGCACGATTTTTTTGCCGCGCAGCTTATCCATCCCGCCGTTTTTGTCGCCTAGATACTTAATCATGCCCGCCGCTTGATTCCAGTAGTTGGTAATCAATGGGAACACATACGGGAATACTTCGCCGTTTGCAGCATCTGCACGACCGTAGCCCATTGTGGTCATCGGCACTTTGTCTACAGACAGCCGATCCAACACGCCATAGGCGATGCCGGTTGACAGCGGCTCAAGCACCGTTGCGCCTCCGCCTTTTTTCTTCAAGCGCTCGTAGCACTCCACGCCGCGCGATGCGTTGTATTCTGTCTCGCACTCTTCCCAGCTCAGTTTCACGCCGTTGATGCCGCCGTTCATGTTGACTAAATTCATGTAGTCAATAATCCCGCCGAACAATCCGCTACCGCCGGCTGCGTATAGGCCGACTCGATAAGACAATAACGGCACGAACTGCTCTTGCGCGATCGCGACCGGCGCGGTAAGCGCGGTGACGGCTGCAATACCTGCGGTGCAGAATAGCCGCTTAAGTTGCCCTGCTTGCTTCATTTTCATACCAATCTCCTCCAAGGATACATATAAAAAAAAACGAAAAATCAATGCGGGAACGGCCACAAACGTAATTTCTCTTTACCAATTTGCCATAACCTCGCTAAGCCGTGTGGCTCGACGATTAAGAAAACAATGATGAGCCCACCGAACACCATCAACTCCAAATTTGAAGCCACGCTGGTAGGCAAGCCAAATTTATGGGCGGAAATATTAAGCACGATCGGCAACAAAATAATGAACGCAGCGCCCAGAAATGAGCCCAAGATACTGCCCACTCCGCCGATGATGATCATAAACAAAATACGAAACGATAAATCAAGGTTGTAGGCCTCTGGCTCGACAGTGCCTAAATAGGCGTAGGCAAAAAGCGCGCCGGCCACACCGCAGTAAAAAGAGCTTACAGCAAAAGCGGTGAGCTTGGTGCGCATTAAACGAAAGCCAATGACTTCTGCCGCGACATCCATATCGCGCACCGCCATCCAAGAGCGCCCAACGCTGCTGCGCACTAAGTTTTTAGCCAGCAGTGCAAGCACAGAAACGATGGAAAGCACGAGCAAGTATTTGCGCATGGGCGTATTAAATTGGAAGCCTAAGATTTCCATATTCTGCGCGGTAATCACGCCCGACGAGGAGTTATTGGTAAACCAACTCACCTTGGTTAAACACCACACCACAAAAAACTGGGTGGCCAAAGTGGCAGCCGCAAGATAAAAACCGCGAATGCGTAGACTTGGCAAGCCAAATACGATGCCGACAAGCGCGGCCATGAGCCCGCCCAAAATGAAGCCGCCGATGAGGGGCATGCCGGGCACGCGCAGCATAAAGTTGTACGACGCGAATGCCCCCACCGCCATAAATGCGGCTGTGCCAAGTGAGAGCTGACCGGCATAGCCGGTGAGGATGTTCAAACCTAACGCGGCGAGCGAAAAGATCAAAAACGGAATCAAAATGCCAGAGAGTAAATATTGCGATTCCACGAACAACGGCACACCCACAAACGCCACCAGTGCCAACGCGATCATGACATAACGATCTTGCTTGATCGGGAATATCTGCGTATCGGCGGGATACGTCGTTTTAAACTGCCCTGCTTCGCGATAGATCATCGTTTAGATCCTCCGTATGATTTTTTCGCCGAAGAGACCTTCGGGACGCACTAATAAAAACAACAGCGCAAGCACATAAGGGAACCAGCCCTCAATCCCGCCACCAACCATTGGCCCAATATAAAACTCGGCCAACTTCTCGCTCGCACCGACAATAAGCCCGCCCACAATCGCGCCCGGCACCGAGGTAAATCCACCCAAAATCAAAACGGGCAATGCTTTGAGCGCGACGAAGGTAAGCCCAAATTGCACGCCATTGCGCGAGCCCCAAAGCAGACCCGCAACCAAGGCGATGAAGCCTGCGATTGACCAGACAATAACCCAAATGCGGTGAAGCGGAATGCCTACTGCCATCGAGGCTTGATGATCGTCGGCCACTGCCCGTAATGCCCGCCCGACTTTTGTCTTATTAAACAGCAAGGCCAGTAAGCCCACGAGCACAGCGCACACGACCGCAGCAAACACATCAAATTGGGAAATGGAAATGTTGAATTTATCCAAAAGCGCCTGGATCGGGATATCTTCAATACCCAAATCCAAGCGCCGCCCCGTCGATCCCCACATCATTTGCGCCAAGCCCTCGATAAAAAACGTGAGCCCAATGGTCGCCATAAAGAGCGAAATCTCGTGTTGATTGACCAGCGGCCGTAATACGATGCGCTCAATCAGAAAACTCAAAACGATCATTACGAGCATCGTTAGCGGTATGGCGAGCCAGATCGACATTCCAAAATCGTCTTTCAATCCAACGCAGGTCAGCGCCGCAAAATAAACCATCGCGCCCTGCGCAAAATTAAATACGCCTGATGCTTTGTAAATCATCACGAAACCGAGTGCGACCAAGGCATACATGATGCCGGTGAGCAAGCCGCCGATGAGCACTTCAAAGAAAATATTCATGGTCAGTGCGTCCCCAGGTAGGCTTTGATCACTTCGGGATCATTGCGCACGACATCGGGCACGCCATCACCGATTTTTTTGCCGTAATCGAGCACGACGACGCGATCAGAAATATCCATCACCACGCCCATGTCATGCTCGATCAATACGATGGTCGTACCAAATTGGTCATTGGTATCAAGGATGAAGCGACACATATCTTGCTTCTCCTCGACATTCATGCCCGCCATCGGCTCGTCGAGCAACAGCATCGTCGGCTCGGCGGCAAGCGCTCGCGCTAACTCGACGCGCTTTTTGATTCCGTAGGGGAGTCGTGCCACAGGCGTTTTGCGCACACTTTGCAGCTCCAAAAAATCAATAATTTCTTCAACTTTCTCGCGATTGGCGATTTCTTCGCGCCGCGCCCGCCCAGTCCAAAAGGCTTGCTCCAAAAGCGTTGCTTTTACTTTTAAATTCGTCCCGGTCATGATGTTATCGAGCACGCTCATGCCGGTAAAAAGTGCAATATTTTGGAAGGTGCGCGAAATGCCGTTTTCTGCCGCTTCGTGCGTATTCATATCTTTGCGCACTTTGCCGTGAAAGGTAATCGTGCCTTCTTGCGGGCGATACACGCCGTTGATGACATTCAACATTGAGCTTTTACCTGCGCCGTTTGGCCCGATGATGGCGCGCACCTCGTGCTCGCGCACGTCAAATGAAATATCGGTCAATGCCTTCACGCCGCCAAAGCGCAACGAGATATTGTCGAGCTTCAAAATCACATCGCCGATTTGCTTACTCATGGGCAAAAACTGTCAAAAAAGTGCCTAATCTGCGCCGCAGGTATTGAGCAATATGCATCTTCATGCAGCCCTTTTTACTGCGGGCAGCATGGCCGCGTCAACGATCTTAATATCTGCAGAAACGCTGCCGGTACGGCCATCTTCAAATTTCACTTGCGTCTCAATATATTGATTGGCTTTACCGGTAAAAAGCGCATCGACCAGCGGTGCATATTTTTCAGCGATGAAACTGCGACGCACTTTACGCGTGCGGGTGAGCTCATCATCATCAGGATCAAGCTCTTTATGCAAAACAAGGAATCGCGCAACTTGCGAATGCGCGAGCTCGCCTTCAAGCGCCAACTCAGCATTGGTTTTTTGCACGCAATCTTTGATCAGCTCAAGCACCTCTGGCTTGGTCGCTAGGTCGATATAGCCGGAATACACAATATTGCGGCGCTCGGCCCAATTTCCGACTGCAGTGAGATCAATATTGATGAAGGCGTAAACGTTATCTTTCTCATGCCCAAAGGCGACGGCCTCTTTTATGTACGGAAAAAATTTGAGCTTGTTTTCGATGTAGTTTGGCGCAAACATCGCACCATTAGCCAAACGCCCAACATCTTTTGCGCGATCAATAATTTTGAGATGGCCATCACTGTCAAAGACGCCGGCGTCGCCAGTATGAAAATAGCCTTCCGCATCGATGACCTCTGCGGTTGCATCGGGGCGCTTGTAATACTCTTTCAGCACCATCGCACCGCGGGTGAGCACTTCGCCATTTTCTGCCAGACGCACCTCAACACCGGGCGCAGGCTTACCAACGCTATCAAATTTAATTTCACCATCGGGCTGCAGGCATACATAGGCGCAAGTCTCGGTCGAGCCGTAAAGCTGCTTGAGATTGATGCCGATGGAGCGGTAGAAGCGAAATAGATCGGGGCCAATCGCCGCGCCCGCGGTATAGGCAACCCGCACTTTACTCAAACCGAGGGTATTTTTCAATGGCCCAAAGACCAGCAATTCACCCAAGCGATACATGAGTTTATCGCCGAGCGAAACCGATTTTTTATCGAGAATATCTGCACCGCAACGCTTGGCGACATTCATAAACGTTGCGTACATTTTTTGCTTGAGCTTACTCGCATCTTCCATGCGAATGGTGACATTGGTCAACACGTTTTCAAAAATGCGCGGCGGTGCGAAGTAATAGGTCGGCCCAATTTCGCGCAAATCGGTCATCACCGTCTCTGCCGACTCAGGGCAATTGACCGTAAAGCCCGTGGCCAACGATTGGGCATAACTAAACAAGAAATCGCCGACCCATGCCATTGGCAGGTAAGAAAGCACACTCTCTTTATCGGTGAGCTTATCAAAGGCGGCGCCGCCGCGGCCCGCCATCAGCATTGCCGCATGGGTTTGGCACACGCCCTTAGGTTTGCCCGTTGTGCCCGAGGTGTAGAGCATGATCGCGATGTCGTCGGTGCTGCCCTTGGCGATTTCATCTTCGTAAAAAGTGCGATGGGTTTGCGCGAATTTGCGCCCGAGCCCTTGCAAGTCAGCCGTGCTCATGAGCCCGGGCTGATCGTATTTGTGCAGCCCACGCGGATTGTTGAATGCGATATGCTGCAGAAGCGCGGGGTTAATCTCCCGCGCTTCGAGCAGCTTATCGACTTGCTCTTGGTCTTCAACAATCGCAAATCTAATCTCGGCATCGACGAGCACATGCTGCATCTCGGCCGCGACCGCATCTTGATACATCGGCACCGGCACACCACCGAGCGCTTGTGCAGCCGCGAATGCCCAATATAAATGCGGACGATTATCGCCAATCACCGCGAGATGATCGCCGCGCTTAAAACCTTGCGCAGCCAGCCCACAGGCGATTGCTTTAACGTTCTCCGCGGCCTCTAGCCACGAATACGTTTGCCAAATTCCTAAATCTTTTTCGCGCATCGCAGGCCGCGCGCCGCGCACCTGCGCGTGGTGCAGCAGCACGCGTGGAAATGTATCTAACGCCTCACTCATCCGAAACGTGCCTCCGAAGCCTTTTGGCTTTTTTGTAGTGCAAAGTTTTAACTTGTTTACGCAGCGAAAACGCAATCGCTTACCGCTGCGCGTCAACCTCTAATCGCGATGGTACACGACTATTCCCGACTTTTGAGTCGATCGATAATCAATTGTAAGTCTTATATAAGACTTGTCAATTTCACGCGTTTGAATTGCTGCGACGCAGCAACTTGTTGCCGGCCAGACGCGCAGCGTTTTCGGCTCAAAAGCACGAAATCTGCGCCGCAGGTATCTCTAATTTTTGCTACTGCGCGCGCAATGCGATCTTCCAGCCATTGAGTTTGCCGACATCAGACCCGCCGTGATCTGCGATACGCAACGTCCAGATCCCAGCAATATCGGTTCCTATCGCGCTCATCAAAAGCGGCGTCGTCGCAATCGTAAATGTGGTCACTAAATCGTGCCGGTTGCCGCCCGCGCGGTTTTGCAGCGTAATCTGTTGGCCACTTGGGGTGTCGAGCTGCAGCGCGACATCGCCGATGAAGGGATGGGTAATATCAATGCTGACCTCGATGCTTGCGATTTTCCCCGCGGTCGTGGATTGAATGCTGCGGACGATACCGAGTGGGTCATTATCGGGAATCGCAACGCCTGTGCGTTCTTCAAGCACCAAATCGCCTGCCGACACACCACCCAAAACAAACGCTAAACCCCAGCGGTTGAGCTGGCCAATGTCGTTCGGTGCTAAATCTTGCACGAAGAGCGTCCAATCGCCGTGCGCTTCCTGCCGTCGCCATACCGCCAACGCGGGGAGCGCGGCCTCATCGATCATGAGCGTTAAATCATCCATGCTGCCCCGAGCCCGATCATGCAGACGAAGCACAGCCCCCCACGGCGCGCGCAACGAGACGATCAAATCACCGATGTAGGGATGCGAAATATCGAGCGTAACGGTCAGCGATGCGATTGACCCAGACTCCGCGACGTGGATCGTATCGACCACGCCTGCAGCATCATCGTCGGGAATGGCGCGGGCGGGTGAGGAAGATTTACTGATGTCTTGGGTCGCGGGGGCGTCTGGGCCAAGCCGCACCTTAAATTGCATCACCTGTGCCGGAGCGGAAATATCAAAAATCTCTAAGTGTGAGGCCGATCCATCCCACCATTTGCTACTCGGAATCGTCGCGTTGGCGAAACGATTCACCGCTTGACCGTAGAGATCGGTGGCATCGCCAATTTGTGTTGCGCGCTCAAGCGCAAATGCACCGTCGGCTTGCTCAAGCGAAAGCTCGTAATGCAGCGCGGGCGTCATCTGCTCGTTACTGTTGTTACCCAATTCATCGATATGCCAAATTGCGAGCCCGGCATCTGGTATCGCTGCATCGCGCCCTGCACGCACACGGTTTTCAACCAGAAAATATTCACCATTATTTTTCCCAAAAATCGCAAATTGATTACCCGCGGCATCAAGATTTACGGTTTGGTGATGCGCTAATGCGGTCACGCCGCCAGCCCAGCCTGCCGCCCGCTTAAGATAGGCCGAAATTTGCGGCGGATTTTTCTCATCAGCGCTCGCGCACATCAGGCAAAACCCGCCGACGCCTGCTGACTGACTTTGATAGTCATAAAGATCCGGGTAATCGCAGAGCATGTGACCATTCTCGTGACAAAACGTGCCTAGGCTGAGCTCGTTTCCGAGCGCGGTCACCTGATAATCAGCCGCCCATTTTCCCGGCAACAACGCAATGCGCGGGTTGAGCGTCCATGCGTGCGGCCAGAGCCCCTTGGCCCAATTGTTCGTCACCGGTCCGGCATAAAAAACGTTGAGCGCATACACAAATCCAGCGTTATCCTGCGTGAGGGCCGAGAAATCAAAATTGTTCGCCTTCCAGTGCGCGAGCGCCTCACCGATCAATTCCATCGCCCGCACGCCTTGCGGCAGTGACTCGTCGGTATAGTAAGTCTTCGGCTGCTTGGCGCGATAGTAGTGGGTCACCAGATTGGTATACGCGCAGCGCCCGATCGAATTATCACGAAAGTAATCAAATACCGAGCCGTTATTTCCAAACCCGGTGTAGCCGGGCTGATTACAAAAATTATCGACGTCTTGCCGCGCAATCGTCGCTGGCGCATCAATGAAATCAATCAGTAGGCACAGCCCGACGAAACTGCCCGTGGTCGCGCGCGTAGGCGGCGCGGTTAACGGCCCACCCAAAACGCGCGCCGCCCGCATTAGATTGGTGCGGGCAATCCGCCGCTCATCGCAGCGCCGCAGCCCCATTTGTGCCACGCCTTGCGCCGCCTGCGCGCGCGCTGCGGGCGGGCTTACGCGCAGGTTACGGCGTACACCCGCACGTACGCCGTCAACATGGCCCTTTGGCGCGGCAGCGGGCTCAAGCCGCAAGCCATCGGCTGAGAGTTGCGCGATTTCAAAAAAGCCGCTCACCGGATTGCGCGTGAGCGTAAAACCATCCAGCGTTTCGAAGACCGCAGCGTATTGATTACCCCAGCCCAGCACTTCAAGCGCTGTGCCATCAGGCTGAGTAAACGTAAATTGCTTAGCAACAAATGGCATGGCCATGGTCATTCCTAAAGACGCATCGGGGAATTTAAATGCTAGTCTTTCAGAAACGGAGGCGCATCTCCAATTTGGGGGAGGCTCACGCCAAAATTACGCTACGTCATAGTGTCATGCAGCGCATATTTATTCGCTCGTAAAGTGCATTTATGCATGCAATCTGCGCCGCAGGTATGGGCAGCGCTCAGGCGAGTTTTTGCACACCGATCATCTGCGAAATCACTTTCAATTCGCCCGGCATGAGCGTAATCGTATCGTCGCTCGCATTGGCAACCTCTAAGCAAAGATAGCCTGGCCACGCATCGTGTGGAATATCGGTAAACGTCTTGATCGATTCCGCTCCCGCATTCCAGACCACGAGTGTGGCGCTGCCCTCAGAGGTGAGCGTGATCTTGCGCTTAAGCAGCGGATCGTTCAATGCATATGCGCCGCTTACATTTTGATAAATGCGGTCGCTACGGGTGTCAAATTTGAAATCGCCAGCTTGCGTGAATTGCGCAAAATCTGCAAATTTATCGAGATAGGATTTACCTTCTAAGCCTTCGACGCTGACCTGCCGCACGTCGCCAACGCGAAAATACGTATGCAACGCTTGCGACATCGTAAACGGCGCATCGGTCAAATTCACCGTCGTCAACGCTTGCGAAAACGACGCGCCGATACGCATTGTGAGAATCAAACTTAGCGCGTGAAATTGCGCATCAGCAGGGGTCATTGCGATTTCAATATCGCCATTCGCCTGCAATTGCGCGAGCGTGAGTTTCCATTGCACTGTGCGCGCGATCCCATGCTGCTGCGCCGATTCGGGTTGCCCTTGCTTGGCGAAATAGGGCCAACATAAGGGAATGCCGCCGCGAATCGGCGCGGGCGGCGGCTTGGTTGTCGGCGACATCCAGAGCACTTCGCCAAATTCTTTCGATGCGAACGACAAGACATGCCCGCCAAACAAACTCACCGCCGCACGACTGGTCGGCGTATCGATCAATAATGCAGGCAAGCCCTGATATTCCCCCGCGCGCAAACCGGGGATTTTCATAATATTTTCCATAGCCGCTTTATACCTGCGGCGCAGATTTCGGACGCCATAAAACACACTCGCTAAACTAGCGGCTGATTTTTTAATTTGACCAAGGCAAAAACCATGAACACCACCGAATCAGGCTTGCAATACGAAGATACAAAAATTGGAGATGGCGCGACCGCCGCTGCGGGCAACCACGTCTCGGTGCACTACACCGGCTGGCTCTACAACAACGGCGAGCAAGGCAAGAAATTTGACTCGAGCAAAGACCGCAACGATCCGTTTGAATTTCCGCTCGGGGCGGGCCACGTGATCAAAGGTTGGGACGAAGGCGTGCAAGGTATGAAAGTCGGCGGCACCCGCCGCTTAGTCATCCCCGCATCGCTCGGCTACGGCGCACGCGGCGCAGGGGGCGTAATTCCGCCCAACGCGACACTGCTTTTTGAAGTGGAATTGTTGGGGGTTTAAGCTATCGACTTTAAAACTACTTGCGGCGCAAATTGAGAGATATTTTTCTCAATCTGCGCCGCAGGTATTGCTGTGTTTGCCGTTCATCGCATCACAAGAATGCGATTGGCGTGATTCGCGAGATTTACGAGATTAGCGTCAATGTTGATCGTAGTTATCGATAACGGCTACGGTAAAAACCTATTCCGATATTCTAGGAGCGGACTAGTCAGCATTAAACCAATCTGATCGCTAACCGACAGCTCCTTCTTCTCCGTCGGCATTATTGGCGCTCTTCGCAGCATATTAAAAAACGCAATGCTCGTAAGCACCTGATAGCGCGACTCCAGAAGCCACTGCGCGGTCGTAAATTCATTGCTCGTCGCAAACTCCAAAATCAGTTGCTCGCGCGTCGCCTGCTGCGAATTGAGTCTGGAGGTATGGTAATTCAGCCCGCCCGAATCTGCGGTTCGCAATAAAAGATTCGAATACAGAGCGGCAACAAAATCTTGATTTTTTGCGGCGATGGGAGCGCCTGTAGATGAGTAGGTCGGCGCATACCCTGGTATCGCCCGGAACTCAGACGAACCCTCAATAGCTTGCGCGATGGCAAGCGCTGTGCCGCCCGCGCGTGCAAAATCGGCGAATGCTTTAAAGCCCCCATAATCGGGCACTCTTTTGAGCGCCCCGACGTAAAGCCTTGCAATCGTATCTTGCTTTTGCGCCTGAAACTCATCTGAGCCCATGACGGTATCGATCATCGTCTGCCGCGTATAAGTGCCGTTGGCAAGGGAAGACTCCCAGTAATATTGCGCACCGACCGATTCGACCTCGCGGCGCAAAAAGTCGCGATAGACTTGCTGCACAAAAAGGCGGTGATTGTTCGGCGTGTTGAGAAAATTATTGTCTTTCAAACTCGGGTTACGCCCTTCCTGCATTTCAATCGCATCGGTCATGCCGTCACCATCGGAGTCTTGCAAGGCGTAGCTCAGCGGGTAAGCGTAGCCGAGTAATTCGGCTGGTTCGTTATAACCACTGCCATTGATCCCGGCGGGTAGCTGAGGATTGTTTGTAATGAACGGATCAGAGTCCTGTGAATAGCAGGTGTTTGAAGCTGTCAAATAAAGCATCGCATCATGACGCGCGGCGTTGCGTCGGCTACAAAAACGCTGCGCACCAGCGGGCGGCTCGCCCACCGGCTCATAGACGTAGCCCTCGATACCGTCGAGCTTATATCCCTCACCTTGAATTGAACTCAACAGGGTCTCATTGGTGGAGTAACGAAACGCAACGTGATACGGTTTTTTTGGGTTTGAAGCACCGGTGATGTTGCAAGGATCATCTGGGTTGCAGCTAAAGCGATAGACTTTTTTAAGCGTTCTCCCGCTAATGGTCGGATCGACGTGCGTCGTCAGCAGCATCGCCACTGCACGAGCAGGGTAGTATTGGCATAGACCGTTTGTGGCGACTGTCGGAGTATTTGACGAATCAAATGAGTAGGTCGAGCCGCAAGGCAAATTGGGATAGCCTGGAATCGCATTCCCGATTTCTTGATACTTGAGCGGGTAAGTGGTGATTACGTTTGGTTTCAGCGTGGTCAGCGGCCCAATGTTGACCAGCTTCGTATCGAGCGTGCTGCCGACTGCGTTCACGAAGCCGCTTGCGGCAGCTTCGATAATTCCTGATGCCCGTTTAAAGTCACTCAGCCGTTCAAAAACCATGCTCGCGGCGCAGCTGTCGCCAACCGTGCCGTCGCAACTGCTTCCGTCTGGCTTTCTCACGTTGATATCCGCGGTCAGGTTCACGGGAATTGGGTAGGTAGCCGAGGTGCTTCCTTCGATACAAAGACCGGGTACTGTGCAATCAAAAAGTGCAGGAACCACTTTATATCTCGGTGCAGGCTGCAATGTATTGCGCTTCGCGGCAATCGCCATTTGCGGATTGGTCGTATAAAAATGATTATCGCCATCGGTGTTGTAGTACCCAAAAAGCGGCGTGAGCCGATTTTTAGCCGTTGACCCGCCAAGCGCGATCTGCACCGCCTTATCCGCTTTCGGCACGCCGTAGCCAAGTTTT
>JANPBT010000014.1:0-8539 GCA_031430575.1 Betaproteobacteria bacterium | reverse complement strand
GCTGTTAAAAAAGGTGATTTTGTATGTGCGGTGGCGGAAAAGTTGGCGAACAGCCTAGAAGCACAGGCCAGTGACAGCCGCTTTTCCGATTATATTTTTAAGACCAAGGGTGAAATACTTGAGGTGCGCGGCGATTATGCTTTGGTGAAGTTTGGGGCAGTTGCCACGCCTAACGTTTGGCTGCGTTTGGATCAATTGGCTGCTTTTGCTTAAGATCAACCGCTGAGGGAATCTAGTAATCTTTTTGGCTGATACAAAGCCGCATTTCAGCAAAACTCAACTCACGCCAAAGGCGGTAAGCCAAGCTCCTTGAGAAACTCGTTATGCTTCTCCGTAGCCGCCACAATTTTATTTTCTAGTGCCAGCAGTTCCCTATTCACAGCGCCGAGATCGATCTCTTCCTCCAGCATGGCGGTGCTGATATAGCGGGAAATATTCAGGTTGTAGCCCTTTTCCTTGATCTCTTTCATTGAGACACATCGGGAATAACGTTCCTCCTCTTTACGGAACTGGTAGGTGTCGATAATCTTGTTGATATGCTCTGGCAGGAGATTATTTTGCCGCTTGCCCTTCTCGAAGTGTTCCTTGTCGCTGGCATTAATGAATAAAACATCATCAGACTTCTTGCACTTTTTCAGAACCAGAATGCACACCGGGATGCCAGTAGAGTAGAAAAGGTTGGCGGGCAGGCCGATTACGGTATCGATGTTGCCGTCATCCAACAGTTTACGGCGGATACGTTCTTCCGCACCGCCACGGAACAACACACCGTGGGGCAGAATAATCGCCATCGTGCCTTCTGGCTTAAGGTAATGGAAACCGTGCAGCAGAAAAGCGAAGTCAGCGGCGGATTTGGGAGCTAGGCCGTAATTTTTGAAGCGCACATCCTCGCCAATGGTCTCGGTGGGTTCCCAACGATAGCTGAACGGCGGATTGGCGACTATGGCATCAAAGTATTTCTTTTTGGCCGGGTTAGCTTCGCGCAACATGTCCCAGTCGTTGATCAGTGTATCGCCGTGAAAAATCTCGAACTCTGAATCTTTTACCCCATGCAGCAGCATGTTCATCCGGGCGAGGTTGTAGGTAGTGATATTTTTTTCTTGCCCGTAGATTTTGCCAATACCGTGGGAGCCAAGCTGATGGCGGACATTGAGCAACAGCGAGCCGGAGCCGCAAGCAAAATCGAGTAAGCTATCGAGGTGTTTTTTCTTACCAGTACTGGGGTCTTGGCTATCTAGGGTGACAATGGCGGACAAAATGCTTGATATTTGTTGTGGGGTATAGAATTCGCCTGCTTTTTTACCGGAACCGGAGGCAAACTGACCAATTAGGTATTCGTAGGCGTTACCGAGGGTATCGCTATCTGTGGAGAAATCAGCCAGCCCTGCGGCGATCGCTTTGATGATGGTGCAAAGTTTGGCGTTGCGATCGGGAAGCGTTTTGCCAAGTTTTTCAGAGTTTAGGTTGATTTCAGAAAACAGACCCTGGAAGGCACTTTCAAAGGATTCGGTTTCGATGTATTTGAAACCGGCCAGGAGCGTTTCTAGCAATTTCTTGTTTTGAGTACGAGCCATTTCGGCAATGCTGCCCCAAAGGTGTTTTGGTTCGATTACATAATGCACTTTGCGGCGCATCTGTTTTTCAAATTCAATAATGTCGTCTGGGTTCTGGTCATACCAGAGTTGCAGTGGCGTAGTGTTGGGCTGGTCTTGGTTATCTGGATAGTCTGAGCCTAGTTCTTTGTGGGCGGCGACTTCGTAGTTGTCTGAGAGGTAGCGCAGGAAAAGGAACGAGAGCATGTAATCACGGAAGTCATCCGCGTTCATTGCTCCGCGCAGTTGGTCGGCAATGCCCCATAGGGTCGTGCCCAGTTTTTTATGATCTTGTTCACTCATGGTCTTTATTCTCGGTACTTTCTAGGGCTTGGCGGATGTCGATCTCGGCGCGTTCGCGTTCGATTTCGCGGCGCAGTTCTTCCTCGCTGGGCAGCACTAAACGGTATTTGCTGGCGAACAATTGCTCACTTTCGTGCAATACAGAGTAGCGCACCACCGATTGATCTTTGCTGCCACAGAGCAAAATACCTACGGTGGGGTTGTCGTCTGCGCCACGGCGGAGGTCGTCGTACATGCGCACGTACATATCCATTTGCCCAATATCTTGGTGGGTTAAATTCCCGGTTTTGAGGTCAATTAGTACAAAGCATTTGAGCAGGTAATTATAAAATACCAAGTCGATGTAGAAATCTTGGGTTTCTGTGCTGATGCGCTGTTGACGTGCGACGAAGGCAAAGCCTTTACCGAGTTCTAGGAGAAACTGTTGGAGTTTATCCATGAGCGCTCGCTCAAGGTCTGCTTCCATTAGCCGCCCTGTATCTGGCAGGCCGAGAAATTCCAGCATTACTGGGTCACGCACAAAGTCGCGTGGGGTTTGGGTTTCTGCTTGTAATGTTTTCCGGGTTTCGGCAAGTAGCCCGTCCTGGTCTTGGCTGGATAGCAGGCGATCGTAGTAGAGGGTGCCGATCTGCCGCTCTAGCACGCGGGTACTCCAGTTTTGTGTTGCTGCTTCTTGCATGTACCACAAGCGGGCTGCTGGGGTATTAACCCGCAGGAGCAGGCGGTAGTGAGTCCAGCTCAATTCGGAACGCAGTGCGTTCCAATTTGGAAAATGCTGAAAGAAGGCACGCATATTTCGAAGGTTCCGTTCGTCGAAGCCTTTACCAAATTCTCCGGTGAGGGCTGCGGCTAGTTCTGCTAGTAGCCGTTTGCCATAGGCAGCGCGGGCTTCGCCGCCTTGTTCAAATTCGACGATATGCCTGCCGATTTGCCAATAGGTTTGTACCTGAATGGTATCAACGCTGCGAAAAGCCTGTTGCCTTGCATTGATAATCAGGTCACGCAGTTCATTCAGCAAAGTTGGCGGCAGTTCGATGTCGCTCATGATTGTTCTCCCGTCTCAGATGCTTCGGCGATAAATTCAGGTAGGTCGAATCGGTAGCGATCTAAAAAAGCTACCAGAATTGTGCTGAATAATTCCTTGGTATCCGTAACCATTTCCCTTGGTTCGTAGATTGAATACTTGCCATGACTCAAAAGATTTAAAGCACGAGCATACAAAATCTCATCCTCCACACCGTGAATGCAGGCAGAAAAATCTTTAAAGCCAAAAAAAGTGGCTGTTTTTTCTAGAATGCTGCGTAACATGTTGAAATGATGTGTGTAGAGCTTGCCCGAATTTGCTGCTTGTTGTAGTTCACTCAGCATAGCTACATGATGAAAAAATGGCGTATCGTCAGTTGCCTGCAATGTATATTTTTCTGAGTTGTTTGGACGGTGATAGAAATAGGTCTTGTATTTCGCTTTTGAGCTGCGAAACTCATTCCAAATGACATTGTAAAAAAGACTATGGTGGGAGGAGATTACAGTTTTAAAACGTTCTTTACTCTTTTTGAGTAGCTGTGCTAAATCGCTGGCTACGGCGATCGCATTGTTATCATCTAATGAAGAAATAGGATCGTCGATATACAGGTATTTTACCCAGGCATAAGATTCATGGTCATCGATCGCTAGTTCACAAATTGCTAGAAAAATACACCAAATAAATATATTTTGTTCGCCACGAGATACTTTGATGTTTTGTTCATTTTGACGTGAGAAGGTGATGATCCATTGCTCGTAGTCGATTTTGAAATCAAAGCTGGCATAACGTTCTAGGTATGCAAAGATTTTTTCTTCTAGTGCCAGTTCTTTGAAGCCAGAGAAAAAACGGGATTCGGAATTGATCCGCAACTGCCGATCGGTATCGTTACTTAAATCATTATCCCAGTAGAAAAGATCTTCGGTGTAGGCATTAAAGTAGAGTGTGTCACGTTCGACACCGTTCTTCTTTCCGGCATCTTTGAAAGCCATCGATAGACGAGTTTTTCCTGTACCGTTATAGGCATAAAGCAAAACGAAATCTTGTCCTCCGCTATTCAAGTCATCACGCAGTCTATGCACCAGTTTGTGCATAGATTGGTAAGTGTAGATTTTGGGTTTTCCGCTCATGCCTTCACCTCATCAAGTGTGGGGAAAAGCTGCTGCATCAATCCTTTTTTGTGGATTTTGAGCGTGTCGAGCTTTTGGGTTTCTACGGCGATTAGTTCGTCGAGTGAAGAAAGGCAGTCAGCAATTTTTTGTTGTTCTGATAACCCTGGTAACACTATTGGTAGATTTTTTAGATCATCAAGACCAATCCTTTTCCTTGTAGATCCTGTAGCTGTCTTCTCTACTAACTTTCGGAATGAATCAGAGTTAATCAATGAGTAAATAAAATATTTACCAAATAGACCCTCATCAACAACAAGGCGTATCCCATCAGAACACATTAAGTATCGCTTATGCTTGTTTGGTATTAAGCAAGCACGTCCTACAGGATCGCCCATCTTAGATAAGATAATCTCGCCTGGATATATGTTGCAACTTAGAAGCTCATTTGCTTTCTGTTCAGTTGTAAATATCTTATAGTCATCAAGAAATTCAGCATCTCCGATGTTTTGTAGTTGAATTATTCTAATGCCTTGAGTAGTGTGATCGGAAGACTTAAGGTTTGAGCCAAATGGACCCCCAATAAAACTCCACTTTATTTTTTTATCAGTAACATCAATTAGCTTCTTCTCCTCCCACTTTCCCACATCCCGAAACTCAGGGAAGCGAAGCTTAGGCTTCAATTCGCGTTTTCTCTCTTGCTCTATATTCACCAAATTCACCTTACTGCTCATACGCTCCCAACCCCGAAATCTCCCGCCCCTGCGCCAGCTTATGCAACAGCGGAATCAAATCCTCCATCAAAGCCAACTCCTTCTTCGTCCGCGCCTTCCAGCCCAACTCCAAAGTCGCCATCAAATCACTCAACTGCTCCCCATCAAAAATCATCCTCTGCAAAATACCATCCACAAAAGTTTGCACCGCCGCCGACTCCAGCCCATGCTTGACGGCAATCTCCGCCAATTCATGAGTATTCTTTGCCATCTTGAATAACTCATACCCTTTTCGGATCGCCTTCTCATCCAAGCCTTTCCCCGCTTGCAGAGTGCCGATATAAGTAGCAATATCTTCCCGATCGCCCAGAAACTTCGCATCAGATTGGATCAGCCCGATCAACTGCTCGCAGCTCATCTTCTGCTTGCCCGGTCGATCCTGCGTATAACGAGCAATCAGCCCCATGATGTAGTCATAATCAATCACCGCAGAAGCAAACAGCACAAATTCAAAATCTAATTGCTGCACCTCCGGGCTAGCCGCGTCGCCGCCTTTGTTCTGCTGTGCCTTCAGCCGTTGGGCAGTCTCTAGATACACCCCACGGAAAGCTTGCAACTGTTCTGATGGAATAATTTGCTCGATCGTTTCAGCATGGTCTGGCGTGAGATCAGTATATTGATCAAGCTGAGTCTTCAGGCGCTGCACCTCCTTAAACAAGTTGACGAATTGACCCCGCGCCGCGTCACCCTTAAGGTTTGGCACCTCTTCCGGCGCATAGGTCAACCTCTGGGATTTCATAAACTCATCCAGCATCTTGACTGCTGCTTCCAGCTTAGTGATCATCTCCGGGGCGGGATCGACCAGCCAGATTTTTTTGGCTTTTTCTAGGTATTCACCCGAAAAAAGTTGGACGGCTGTATCAACAGCCTCCTGCTGCTGGCGGAAATCGAGAATATTGCCGTAGGGCTTAGTGTCATTCAGCACCCGGTTAGTACGCGAAAACGCCTGAATCAGCCCGTGATACTTAAGATTTTTATCCACATAGAGCGTGTTCAGAAACTTAGAATCGAAGCCCGTGAGCAACATATCCACCACAATCACCAGGTCGATCTTCTGGGTGTGGGACAAGTCTTGGTTAGAGTACTGCTGATTCTTAATCCGCTTTTGCACATCCTGATAGTACAGGTCAAAGTTGTTGATATCGTGATTGGTGCCATAGAAGATGTTGTAGTCAGCCATGATCGCCTTCAGAGCCGCTTTCTTTTCATCCGGGGCATCTTGGTTGTCGGCCTTTTCCTGGGGCAGATCTTCCTGAATCTGCTGTACATCCTTATTGCCTTCGGCAGGCGGTGAAAACACACAAGCAATATTCAACGGCTGGAAGTTGCTATCTTTAGTCTGTTTTTTTGCCTGAATTTCCTTGAACAAGCGATGATATTCAATCGCATCGTTAATAGAGCTGGTAGCCAGAATCGCGTTAAACCGCCGCCCCCCAGTCGCCGCATCATGTTTTTCCAGAATGGCTTCAACGATTGCTTTCTTCGCCAGTGCTTCCCCCGGCTTTGGCTTGTTCTTGCCTTCGGGCTTGTAGTAGTCAATATGAAAGCGCAAGACGTTACGATCTTCGATCGCGTCGGTGATGGTGTAGTCGTGCAGTTGCCGCTGGAAAATATCTTCCGTAGTTTTGTAGGAGCCTTGTTGACCTTCAAGCTGCTTATAGCTGGCGTTTTGTTCAAAAATCGGTGTGCCAGTAAAGCCAAATAGCTGAGCATTCGGGAAAAATTCTTCGATCGCTTTATGGTTTTCGCCAAATTGTGATCGATGGCATTCGTCAAAGATAAACACGATCCGCTTCTGGGCTAATGGCTTCAACCGCTGCTTGTAGTTGCGCTTATTGCTATCATCCAGAGCCAAACCGAGCTTCTGGATAGTGGTGACGATCACCTTATCGGCGTAGTCGTCAGAGAGCAGCCGCTTTACCAAAGCTTCGGTGTTGGTGTTTTCTTCGACACAGCCTTCCTGAAACTTATTGAATTCTTCCCGTGTTTGTCGATCGAGGTCTTTCCGATCCACCACGAACAGACATTTTTCAATGTCCGGGTTGTCCTTAAGCAGCGTGGCTGCTTTAAAGGATGTGAGCGTCTTGCCACTGCCTGTGGTGTGCCAGATATAGCCATTACCACAGTTGTAATGAATACAATCGACAATAGCCTTAACAGCATAAATCTGATAAGGGCGCATCATCATCAGTTTTTGTTCACTGGCTACCAGCACCATATAGCGGCTGATCGTTTGCCCTAGCGCACATTTAGCCAGAAACTTCTCGGCGAAGCTATCCAGATGGGTGATTTTTTGGTTGTCCTCTCCAGCAAATTGATAGAGCGGCAGAAAACGCTCATCAGCATTAAAGCTAAAGTGATTGTTGTTGTTGTTAGCAAAGTACCAGGTATCGCTGCGGTTGCTGACAATGAATAGTTGGACGAAGCTCAGCAAGGTTTTGGTGTAGCCATTGCCGGGGTCATTTTTGTAATCGACGATCTGCTGCATCGCCCGACGCGGGCTAATGGTCAGGTTTTTTAGCTCGATTTGTACCACCGGCACACCATTGATCAGCAGGATCACATCATAGCGGTGGTGGCTGCTGTCGGTGTTGATACGGAGTTGGCTGACTATCTCAAAGGTATTTTTGCACCAGTCCTTAATATTAACCAGGGTGTAAAACAGCGGCGTACCGTCGTCCCTATCAAAACTGCTATGCTCGCGCAGTTGCCTAGCAGCGACAAATACATCTGGGGTGATCATCTGCTCCAACAGTCGGGCAAATTCGGCATCCGTCAGATTCACCCTGTTAAGCGTCTCGAACTTTTCGCGGAAGTTTTTTTCCAGGGTGGCGCGATCGCGGATATCCGGGCGATCGCTGTATTTAAGATCTCCCAGTTTTTCGATCAATGTTTGTTCGATTTCTTGTTCCGTCATTGCCACGCTCAGCGATTACATAAAGGAGAACTTTTGACCGTATGCCTTTGGCAACAGACCTATTATATTGCTTTTGCTATTCTCATTAAAGAAAAAGGAGCTGGAAAACGATAGCATTGATAGCAAGTGAGGCGTTATTTTGACAATTAACCCCTCTCCCAATAAAGTGAAGAGGGGCTGAAAAAGTAAAGTCATAAAGCTCTAGGAAGCCTGAAGTTCAGCTACCTGATTAGCAGTAATACCCGGAATGACGACTTCTACCGAAGTGGGTAGCGTTCGCAACAATTGTTCAACTTCGGCCAGCTCGATCGCTCCCATCTTTACCAGGTCTTGAAGGTCTTCCAAGATAACTAGTTGATATTCCAGCGATCGAATCAATTGCTGGGCATGTTGCCACAGACTGGCCAAAGATTGGGATTCTGACTCACTTAACTCGCCGGTTGTGAAGTGGCGCATCAGATCTGACCGCAGCCAATCTAAGTTTTGAGCCAGATTAACCATATGGTCTTGACCTTGATGTAAGCCGCCCTTAAGAAATTGCACCACCAAAACCCGCCGACCAGCAACCGCAGCTTGCAATGCTGCGCCGATAATTTGGCTGCTATTAGCGGTTTTGGTGACTACACGGTCAGAAGTACTAGCACCGAACTGATTTATTTGGGCAATCATATGCACTGTGAGATGGTAGGACAAAGTAGCATGTGGAATACTTGGTAGACACCATCTATATAGCGTGTTTTACCAGCAGAACTCATAATGAAACACTAAATATCTTGATCCGTCAAGGTCTTTTTTTTAAGAGATCGATCGACTAGAATAGGAAA
>JANPBT010000013.1:0-1623 GCA_031430575.1 Betaproteobacteria bacterium | reverse complement strand
CCGCCACCCACGGAACGAACGTGACCTCGCTGAAATCGTTTGAACGCCCGGTTCGCGCCCTTGTCGTCGGCGCGAGCGGTGCGATTGGCGGCGCACGCGTCGACCGCTTGAGCGAATGCCGCGAGGTCGAGAGCGTTCTCGCCTGTGCGCGAGCGCCGCAGCCGCATGCGAACCCTAAGGCGACGCTCAACGATAAGTGAATCGCGTTGTCTGTGAAAGCCGTGCGTCGGAATGACTCGGCGGGCCTGGATTCCCGGGAACCGCGAACACGTCTACCCACATCGGCATGCGGATCGACAAGCAAGCAATACGGCTGCGGTGGGAAGCGGATGGCTCGAAGCGCGACGAGCGTGGCAGGCGGCTGTTCGCAGCAAGCGAGGTGCGCGCTGCGGGCTATGGCGGTCTCATTGCCGTCTCAGGGATCACCGGCATCGCCCGCAGCACTATCGAGCGCGGCCTCGACGACCTCGATGCGCCACCGCTGCCTGCGGGCTGCGTGCGCCGGGAAGGCGGCGGCCCCAAGGCGCTGATCGAGCTCGATCCAAAGCTGCTGGCCGCCCTGCGGTATCTGGTGGAGCCAGCGACGATGGGCGATCCCGAGCGTCCGCTGCTGTGGGTGTCGAAGAGCCATGTGAAGCTGGCGGATGCACTGGTCGGGATGGGCCACGAGATCAGTCCCAACACGGTCGCCAAGCTGCTCGTCGAGGAGCTCGAGTTCTCCAGGAAGGTCAATCGCAAGACAGTTGAAGGGACGAGCCATCCCGACCGGAACGCACAGTTCGAGCATATCAACTCCGAGGTGCTCGCGGCCCAGGCTGCCGGCCAGCCGGTGATCTCCGTTGACACGAAGAAGAAGGAAGTGATCGGCAACTACAAGAACGGCGGGTCGGACTATCGAGAGGAGGGCGATGCCGATCCGGTGGACCTGCATGATTTTCCCGGCCCGCTCGGCAAGGGCGTGCCCTATGGCGTACTCGACCTTTCGGCCAACCTCGGTTGGGTCAGCGTCGGCATCACCTGTGACACCGGCGAGTTCGCCGTGCAGTCGATCCGCACCTGGCTCGAGCGGATGGGGCGAAAGCGCTACACGAACATGCGCCAGCTGATGATCACGGCGGACGGCGGCGGCTCGAACGGGTCGCGCGTCAGGCTGTGGAAGGTCGAGCTGCAGAAGCTCGCCGACGAGATCGCCATGCCGATCAAGGTCTGCCACTATCCGCCAGGTACGTCGAAGTGGAACAAGATCGAGCACCGCTTGTTCTGCCACATCACGCAGAACTGGCGCGGGCGTCCGCTGAGGAGCCTCGCGACAATGGTCGAGCTGATCGGCGCGACGACGACCAGGACCGGTCTTAAGGTCGAATGCGCGCTCGACACGCGCACCTACGAGAAGGGCATCAAGGTCAGCGACGCCGAGATGAAAGCACTCGACATCCGCGGCCACGAGTTCCATCCTGAATGGAACTACACGGTGATGCCACGGCTACCGAAGTCGTAGCGGTTATTGTTGCGTGTCGCCTAATCATGATTTGCGCCGATGGCGCATGAGTCATTCTGATGCAATTCATGGCTACATTCGGCGCGACCAGAAATCAGCGAAACGCATGATGCGATTGAGGAAAG
>JANPBT010000012.1:0-2062 GCA_031430575.1 Betaproteobacteria bacterium | reverse complement strand
GACTGAAGCGGGATAGCGCAAGGGCGGCAGTTCTCATTCTGCTCAGTCAATATCTTGAGAGTGCCGAGTTCGTGAGCGGTCGTCAGGATAGATCTGGCGCGGAAGTGCGGAGCAATTCGGTCTGGCGGTCGGCGATCTTGACGGAGAGATCGACGCAGCGATCAACGAGCGCACGGAAGCGTTTGAAGTTGGCGAGCAGTGACTTGATCCGGGGTAACTCTGCGGGCCGGACGTAGCGGGAGCGGCTGCGCATTTGGTGGGTGTAGCTGAGTTGCCAGTAGGCGCCGGTCCGCGCGACCGGATCTTTGTATTGTTGGCTGAGGGAACCGGGGCGCATGGGCCCGAGCTGAGCGAGTTCGGCCTGGGTCCGAGCGAGTTGGGCCTGCCACTTTGCGAGCGGTTTATCTTCCACGGCGGAGAGTTTTCCGGAGAACCGGGGTGGAAGTCGAGCCGGAGGGTGCGGCTGCGCGCAGTTTTTTTTGACCGGAGGGCATTTGGTGATTGCAGTATAGCATTGCAATGCTATACTGTAGGCGAAATCAACTTCTCCGCATGCTCCTTTGGTCCCACTGGTGGTTATTCGTCTCGCAACTGCGTCCGGCGTGCTCGCGCCAGCGCACCTTTCTGTGGCTGGCGGTGTCGCTCGCCGCCATGGCGGTCCGTCGCGATATGGGCGGGGTCACCAGCTTTGTGCGGGCCCTCGGGCTCAAGTCCGGCTGCTACGGCTGCCTCCTGGATTTCTTTCACAGCCCCGCGCTCTGTGTGGATGCCTTGGCGCGAACGTGGGTGCGGGTCGTCTTGGCGACTCATCCCGGCGTGCAGCGGGTCAACGGCCGCCTGGTCCTGTTGGCCGATGGCCTGAAAAAATCCAAGGCGGGCCGCAAGATGCTGGCCGTCAAATCCCTCCACCAAGCCTCGGACTCCAACACGAAGCCGGAGTATATTATGGGCCACTCCTGCCAGGCGCTCGCGTTGCTGGTCAAGGTCGGCACGAGCTTTCAAGCCGTGCCGCTGACCGCGCGGATTCACGAAGGCCTGGTGTTTTCCAACCGCGACGGCCGGACGCTGCTCGACAAGCTGCTGCTCCTGCTCGCCGCTTTGCGGCTGCCCGAGCCGGTGCTCCTGGTCGCCGATGCCTATTACGCCTGCGGCAAAATCATCGCCGGACTGCTCGACCAAGGCGGCCACCTGATTTCCCGGCTCAAGAAAAACGCCTGCGCTTACACCGTGCCGACTGGCCCGCGGCGCGCGGGTCGCGGCCGACCCAAACTTTACGGGACCAAAATCCGGCTGCGCGATTTGTTCACCGGGCTCCTCGCGACCATGCCCAGCCCGGTCTACGGCGAGCAGGGCGTCACCTTGCGCTGGGTTGGCCGCGACCTGCTCTGGCGTCCCGCCGGACGCGTCGTCCGCTTCGTCGCCGTCATTCATCCCCACCGCGGCCAAATCCTCCTGCTGTGCACCGACCTCACCCTCGCTCCGGCCGAGATCATCCGGCTCTACGCCCTGCGCTTCAAAATCGAGGTCACGTTCAAGCAGGCCCTTCACTCCGTCGGCACCTGGGCCTATCATTTCTGGATGCGCCCGATGACCCCGCTGCGCCGGTTTCAGGGCGACCAAGTCCTCCATCACCAGTCCGCGGCCTACCGCACCGCCATCCGCCGCAAACTCGACGCCTACCACCGCCACATCCAAATCGGCCTCGTCGCCCAGGGGCTCCTCCAATGTCTCGCCGCCCTCCATCCGGCTTTGGTTTGGCGTCACTTCGGCTCCTGGCTGCGCACCGTGCGCTCCCCGCATTGTCCCTCGGAGTTCGTCGTCGCCTGCGCCCTGCGAAACAGCCTGCCGGAATTTCTCGCCGCTTCCCCTCAGGGCGCTTCCTTCGAGTTATTCCTCCGTCAACGCCTCGATCTCCACCGCATCGAGGGCACCTGCCTCGCCGCCTAACTCCTTCTCATCCTCAAAACCTCTCACTCTCAAGTAGGGATGTTATTCAGGCGGATCTTCCCCCGCTTTCGGTAATTAAATGACGGATTTCTCCTGTGATAATGTCGATCATTTA
>JANPBT010000011.1:0-6087 GCA_031430575.1 Betaproteobacteria bacterium | reverse complement strand
GTGCCGACGCCGCCCGAGGCGCCGTTGATAAGCACTTTATCTCCGCGCTGAATTTTCGCGCGCCGTAGGAAACTGAGCGCTGTAGTTCCGCCAAAAGAGAGTGTGGCGGCTTCTTCAAACGTTAAATGCGCTGGTTTTTTTGCAAGCGCCCGATTCTCGGGCATGCATTTGCATTCGGCATAGCAGCCCATCGCCGCGTCGCTGAATGCGAAAACTGCGTCGCCGACTTTAAATTTCGAGACGTCATCGCCAATCGCTTCGATCACTCCAGCGAGCTCTGAGCCCAGTATCGGCTGCTTCGGCTTTGAGATGCCGAATACCAAGCGGATGATAAGGCCAAAGCCTGTGGGGACGTTGAGGCTACGAACACGCCAATCCCCAGAGGTCACAGTGGTTGCGTGTATCTTGATCAATACTTCATCGCGCTTTGGCGCGGGCTTGGCGATCTGCGTTAATTGGAGTACTTCCGGCGGGCCGTAACGCGTGTAAACAATTGCTCTCATATTGCAACCCAGTTTTGAAGAATTATGATGCGCCAACGTTTTCACCAATGTCCGTTGTTTACGCGATTCTCATTGCATTCGGAGCCGCGCTTTAAGCGGCACAGAAGTTGTCCGCCCACTGCCACTACGACAAATACCTGCGGCGCAGTTTTAGCCCGTAAATGTGAGCAAAACTGCGCCGCAGGCACGACTGGTTTTACACCGGCAGCGCCGTTTCAAACTTCACTTGCTTCAATGAAAAGCTGGAGCGAATCTTATCGACGCCGGGGATTTTGGTTAAATGATCGAGTACGAGCCGTTCGTAAGCTTGCACATCCGTCACAATCACATGGAGCAAATAGTCCGCATCGCCTGTCATCAAAAAACACTCTACGACTTCTGGCCGATCTAAGATTGCGGCTTCAAATGTTTTGAGTGCCTTATCAATTTGTTTGCTCAGGGTTACGAAGAGGAGGACGTTCACGGTAAGCCCGATGTGGCGTGGGCTTACGAGCGCGACGTATTTTTCAATGACGCCTGCTTCCTCCAGTCGCCGTACGCGGGCTAAACACGCTGAGGGCGAGAGATGCACCGCTTCTGCGAGCGCAGCGTTGGTGATGCGGCCATCGTGTTGCAAGATGGCGAGGATGCGGCGATCGGCTGTGTCAAGAGTGATTTCAGTATTCATCCGCAGATTATTCATTAAGATTATGAAATCGCCGCATATTATGTGAAAAGACCGCCATTCTGCGCCGCAGGTATGCAGCACATTTGGCGCGAATAGGCGTACGCTTCTGCTTACCGTCAACCCAACTTCGCTGCGATGTCTGACAAAACGATTTCTCATTTTTTAGATGCGATTGCGCCGCATATTGCTCGCACCGATGCCGATATTGACCCGCTGGAAACGCAAGAGTGGCGCGAAGCGTTGCGCGCTGTGCTCAATACCTGCGGCGCAGAAAGAGCGCGCTTTCTCTTAAATGAGCTGGCGCATTTCGCAGGCACGCAGCGCGTAGGCTGGCAGCCACCGCTCGCTACACCCTACGCAAATACTATCGCGGTCGAGGCGCAGCCGAAATTTCCCGGCGATTTAGCGATTGAAGAAAAGCTCGCGAGCATCATGCGTTGGAATGCGCTGGCGATGGTCGTGCGCGCAAATCAAGCGCATGGCGAGTTGGGCGGGCATATCGCCAGCTACGCAAGCGCGGCCGATTTATTTGAAGTGGGCTTTAATCATTTCTTTCAAGCGCGCAACGAAAATCAATTGGGTGATTTAGTTTTCTTCCAGCCGCATAGCGCGCCCGGCGTCTATGCCCGCGCCTATCTCGAAGGGCGATTATCAGAAAACGATCTCGCCCATTATCGGCAAGAGCTCACCGCGCCGCGCAATGGCGCGAAAGGCTTGAGCAGCTACCCGCACCCAATGTTGATGCCCGATTTTTGGCAATTTCCCACCGGCAGCATGGGCATTGGCCCGATCAGCGCCATCTATCAAGCCCGCTTCATGCGCTATCTCTCGCATCGCAAGTTGGTGAACTGCGATGGCCGCAAAGTCTGGGGTATCTTTGGGGATGGCGAGATGGATGAGCCCGAGAGCATGAGCGCGCTCACGCTTGCCGCCCGCGAGCGGCTCGATAATTTGGTTTGGGTCGTCAATTGCAATTTGCAGCGGCTCGATGGCCCCGTGCGCGGCAATGGCCGTATCGTTGATGAGCTTGAGCAATTGTTCCGCGGCGCAGGGTGGAATGTGATCAAGCTTGTTTGGGGGAGCGATTGGGATGGTTTGTTTGCGCGCGACCAAAGCGGCGCAATGCTGCGCGCATTCGCCAATACCGTTGATGGGCAATTTCAGACTTTCGCGGCGAACGATGGCCGCTACAACCGCGATCATTTCTTCGGCCAAAGCCCCGAGCTCGCCGCGCTCGCGCAAGGCTTAACCGATGAGCAAATTGATCGGCTCAAGCGCGGCGGGCACGACATTGTAAAAATTCATGCAGCTTATTTCGCCGCCGCGCAACACACCGGGCAGCCTACCGTCATCCTCGCGCAAACTAAAAAAGGTTACGGCATGGGCGCGGCCGGCCAAGGCAAGATGACCACGCATTCGCAAAAGAAATTTGATGATGATGCCTTAATCGAATTTCGCAATCGATTTAATCTGCCGCTCTCCGATGAGCTAACCAAATCGCTCGCGTTTTACAAACCCGCAACCGATAGCGCCGAGCTTGCTTACTTGCATGCCCAGCGCAGCAAGCTCGGAGGCTACGTGCCGACGCGCCACACCGCAGCGCAAGCGATATCCACGCCCGATTTAGCTTCGTTTGCCGATTTCGCGGTGAATGCCGAAGGCAAAGAAATGAGCACGACGACCGCCTTCGTGCGCATGCTGGGCAGCTTGCTGAAAGATAAAGCGCTCGGCCCGCGCGTCGTCCCCATCGTCGCCGATGAAGCGCGCACTTTTGGCATGGCCAATTTATTTAAGCAAGTGGGCATTTATTCGAGCGTCGGCCAGCGCTATGAACCGGAAGATATTGGCTCAGTCTTGGCTTATCGAGAAGCACTCGATGGCCAAATTTTGGAAGAAGGCATCAGCGAAGCGGGCGCAATCGCAAGCTGGACGGCGGCGGCCACGAGCTACAGCACCCATGGCGTCGCGATGCTGCCGTTCTACATTTATTACTCCATGTTTGGCTTTCAGCGGGTTGGCGATCAGATCTGGGCCGCCGCCGATCAGCGCCCGCGCGGATTTTTAATCGGCGCCACGAGCGGGCGCACCACGCTTGGCGGCGAAGGCTTGCAACACCAAGATGGCAGCTCGCATTTAGTCGCTGGCACGATCCCCAATTGCAAAGCCTACGACCCCGCGTTCGCCGGCGAGCTCGCGGTGATCGTCGAGGCGGGCATGAGAGAAATGGTGACGGAACAGCAAGACGTTTTCTACTACGTCACCACGATGAACGAAAACTACGCCAACCCGTCGATCCCCGCCCGTGCCCATGAAGGCGTATTGAAAGGCGCTTACCTATTTGCTACCTGCGGCGCAGATTTGCCAAAAACTGCGCCGCAGGTATGCTTGCTCGGCAGCGGCGCGATCCTCACCGAAGTGGTGAAAGCCGCAGAGCAATTAGCGGCGGAAGGCGTGCGCGCGACGGTCGTGAGCGTAACGAGCTGGAGCGAGCTCGCGCGCGAAGGCCTGGCTCGCGAAGGCGCGAGTGAAATCGCCTATCTAACGCAACTGCTCAGCGAAACCAATGGCCCTATCATCGCAGCGACCGATTACGTGCGCGCAGTGCCCGAGCAAGTGCGCGAATTTATTCCGGTCGGGCGCGTTTACAAAACCTTGGGGACGGACGGCTTTGGCCGCAGTGATACGCGTGCCGCGCTGCGGCAATTTTTTGGAGTGGATGCTGCGGCGATTGTGGCTCTGGGACGGAAAACGCTGTATTCGTTGTGATCTACGCTCGCTGTCAAAGCAAGATGGACAGACATTAGAGTGCATCGCTAATACAACCTCTACTTTTTGCTTCAGCATAAAAAAGTAATTTATGAATTACTAAATGTAATGTACACTATACTTTTAGTGGTTTGAAAATGACATTTCTATGTTGAAAATCATCACCGTTCTAAGCGGCTTCTCCTCCTTCGGCGCTTTGCTCGCCAGTGGGTGGATCGATCTGCCGCTTCGTGCCGGTTACGTCGGGGCAGCGTTGCTGATCTGCGTTGCGATCTTTGCCCGTAGGCACTGGCAGGCGCGCGAGGCGATTGCGGGCGATGAGCCAAGCGGCACTGAACGTCGAGTCTGGCTCTATATGGCAGGCACAGCGATCATCTGCGCCTATGTGATCGTCGTGCTGTTGACGCCGGGTTCGGAAGTGCATCGCAATTCGGGTGACACGGGTGGTGTTGATTCCTGGACCATGTTCATCGGCGGTGCGATTGCGTGGGCGATTCTGATTGATAGAAACGCGCCGCGTGATGAGCGCGATCACATCATCGACGCGCAGGGACAAAAAGTGGGCTACGCATCACTGGTCATTTTTTTGATTGTTTTTTTGCTGTTGCTCGGATTTGCGCCCGGGCCCTCCATGCAGCGCTTCACCCACTGGCTGATCGCCAACACGCTACTCAATCTCATCATGCTGTCCGGTCTCGTGCAGTATTTGACACAACTTATCCTTTATTGGAAAGATCGTCGTGGGAATGAGGTGGCACATGACTAATCCGCCGATTCATGCTCCCAGTACGCAGCCCATTGACAACAGCATTCGGCGGCTACGCTTCGAGCACGGCGAGATGACGCAGGAAGGTCTCGCCACTGCGGTCGGGATCACACGGCAAACCATCATCGCGCTGGAAGCGGCGCGCTACGCGCCGTCTCTAGAGCTGGCACTGAAAATTTCGGAAGTATTTGGTCGCAATGTAAGCGACGTTTTTTTTCGCCGCGCAGTGGAGGTAAAAAAGAAATGACCAAATCTATCTTGAAATCCAGTCTCTTAGGCGTTGCCGCCCTGATTGTGCTGCTCGTTCTGAGTTTTGCTGCGTATTTGATTTACGTAACAAACAGTGTTGACACCATCAACATGCCAACGAATCACGGCAAAGTGAATGCCACGCTCTTTCTTACGCACGATAATACATCGCCTCCTGCAGGCGCACCCAAGCGCCCTTTAATTGTTGCGCTGGGTGGCGCCGAAGGGGGCAATGTGTGGGCCACATCAAGAGTAAGAAAACTGCGCAACCGCTTCAACGATGAGGGCTACGCAGTTTTAGCAGTGGGCTATTTCGGTATGCCTGGCACACCAGAAAAACTTGATCGCATTGCCCTGGAGGGCTTGCACACGGCCATTATGGATGCCGCAAAGAACCCTGCGATTGATGGCCGCTGTATCGCAGTCATGGGCGGCTCCAAAGGTGGAGAACTGGCCTTACTGCTTGCCAGCCGCTATCCAGAGATCAAATCGGCTGCCGCAATTGTGCCGGGCAATGCGGTGTTTGTTGCGCTAACGTCTGCGATGACAACCTCTTCATTTAGCCACAATGGGCAAGCGCTTCCTTTCGTACCGCTACCTTGGCGGGCAACTCCCGCACTCATCACCGGCGACAAACGCAAAGTGTTTGAAATCATGCGTGAAGATCACGCTGCCGTAGAACAAGCCTCAATTCCCGTTGAAAAAATCAATGGCCCGGTTTTCTTGCTGTCCGCGACCCAAGATGAAATGTGGAACTCACACGAAATGTCGGAACAGATGATGACACGTTTCAAAGAAAAACGATTCGCCTGGCCACATGAACACTTGGCAGTTTATGGCGGGCACGACGCACCCCGTAAACATATGGATCGTGTTTTGAATTTCTTCAATACGCATTTCAAGCCCGGCTTAGCTGATGGTTGTGCGCGGGCGGTTTCTGCGGGGTAGTGACGATTTACTTTCGCAATTTTAGACGCACCCAATGCGCAGCATTAGGGACGCACCCAATGCTGTTCACTTAAGTAAAGATGTGTAAAAATTGATCTCCATCGACAAGTTGATGGAGAGAGCGCTATGGCAGGTAAAGCGGCGGTACTCAGTAGTGGCGCGCGGCTGAGTGATTATTTAAGCGTTGG
>JANPBT010000010.1:0-2282 GCA_031430575.1 Betaproteobacteria bacterium | reverse complement strand
GGCGCACTAGAGTTGACCTATCTCCCCGCCACCGCAGGTTATGTCGTCAACGGCTGGCAACTCGGTGAGGCGCTCGGATCGCTCGACAAAAACGATGAAGCCAAACTGGTGCTGGATGAAACCTTGGTGCTGGCCGACAAGCTCATCGCAGTACGCCCCGGTCATCGGCGCGCAATGAGTGCTAAATCCACCGCCAATTCGCAATTCGCCCAGATTGAGGGCAACCGGTTGCAAGTGGCAACTGCACTGCGTTATGCGCGAGAGGCACAGCGGGTGCAGCTAGAGCTGACTGCGCTCGATCCTGGCAGCAGCGCTTCGCAAAACAATCTGCGTGTCGGTTATTACGGGATTGCCATTGGCCTCTATTCAATGGGCCGTGTGGATGAGGCATGGCAACAGTATTTGCTTGCACTTGAGCTTGGTCGTGATGAGCGGGTCAACGGCTTTAGCGCACAGAATCTGCTTTTCTGGCATGCGGATATGGCGACCATAGCTGCCAGCCGGGGCGACACGAATCGCGCCAATCTCGACTTGGCCGACGCTGAGCGTTATTTTGCGGTGATTAAGATTCAGAACGCCTCAGCGCGCGGGCGCGTCAATGGGCGAGGCCGTATTGAAACGGCGCACGGCGAGATTGCGCGGATGACGGGCGGCGATTTCAAGGCCACACGCGCTGCCATTGATAGCTCCATCGCTGAGCGACTCGGCGTTTTTGGTGATAAACCGGCAGCGTTACCAGCCGGACTGTTTGCCATCCAACACACAGTGGCGGCAGAGTTATCTCTCTTGCTGAATGAGGCCAGCGTGGCCGAAACGCATCTGCGCAAGGCCTTGACCTACTGGCAGATGAACGATTCTCCATCGCTCTCCGATCAGTCTTCAATCAACGATACGCGTGCGTTGCTTGCCACTGCGTTATCGCGCCAAGCCAAGTTTGATGAGGCGGTGAAGGCCGTCGCGCCCGCCCTCGCGTTCTACAAATTGCCGGTATTGCAAAAGACCGATGACGAAACGATGAAGACTTTTCACGCACGCGTGCTTTATGCGGCCGCGCTTGCCAATGCGCCCAACCCTGCCGAGAAAGCCCGCTACCTCAACGAAGCTGCACAACGCTTCGATGCTGCTCCTGCCTCACTCAAGCGGCTGAAAAACTTCGCGATGATTCGCGAAGCGATTGCTGCAGAGATGAGCAAACCCTAGGATGGGCGGGCGTTTACAGCTTTTTTTGTGCTGGGAAACCCGTCTAACGGGTAGGTTGGGCTGGCGCTTCATCAAGCCCAACATCGTCGTATGTATGGAACGTTGAGCATTCACATTCATGCTATCATGCGGCATGAATTTATGAAGGAGTGCGAACATGGCTGTGCAAACCAAAGTCGTTGGCACCAGCGGGCAAATTTCTATCGGCAAACAGTACGCTGGGCAGCAGGTCATCATCGAAGAAATTGAGCCAGGCGAATGGCGTATTCAGACCGCTATCACTATCCCGAAAAGCCAAGCGTGGGTGCATACCAAAGCGGCGCAGGCCGAGTTAGACAAAGCGCTCGATTGGGCCACAAAAACGGCGCCTAAGAAAACCTCAATTGCTGCCGTAACCAAAAAGCTGAGCGCACCCAGTGTCCGCCGCAAGTAGCGCGGTCTTGTTGGACTTAAATTACCCGCCTTTTCTGGAAAGCCTATTTGCGCTGGAAAAAAACGACAAGATTCAACTCATCAAGCAGCTCGAAAAAATCAGCAAGCTCACTTGGGCGGACGTGCAGCGCGACCCGGGACTGAAATGGGAAAAGATTCAACCGATTCCAATATCGCTGCAACGCCACTTCCTCGACAACAGGCAGCACACGCTCTACAGCATTCGTTTAACCCAAGCCAGGCGTGCAGTGGTGCTACGCGAGGGCGATTACATGCGTTTCTAGGCGTTGCCGAAAGATCATGATTCGACCTATGCATAACCCCGTTGCCCAGCCGAAATGACCCAGGCCATCTTCCTCTCCTACGCGTCCCAAGATGCCGACGCCACACGACGCATTTGTGATGCACTGCGCGTAGCGGGCTTGGGAGTTTGGTTCGACCAATCTGAATTGCGCGGTGGTGATGCATGGGATGCTTCGATTCGCAAGCAAATCAAACAATGCGCGTTATTTGTGCCGATTATTTCTGACAACACACAACGACGCGAAGAAGGTTACTTTCGCTTGGAGTGGAAGTTGGCGGTTGATCGTTCGCACTTGATGGCGGATAACAAGGCGTTTTTCTTTCCGGTGATTCTGGGTAACTTGGCG
>JANPBT010000009.1:0-17820 GCA_031430575.1 Betaproteobacteria bacterium | reverse complement strand
GCTGCGTGCTGAATCAGCGCATCGCCCAACCCCACCGCGCCAGCGGCGCGCGGACTGGAGCGCCAGCGGCGCGCGGACTGGAGCGCCAGCGCTTTGCGCCATTGTTCGCAGCCTAGGCTATCGGGTCAGCACCCGCACGGTCGGGCGGCGCATGCAGCGGCTGGGATTGCGCGCACGCTACAGCAAAAAGTTTGTGCGCACCACCGATTCAAAGCATCGCTTACCCGTGGCGCAGAATTTATTGAATCGGCAATTTAGGGTCAATCGACCCAATCAGGTTTGGGTCGGCGATATCACCTACCTGCGCACCACCCAAGGCTGGCTTTACTTGGCAGTGTTAATCGATTTGCACAGCCGTTTGGTGGTGGGCTGGCAGATGAGCGAGCGCATCGACCAGGCGCTGGTGATTGATGCGTTACAGGCCGCATTACTGACGCGCGGCAACCCCACGGGGGTCATGATCCATACGGATCGGGGCTCCCAGTACTGCGCAGACAACTTTGTCGCGCTCATCGACAAAAACGCGCTCACCCAAAGCATGAGTCGAAGAGCAAACTGCTGGGATAACGCAGTGGCTGAGAGTTTCTTCGCGACGCTGAAAAAAGAGGAGATCTACGGCAAGCCGCTAAGCGATCGAGAGCAAACCCGAGCAATCGTATTTGAGTACCTCGAGGGTTATTACAACCGAGTTCGCAGGCACTCGACCAACGGCTGGGTATCCCCAGCCGACCATGAACGCCTGTATCACCAAGCTTCAGAGGGTGCTTCTGTCTAAAAAAATGGCTAGGTTCAATGTGGCGTCAGCAACATCAATGCGTCGCGTAGCAGCATTTCCCGAAAAAGCACTTGAACGATACGAGTACAAAGGCTATCTAGCGAGCGGTGGCGGTCTCCGCGGAAAGCCAACAGGGTTACTATGGGGCTTTCGAGAGCGAAACGATGCCGGATTTCTGATTCTTCACGAGATGGATTTGAGGATCACCGAAGGATCGGTCACGATGAAACGTGAGCAAATCAACTTCCGCGTTCGGGGTCGACCCGCAAGACTTTTTTATGAACCGCAATCGCCCGGTGGCTCGCTAAATTTAGCGTGGACACATGATGGCTTTTACCGGCAGATTTTTTTATATTGCAAAAAGCCTGAAGATTGCAATCAACGCGATTGGCTCATAAAAGTTGCGAATCAGTGGGATTAGTCGCTAAAGCCTTTCAGGTTCGCGTCGGCGTTAATCCGTACCAGTACGGGTACGGGCATTCTATTTAATGTCTTGCACCGTCGGCATCGCTACTCTGTCCAATTCATCCAACGTCAAACCTTGATGCCGTGGGCGTGGGAATGAGGGTAAGAGGTAAGCATAAGTACGTAGATCCTGAACAGCCACTCGGCACGCCACCATTCGATTTAGGCTTTACCCGAGTAGAAAATAACTGCAACTTAGCAAACTGGGGGTTTTACGGTGAGACACGTACTAATCAGTTTAGTGACTAGCATTGCCCTCGGCACTGTTGCGTTTTCGATGGGGAAACCACCCGCGCCGGCAAGTGCAAAGCTTCGCGAACCTGTCGATCGATCTGAAATTAATCGATTGGAAGGTCTTCACGACCCTAGTATTGCGAGCGAAAAGGACTCAGACATACTAACCCTAATATGGTTTAAAGATACCGACAAAAAACTCGTTGAGTTAGGAAAGTCAATCGAGCGCCAAATTTGGTTCGGTAAGAAAGGCCAAGATCCAGATCACCTCGTGGGCGTTTGGCTCGATAACAAGACACCTTTTCCGGAAGAATTCAAGCGACTCGAGTCAATGTTTAAGTACACGAAACTCGATGGAAACGTTTCGAAGGCAACCTCGATGCGTAGGGTCGCAGATTTTCCGACCGCCGCGCTTAGTCAATTCGAGTACAAAGGCTATCTTGCGAACGGTGGTGGCCTAAACGGCAAACCGACTGGGCTATTCCATGCTTTCAAAGCGCGCGAAAGCAGAGATTTTCTGATTCTCCAAGACTTTGATTTAAAAGTAACTGAGGGCGGAATTGGGATGACGCGGGAGCGGGTGAACGCGAGAGTACGCGGTCGCCCTGCGATCATTACCTATATTGAACAGACCTCAGGGGCAGTATTTCTTTTGTACTGGGCCTACGACGGGTTTTATAGGCAGGCACATCTATATTGCGCGGACACTGCAAAGTGCGACTACAAAGAATTTTTACTCAGAATTGCGAACGAATGGAATTAGTCGCTGATTAAAAACCTATATTTTCATATTGGTCACGATGAAACGTGAGCAAATCAACTTCCGCGTTCGGGGTCGACCTGCAAGATTTTTTATGAACCGCAATCGCGCGGTGGCACGCTAAATTTAGCGTGGACACATGATGGCTTTTACCAGCAGATTTTTTACATTGCAAAAAGTCCGAAGATTGCAACCGACGCGATTGGCTCATAAAAGTTGCGAATCAGTGGGATTAATCGCAAAAGTCTATTAAGTTACGCGTCGGTGCAGGACGCACGATCTCGATTTCCCCGCCCCATCTGCGCCGCAGGTATTTGCACCCCACGGGCAGTTAAGCCACCATCCCCAGTGCGCGCTTAACTTCGAGCGCCCGCGCCAACGCAACATTGACCGAATCTGCGGTGCAGGTCACATGCCCCATCTTGCGGCCCGGCTTGGCATCGGCTTTGCCGTAGAGATGCAGGCTTGCACCTGAAATGGCGAGCACGCGCGCCCACGACGGCTCACTAGCAGCCCAGGCGTCGCCTAGCAAATTGACCATGACGGCGGGGCTGGTCAGGCGCGTGCTGCCCATGGGCGCGCCCACGAGCGCGCGCACTTGCTGGGCATATTGCGAGCACTCGCAGGCTTCGATGGTGTAGTGCCCGCTGTTGTGCGGGCGCGGCGCAATCTCATTGACCAGCAATTCCCCTGATTGGCTGACAAATAATTCAATGCAGAGCACGCCGACGTAATTTAGCGCATCGGCCACTTTAACGCCGAGCGCGAGCGCAGATTGAGCGAGGGCATCGTCAACGCGCGCGGGCACGATCGTTAAATCTAAGATGCCGTCGCGGTGCTGATTTTCTTGCAACGGAAAGACTGCACTTTGCCCGGACGCATTGCGGGCGACAATCACTGAGACTTCGCGCGCTAAGGTGATCCGCTCTTCGAGCACGCACGGCACGCCGCCGAAAGCGCGCCACGCTTCCCATACCTGCGGCGCAGATTCGAGCGTTTTTTGGCCTTTTCCATCGTAGCCCAGCATGGCGGTTTTGAGGATGGCGGGGAAACGCACGCCCTCAATAACGGCGCGCTCGCTTTCAATCACCGCATGGGCGCCCACAGGCAAACCATTGGCTATAAAAAAAGCTTTTTCTTTGCGCCGATCTTGGGCAATGGCCACGGCATCAGCGCTGGGCGAGACCGGCAGGCTTTGGGCTAAAAAGCGCAAGCTTTGCGCGGGTACGTTTTCAAATTCGGTCGTGACTGCGCGCACTTTTGCCGCAAGTGCCGTCAGCCCCTCCATATCGTCGTAGGCAGCGACGATATGGGCATCGGCAGCTTGCGCAGCGGGGCAATCAGGCTGCGGATCGAGCACGCAGACTTTATAGCCCATCGCTTGCGCGGCATGCACAAACATGCGCCCCAATTGCCCGCCACCAAGCACGCCCAGCCAATTTCCTGGGGTAATCATCATCGGATTTACCATTCGTTAAATCTGCGTCGCAGGTAATTGCATATTGCGGGCAATTTGGGTTTGCTCCGCCCGAAATTGCGCGAGCGCATCGCGTAATTTTTCATCGTGGTTTGCCAGCATAGCAGCGGCAAAAAGCGCGGCATTGGCCGCGCCCGCCTCGCCGATCGCAAAGGTCGCCACGGGGATGCCTTTGGGCATTTGCACGATAGAAAGCAGGGAATCTTCGCCCCGCAAATATTTAGACGGCACGGGCACGCCGAGCACCGGCACAGTCGTTTTTGCGGCCAGCATGCCCGGCAAATGGGCTGCGCCGCCCGCGCCTGCAATGATGGCCGCCAGCCCACGACTGCGCGCGGCCTCAGCGTAGGCAAACATTTCATCGGGCATGCGGTGCGCCGAGACGACCTTGCATTCGTGGGCGATTCCGAAGCGGGTGAGCATTTGCGCGGCGTGGGTCATCACGTCCCAATCGCTGGCGCTGCCCATAACGATGCCAACGAGTGGCGAGGTGTGTGCGTTGTCCATATAAGATAGTTTAGACTTCCCAGCTATGAGACGATCCGCCTTAGCAATTTTTGCGCTTTTTGCCCTGCCCGCGCTCGCCAACGACGCGCTGATCCGCGATGCCGCGGATGCCTACAAGCGCCGCGATGAGACCAAGCTGATCGCAATCACCACCCAAACCCGGGGTCACCCGCTGGAAGCTTACCCCCAATATTGGGCGGCGCGACTGCGTTTAGACGACCTACCTGCGGCGCAGATTGAGAGCTTTTCGAAGCAATTTGCCGGTGCTTTGGCGCAGCAGCTGCGCATGGAATGGCTCAACGACCAAGCCAAGCGGGAGCAATGGAGCGCTTGGACCGGGATGAGTGAGGCCGCGCTCGCGATCACCGCCGACAATGGTGATTTTCAATGCAATCGGGCGCATTGGCAGCTGCGCAACGGCAAAACGCCAGAAGCCGCGCCCACCGCGCTTTGGAATGAGCGCTTAACCGAAGCCTGCGCGCTCGCCTTCGTCGCCTACGGCAAAGCAAATCTCGTCAGCGCCGACGATGTGCGCCTGCGCTTTCGGCTCGCCGCCGATGGCGCAACGCTCTTCGCCGCGACTGAGATTGCAAACCTGCTGCCTGCAAGCGCCCGGCCAAGCGAAGATGCCCTCGCGCGCGCCCACGGCAACGCCACCCGAGCGCTGACCAAGCCCACGATCAATGCCCAAACAAAAGAGGCGCTCCTTTTCGCGCTGGGGCGGTTGGCGCGGCAAGATGTAGAAGTCGCCGATGAAGCTTGGCGCAAAATTTCAGCGCAATTTAGTGCTGAAGAAAAGAGCTGGGCGCATCTGCAATTGGGCGTATATGCTGCGCGGCAGCACCAAAGCGACGCAATGCGCTTTTTTGGTCAAGTCGCAGATGTGCGGGTGAGCGATCCGCAAGCGGCATGGTGGGTGCGCGCCGCCTTACGCGCCGGCGACTGGAAAGAAGTGCTGCGGGCAACGGATGCAATGAGCGAAACCGGGCGCAGCGAAAATACCTGGACGTATTGGCGCGGACGCGCGCTCGCCGCAGCGGGTAAAAGTGAGCTCGCCATGGCGGAATACGACAGAATTAAAAACGGTTTTGGTTTTTATAACTGGCTGGCCGCCGAAGAGCTTAAATCTGCGCCGCAGGTATTGGGCAATACCGTCGAGCCAAGCGCTGCGCAGCTCGCTTTTTTTGAGAGTAACGCAGGCGCGCAACGGGCGGTGGCCTTATCTAAAATCAACTTGCGATTTGAAGCCGCCCGCGAGTGGAATTTCATACTCAAAGATTTGCCCGATGCCGAGCTGGCCGCAGCGAGCGCATGGATGCAGCGCAAAAACGTTTGGGATCGCTCGGTGAGCGCAGCGGTGCGCATCAAAGCGCAGCATGATTTGAGCAAACGCTACGTCGTGCCCTTCAGCGAAGCGCTCTTTGGCGCCGCAAAAGATCACGGCCTTGAGCCTGCGCTGGTCGCAGGGCTTACGCGACAAGAAAGCCAATTCGCGCCCGATGTCGTCTCGTCAGCCGGCGCAATCGGCTTGATGCAGTTAATGCCCAACACCGCAAAATGGGTGGCCAAGAAAATGAGCCGTACTTACGACCGTGCAGCCCTAGAAGACCCTGCGACCAATGCTCAATTCGGTGCGTTTTATTTGCGCACGGTGATGGACGGTCTCGCAGGATCACCCGTGCTCGGTCTGGCCGCCTATAACGCCGGGCCGGGGCGCGCCAAAAATTGGCAAGCCAGCAAGCCGCTTGAGGGCGCGATCTACGCAGAAAATATTTTGTTTAATGAAACCCGCGATTACGTTAAGCAAGTGCTGGTCAACGCGATGTGGATCGATCGCGTGCACGCTGGTGGCAAGGGGCCCTCGCTCAAAGCGCGGCTCGGCCTCATTCCTGCCCGCGGCGGTTCAATGACTTTAGCTAAAGATACGCCTTAAATTTGAGCCTAATCTGCGCCGCAGGTATCACGATGGCGCCCAAATAATCGAGCGCATGGCGATGCCGCCAAGCGCTGCGTTTTCATTGAAAAACGAAATCGCATCGCTGGGCAACGATGCGCCGGCGGCATAAAGCAGTGGCAAAAAGTGCTCAGTGGACGGATGGGCATTTTTGGCATGCGGATGGGTCTCAAAATGCGCGATTGCGGTGAGATCTCGCGCGGCAATCGCGTCGGCTACAAATTGATCGAAGGTGGTATTCCAATCGTAAGCAGCGCCTTCACGCATCGCGCGCAGGTTATGCACCACATTGCCGCTGGCAACGATTAACACACCCTCATCGCGCAATGGCAGCAAACCGCGCCCAATGGCCAACATCTGCGCCGCAGGTAGCTGGGCATCAATGCTCAATTGCACCAATGGAATCTGCGCCTGCGGGAACATCGGTTTTAAGACGCTCCACGCGCCATGATCAAAGCCCCATTGGCCGTCGTCGGCGTGTATAGGCACGCCCGGCGCGAGCAAAGCGCGCACACGATCAAGCAGCGCTGGCGCGCCGGGCGCAGGATATTGCTGCGCAAATAATTCTGCAGGAAAGCCGCCAAAATCATGGATGGTTTTGGGCTGCGGCGCGGAGGTCATCCACGTGCCGCGCGTAAGCCAATGCGCCGACACGCACATAATCGCCGACGGCGCGCGCCATCGGGCACCATCATGATCGCCAAATTGCCCGCCCAGCGCCTGCCAAGACTGGCGGTAAGCATTATCTTCAATGGCATTCATCGGGCTGCCATGGCCGATGAAAAATACGGGTTGTCTCGTTTTATTCATCTCTCTTAGCTGTGGTGCATTCGGTCATTTTCAAGGGCTTAGAGGATGACCGCGCCAAGACCCGCGCCAATCGCAATCAACCACAGCGGATGCACCTTCGTTCGCAGAAAAATGACGAACGCAATCAGGCAAAGTGCCCACGTTTTCCAATCGGGAAAGGAGCTTGAAATCGTCCACACGCCAGTGGCGAGCAGCCCAATACTGACCGGCGCTAAGCCGCGCAAGACAATCTCTCGCCACGGATGGTCACGAAATTTTTGCTCTGCACGGCATGCGAGCAAGGTCATGAGCACAGGGCCTAACGTCACCGCAGTGAGGCAAACCACTGCGCCGAGCAGCCCCGCAATATGAAACCCAAAAAGTGCCATATACAAAATATTGGGACCGGGCGCGGCTTGGGCGATGGCGACGTAATTTGCAAATTCTCGGCTGGTCATCGCCCCACGCGCCTCGACTAAAAAGCGATGCAGCTCGGGGAGTAATCCAATCGTGCCGCCCACCGAGATCAGCGATAGGCCAAAGAAAAGTGCTGCGGCTTCCAAAAGTAAATCGTGATTTTTCACACCCGCCCTTTAAACGCCAGCCCAATCGAAACTGCGCCGCAGGCCACGAGCACAAGCGGCATCGGCCACCGCAGCACGATCCCGATCAGAAAGGTCGCCACAGCGAGTGCGACAGCAATTGCATTTTGGGAAAACGGCTTGGAAAGCTTAACCGCTTGCGAATACATAAAAGCCGTCGCAGCAGCCGTCATCCCCAAAATCGCACCTTTAACTTGAGAAAAATGGGCAAATTTCAGGTAAATCATGGCGAGCGCCAATACGATTACCATGGGAACGACCAACAGCCCCAAGCAGGCCGCGCCTGCGCCTAACGCGCCACGATGGCGCGTGCCGTAATAGCTGGCAAGGTTTACGATGTTAGGGCCGGGCAGCGTTTGCGAGATGGTGAGCATTTCCGTAAATGCTTTATCGTCTAGCCACTCGCGCTCTTCGAGCAAAATTCTTCGCGCCCAAGGCAGTGCCCCGCCAAACGAGCTCACGCCGATCTGCAAAAACGCGAGAAATAGCTCTCGCAATGTAGGTTGATAGTGCATGAATAAATTGTGTCACGCAGGCATGCATAGGCTCTTACAATATCCCAATGATTGAATCACTACGCGCACTGTTTTCAGGCCGATTACTCACTGCGGCAGATGATATGGCCCCCTTCCTAACGGATTGGCGACATAAATGGACGGGCACCGCGCGTGCCGTTGCCCAGCCCGATTCCACTGCTGATGTGGCCGCGATTGTGCGCTGGTGCGCAGCCCATGGTGTGCCCGTCGTGCCGCAGGGCGGCAATACCAGCATGTGCGGCTCTGCTACGCCAGATGCCTCAGGCACGAGCCTCGTGCTCTCACTTGCGCGCATGAGTCGCGTGCGCAATATCGATATCGTCAACAACACAATGACAGTCGAGGCCGGCTGCATTTTGCAAACGCTGCAAGACGCCGCGCGCACCCAATCGCGGCTCTTTCCGCTCTCGCTCGCAGCCCAAGGCTCATGCACGATCGGTGGCAACCTAGCAACCAACGCCGGTGGCGTGCAAGTGCTGCGCTATGGCAACGCGCGCGATCTTTGCTTAGGGCTCGAAGTCGTCACCCCGCAAGGCGAAATTTGGGAGGGTCTACGCGGCTTGCGCAAAGATAATACTGGCTACGATTTGCGCGATCTTTATATCGGCGCAGAAGGCACGCTGGGCATCATCACCGCCGCCACAGTGAAACTCTTTCCACTACCTGCGGCGCAGATTTGCGCCTGGTGCGCAGTGGAATCACTCGAAATTGCGCCGCAGGTATTAAATCTTGCGCAAGCAAAATTAGGGGCGAAGCTCACCGCCTTTGAAGTGCAATCACAAAGCTGCTTTGATCTACTCACCGAGCAATTCCCTAAGCTGCGCTGGCCGATGGAAACGCGCGCGCCGTGGGGTCTGCTCATCGAAGTCAGTGATCTTGAAAGCGAAGCTGCAGCGCGAGAGTCGCTTGAGCGAGCGCTAGAAGCGGCCTTTGAGGCCGGGCTGATCGCCGATGCTGTCGTCGCCCAGAGCATGAGTCACTCCCGGGAATTTTGGACGTTACGCGAGATGATGAGCGAAGCCCAAGCCAAAGCCGGTCACAATATTAAGCACGATATTTCGATCCCGATTCCGCGCATTCCTGAATTTGTTGCCGAGACAGATGCTGCGATTGCGGCCGCATTCCCCGATACCCGGATGGTCGTTTTTGGGCATTTGGGTGATGGTAATCTGCACTACAACGTCTCCCCGCGCACGGGCGAGCACGGCATCGATTTCTTGAAAAACGAGCCTGCGATTAATTTGATTACACACGACAACGTTGCTCGCTACCAAGGCTCCGTTTCTGCCGAGCACGGCCTCGGCGCGTTGCGACGCCATGAAGCAGCGCGCTACAAATCACCGATTGAATTAGCGCTCATGAAATCGATCAAAGATGCCCTTGATCCGCAAGGCATCATGAATCCTGGAAAGGGACTTCCATGTTGAATACAAATGAAAACCCCGCAGCCACTGCAGAGCAATTACGCGGCAAACTCATCCGTAATTTTCGCGACGCGCCGCTCGCGCTTTTTGAGCGCGCACCCCGCTATGCCGCCCGCAATGTAAGCCTATCGCAAGGCACGGCGGCAAAAAAACTCGGTGCGGGCTATGATGAAATTCCACCGGGGAAAATGGTATGCCCTTATCACTTTCATCATGCGCAAGAAGAGATGTTCATCATTATGGAAGGCAACGGCACGCTGCGCGTCGCCGGTGAAAACGTGCCGATCCGCGCCGGCGATGTCATCTTCATCCCGCCGGGGCGTGAATATCCGCACCACATTATCAACACCTCCGACGCCCCGCTGAAATACCTCAGCGTCTCCACGCAAGAGCGCCCCGAAATCTGTGAATACCCCGATTCTGAAAAGGTAAACGCCTACGCCGAAGGCGTGCAACTGCTTGGGCGCAAGGCGCAGAATTTAGATTATTGGGATGGAGAGGCTTGAAACCCGCTCTACCTGCGGCGCAGATTTAATCGAAAATTTCGATTAGGTGCTCCTGCTTGCTGAGGGAATGCTACGTGCCATCGCGCCCAATGGCGAAGTTTTTCCAATGTCGATATCGCTCGGCATCCCAATCCAAAGGACGTAGGCGAATAGGCTACGCAGTGATCGATCACGCGTATTTTTAAACCTGCCCGAGCGCTCTCTACTCTATAGCGTGGACGCTTGGCAGGCAATACACACGGGGCAAAATTAGCGGCGCAGCGACTGACACCGTTCGAAACCAGCGGGGCAAACTGTTTTGGCTCGATTCGAATGAGCCCATAAGTTAAGGCGATCTTTTGCTTTAAAAACTTTCAGCGCCCGCATAAGCTTAATCGGCTGGAGATCGCCTCACTCCGCCGTAATTTTCTTTTCCGCAATCACGCGCTTAAAGCTTTCAATATCGCGTTTGATCGTGGCATCAAATTGCTTGAAATCTTGAAAGGCAATTGCACCACCCGCGCCTTCCACGCCTTTTCTAAATCCTTCGGCTGCGGCGACTTTGCCCATTTCGTCGGATAGTTTTTTGACCACATCATCGGGCGTGCCCTTTGGCGCGACGAAGCCAAACCAAGCGTTGACTGAAAAGTTGGGAAAGCCTTCTTCTGCGGTTGTTGGCGTATTGGGCAACGAGGGCACGCGCTTATTGCCCGTGACCGCCAAGATGCGAATCTTGCCCGCTTGCGAAAGCGGGAGCACGCCCGGTGGCGTGGTAATCACAATATCTACGTTGCCCGCGGCGAGATCGGTGACTGCCGGGCCCGTGCCTTTATAGGCGACCGCCGTCATCGTGCCGCCGGCAAGCTGCTCAAGTAAAGCGCCTGATATGTGGTGCAACGAACCAGCACCAGCAGTGCCGTAATTTAATTTGCCCGGATTGGCCCTGATATAGGCGACCAACTCTTTAAACGATTTCACTGGTAATTTCTCGCTCACCGCAATGGCTTGCGGTGAGTCGAGCACAAGCGCGACGGGCACAAAATCTTTCACCGGGTCCCAATCAATATTTTTAAAGAGAAACGGATTGGCCTCGTGAAACCCAGAGTAAGCGCAGAGCAACGTGTAGCCATCGCCCTTTGCTTTTGCCACGTAGCTCGCGGCGATATTGCCCGAAGCACCGGGGCGGTTTTCGACAATCACCGATTGACCGAGCGCTCTGCCAAGGGGCTCGGCCATTTGCCGCGCCATGAGATCGGTCGAGCCGCCGGGGGTGACCGGTACGACGAGCGTGATCGGTTTGGTCGGAAATGCTTGGGCAGTGGCGATGGCGCTGGTAAGCGTTGCGGCGAGCGCAATGAGTAATCGTTGCATGGGTCAATCCTCGTTGATTTTGAGCGAGTTTAGCGATTGCGGTGTAATACGCATTTACTCGTCTCAAAGCGCACATCTGCGCCGCAGGTATGCCTCCACGTTTTCCTCCCCTTGCCGTCTTCTGCGCGCTCATCAATGCATTGGTATGGGGCGTGAGCTGGCTGCCGCTGCGCTGGCTCGATGCGCGCGGCCTGCCTGCACTATGGGTGACGTGCATTATCTTTATGTTTTGCGCCGGGTTTGTCGCGGTGTTGCGCCCAGCTGCGGTCGGGGCATTTTTGCGCGCACCGCATCTGCTCTGGCTGGCGATGGCCGCGGGGCTGACGAATGTACTTTTCAATGCGGCATTGGTCACCGGTGACGTGGTGCGGTCGTTTCTACTTTTTTATCTGATGCCGATCTGGGTCGTGTTCATGGCGCGCGCGCTGCTAGGTGAGCGCATTACGCTATCTGCCTGCGTGCGCGTAGCCATTGCGCTGCTCGGCGCAGCGTTGGTTCTTGGGCAAGGAGCGATTGTGCTGCCGATCCCGCAGTCGACTGGCGATTGGCTTGCGGTTGGCGGCGGTGCGATGTTTGGGTTAAACAACGTCTTGCTGCGCAAATTTTCTAACGACACCGACGAAGCCCGCGCATTCGCGATTTTTATTGGCGGCGCAATCCTGCCCTTGATCGCCATTGGGCTCGCGACTATTTTTGGTAAGGCGCTGGCAATACCTGCGGCGCAGTTTTCGGTCTGGATGGTGCTCGCAGCGTTTGCGCTCGCGGTATTGATCGCCAATATCGCGCTGCAATATGCTGCGCCAAGGCTTGCAGCAAACGCACTCTCAGTGATTATGATTTCTGAAGTGTTGTTTGCCGCGATCAGCGCTGTGGTGCTGGATGACGCGAAGTTAACCGCTGCGACGCTTGCGGGCGGCGCCTTGATTGTGAGCGCATCGTTGCTCGCTATTTTTGGCGGGAAACGCGCGAACTAGCCGACGCCATTGACGATACGAAGCACTTGCGTAAAAGCATCGTGCGCGAGCGGATCAATGACCATTGGATGAAATGCTGCGAACTGATTGCGCTGCCAGGTGAGCTGACGCTTGGCGAGCTGCCGGGTAGCGGCAATTCCATGCTCCCGCATTTTGCTTTTTGATATTTCGTTTTCAAGAAATTGCCATGCTTGCCGATAACCCACGCAACGCATCGAAGGCAAGGCTGCGCTAAGCGCATACCTGCGGCGTAGATTTTCGACCTCATCGAGCAAGCCATCGCGCAGCATGGCATCGAAGCGCTCGCCGATACGCGCATGTAGCGCACTGCGATCACCGGGCTCTAACAAAATTAACGTTGGCGCGTGTGCGCTGAGCAGCGGCTTGCGATCTCCTTGAAAGGACGACAGCGGCTTTCCCGTTGCATGAAAGACTTCTAACGCGCGCGAAATGCGCTGGGCATCGGTCGGCGGCAAGCGTTGCGCCGTGATCGGATCAACGCGGGCTAACTCCGCGTGCAGCGCGGGCCAGCCGTGTCGCGCCGCGCGCTCGCCAATCTCATCACGAAGGTCAATCTGCGCCGCAGGTATTTCAGATAATCCCTCGATAAGCGCGCTCACATACATCATCGTGCCGCCAACGATCAACGGCGTTTTTCCGCGCATCGCAATGTCGGCGAGCGCTATGTTAAAGGCCGCGCAATACTGCGCGACCGACCATTGCTGCACTGGCGAAATCGTATCGATCAAATGATGACGCACCTGCGCTTGCTCGGCAATCGATGGCTTGGCTGTGCCGACATTCATGTCGCGATAGACCTGCGCCGAATCGATCGATATGATTTCGATCGCCGGATCACGCGCAGCCAATTGCATTGCAAGCCCAGATTTGCCGCTCGCTGTCGGGCCGAGTAAAAAGTGCAGCGCAGGCTTCATCGCCCGCGCTGGAATAATTTATCTAAATCGGCGAGCGAAAGTTGATACCACGTTGGGCGGCCATGATTGCACTGATTTGCGCGCTCGGTGGATTCCATTTCCCGCAGCAAACCGTTCATTTCGGGTGTCGTTAAATTGCGGTTGGCGCGCACGGCGGCGTGGCAGGCCATTGTCGAAAGCAGCGCCTCTTGCTTGGCGGCGAGAGCCTCGCTCGTGCCCACTTTTGCAATATCGCGCAAGACATCGCGCGCCAGCATCGCTGCATCTGCGCGCGCGAGCAAAAGCGGCACGCTACGCACGGCAAGCTGATTTACGCCAATGGGCGCAACATCCATGCCGATGCGCTGCAAAAATTCGCTGGCCTCGGTGGCGGTGGCAAGCTCGAGCGCTTCGGCATGAAAGACCGCTGGCACGAGCAATTGCTGCGCAGCGATTGCGCCGCCCGCAACATCGATTTGCGCTTTCATGCGCTCATAGACGATGCGCTCGTGCGCGGCGTGCATATCGACGAGCACAAGCCCAGCGGCATTTTGGGCAAGGATATAGATGCCATGCAATTGCGCAACCGCGTAACCTAGCGGGTGGGCGTGATGCGTGGGGTCTTCCAATACCTGCGGCGCAGATTGCCCCGAATCACGACCAAACATCTGCATCATCCGCGCCATATCGGTGGGCGGTGGATTTTGAAAGGATGGCGCGGCAAAGGCCGCATACGGCGTGCGGTTTTCGTTAATTTGCAGCGGTAGATTTTCTGAGACGGGCGCGTAGTGCGTGGTCGCACCAAAGAGCTTTTGGGCGGCATCGACGGCGGGCGCATCGGCTGCGTTTGCACTTAATGCTTTTGCGACGGCATGGCGCACAAACTGATGTACGGCCTGCGATTGCCGAAAGCGCACCTCACTTTTGGCCGGATGCACATTCACATCAACTTGCGCCGCAGGTACGCTTAAGAAAAGCACAAACGATGCCGATTTATCGTGATGCAACACATCGCGCAGCGCCTCTTTAATCGCATGGGCAATCGTACGATCGCGCACGTAGCGATTATTGACATACAAATATTGCTCATCGCGGGCAGCGGCAGCATACGCCGGGCGCACCACCCAACCACGTATGCTCATTTCGCCAGCATCGGTGAGCACGCTCGCGCTCACCGATGCTGCGTGGGTGAGCCAAGTATCGCTCAAGACGGCAGCGACCCGGGCCGCGCCCGATTGCTTGGGCAGTGACAACGATGCTCGGCTGTTATGCGTGAGCGAAATCGCGACATCAGGATGCACGATTGCCAGCCGGCGCACCGCTTCCAGCGCGTGGGCGTTTTCCGTACCTTCCGTTTTTAAAAATTTTCGGCGCGCGGGCGTATTATGAAAAAGCGCACTCACCGTAATCTGGGTGCCGGGCTTAGCGGCCGCTGGCGCAACTTCGGTGAGCGTGCCGCTATCGGCTTCGATGCGTGCGCCATTCTCAGCATCCGCTGTGCGTGAGGTTAAGGCGACGCGGGCGACGGCAGCAATGGAGGCCAGCGCTTCGCCGCGAAAGCCAAAGCTTGCGACGTTTTCTAAATCATCGAGCGATGCGATCTTAGAAGTGGCGTGGCGGGCAAGCGCGAGGGCGAGTTGCGCCGCGGGTATCCCGCTGCCGTTATCGGTCACGCGAATCAGCTCAGTGCCCCCTGCGCGCAGCTCAATATCGACCTGAGTTGCCCCAGCGTCAATGCTGTTTTCTAAAAGCTCTTTGAGCGCTGCAGCAGGGCGCTCGATGACCTCACCTGCAGCGATTTGATTGATAAGCAGGTCGGGAAGCGCGCGGATATTTAGTGTCACAATCTCGCCATTGTATTAAGGTGGATCGAAATGAATCGTTTTTCTTTTTTTGGGGTACTCGCCCTGCTGATACCTGCGGCGCAGATTTCGATCGCGCAGCCCTCGGCAGAGATCATTTTGCCGAACGCAAATCTGCAAATTACCGGTATTCCACCCATTCCAAAGTCGCTCGCGCAATCGCTGGATCGATATACCCAATTTCAGCCAACCACAGTGATCGGCTGGCATCCGACCGACGGCAGCTTGACACTTTCCCGTCGCGCAGGTCAAAGTAATCAGTTATTTCGCCAAGCCAGTGCAGGCGCGCCTCTGGAGCAAATCACTTTTTTTAATGAGCCCGTGCGAGGCGGGGCGTGGGAGCCGAAGTCGGGCGCCTACCTTTTGTTAACCCGTGACATTGGCGGAAGCGAAGCCAATCAGATTTTTCGCTTCGACCCGAAATCAAAAGCGTCCGTACAGTTGACCGATAACAGCGCGCGCCACGCCCTCGGCCTTTGGAATGGAGCGCGCACGCGCGTGCTCATCACCTCTTCGCCCTTGAGTAAACCTGGCGTAACCGATGCGCAGGCGATCATCCGTGCAGTCGATCCCCTGGCGCCTGAAAAAGCGGAATTGCTGCTCACCATTAATGGCGCGGGCTTTTACCCAGTACTCTGGCGTGAAAAAGAAGGCATGCTTTGGGTGCGCCAATTCATCTCGGCAACGGAAAGTAAATTGTGGGAATACACGCTCACAACAGGTGCGCGTAGGGAATTGCCTGAAATGGAGATGGGCGACGAAGACGAAGATAACGCGACGGTGGGATCGGAAATTTTCGTACGGCGCTACGACAACGATAAAGGTGAGTTTCGAAAACTCTTCAAGTTGAATGTCGCAACAGGAGCGCGCACACCCGTTTCAGAGAAAATCGATTGGGATGTTGAGGCGTGGGCGCTCTCGCCAGATCGCAAAATCTTGGCCTTCATCACCAATGAAGCGGGCACCACTATGCTGCACTTACGCGACGCACGCACGCTCGAAGCCATCGATACACCGAAACTACCTGCGGCGCAGTTTTCACGGCTGCGTTGGCATCCGACGGAGCCGATGATCGCGCTCAGTGCATTTAGTCCGAACGCGCCTTCGGACGCGTTTGTAATTAACGTTCCGGAAAAAAAAATCGAGCAATGGACGGATTCACGGCCAGCAAATTTCACAGAAACACTTTCGGCAAAGGCTGAGGTCGTACGCTGGAAATCTTTTGATGGGCGCGAGATTTCTGGGATACTCTATCGACCGAATCCGAAATTTATCGGTCCGCGCCCTGTGATGGTGAGTATTCACGGGGGGCCTGAATCGCAATCGCGTCCGTCTTTCCTAAATCGTTGGCACTACTACTTAAATGAGTTGGGCGTAGCGATTCTGTTGCCGAACGTGCGTGGATCGTCTGGGTTTGGCAAGACATTTCTAGCGCTCGATAACGGGCTTTTGCGAGAAGATTCGGTCAAAGATATCGGCGCTATGCTCGATTGGGTGAAATCGCAGCCTGATCTCAATGCATCAAAAATCGCGATCACCGGAGGCAGCTATGGAGGCTATATGAGCCTGGCGGTGAGCACCTTTTACTCCGACAAAATTGCGTGCGCGGTAGATTCCGTTGGCATTTCAAATTTCGTCTCGTTTCTTGAGCGTACAGAAACCTACCGTCGCGATTTGCGCCGAAGCGAATACGGCGATGAGCGCGAGCCCGCGATGCGCGCGCATCTGACCAACATCTCGCCGTTGACCAATGCCCATAAAATCAAAAAGCCTCTTTTCGTCGTGCATGGCATTAATGATCCGCGCGTTCCGTTTTTTGAAGCGCAGCAAATCGTTGAAAAAGTGCGCGCGAACGGCACACCAGTATGGACGCTTTATGCCGATAACGAAGGCCATGGCTTTGCAAAGCGCGCAAATGCCGACTATCTCTTTTACGCGCAGACCGTATTTCTAAATGCCTGCTTCGCCGGATCATAGCGACGATGCAGGCGCTTTCGGGCAATCGTCGCGTTCGGCGTGGAAACTTTGCAACAGTATCGCTGTCTAGATTAAAACATTCGACAAACAGCTGTATTTAGTCCAAAAATCCAATATGATTATTCAAATTACATGAAATCATAATAATTTATGGACACATCAGCAGTTTTCGCACGCTCTACTAAAGGCAATGACGTGCATGCGGCCGGAAGCGGGGAGCTATCGGGCGCGCAGCGCACGGTGCTGATTTTGATGGATGGCAATCGCTCCGCGGCCGAAATTCACCGCGTCGTTGCAGGCATCTGCAACGGCTATTCGACGATCACACAGCTAGTTGATCTCGGCTTGGTTGAGAAAAAACCGACCGCGCAAATTGCAAGTGTCGTCCGGCTCATTCCGCAATCAATGGAGATGCGCACCCAATTGCGAAAGTACGCGACAAAAACGCTCGCGGATACGCTCGGGCCGATGGCGGATAAAGTGTGTTTGCAGCTTGATCGCGCGCAAAGCGACGACAATTTCATCGACGCGCTCGAAAAGGCGCGCGGAATACTGATGGAGTTTGCAGGCGCCGCGCGCGCAAATGCGTTTTCAGCGCATATCGATTACTTGCGCGGAGATCCGCTTTCGCAAAAAGCTGCCGCCTAGCACCTCAGCGCAATCGTAGAAATACCTGCGGCGCAGATTAAGGCATCAAATATGCCTTAATCTGCG
>JANPBT010000008.1:0-3595 GCA_031430575.1 Betaproteobacteria bacterium | reverse complement strand
CGACGACGCTTTCGAATTCCCCCGGGCTTACGGCTTTACCGTCAAAAAGCATCGGCATTTGAGCTGTGTTGCCAAATTTATCGTTCGCACGGCGGCGCTCATTGATGATGCGCACGATATTCCACTCATCGTGTGCGCCATTGCTAAAGGCTACCGACGCTCTCAGCGCATAATAATTTCGGAAGGTTTGCCGCGTGACCCGCCCGCGGGTGACTTCTTTTTTCAAATTGGCATCGGTTGCCAAACGATCATCAAAATACTTCGCAAGTACATCCATATCGCCTGTGCCAGTGAGCCCAAAAAATGGGGCAAAATCACTCGGGCCCGCGAAGTAGACGAAATCAAAATCTTCGCCTAGCGCGCCCACGCCTTCCATCACGCGCGTCCACATCAGCATGTATTCGCCATGGCCTCCGTATGCACCCGAGGCCGATGTCAGATCTGCCTCTTTCATCGCGGGATTTAAAACCCACGCATGCTCTTTGCCCATGCGCGCTTCGATGCGCTCTTTCGCTGCGCCCGAAATTTCAACGTTGACATCAAAGTAGCCGCCAGCGCGCGTTGAAAGTGGTACGCTGAAATAGCCAATGGCTTTACCTTTGGCCCGCTCTTCTGCAATTTTTTGCCGCAGCATTTTCACTTTTTCGTCGATGAGCGGTAAAAATTCATCGTTCACGCAATAGCAGACTTTTATCGCCGTGCACTGCGTGTTAAGCACGACTTTTGGCGCGGGGGCTGCGGTTTGCGCCTGCGCCACAATCGCAATGATTACGCTCGCAACTACGCCGACGAGCTTGAATGGAAAGTGCCGCATGCGCTAACTCCTTGCAATGGTGATGTGCCGGAGTTTAGCGATGAAATCGTCAAATGAAAATACGCGATAAATACCCGCAATGTAGATGAGCGCTTTGCAGTTGTGCTCACTCCGAGGCTTTTTGCCTACGATTGCACTAGCCATGCGATCTCGTTGACGACGTTATCGCTCGTAGTTGAATCGAAGCGAGTACTTTTCTTGATCTTTGACTAAATCACGCCACTGGATAGTCCCGTAAACACCCCTCACGGACAGCTGATAAACCCCAGCGCAAGCCGCGCACCGTGCGCGCTTTCGGCCTCTTCCAGCGTAACGATAAACGCCAGCAAGTCGTCGCGCTCACCTGCGGTAGGCGCCGCAGCTCCAGCAGGCCACGCATGGACGATGGCTTTACCGATATCGTCAATCTGACCGTCGTGCATATACGGCCCGGTGCGCGTGACGTTGCGCAAACTGGGTGTGCGAAATTGCCCACGCAGTGGCGCACGCACAACGCGATGCGCCATCATCGCAGCGGTTGCGCTTGGATCGGGCGCGTCGCTATATCGACCGAGTAGATTAAGCGGACTAACCCGCAATGACCGCACACCCTCCCAGCGCCCGGTGTCGAGCCCCTGCGTGCTAACGACGCCAAGGTGAAATTGCCCGTCAGAAAAATTTGGCCCACTATGGCATCCAGCGCAACCTGCTGACCCAACAAACAGCTTGAGCCCACGCAGCGCGGCGCTAGGATAGCGCAGCAGCGCTATATCGCTGGAATTCGCGAGCGCGTCGCGTAAGCGATCAAATGAAGTGGCCGCGGTAACCAAAGTTTCTTGGTACGCAGCCAACGCTTTGCCGACGTTTACGAGCGTGCGCGTGGGCTGACCAAACGGCGACTCTGCAAAGACTCGGCGGTAGCATGCCGCGAGAGCAGGTTCACGCCGGAACAGATTGACCACGGTGGCGGGGTTGCTATCGAACTCACGCGCATCAAGGATGGGCCGGATGCTGGCGAACCACAGACTATCGCTGCCACCATCCCAGCCAAACCAGCGCTGTTGGCTCACGTTTAATAACGTAGGCGTATTGCGTGGCAAGTCGGCCAGCCCATGTGCGCGCGCCTTGAGATCGGTAAACGCCCGGTCTGGTTGGTGGCACGTGACGCAAGAAATGTAGCCCACTGGAGAAAGTCGCGGATCGCTAAAAAGCAGCTTGCCCAGCGCGATCGCGTGCTTGTGACCCGACACCCGATTGCTCGGGTCTGGACGAGACGGTGGCGGCCATGGGCCTAACCGGAGGATCTGCTCACGCTCTAGCGCAGAAAACCCGTCCAGTTTTACCTGCGCGTGCACAGGCGTGGTTGCCCACAACGTAGCGGTACACAGGAGCATCCAGCGTGAAAAAAATGCAATCATCACGATACGCTACGCCTGCGTGCGCAGGATGTCAACAGAGCAGTAAAACTCGGCTTGCAGCCGTGCGGTGTGAGCGCCGTTATTTGTTCAAAACTGTACGAAAAAGCTCTTTTTTAAATTGGTCTCTCGAGTGCGACCAATCGCGCCATCGTCTCAACCTTGCCCAGCACTTCCAATGTCGCATCCACGCTCGGCGTGCTCGTGCCACCTGAAATCCCGATGCGGATTGGCATCATCAATTGCGGTGGCTTCAGCGCGAAATCGGTTTGTACCTTTTTCAGCGCGGCGCTGATGCTGGGTTTGTCCCATATCGTGAGTGCACCCAACGCCTCGCGTGCAGCGGCAAACGCGAGGCGATTGGCGTCGTTTAAATGCTCCGCCAAAACCGGAAGCGAAATTTCGGGTTTTTTATAGAAAAAATGAATCGACTGGGCGAGGATTTTGAGCGTAGCGCAGCGGTCGCGATAAAGCATCGCTGCCGCTTCGAGGCGCGGGCCGTTGCCGGTATCAAATTCGCAAAAAGGCTGCACTAATGCCGCAATCTGCGCCGCAGGTATTTGCTTCATATGCTCGCCAGCGAGCCAATCAAATTTCTGGGCATCAAAGCGCGCGGGTGCAGGGTTGATCGCGTTGATGTCAAACCACTCCACCAATTGCGCGGGCGTAAAAACTTCATCGTTGCCATGCGCGAATCCCATGCGGGCGAGGCCATTGACAAGCGCATCGGGCAAATATCCGTTGTCGGCGTATTCATTTAAACCCGTCGCACCGTGGCGCTTGGAGAGCTTTTCGCCATCATTGCCAAGCACCGTCGGTAAATGCGCGAATACGGGAACGCTGGCGCCCAGCGCGCGAAAAATATTAATCTGGCGCGGCGTATTGCCAACGTGTCCATCGCCGCGCACAACGTGGGTGATGGCCATATCGATGTCGTCGACCACCACGCAAAAGTTGTAGGTCGGCGTGCCGTCTGGGCGGCAGATGACCAAATCGTCAAGATCTTTATTTGCAATTTCAATGTGGCCTTTTACGGCGTCGTCCCACGCGACGCTACCGATATCGGGATTGCGAAAGCGCACGACCGGCTTCACGCCTTCTGGCGGCACGCGCCCATTTTCCGGCCGCCAGCGCCCGTCGTAGCGCGGGTTTTCTCCACTGGCTTTTTGGGCTTCGCGCAGGCCATCAAGCTCGGCTTCGCTCATGTAGCAATGGTAAGCGCTGCCCGCTTGCAGCATCTGCGCGATGACGTCGTGATAGCGATCTAAGCGCTGCATCTGGAAGAAAGGGCCTTCATCAAAATCAAGCCCCAGCCATTTCAAATCACGAACGATGCCAGCTGCGCTTTCATCGCTGGAGCGCGCTTGATCGGTGTCTTCAATGCGCA
>JANPBT010000007.1:0-3737 GCA_031430575.1 Betaproteobacteria bacterium | reverse complement strand
TATCGAACTACCGATACTCGGTGAGCATGCAGTTGCAATCGATCAATTGCCATCGATTCACAAAGACCCGTTCGACAGGTTGCTGATTGCGCAGGCAATGGTCGAGGGGATTACATTGATAACCAATGACGAGAGCATGGCGATGTATCCGGGTGTTGTGCGCGTATAGCTGCGAAAAAGTATGGTCACCGCCATTGGTGACTTTTGCCATTACGACATTCTCCACTTTTCACTGCGCGCCATTTAAAAGTGAAATGCATTGCGTCCCCCACGCACTCCGGCTCCACCGCGCTATGGATGTCCAGGCTCAATTCGGGCGTGCCCATCTACGCACTCACGCCCGAGCCCGCCACCCACACCAAGTGCGCACTCATGCGAGACGTGCGTCTCTTCGCGCTAGCGTACGAGGGCCATGACCGTGAAAAATTATTGTTCGAAGCCGAGCAAGCGCTGCTGGAGAATAAAGTCGTGGAACGCGGCGATATTGTTGTGATCACGACGGGTGAGAAGATTGGTCAATCGGGCGGGACAAATACGATGAAGATCGTGCGAATTGGGGAGCATCGGCCGACTTAGATTTTTAAGCCCGTTTAAACCACCACCCGCTGCCCCAGCCGATAAAACATATCCACCGCACTCGCCAGCGGCTTACCCCAGCCTGAGCATGCGCGCAGCGGTTTTAGCATCATGGCGCGGGCGGTTTCGAACGGGAAGTGATCTTCTAACGCAACTTGTGCCATGTTCATCAGCGTGTTCTGCTCCAGGGGGGCAAACGGCATCGGTTTTAAGAAGCCGTTATTGACGTGCGAGAGTGCCAGACCCACATCTTCGTCGAGTGCTTTGCGCTGGCGCGATAGTGTTTCGCTGAAGACGGAGAATGCGCCCAAGCCTTCGCGCTCACGCAGGATGCGGAACCAGCGGAAGAAAAATTGGTAGTGCGAAATCTCATCTTCGTACATGACATTAAATAAATGTTTTGCCAGCGGGTCTGAGGCCAGATTTGCCAAGGTGCGGTACAGCACGGCGGCCTCGCATTCCGTTACGCAGCGCGCCAACATTTCGCGTGCCGGTGTGGGCCGCATCAGGCCAATATCGCAGAGCGGTGCGTATTGATTCACGAAACCTGCATAGGCGCGGCCCCAGTTGTATTGCGGCCACACGCGCGCCATGTAGACGCGCATCGCTTCGCCATGCGCGCGCTCCTCGGGCTCCCACACGGCTTCAAGCCATTGCACCACTTCCGGTTCACCCGCAAAAATCTGCCGAAGCGAGGCGGTGTAATGCTCGATGGAAATTTCGAGAAACGATGAGATCGTCGCCGCATAAAAAACCAGTCGATCCACCTCCGCCGCTCGCTCGTCAAGGCGTTCCCAATCAGCATGTGCAATTTGCAGAACCATGTTGTGCTCCGAAAAAAAATGAATTAGATTTGTTGAGTGTCGATGGGGATGAGTGCGGCATCTATTGGCGCGGCGATCTCGACTGTGCAGTGAGCAGGTGCGCGATTCAATCCCATTGCGGATTTCGCTCGCGTTCTGACTTCGTCCATCGCGCGGTTCTTGAGTGAGCCCACCGGGTCCATCGCATAGCCGACCCACGCGGGAATTTTGACGACGTGATCGTTAACCAACTTGATCGCCAGACCTTGCGGCGAGCGAACGTAGCCGACGATTTCTTTAATGGGTTTGACGCGATCATTTAGTTGCTCGGCTTGTTTGATGAAGCTCGGCGATTCGGTGCCGCAGGCGTCGATGTTTGGCGACGCAATTTCAATGGCTTCAACCGCCGTAATTTCCTGGCACATCGGAAAGCAGGCTTCATCATTTGCGTTAACGGGCTGTTGTGCGCCAGCAGTGGCAGCGGCAAAAGAAATGATGATCGCGATAATAAGCGGGGCGATTACCGTAGACGCTTTTACCAAAGTTTTTTCCACTGTGTTCTCCGTTGGTTAGTTTTTTAGATTTGATTAAGTGAACGGATTGTGACGTGTGAACATTTGTTAAGCAATACGTTTACATTGCGGTATCATTTATCGATACCTTAGGCGCTTTTGATTGATACTTCTTGTTCATTTACGGGGTCAGCATAGAAGCGCCGTTATGTTGTTTCATCACTTCTGAATCGCTCACACCCGTGAAAAGGTTTAAAAATCATGAGTAATAAAGCCCGTACCAGTACGCTTATCTCCACCCTGAAAGCCACGCTCAAGGCGCGCAATATCACCTATAGCGAACTGGGTTCGCGCATCGGCTTGTCGGAAGCGAGCGTGAAGCGCTTGTTTTCGGAAGAGACCTTTACGCTGAAGCGCGTGGAGGAAATCTGCAATGTGCTGGAGATTGATTTTTTTGAGCTGGCTCGGTTAGCACGTGGTGCCAGCACCTATATTGACCAGATGACGCTGCGGCAGGAAGAAGCGCTGGCCGCCGATGCGCGGCTGCTGGGTATGTTTTATCTGGCGTTCAACGATCAGACGATTGAATCAATTTTAGAAACGTATGACCTCACCCGTGCCGAGTGCGTGAAGTTGCTTTTGCAGCTCGATAAGCTGGGTTTAATTGAGCTGGGTGCGAATGATGCAATTCGCCTGAAGGTGCCCAGAAGTCTGCGGTTGAAGAGCGACGGCCCGATCCGCCGCGTGCATGGGCGTGCCGTGGTGGGCGATTTCTTGCAGGCCGATTTTGCGTCCAAAGGCGGCTATTTTCTGTTTGAGTTCCGCGAGCTGTCGCGCGCATCCGTGGTGCATCTTGAGCGCAAGCTCACCCGCATTGCGCAGGAGTTTCATGAGTTGGCTGAGCTTGATGGTTATTTGCCCGCCGATCAGCGCCAGACCATTGGCATCGCGCTCGGTATTCGGCCGTGGGTGATCTCGTTGGTCACCGGACTGAACAAACGCAAGAAAGGAAGTCAGGACAACGCCGCAGCGAAGCCGTAAAATAATGGTATTCCATATTTAAAACTTATCCGGAGATCGCCATGTCACTCGTATCCATGCGCCAATTGCTCGACCACGCCGCTGAAAACGGCTACGGCTTGCCCGCTTTTAATGTGAATAATTTGGAGCAAGTCCAGGCGATCATGGAAGCCGCATACGAGACCAATAGTCCGGTCATCATGCAGGCAAGTGCCGGCGCGCGCAAATACGCGGGCGAGCATTTCTTGCGTCATTTAATTGAAGCGGCAGTGGAAAGCTATCCCGATATTCCGGTTGTGATGCATCAGGATCACGGCCAAAGCCCGACGGTGTGTTTGCAGGCGATGCGTTTGGGATTCTCCAGCGTGATGATGGATGGCTCGCTGATGGCCGATGGCAAAAGCGTGGCGAGCTACGAATACAACGTTGATACCACCAAACGCGTGGTCGATATGGCGCACGCGATTGGCATAACGGTCGAGGGCGAATTGGGATGCCTGGGCTCACTCGAAACCATGAAGGGCGACAAGGAAGACGGTCACGGCGCCGAGGGCACGATGACCCGCGAACAATTGCTGACTGACCCTGAACAAGCGGCCGACTTCATTAAAAAAACCGGTGCGGATGCGTTGGCGATTGCGATTGGCACCTCGCATGGCGCGTACAAATTTACCCGCAAACCGACTGGCGATATTTTGGCGATTGATCGCATCAAGGCAATCCACGCGCGCATTCCGACTACACATTTGGTCATGCACGGTTCATCGAGCGTGCCGCAGGATTTGCTCGACATCATTCGCGCCAATGGCGGCGAGATGAAAGAAAC
>JANPBT010000006.1:0-11010 GCA_031430575.1 Betaproteobacteria bacterium | reverse complement strand
TTCATCAATCAGGCGGCGGCGATTCACCGACTGCGCGCTTCATCGGTCGCGATATTCGTAAACGCCAATTCGCCACCGCGGTTTACGGACGCTGCACATCTGCGTGCGCGACGATGTTTTTGGGCGGCACGGTTCGGCAGTTCGCGACATCAGCGTCAAAGTCTGAACCAACCATGTTGGGATTTCACGGCAGCTACAATAAAACCACCAAGGCACTAAATAAAAGGCGCTCCAGTGACTACTTTCTGGAGATGACCAACGGAAAGATGAGCGAAGAATTCATCGAAAAGTTTATTCGCCTTGAAAACAAAAAAGGGATGCTGCGCCTGATCCATCCATCACAATTACTGAAGCAAAAAACACCGCTCGCAATGCTATGCAAGGGCAACGAATTGGCGGCGAGACGAGCCGAACAATGCGAGCATCTTGGTGGCACTGATGCGCTCAACCAAGGCGTGGTGACAACATGGGAGCAACGCGAAATCATTGCGCCGCCTGCGCCGAGCAACGATAAAATAACAGTGAAATCGTGGTGAACAAACCTGCAATGAACCAACCTCTGCTTCACACATCTAAAGTCGCAGCAAACACGTAAACTAATTGATTATTTCCGGGAGAACAATATGCAATCCAAATCGAAACTACTTGGCGCAACTTTCATCGCCGCCTGCGCGATTTTTCTCAGCGGCTGCGGTGCAATCAATGCACAAAATCCCAGCCAAGGCTACCGGCCTGTCAACGCCACACCGGATGAAGCGGGCACGCCATTGATGTTAAAAGGCTATGACGTCGTGAGCTATTTTGTCGCGAACAAAGATGCCGTTGGCTCGCCACAATTCAAAACCGACTACAAAGGCATCGTGTTTTACTTTTCCAGCGCGGAAAACAAAGCCCTGTTCGATAAAGAAGCGACCAAATATTTACCCGAATTCGGCGGCTACTGCGCGAACGGAATCGTCTATGGCATCCCATGGGGCGGCGACGGCGACACTTGGAAAATGATTGACGGCAAGCTGTATATTTTCGGCGGGCAAGGCTCGAAGGACGGATTCCTCATTGATGAAAAAAATAACCTCGCGCTAGCCAATAAATACTGGAAAGAAGAAGTCGAAGGCAATAACAGCTTCTGGCAACGCACCAAGCGCACAACGTTCGCACGGGTGCCGCATTACAAGAGTGGCGCTGAGTTGGCGAAGGCGGTTGAAGATGCGAAGGCGAAGGGAGCATTATCGAAGGGTTGAGCACTTCTAAGCCCGTTTGTTGGATTTTAAAACCCTAGCATCTGCGGGTCTCTCCACGGCATTTAATGCGAGGACGCCCGCAGATAAACGAGTTTGAATTTTTAAGACCCATTTAAAATTTTGTCAATTGCAGTCGGCTGCTGCTTTATCCAAAAAGAAAATCCATGCCATCCGCTGATAGGCAAGACGAACTGAAAACACTGGAAGCTGAGAGCATAGAGATTTTTCGCGAGGCGATATCGTCTCAGCGTAAGCCGGTGCTGATGTATTCGATTGGGAAAGACTCTTCAGTGCTGCTTCACCTTGCCAAAAAAGCCTTCTTTCCGGCAACCCCGCCGTTTCCCTTGTTACACATCGATACCACCTGGAAATTCCGCGACATGTATGCACATCGAGCGCGAATGGCTGATAGCTCGGGTATGGATTTGATCGTGCATACCAACCATGCCGGCCTGCAAGCAGGGGTCAATCCGTTTACACATGGTTCGAGCTATTACACGGATGTGATGAAGACAGTGGCATTGACGCAAGCACTCGACGCAGCGGGATTCGAAATTGTTTTTGGCGGTGCGCGCCGTGATGAAGAAAAATCACGTGCAAAGGAACGTGTATTTTCATTTCGCGCAGGGGGGCATCGCTGGGAGCCCAAGGCGCAACGACCCGAACTGTGGAATCTCTACAACACGCATATTCGAAACGGGGAAAGCATCCGCGTTTTCCCGCTTTCAAACTGGACAGAGCTCGACATCTGGCAATACATCGCACAAGAAAACATCCCGATCGTGCCGCTGTATTTCGCCGAAATGCGCCCAGTGGTGAAACGTAACGGCGCATGGATCATGGTGGATGATGATCGTATGCCGCTGCTCACCAGCGAGGAACCGGAACTGCGGCGGGTGCGCTTTCGCACGCTCGGCTGCTATCCGCTGTCGGGCGCAATAGAGAGCTCAGCCAGCACGGTGGAAGAAATCATTGCTGAGACCATCCGCACGCGCACGTCTGAACGACAAGGGCGCATGATCGACAACGACCAGCCAGGCTCGATGGAAAAAAAGAAGCGGGAAGGGTATTTCTGATGGTGCCCTCCGCAACGCTTCATAGTTCGACATCATGCGCACGCCTGCCCGCTTTGCGCTTCATTACCTGCGGCAGCGTGGATGATGGCAAGTCAACCCTTATTGGCCGCTTGCTGTACGACGCAAAATGTATTTTTGATGACCAAATGCAGGCGCTGGCGAAGGATTCCACAGAGTACGGCACGCAGGGAGAGAATCTCGATTTCGCCCTCATGGTTGACGGCCTCCAGGCGGAACGCGCGCAGGGCATCACCATTGATGTTGCGTATCGTTTTTTCCAGACTGATAAACGAAAATTTATTGTTGCCGACACACCGGGGCACGAGCAATACACGCGCAATATGGCCACGGGCGCATCCACCGCAGAGCTGGCCGTAATTCTTGTCGATGCCCGCAAAGGTGTGCTGACACAGACGCAGCGACACTCGCGCATTGTGGCCATGATGGGTATCCGTCATATCGTGTTGGCAATCAACAAAATGGATTTGGTTGATTTTGATGAAACTGTTTTTCAGAGCATTGAGGCCGCGTATCGAGAGTTTGCTGCTGGACTCAACTTTGCATCGTTACAAGCGATTCCGTTGTCCGCCATCGGCGGTGACAATGTATTCACGGCAAGTCTTCAGACCCCATGGTACTGCGGACCAGCAATGGCTGACTATCTAAACGCGGTGGATCCATCCGGCACCACATTGCATGGCAATCCGCCAACCGCAATGCGGATGCCCGTTCAATGCATATTGCGTCCACATCAAAACTTTCGTGGCGTGGCGGGTCGGATCGCGTGCGGTGAATTAATGGCGGGTGATAGCGTGCGGATATTGCCTGGCAATCGATCCGCCACGGTAAAGGAAATTTATATCGGCGAGCGCCACGCAGCCATTGCGCGCGCGGGTGATTCGATCGCGCTCACACTGAACGATGACGTTGATGTAAGTCGTGGCGACGTTATTGCGGCCCCAACCAACATGCCGGAAGTCGCTGACCAATTTGCCGCGCGCCTGATCTGGATGTCTGATCACCCGCTGATGCCCGGTCGGCCTTATCTGCTAAAACTACATTGCAAAGAAGTGACTGCCACCGTTACCGAAATCAAATATCGGATCGCCATTGACACCGGTGCCGAGCTGGCTGCCGACACGCTGGCTATTAATGAAATGGCGGCAGTCAATCTGTCGCTCAGCCAACCGGTGGTGTTTGAGCCTTACGCCCAGAACCGAATTCTCGGCGGCTTTATTCTGATCGACAAGCTCACGTTCGACACCGTTGGCGCGGGCACCATTGAATTTGCCCTGCGCAGATCAGCCAATATTTATTGGCAGGAGCTGGAGATTAATCAATCGGCACGAGCGTTGATGAAGCAGCAGACTGCACGCTGCATCTGGTTCACCGGCCTATCCGGTGCCGGAAAATCTACCATCGCCAACCTGCTGGAAAAACGTCTTCATGCGGAAGGCAGACACACCTACATTCTCGATGGCGACAATGTGCGGCATGGACTCAATCGCGACTTGGGATTCACCGAAGCTGATCGTGTAGAAAACATTCGCCGCATCGCCGAAGTCGCAAAGTTAATGGCGGATGCGGGTCTGATTGTGATTGTTTCTTTCATTTCTCCTTATCGCGCTGAGCGAAGGCTGGCGCGGTCACTATTTGCCGAGGGTGAGTTTTTAGAAGTGTTTGTTGATGCGCCACTGGCAGAATGCGAACGACGTGACGCGAAAGGTTTATACGCGAAAGCGCGGCGCGGCGAGTTGAAGAATTTTACCGGTATCGACAGCGACTACGAGGTGCCTGAGACACCCGAGATCCATCTCGACACGGCGCGGATGAATGCGGAAACTTGTGCTGCGTTGATCGCGCAAAACCTGGGCTGATTGATGGACTTAATGTTGGTCGCCGCTGGCGCGTTGACGGGTTTTATCGTCGGACTCACCGGTGTCGGCGGTGGCTCGCTGATGACACCCATACTGTTGTTGATCTTCGGTGTGGCACCATTGGCGGCGGTGGGCACTGATCTATGGTTTGCCGCGATCACCAAACTATTTGCGATGCGTGTCCATCACAGTCAGGGGCTGATCGATTGGGCGGTGGTCAAACGGCTGTGGAGCGGCAGCCTGCCCGCGTCAGCGCTCACGCTGGCATGGATGAAGTTTCACCCACTCAAAACAGATGATGTGTACATCCTCACGCTAACCATTGCGAGCGCGATTGTGTTGACCGCTTTCGGCATCTTGTTTCAAGAACCATTGCATGCCTTGGGCCGCCACTTTCGTACTGATCGCGCTGAGAAGTTCAAGGCTTTACAGGCACCACTGACGGTGGCGGCAGGCGCTGTATTGGGCGTGTTGGTGACCATTACGTCCATTGGCGCAGGTGCCCTAGGCGCGGTATTTTTGCTTTATCTCTATCCGCTAAGGCTCACCCCGTCACGTCTTGTGGCCACCGACATCGTTCACGCGATTCCACTCGCCATCTTCGCCGGGATGGGGCATTTGCTCATGGGTAATGTTAATTTCATACTGCTCGGCAATTTATTATTGGGCTCAATTCCTGCAGTTATTGTTGGCGCAAAACTCTCCGCGCGATTGCCGCATGTATGGTTGCGTACCGCGCTGGCGGTGGTGTTGATTTTGATTGGGGTGAAATTATGGTGGACGGTGCTGGCATGACCGGCGCCATTTAACGTCACGCCAAACCGACCCGCGTTTTAAATTCGCGGCACCGTGGTCAGCGTGCCCGAACTCGAACTGGCATTCTGGCGAATGACATTGTTGCCCAGCGACTCCAGCACGCTGCCTGCCGCAAGCTGCAAGAAACCTACTTGATTACCCTTCACCATGCTTTTACTGAGCGTGGTGGTCACCGGTGCGCCGTTGAGACTGCGCACCACCAAGCCGGTGCGGACGTTGCCTGAGATAGTGGAGCGCATGATTGCTACGCGCACGCCCGCCGTGGGATTTTGGGAATTAGCAATCACACCGGATTCTTCCCCCGCGGCGATAATGGAATCAGTGACCACCACGTTGGTGGTGGTATTCGGGGTGGTATTGAAAAAGAACATGCCGTAAAGTTTTGATTCAACCACGGTCGCTTTGGAAATGATCGCCGAGGCACCTTCGCGAATTGAGATGCCGGTAAAGTTTTTGCTTAACGTGGTGTTGGTAATGCTGACCTTCGCCGCAGTGGCGACCTGAATTCCTGTGAGCGGTAAATTGCCGTTCTGGAAGCCGGAAATAACACATCGCTCCACCGACAAACTTGCGCCATTGGTCATATTGACGCCATTGTCACCGCCTTGGCTGTTAATGGTCAGGCCGCGCAACACCACCTTGACCCCCGGCGTATTAATGGTGACACCGGAAGCGCCAGGGAACACGCTAATGCCCGCGTATACGCCGTCCGGTGCCACGATTGAGAGCGATTGCGTAATCGTTATAACACCGTAGCCCGCGCTATCCAGCGCCACAATTTCGCCGCCGGGATCAACCACCGTGCTCGCCGCCTGAAAAAATCGACACGGCTGCGTGGCATCACAATTGGTAGCGGTGTTCGCGTCTAAACCATATGACGCCACAAAGGCGCGTTGCACCGCGCGGGCTTCACCACTGGCGAAAAGAAAACAGCAAAAACATAATGCCGGAGCAACAACAAGAGCGGCGCGAATAAAAAGCATGGTGAATCACCTCGATTGTTTGATGGGTAGTCGATGAGCAGCAAGCATGCGGTAAGTTCAATACATGCAGATTTGTTCAGAACACTGCGAACCTAAATCGGTGCCACCGTGGACACAGTGCCGACCACGTTCGTGAGATTTTGCCGCACCGTATTGTTACCCAGCGTTTCCAGCGTGGCACCGGCACCAAACCGCGCCAGTCCATTCGTGTTGCCCACCACAAGGCTCTCGCTGAGCGTCATCACCGCCGTACCTGATGTGCTTTCCGCATACACGCCAAAATCGCTGGAGGTGGCGGTTGAGCGAGTCACCGCCGCGCGAATCGATGCGCCCACGTTTTGGGAGAGCGCGCCGATCGCGACCGACGCGCCGGCCACCGTGACGTCGCTAATATCGGCGGTGGTGACGGTATTTGCGAAAAAGCTATTAAGTAATATACCAAAACTGTTGGAGCGTAAAATCGTGGTTCGCGCAATGGTGCCGCGAGCACCCGCGCGCAGCACAATGCCGTTGAAATTATCCCGAATCAGCGTGTCGGTGATGCGCACGGGAAAGTTTCCCTGCACCAACACAGCATTGCCGGTTGCAAAATTAGCGATCACACAATTTTCAATCGCCAGGCCCGCGCCTGCGGTCATTGACACGCCCGCGAGCCCGCCCTGTCCGTTAATGGTTAAGCCGCGCAGGATCACGTTGATACCCGGCGTGGCAATGGTGACACCATCGGCACCGGGAAATACCGAGATGCCAGCGTAGACACCCGATGGGGCGATAAATGCAATAGATTTAGTCACCGTAATAGCACCATAGCCGCCGCTATCCAGCACCACCACTTCACCGTTGGTGTCGGTCACCGACATCGCCGCCTGAAAGAATCGACACGGTGCGGCGGCGGTGCAATTGGTGGCGGTGTTGGCATCGCTGCCCACAGCTGCGGAGACGTGGGTGCGTTGTACCGCTTGCGATTGCATGCAGGCGAAGCTGGCAACAACGGCAAACGTGAAACTGAAAATGAATGAGCGGGCACGTAGCATGATGAGATCCTGACAGGTGGATTGTTGATAGGAAAGGAATCGCGCTGCAAGCAGAATGAAAAACCGCAACTGGTTGTGGCGAGGCGGCGAGTGTGTTCTGCTCTGCACTGAGCTTAAAAACCAAACCCCGCCACCCACGGGCGTGTTCGATCAAGATCCCCTTTCGGGGGCAGGCCATTTCTGGCCTGAACGCCGCGCGAATGTTGATGGTGCGAGTGAGTGACGGTTATTGAATGAGGTCACGTGCGGTAAATGATGAGCGCAATGCGCCGATGGGTGTTTAAGCCCAAACCAAGGCCGCGTCACTTTGCGGCCTTCGCACGCCTGCGCAATCGCGCTCACAGTCGCTACTGGGTGGCAATGGCGGTGATCGTGCCAACGTTCGCGCCGTTGTTGCGCACCGCGTTGTCGCCCGCGGTTTCAAAGACTGCACCACCGTTTTCTAGCCCGCTACTCGTGTTGTTACTCACCGTATTGCCGCTCGCCCAGACTTTAGTTCCTGCACCTGATACGCTAATTCCGCGAGCATTGCCGGCCACCATATTGTTACTAGCCGAGAGGCTCACGGCAGCACCAGCAGTGGATTGCGCGAGCAGGCCATAGACGCTATTTCTCACTGCGCGGCTATCACGCACCGAGACGGTGACGGTGGCGGTAGCGTTGAACGAGTAAGCATAAACACCGTAGAAGCCTCCATCGAGGGTCGAATCGGCAATATCGGCCGTTGTCGTGGTGCTCGCGAGAGTTCCTGCCACCCGAATGCCAGTATCGTTAAAGTGCCCGCTTATCACCGCGCGGGTGATGGTGCCCTTGGCACCGTTCAGGAGAAAGATGCCATTGCTGCCGTTGTCACGAACAACGGTATCGGTGACACGTACGGTCGCGGTGGTATCGACGTTGATGCCGCTTTGCGTGAGATTCGAAATCACGCAGTTCTCAACCGTGAGCCGGTTACCGGCGGTCATGTTGATGCCGTTACTGCCACCCTGCCCGTTGATTGTAAGACCACGCAACACCACGTTCACACCCGGCGTAGCAATGGTGACACCATTCGTACCGGGGAATACCGAGATCCCCGCATACACGCCCGTGGGGGCGGTGAGTGACACCGATTGGGTGATGGTGACTGCACCGTAGCCACCACTATCAAGTACCACCACTTCGCCGTTGTTGTCGGTCACGGTCATGGCCGCTTGAAAGAATCGGCAGGGTGCGGCGGCGGTGCAATTGCTGGCGGTGTTGGCGTCGCTGCCGAAGGCGGCGGAGACATGGGTGCGTTGCACCGCATGCGATTGCATGCAGGCGAAGCTGGCAACAACGGCAAGCGTGAAGCTGAAAATGCATGAGTGGGCACGTAGCATGATTGGGTTCCTGACGAGAAGGTTGAAAATGGGCAAGCGGTCCGCGTGGGAAAAGAAGATAGCGCGGCGAACAGAATCGAAAAACGCGACTCGTACCCAATAAAACGTATCCATCCAGATAACTCTGCCAAATGATTTGAGATATTTTTCTGCGCTGTTGCACGCGCGAGTGGAGCTGCGTTGGTCACCACCGACGACGTTTGCGTGGTGAGCAAACCCCAGCACCCGCGCTCGTTTTCCGGCATTTTTGCTTTGAACGGCGCGTAGATGCTGGTGAGTGGTGGCGCCCGCGCGGGCGCGCGCCGCCACATTGCAGATCAGGATCAAACCGCGCGTGGCGGCTGAAGAGCCGGATCCGCGAAGGCCGTGCCAACTCACACGGCCTTGCATCAACGCATCATCAAGCTTGCAAACGGCGGTCGCTTACTGCGTGGCAATGACGGTGATCGTGCCGACGTTCGCGCCGTTATTGCGCACAGTGTTATTACCGGCACTTTCAAACACAGCACCCGAATTAACGAGCCCATTCGTCGCGTTATTGGTGACCGTATTGCCGCTGGCAATCACGGTGGTGCCGAGAAAAAATGCGCCAGTCCCGAAGCCATTGTTGGACACAATATTGTTGCTGGCTGAGAGGCTGACGGCGGCACCGATGTTAGATTGCGCACCAAGGCCGAAGTTGCCATTACGCACCGCGCGGCTGTCACGGACGGAGACCTTGACGAGGGCGGTGGCATTGGTCGAGAACGCAAAAACGCCGTCAGCGTTTCCATCTACGGTCGAGTCCGCAATATCGGCCGTGGTGGTGGTGCTCGCCGTATTGCCCTCCACGCGGATGCCATCGCTGCCGTTCGCACTCACCACCGCGCGGGTGATGGTCGCGGTCACGCCGTTCTGGAGGTAAATTCCCCGACCGCCGTTACGACGAACAATACTGTCGGTGATGTTTACGTCGATGACGCCGTCAACGTTGACGCCGCGCCCTGTAAGATGATTAGAAATCACGCAGTTCTCGACCGTGAGGCTGTTGCCGGCGGTCATGTTGATGCCATTGTTACCACCCTGCCCGTTGATGGTGAGACCACGCAACACCACGTTCACACCCGGCGTCGTGATCGTGACGCCATTCGCACCGGGAAACACCGAAATACCGGCGTACACGCCCGTCGGCGCGATCAGTGCCACCGATTGAGTAATCGTCACCGCACCATAGCCGCCGCTATCGAGCACGATTACTTCGCCGTTGTTATCCGTGACCGTCATCGCCGCCTGAAAGAATCGACAAGGAGCCGCCGCAGTGCAATTGGTGGCGGTGTTGCTGTCTGAGCCGAACGCGGCAGAGACGTGGGTGCGTTGTACTGCTTGAGCTTGGGTGCTGACGAAAGTGGTGGCAACGGCAATGGCGAGTGCAGCGAAGGTATTGAGTGCGCACGACATGGAATTCTCCTTGAAAGTGCAGTGCGTCGCGGGGGCGCGACAGGATAGGCAAGCGCTCAAAATATAGCAGTCAGCAGACCGCGCGCAAAGGCAATCGGTCACACAGCGATGCCGCGTTCAGGGGCTCGCGGTGGGGGCGGAAATGTGCTGCGCATAGACGATCTAGCGGATGCCGAGATTGCGCAGATCGTAGGGTGGGCAGGCTTCATCTGCCCACCGTTTCAGTGCTTACAGCGAATTGCGGCGTGGGCAGCTTATTTGCCAAATAAAGCCTGCCTACCCGACAAAATAATCAGCTTATCGATCAATACCTCGCGGCTTACCGCGAGGTTGTTTATTCACCGGATCAGTAAGGACAAGGACGCGCGAAAGCCGTGTCATCGCACCCGGTCTCGCACCAAAGCACCATCATGCTGGCGACTGCTATCCGCTTACTGAGCGGCGACGGTGGTGATCACGGCGTTTGTGTTTGTGCCATTGCCGTAGACCGCGTTATTGCCTGCGCTGGTGAAAACACCACCGTTATTGAACAGCCCCGTTCTGGTGTTATCACTCACCGTATTGCCGCTCACCCATGCTTTAGTGCCGGGACTAAATATAATAATCCCTTGGCCGTTGTTAGCCAGCATATTGTTGCTCGCGGAGAGGCTCACCGCAGCACCCTGATTGGATAATGTGACCAAGCCGGAATCGGCATTGCGCACTATTCGGCTATCGCGGACGGAGATTTTGATGGTGGCGGTGGCAATGTTTGAACTTGTGAAGATGCCGTAACTGTTGCCATCGAGGGTTGAATCGGCAACATCGATGATCGTTGTGGTGCTGGCAGCATTTCCCTCCACCCCAATACCGCCAGAATTATTGTCGTGGCCACTCAATACCGCGCGGGTGATGGTGGCTTTGGCGCCATTCTGGAAGCAGATGCCATGGAAACCGTTGTCGCGCACAATCGAATCGGTCACCCGCACCGTAGCTGCGGCGTTGACGTTAATCCCGTTTTGGGTCAGGTTAGAAATCACACAGTTCTCCACCGTTAGCCTGTTACCTGCGGTCATGTTGATGCCGTTGTTGCCACCTTGCCCGTTGATCGCTAGGCCGCGCAGCACCACGTTGATCCCCGGCGTGGCAATCGTCACACCGTTCGCACCGGGAAACACCGAAATCCCCGCGTACAAGCCGCCGATG
>JANPBT010000005.1:0-72114 GCA_031430575.1 Betaproteobacteria bacterium | reverse complement strand
AAAGCGGTTTACAACCCGAAGGCCTTCTTCCCGCACGCGGCATGGCTGGATCAGGGTTGCCCCCATTGTCCAAAATTCCCCACTGCTGCCTCCCGTAGGAGTCTGGGCCGTGTCTCAGTCCCAGTGTGGCTGATCATCCTCTCAGACCAGCTACTGATCGTCGCCTTGGTGAGCCTTTACCTCACCAACTAGCTAATCAGATATCGGCCGCTCCTAAAGCGTGAGGCCTTACGGTCCCCCACTTTGCTCTCTCGAGGTTATGCGGTATTAGCTAATCTTTCGACTAGTTGTCCCCCACTCCAGGATACGTTCCGATACATTACTCACCCGTTCGCCGCTCGCCGCCAGGGTTGCCCCCGCGCTGCCGCTCGACTTGCATGTGTAAAGCATGCCGCCAGCGTTCAATCTGAGCCAGGATCAAACTCTTCAGTTCAATCACTGTTATTTACTGCTTGCCTTAACTAAAAGGCCGGTACTTACGGTACTCGCAAAATCTCATTTCAAACTTTGACGTCTGTATGAGCACTTCACGAGACCTACGCTCGCCAAGCACCCACACTATTCAGTTATATCTAATTTAAAGAACGAAACTGCTTGGTTAAGACCGATAACACCTTCCTAACCAGAAATGCAAAAAGCTAACAACGCAATACCTAAACACCACGTCGTCAGCCTCTAGAAATTTCTCTTCCCCATTGCTTGCAGCACCCTTGGCACTACAACAGAAAGAAATACCTACAAACTAACAACTGCAAACTAAGAATTACCGACTACCAATTACCAATTACCAACAAACCGCATCTCAAAACTAAGACAACCGTACTTTGGTTGCGGGGGCAGGATTTGAACCTACGACCTTCGGGTTATGAGCCCGACGAGCTGCCAGACTGCTCCACCCCGCGCCCGAACTACTTCACTGCACTTGCCTTAAACTTCTTCAACTCACTCAACACTTCCGTACTTTGTTTGCGTCGAGAGGTGAGACTATAGCACAGAAAAAAACATAATGTCAACACCTGAAATCATATTGTCATCAACTTCGGTGTATCGCGCCGCTTTACTAACGCAAATCGGGATCAAATTCACAACGCATGCTGTGAATATTGATGAAAATCCAATCGTGGGCGAGACCCCTGTTGCCACGTGCAGGAGACTTTCGCTCGGGAAAGCAGAGGCAGCGATGCGCTACTTTTCCCTAGATTCGCTTATTATTGGATCAGACCAAGTGCTTGATATTGATGGTGAGGCGGTGAGCAAGCCTGAGACTCATGACCGTGCACTCGCACAATTGCAGCGCTGTCAGGGACGCACGTTAACCAGCTACACCGCGCTTACTCTTATTGACGTTAAACGAGCGATAACATGGAGCGATGTCGTCGCCACAACGATTGAATATAGGAATCTACCAAAGCGCGAACTCGTTGCCTACCTTCAATCCGAAAGACCCTACGATTGCGCTGGGGCAGTCAAAATTGAATCGGCAGGCATTCGTCTTTTAAAGAGGGTAACTTCCGATGATCCTAGCGCAATAATCGGCCTGCCACTGATCCGTCTCGTCGATTTCCTACGCGCTGCAGAATACAAATTTTCATGAGCGCTGGATCGCTTTTTTTAGTGCCCAATTTACTCGGTTTAGCTGTGCCGGAAGATGTGTTGCCGGCGAAAACCCTTGCGATCGCGAAAGGATTACGTCATTTCGCCGTTGAGACCCCAAAAGCGGCAAGAGCCTTTTTGGGAATGCTTAGCCTGCCGGTGCCAATCTCGTCGCTCAACATTTGTGAGATACCGGCGGCGCAGAAAGTGCTTGATTGGCTAGTTTCTGGGCTCGATGTAGGCGTAATTTCCGATGCCGGGTGTCCTGGCACGGCGGATCCTGGAAACACCCTCGTTGCGCTTGCGCATGCGCATAACGTTAGGGTCGTGCCACTGGTGGGGCCCTCTGCGATTTTGCTTGGGCTCATGGCCAGCGGAATGGACGGACAACATTTCCGATTTCACGGCTATCTCCCTGTAGAAAAGCTAGCGCGGGAGGCAACGATACGTGACCTTGATGCGACAGTGCAACGCACCGGTGAAACTCAATTATTTATTGAAACGCCATACCGAAATGGGCAAATTCTGGCCGCAATCTGCGCCGCAGGTATGGCAAAAACGGTGCTTTGCTGCGCACAAAATTTAAGCGCAGCAAATGAGCGGATCATCTCAAAACCAGTTGGCAAATGGACTGCTGCAGAAATTGCAATCTGCAGCGGTAAAGAGCCGGCGCTTTTTCTTCTGGGTAAACACGCGAAGATTTAGACGTATACGAGTGCGTTAGACCGTCTCTTCATCCGGCCAATTTTTAATATAGCCTTTCAACATTTTATTTTCAAAGCTTTGTTCCTCGTAGACCGCTTTCGCGACGTCGTGAAACGAAATGACTCCCATGAGCGTCGTGCCATCGAGTACCGGAACGTAGCGCGCGTGGCGCTCTAGCATCGCCCGGCGCAGTTCCATTACTTCCATAGCAGGGGTTGTGGTGAATGGCTCATGCTGCATCACGTCACGCACTTTCAGGTCGCCCAACGCGCCGCCAGCTTTTGCCAACGCCGAGAGCACTTCCCGAAAGCTCAGCATGCCCACCATCTTGCCCTGATCCATGACTACTTTTGATCCAACGTCGTGCTCGGCCATCGCTTGGACGGCTTCAAGCACGCTGCCGTTAGGCGTTGTCGTGAAGAGAATATTGCCTTTGATTCGTAGAATTTCGCTAACGTGCATGATGGACTCCCAAACGTAAACACCAATATAGGAGAGTTTTACACCCAAAAATACCTACGGCGCACAATCTGCGCCGTAGGTATTCAATTCAACAGAAGACTTGCGCTATTTGTAGAGCACTTGCGGCAACCACATTCCAATGGCCGGGAAGACATAGAGCAAGATCAGCGCGATGACTTGGATTACCATAAACGGCACCATTCCCGCAAATATTTGATTCAGCGTGACATGTGGAGGCGCGACACCTTTTAGGTAAAAGGCAGCCATCGCGACAGGAGGTGATAGGAACGCAGTTTGCAGATTCAGCGCAACCAAAAGTCCAAAAAATAGGGGATCAATATTAAATTTTGCCAAGAGTGGAATGAAGATTGGCATAAAGATCACAATAATCTCCGTCCACTCCAATGGCCATCCAAGCACAAAAATAATGAACTGGGACAAGATTAAAAACTGGGTGGAAGAAAGGCCAAGCGACAGCACCCATTTTTCAATGATGTCCTGTCCGCCAAGAAGCGCAAACGCTGCCGAAAAAATCGAAGAGCCGACAAAAAGCCAGCACACCATCGCCGACGTCTTGGCGGTAAGGTAGACGGATTCACGCACCACGCCAAGGTTGAGTTGCTTGTAAGCCCAAGCGAGGAGTAAACCGCCGAACGAGCCGACTGCCGCAGCCTCTGTTGGCGTCGCGAGTCCAAAAACAATCGTACCGAGCACCGAAAGAATGAGAACAGCCAGCGGGAAAAACGATGCCAGCAACATTTTGAAAACTTCCAACCGCCCCCATGACATGAATCCATACAGCGCAGCGAGCGCAGCAGCAAAACCCGCCAAGACGACCCAGTACCATGTCGGTGTTGGCAATCGCTTACCTGCCTCGAGCGCCGGTTTTGCTGGAGCAGCTGTTTTTGCGACGGTGGCCTCAACGGCAGCACCAACCGCTGGATACTCTGCTGACGAAGGCGATTCAGGCGGAGTGGCAACTTTTGCAGTCTCCGCCGCAGCTATCGCGCCAAGCTCCTTTGGAGGCTCCTGAACGCCTCCTAGCTCTTTTGGTGGCTCTTGCAAACCGCCAAGCTCCTTCGTTGGTTCAGCGAGCCCGCCAATCGTTGGCACAGCCATTTCGCTTACCGCGCCCATTTCTTGCAATCCACCCGAATCAACAATCTCATCAGGCGCGGTTGCAGACCGATGCACAACGAACATCAATGCGCCGACAGCGATCAATGGCATCAACGCAATACCGAGTTGCCCAAGGATTTTTCCTGTCGGGACGTCGACGTTTGCTTTACCTTTGAGCGCGGTTAAAAAACCGGCCATCGCATTCTTCGATCCGGTACTGGCCGACACCGCCTTTGAGACTGGCGAAAGCGCAACTTTGCGATCTTCTGCGGACAATGGCGGCGCCCACTCTGGCTTAATTTTTGCGATGATAATCACGTACGCGATGTAAAGAGCCGCGAGCATGATGCCAGGGAAAAAAGCACCCGCATAAAGCTTAACGACCGAGACGCCGGCAGTAGCGCCATAAACAATCAGCATCACCGAAGGTGGAATCAGAATACCGAGGCAACCACCCGCTGTGATCGCGCCAGCTGCCATTTTTACGTTGTAGCCAGCCTTTAGCATTGCCGGAAGTGCCAGCAATCCCATGAGCGTTACTACCGCACCAACAATTCCAGTCGCCGTAGCAAAGACCGCGCACGTCACCAAAGTGGCCACTGCCAGCGCACCCGGAACACGCGCGAGAGACAGATGCAAAGACTTAAACAGTTTTTCAATCAAGTTAGCCCGCTCGACCAAATAGCCCATGAATACAAAGAGTGGAATCGAGATCAATACGTCGTTGTTCATCACGCCAAAAGCGCGCTGCACCATCAAATCGAGGGTCTGCGAAATCGAGCCTTTAACGTCACCCTTGACGCTGTAGTACGAGACGAAGGCAAAAATCATCCCCATCCCCATTAGGGTAAATGCTGTGGGAAACCCCAGCATGATCGCGACCACAACGAGCGACAACATGAGCAAGCCGTAGTGCCCAGTGGTCATTGTTGACCACGGCATCATGACGATCGTTGGTAAGACGATCATGGCCATGATCACTAGGCCAAACCATAATTCCTTACGAATTTTCATTTTGGTGCTCCCTTGTCGCCGCCCGAAACCATGGCTTTAAGCTTGTCAACGTCCACTTCTTCAACGTCTTGTTCGCGGGAGGGCCATTCGCCGGTTTTGAGGCATTGAATGCAGCGCACAATTTCTGCAAACCCTTGCAGCAATAGCAAAAACCCTGCAATCGGAATCACAAGCTTAAAAGGATAGATTGGCGGGCCATCCGCTGAGATGGACGAGTGTTCGTTTTGTGCGAGCGACGTCGTAAAGTAATCCCAACCTGCATAGCAAAGTGCAGCAATTCCAGGAATAAAGAATACGATATAGAGCACTAAATCAAAAAGCGCTTGCGTGCGCGGTTGAAAAAAACCGTAAAGCACATCGCCGCGGACGTGCCCATTTTTAGCAAGCGTATACGCTCCCGCCATCATGAAGAGGATGCCGTACAGCATGTTAGACACATCCATCACCCAAGGGTGAGGACGCCCGAGCACGAAACGACTAAACACTTCCCAACAAATCAAACCAGTCAGGATAGCGACAGACCACGCGCTCCACTGCCCCAGCTTGGTTGAAAATTTATCAATCGCAAGTAGTAACTTTTGCATAACAATCCCGTCTTACATTAACTTCAGGCAAAAAAATACCTACGGCGCGTTTTTAAAACTGCGCCGCAGGTATGGTTGGGCTGCGTGAAAGCCCCGGTGAATCGACTAGGCTTTCTTACCGGCGAACGCATGACGGTAGGCCATTTTGTGGTCTACCAGCACGTCGTTTTGCCACTTGCAGGCACGTGCTGCGTACGCTTGCATCGATTCGAGTACTTTTTTGAACATCGGATTTTCGCCCGCCTTTTTAGCGGTAATAGCATCCCATGCTTTGAGCTGGGCTTGCAAAATCACATCCGGAGTCTTGTAGAACTTAATGCCAGACTTTTGCAGCGCTTCGTAATCGGTTGAGTAGCGATCAATTGCCTTCCAGCTCATTTCGGAGCTCGCGGCCTGCGCTGCATTGCCGATGACTGCTTTCAGGTCTGCAGGGAGGGCATCGTATTTTGTTTTGTTAAACAAAATCTCGAACTGTTCAGAGCATTGATGGAACGACTGCAACATGCAGACTTTTGACACATCGGGGAAACCTAGCAATTTGTCAGAGGAAGCATTGTTGAATTCGGCTGCGTCGAGCAGCCCGCGATCCATCGCAGCGACGATCTCACCGCCAGGAATCGCGTTAACAGCAGCTCCAAGCGCAGTAAAAATGTCAATAGACAGACCGACCGTGCGGAATTTCAAGCCTTTGAAATCGTCTACTTTTGTGACCGGTTTCTTGAACCAGCCCAAAGGCTGCGTCGGCATCGGGCCATAGAGAAACGACTGGACGTCAAGATTGAGCCCCTTGTAAATTTCAGCAAGCATGGCTTTACCGCCGCCAAATTCGTGCCACGATAGCAGCATATTTGGATCCATACCGAAAGACGGGCCCGAGCCCCAGAGCGCCATCGCAGAATTTTTGCCATACCAATACGCCGTTACGCCGTGGCCTCCATCCAGCGTGCCCTTGCTTACTGCATCAATCAAGTCGAACGCCTTAACGACGGCGCCAGACGGTAGCACTTCAATTTTCAAGCGACCGCCTGACATATCGTTCACTTTTTTCGCGTAATCAACTGCGTACTCGTGAAAAATATCTTTTGCAGGCCACGTTGATTGCCAACGCATTGAAATCGGCGATTGAGCAACCGATATCATCGGCGCTGCAGCCACGACCGAGCCGCCGATGATTGTCGCGGATTTTAAAAAACCGCGACGCGAGACAGGTTTCACTATATCATTCATTTTTAAAATCTCCTTGATTTACTTTTTTGACGAACTACCAGCGCAAACTAGACGTATACGTTGTCAACCTGTTTCGCAGTGTAAATTCTTACTGCGGGAATGCTTCCTCGGGTTTTCCCTAAACTTCCACCACAATGAAATCCAGATTTAGCATCCACGAAGCGATCCTCATCGCGTTCCTAGTCGGCATTTCGCTGCTAATGGCGCTGCTCTATCGTCACGAGACTGAATTGCAACGCAACGACCTTACGCGCGACATCAGCGTGGCAGAGCAATTGCTGACCACGCAACTCGAAGCGGATCAGTCGTTTTTGGAGCAAATCGCGCGAGAAAAAAGTGAAGGCGCATTAAGTCGCGAACAATTCGAGACCCGCGTTGCGAAACGATTGCTAGAGTCGCCTCATATCTTAGCCGTGATCTGGACGCAACCATCACAAGCACTTTACTGGGCAGCGCCAAACACACGCTCGGCATCTGATTTCCAAAGCCTACGTGCACCATTTGCCGAGCAAGCCCGATTGCTGCGTCTCACCCAATCAACGAACCGCCCGACCTACTCCGAGCCTTATACCGCTACAGACGGCAAAAGTTACATCGAATACGCTGTTCCACTTGCAACTGAAACCGCTTTTTTAGGCACACTCAACGCCGTCATCGCGATTTCAGCCTTTAGCCGCGCGTTGCTTCCACCATGGTTCGTCAATAAATATGACGTTGCAATCGTCAATAGCGATGGCGCAACGCTAGCGCGATCAGATGATCGCCCACGACAAAGCTCCGGCTATCTATCGCAGCGACAGAATCTTTCATTGCCATGGAAGCGACTTCAGCTTGAAGTCACCGCCCAAAAGCGTGGGTCTGTGCTCGCGGGGGTCACTCTTGGCTCGACTATTTTGCTATTGACTTCCATGATCGCGTGGAGTCTTTACTCTTTGCGCAAAGAAGGCACGCGACGAACTCGCAGCGAGCAAAAGGCGCTCCAAATTAACGAGCGCTTTGAAACCGTATTGGATTCGCTCAACGTTGCGGTCTACGTCTCAGACGAAATCACCGGGGCACTCCTTTATGTGAACCAGCATTTTCGTGAGACGTTCACCTTAGCCCCTGACATGCAGATCGCGGCCTTCGAGGGGCAGTTCGCGCCAAATCCAAATTCACTCTTGCCCGCGAATGTGGGCGACTTCGAAACCGTCAACAAAAGCGAAATCGAGCACCTCAGCAGCAAGCGCTGGTTTATCACTCGCGTGCGGCGCGTGCGCTGGGTCGATGGCAGCGCGGCGCAATTGCACACTATGGGCGACGTCACTGATAGGGTCGATGCAGAGCGCGTGAAACGCGCCCAGCAAGAACGGCTCATGCTCACGTCGCGCCTCATGACCGCGGGCGAAATGGCCTCGACCCTCGCCCATGAAATTAACCAACCGCTCGCGGCGATCACCAACTACCTCAATGGCTGCATGCAACGCCTTCGCGCGGACAGCGCCACGGTGGCGAGCATTGCACCCGCCATCGAAAAAGCGAGCCAACAGGCCGAGCGCGCTGGAAAAATCATCCATCGCGTGCGGGAGTTCGTGCGCACCCGCGATCCGCAGCGCGAAAGCATTGCGCTTCCCAGCCTCATCGCAGATGTCACTCGGTTTTCAGAGCCAGACGCTAGCAAACCGCAACACAGTTTTGCGATAAACATAGCGCCAGATTTGCCGAATGTATTCGCAGATCGGATCATGATCGAACAAGTTTTACTCAATCTCGTGCGCAACGCCCGTGAGGCGATGGCCGAGCGCGCCGTCGGTGAACGATTGGTCACGCTCACTGCTGCGGTGGGCGCTGACAATATGATCGTCGTGTCGGTATCAGACCGTGGCCACGGCATTTCGCCTGAGCTTGCCCAAAACTTATTTTCTCCCTTCACCACGACAAAATCCGACGGTATGGGTATGGGCTTATCGATCTGCCGCTCAATCATTGAGTATCATGAAGGGCAAATGCGATTCCAGCCTAACGTGCCGCAAGGCGCGATCTTCGAATTTACCTTACCGATTGCCGAAAATGCGTAACCCACCCAAAGGATTGGTCTACATCGTCGATGACGACGATCCCTTCCGAGATTCCCTCGAATGGCTGCTTAGCGGCCATAAATTTGAGGTGCAAGCCTATACCTGCGGCGCAGATTTCATCACTGCGCTTCAAAAAAAGCCAGCGGATGCATCGTCAACGCGGCGTTGCCTCATTTTGGATATTCGCATGCCAGAAATGAGCGGGCTGCAAGTGCAAGAAGCGCTGCAGGCTATCGACCCGCGCTTACCAATCGTATTTGTCACCGCTCACGGGGATGTACCGATGGCGGTGGATGCCATCAAGCGTGGTGCATTTGACTTCATCGAAAAGCCGTTTGTCGACAGCCTACTCATTGAGCGCATCGAGGCGGCGCTCGTGAAAAGTGAAGCCACTGCCGCGCAAACGCACGAGGTAGAGGCCACGCGAAATCTGATTGCAACGCTCAGCCCGCGCGAGCGGCAAATTATGGAAATGGTCATTGAAGGCAAACTCAACAAAACAATCGCCTACGATCTCGAAATCTCCATCAAAACGGTTGAAGCCCATCGCGCGCGCGTTATGGAAAAACTAGAGGCGCGCTCGCTCGCCCAGCTCGTCGTGCGCGTACACGCCGCGCGCCCTACCCCTATTGAAAATAATTAGTGCAATGAACATTCCAGAATCCACAGCAAACGGCAACCCGTCGATCATCGATATCACCTTAGAAAATTTCGAAGCGGAAGTCATCAGCCGCTCCATGCAGCTCCCGGTGGTTGTCAACGTTTGGTCTCCACGCTCCGCGCAGTGCCCGCCATTTACGCAACTCTTAGAGAAACTCGCCGCAGAATATGGGGGACGCTTTCTTTTAGCGAACGCGAACGCCGATGAGCAGCCAGAAATTGCGCAAAGCTTTCAAGTGCGCTCCATCCCGACCGTCATCGCGCTTAAAAACGGGCAGCCGGTGAGCGCATTTCAAGGCGTCGTGCCTGAGGCGCAAGCGCGTGCTTTTATCGACAAACTCGTGCCCTCCGCAAATGAAGAGCGCTTTGCCAAAGCCAAAGAAATGCTCGCCGCTGGCGATGCCAAGGGCGCGCGCGACGCGCTGCAGACTGTGCTCGTGCTTGATCCTAAGCTTGATGCAGCGCGCATCTTGATGGCGGAAATCGCATTCCGAGATAACCAGCTCGATGAAGCCCAAAGCTTCCTCGATGCCGTCGCGCCGGTCAATAAAATGGATGCGGCATTTGCCCAAATCGCCACCCGCATCGCGGCATCGCGCGAAGCCAAAGACTTGCCCGGCGCCGCTGACTTACAACAGCGTATCGACGCCGACCCGCTCGATTTCGATGCCCGGATGCAACTCGCCGTGCTCTATGCCAGCGAAAGCCAGTATGAGCCCGCGTTCAAGCTCCTGCTCGAAATCGTGCAGAAAGACCGCGCATGGAACGATCAAGCCGCCCGCAAAAAGATGGTCGAATTTTTTGCAATCGCCCAGCCCGAGCAACCGGCATTGGTTACTCGTTATCGTCGGGCGCTGTCTACAACGCTGAATTAGGCTCAAATTGCCTCAATTAGGCGTAATCTGCGCCGCAGGTATGGCCTAAATTGAATGAATGAGAGGTGCGCAGAATCGCGCATCCACCAGCAAATTTGAGCGTTAATGAATTTAGTTTTTGTAGCGATTGATAAACTAAGCAGAGTTTGTTTGAATTCGTCGCACTCTACCTGCAATATCAACAACGCGCCGTTCGATCATTTTTAATTGTATAAAATTACAGCTTTAATTGATCTATAGCAATGAAACCTGATTTATTTACCTATACGATGGATATGGATAAACCCAGCTTCGCGCCACAGCCAATATCCGGCTCGATCCTAGTCGAACGAGATGCGGCTGCACCAGACTCGATCGTTCGTTTCATCGATCTGTTTGCAGGAATGGGCGGGACTCGTTTGGGTTTTGAGCAGGCGTGTGACGATAAAAATTACCGTTGTCGTTGTGTGTTCACCAGCGAAATCAAAGAGTTCGCAGTAAATTCATATCGTGAAAATTTTGCTGACAATGAAATTCATGGTGACATCACGCAGATTGATCCAAAAAGCATTCCAACCTTTGACTACCTTCTGGCAGGTTTTCCGTGTCAACCCTTTAGCTCCGCAGGAAAGCGAAACGGATTTTTAGACGAACGCGGTGGATTTTTTTTCACTATCCACAACATTTTAAGCATCAAGAAACCACAGGGGTTTCTGCTCGAGAACGTAGATGCGCTCGCTACGCACAACAATGGTTCGACCCTTCAGATCATGCTCGATAAATTGCGCGAATTAAACTACAGAGTTACGTGGCAGGTACTAGATTCATCCGATTTTGGCGTACCTCAAAAACGCAAGCGAATCTACATCGTTGGCCATAAAAAACGACTTACAAATTTGACTGGCTTTGATCGTATTTTTCAAAGCGTAGCAAGCAGCATTGAGCACGAAAAAACGGTTCTACCGACTTCATTTACAAAATTACTATCTGAAAAATTTTCCGCAAAAGAATTAAATGGCAAATCAATAAAAGATAAGCGCGGCGGCGTTAACAATATTCACAGCTGGGATTTAGAGATAAAGGGTAAAGTAAGTGCCGAGCAACGCAAGCTCCTAAATCTGATATTGACGCAACGCCGCTCAAAAAAATGGGCTGCAGATAAAGGTATTGAGTGGATGGACGGAATGCCGTTGACGCTTGCTGAAATCCAAACGTTTTACACACATCCACGGTTGGCGAATCAACTTGAGGATTTGTGCGCTAAAGGTTACGTGAAATTTGAACATCCCAAAAAGAAAGTAGTCATTGATGGGATCTCCAAGCGCGTTGCGCATCCTAGCGCTCCAAAAGGCTACAACATCGTTGCCGGAAAACTTTCGTTCCCGATAGCAAAAATCATTGATCCAAACGATGTAGCGCCAACCCTCGTGGCGACGGAGGCCGGAAAGATGGCTGTAAACACGAAAAACGGGCTGCGTAGTATCACTGTTCGAGAGGGATTACGATTTTCTGGGTATCCCGATTCCTTCAGGCTCGGAGACCACGACTACGCCAAGGCATTCGACTTAATCGGCAATACAGTAATGCCCCCCGTCATCAGAGCCGTTGCATCAAGATTAATTCCTTAATTTTTGATGAGTGCTCAACGACTTTTTGACGCCCTGAAGAACGCCAATATTATTGGCGCGTCAGGAAAAACGTATTTCGAATTGCATGGTTTAAAAACGGTCGTGCAAGACAGCTCAATTGTTGGCAACGAGATCCAAGAGTGGCTGCAAGCTTTCATGACTCAGCAGGGTATCCCCTATCGACTTAGGCCGAATTCACAAGAATTTCCTGATTTTTTGATGCATCCCGATGATGACACAGTGGATTTGCTCGAAGTGAAATGCTTTAAAAAATCTCCAAACTTTGACGTGGCAAACTTTATGGCCTATTGCCGCTCTCTCATCACGCATGCGCACCGCTTAGACGCTGACTATTTAATTTTTGAATACGTAGAAAGCAATACGGGTATCGTTATCAAAAATATTTGGCTCAAAAAAGTCTGGGAAATTTGCGGTGCGTCCGAGCGCTCAGTGCTCAAAATTCAATGGAAGCAAGGTGTCGCTTTCAATATTCGTCCCGCAACTTGGTACTCAAAAAAAACAAAGTACCCCGTCTTCGCCTCACGCGCTGATTTTGTCCAAGCAATTAAAAAAGTACTCGATACCAATGCTAATAGTGCGGGTTTGCAGAAGGGGTGGTTTGCGACTGTCAGCGCAAACTTTTCGCAGACAACGGGTAGAACGTTATAGTATTTTTAGAGGTTGATCTGGCTCACTTTCGTAAATTCTGAGCAACAAGTATGCGTGCAAAATAACAAGACCTTCGGCGCAAATCTGAGCACTTCACAATCAGTTTCGCGCTAAATCAGCCTTAGCTTTGAGCAATGATCGGTCTCCGACTACAATGCTGCGACGCAGCATTAATCTCCTGTTTACCCAATGACTACACGCCCAATCGACGACGTTCGCATTCGCGAAATTTTTGAGCTTTCCCCACCCGCGCATTTGATGCGCGAATGCCCGCTGGATGGCGTGGCGGAGGAAACGGTTTACGAAGCACGACATACGATTCATAAAGTGCTACATGGTGCGGATGATCGGTTGGTTGTTATCGTCGGTCCATGCTCAATTCATGATCCAAAAGCGGCGATGGAATACGCCCAAAAGCTGGCCGCCTTGCGCGAAGAGCTCGGTGATGCGCTGGTGACGGTGATGCGGGTTTATTTTGAGAAGCCGCGCACGACCGTGGGCTGGAAGGGCATGATTAACGATCCGCGCATGGATGGATCGTATAAGATCAACGAAGGCTTGCGGCTTGCGCGTAAAGTGCTTGCCGATATTAACGGTCTGGGGCTGCCCGCAGGCGTGGAATATTTAGAGACGATTACACCGCAATACATCGCTGATTTGGTTTCGTGGGGCGCGATTGGTGCGCGCACGACCGAGAGCCAAGTGCACCGGCAATTGGCAAGTGGGCTTTCATGCGCGGTGGGCTTCAAAAATGGCACCGATGGCAACATCAAAATCGCGGTGGACGCGATCAAAGCCGCTGCTGCGCCCCATCACTTTTTATCGGTCACTAAGGGCGGACACAGCGCGATCGTGAGCACTGCGGGCAACGAAGATTGCCACTTGATTTTGCGCGGTGGCAACGGCCCTAATTACGATGCGACGCACGTGGAAGCCACCGCCAAGGAGCTCGCAAAAGCGGGCTTACCGGCTAGGATCATGATTGATTTTTCGCACGCTAATTCCTCCAAGCAGCATCGCAACCAAATCGCAGTCGGCGAAAACGTCGCGCAGCAATTAGAAGTGGGAGATGACCGGATTATCGGTGTGATGATCGAGAGCCATTTGGTCGAAGGTCGGCAAGATATTGTGCCGGGTAAGCCTCTAACCTATGGCCAATCGGTGACCGATGCCTGCATCAATTGGGACGATACCGAGAAGGTCATGCGTCGCTTGGCGCAAGGCGTGCGCGCCCGCCGTGCGGTGCTGGCGCAGCAATGAAATTCCCACCGATTCAAACGCTGCATTTCACACTCCGGGATGAGACGATCCCGCTCTGCGATTTGCTCAAAGGCGTCGGCATCGCCACCAGCGGCGGCGAAGGCAAGGCTATCGTTGCCGCAGGTCGAGTCACCGTGGACGATCAGCCCGAGTTGCGCAAAACGGCGAAGATCCGGGGCGGGCAAAAAATTAAGCTCCCGGGGATCTGCATCCTCACGCATGCAGCTGGTGAGCAGGCCTAACCCTTACGCCACCGCAAGCAGCTTTAGCGCGCCCGCTTGGCTGCCAGGTGGCAACGCGCAAACAATTTACGCTTTTTTACTGCGCCGCACGCCGGTTGCCTTCCGTCGTGAGCGTATCGCCACACCCGATGGCGATTTCATCGATTTTGATTGGCTCGACGGAGATGCCGCCAAGCCAACGCTCGTGCTCTTCCACGGGCTGGAAGGCTCTTCCCACTCGCATTACGCGCTCGCCTGTGCCCACGTAGCCCGTGCTCGCGGGTGGACGCTCGTGGTGCCCCACTTTCGGGGCTGCTCTGGTGAAATCAACGCCACTGTGCGCGCGTATCACTCGGGAGATGCTGAATCAATTGAATGGATGCTCGCGCAAATCCATTCAAAATCGCCCCTAAATGCCCAAATCTGCGCCGCAGGTATTTCACTGGGCGGCAACGCCTTGACTAAATTTTGCGGCACGCACTTACCTGCGGCGCAGAATTTGCTGCAGGCGGCGGCCAGCGTCTGCGCCCCGCTCGATCTGGGCATCAGTGCCGAGCGCATCGCTCAAGGGTTTAACAAAATTTACTCCGCGCATTTCTTGAAAACGATGAAGCATGACGCCGCGATCAAAGCCAAGCGCTTTCCCGGAAAGTTTGATGCGCTGCGTGCCGCCCGCGCAGTGACGCTGGCAGAGTTTGACGATGCCTACACCGCGCAGGTGCATGGTTATTCCTCAGGGGCGCACTATTACCGCAACGCCAGCAGCCGCTACGATATCGTCAATATCGAATTGCCGTTTTTATTGATTCAAGCGGCCAACGATCCTTTCGTACCCGATTACCTCATGCCAAAAGCCCATGAAGTGTCTCGCTTTGTGACCCGGGATTTCCCAGCGACTGGCGGGCATCTGGGCTTTGTCAGCGGTGCATTCCCTGGGCACTTAAACTGGTTGCCACAACGATTATTTAATTTCTTTACGGAAAGCCTTCGTGAAAACCTTCGCACCTGAAATTTTCAAAGCCTACGATATCCGCGGCATCGTCGACAAAACGCTCACCACCGAAGTCGCGCACGCGGTCGGCTTTGCCTTGGGCACAATGGCGCTAGAGCGCAAATGCAGCGAAATCGCCGTGGGCCGGGATGGCCGCATATCTGGCCCTACACTCTCACAAGCGCTTCGCGATGGCATCGTCAAAGCAGGCTGCGGCGCAATTGATATTGGCTGCGTCACCTCGCCTGTTTCGTATTACGCGGGCTATGCGTTAGATACCCATTGCGCTGTATCGGTCACGGGTAGCCACAATCCGCCGGACTATAACGGCTTAAAAATCGTGCTTGCGGGCAAAGCACTTCACGGCGACGATATTCAAGAAATTAAGCGCCGCGCGGAGGCGTTCGCCAACACTGCGCCGCCTTCGAAAGCGCACGGGCATCATGCCCAGGCCGATGTGCGCGCGGCGTACGTCAACCGCATCGTGGCCGATGTCAAAGTCAAACGCAAGATGAAAATCGTCGTTGATTGCGGCAACGGCGTTGCCGGTGAGCTTGCGCCGCAGGTTTTTAGCGCGATGGGCTGCGATGTTGATCCGATGTTCTGCGAGATCGATGGCACGTTTCCCAACCACCATCCTGACCCAAGCAAGCCAGAAAACTTGCAAGACTTAATCAAGCGTGTGCAGGCCACCGATGCCGAGCTTGGCTTTGCATTTGATGGTGATGGTGATCGGCTCGGAGTGGTGACCAAATCGGGCGCGATTATTTACCCCGATCGCCAGATCATGCTCTATGCAGCAGATGTGCTTTCACGTAACCCAGGTGCGACGATCATCTACGACGTGAAATGCACCCGCAATCTCGCGCCGTGGGTAAAGACGCATGGCGGCGTGCCGCTCATGTGGAAAACCGGGCATTCGCTCATTAAAGATAAGTTGCGCGAAACCGGCGCGCCGCTCGCAGGCGAAATGAGCGGACATATTTTCTTCAAAGAGCGCTGGTATGGTTTTGACGACGCGATTTATTGTGGCGCGCGCTTGCTCGAAATCCTCTCCAATCATGCTGACCCGAGTGCAGTGTTGGAAGCCCTACCCGATAGCGTCTCGACGCCCGAGCTCAATATCAAATGCGCAGAAGGCGAGCACGTCACGCTCGTGCAGCAACTCATTGCGCGCGGCAAATTTGAGGGTGAAGTTGAGCGCATTTTGATCGATGGGTTGCGCGTAGAATTTGCCGATGGTTTCGGTCTCGCCCGCCCGTCAAACACCACGCCGGTTATCGTGCTGCGCTTTGAGTCTGACTCCGAGGCGGGCATCGCACGGATCAAGGCTGAATTTGCGCGGCAGTTGCGGGCGGTGAAACCAACGATCGAGCTCGGATTTTGAATAATTTAAGCCAAAATTTGATGCCATCTGCGCTCGGGATTGCTAGGCACTCGATCATTGCCCAAACGATCAATACCTGCGGCGCAGATTTTGTGGATTCGGCAGCGTTTCGGCAGCGGCCAGCACGGAGCACACAAAGCAAAACGGACAATCCAAAGATTGTCCGTTTTGCTTGAAACTGGCGCGCTCGGCAGGAATTGAACCCACGACCCCCTGGTTCGTAGCCAGGTACTCTAATCCAACTGAGCTACGAGCGCGAAGAAAGTGAAATATACCATGAAAACCCATCTTTTAGCAATAAAACCCAGCGCATCATGAGCGCAAACCCGCTGTTTTTTACCAGCCCAGAAGAAGTTGCCATCGCTTTTTATGAGGCCATCTCGCGCGCCGATGCCGATATGATGATGGCGATCTGGGCCGAGGACGAAGATGTGATTTGCGTACATCCGGGGGCCTTGCCCTTGGTCGGCTTTGGTGCGGTTCGCGCGGCGTGGGCAAGCGTATTTGCCAATAGTCCAGGTATGCGCTTTGAGCTGCAAGACCCGATTTGGCATGTGAGCGGTACGATGGCGACCCAAACAGTGGTCGAGTGGATTAGATTTGCCGAGGATACCGCGCCGCGCGGTGGTGTCGCGGCGACCAATCTTTTCATCCGCACCCTGCATGGCTGGCGGCTCTTAGGGCATCACGGCTCGCCCATCTCGAATCCACAAACCAGCAATAACGGCGGAACGCTGCACTAATTGAAGTTTTGTAGCCTTAAAAGCGTTCTACCTGCGGCGCAGATTTGAGCGTTTTGAGCCTGATTCTGGAAGAGCGCTGGCTACTGCGTGCCTTGATCGGCGGTTGCACCGGGCTCACGCGCGCCGCCTTTTTCTTGCCAATCCATATGCGGCTCTGCCCATGTGCCAGAGATTTTCATCTTCACTGAAAAGGCTTTATTGAGCGGGTCTTTGAAAATCTTGCTGGCGATGAATGCGCCAGCACCAATGAGTGGATTGGCGGTAGCGACGCCCGCGCCCACCGCGATAGAGGTTGAAACATCAGGCAACACGCGCACGTCAAGCGCCTGCGTTTCCGCCCATAAGCTCACCGTGCCGCGAATTTCAACCCGCGCTGTCGGGCCGACAATATCGAGATTATTGGTGGTCAACACGCCGGATTTCATCTGCACCGTAGCGCTCGCGTTATCAAACGAAAATCCATCGCTGAAAAGATCCCGCAAATCAAAAACGAGCCGCCGCGCCAAGCTTTGCAGGCTGATGACACCCAGCAATTTCGCAAGCCCTGGATCAGCCTTGGTAAAGCGCCCTTGCCCGAGCTCCATCGTAAATTCGCCGTTGAGCGCGCGCATTTCAAAATCCACTGGCGAGCCTGCCCACGCGAGTTTGCCCGCGACTTTGCCCTTCGCGTCTTTAATACCTTCACCAAGCCCGATACGCGAAAAATATTTTTGACTGTCTGCGATATCGAGCTGGGCATTCATCGCCGTGCCAGGGGTAGCACCGGCGCGCGTCCATAAGCCGTCGGCCTTAAGCTCGGCATCGGCGTTGGTCACGACTAAACGATCAATCCGCCAATTTTCGGCATTTGGCGCAGCTTGAATTTCGAGCTTGCCCATAGCATTGCCACGCAGCGTAAAAGCATCGGCGACAACATCGAGTGTCGGCCAATTGGCGGTATCGCGCGGGGTCGACGCGACTGGTGCGCCTAATACCTGCGGCGCAGATTCGACTGCTGCAGCAACGTTTTTTTCATCAACAGGCGCACGTGGCGCAAGCACCAATTTACTCAAGCGCGCTTTCAACGCACCATTGGCGCCCACTTTCGGGCTCCACAGCACTTGCCCATCCGCTTCTTTACTTTTCACATCAATTTGCCAAATCGCGCCCTGCGGCTTGGCTTGAATCGACGCCTGATTGAGCTTAATGCCTTTGGCGATTACGCGCTCAGCGGTAATAAAAATCTCAGAAGGCGTCAATGCCGTGCTGGCGTTGCTTGGGCTGGCTACGGTAGTTGCAGTCGCAGGCGCAGTCATGGTTGCCCCCATGGGCGTCGTAAAGGCGTTGACGACATCAAGCCACTGATCAATATTAACCTCAGTATCGGTAACGTGCACGGCGACATTCTGCGCCGCAGGTAGCTCAGGCATTTTGGCTGCGCCCAATCCGAGCGCGCCCGCCTCAATCACGCGCGCGCCATCGCGCTTACCGATGCGCACGCGCGCTTTAGCGCGATCGCCAATGGTGATTGCCAGCTCGTCACGGCCATTGGCCATCGGCGTACGCACAACCGTGAGTGCGCGCTCTTGCGAAGCTGTTTTGCCAAGCGGTGCGGGAGCATCAAAAACTGCACCGCGCAGGCTTGATTTCAGCGTAAATGCGCCGCCCGAGGGCGTGTCGAGCTCCATCGTCCAATCGGTGATGCCGCTGGCGCGTTCGATATGGGGCAGCTTGTAAGCCGTGCGCAACACCGCCAAATCAGCCTGCCCCGTCGCGCTAACCTTAAGCCCACCCGGAACATTCTGAAATACGAAATTTGCAGGCCCGCCCATGACCTGCGCTTGCAGCTCTTTTGCACTCGTGCCGCGCTCAGTAAACAGCAGCTTTCCGCGCACATCGCTCAGCACCGGAATCTCGCCGCCGATCTTGACCGTATTACCCCGAAACTCGTATTCGCCACGCACTGCAGTTTTGCTTTGGGTCACACCCAGCGGCACTTCGATCGCCAAATTGAGCTGGCCATCACCTTGCGCATCCATGCCCCGCGTGAAATGATTGATCCAATCGCCCACGGGAGACAGATCGATAAATTTTAAAAATTCCAACGTCGGCCCGTTGACAGTGCCAATCACAGAAAGCTGCGGACTGGCCAAGCGTAAATCAGGAATACTCGTGCGCAAATTTTTTGCAGGCAAGCCATAGATCTTGCTGTTAACGGCATCGGCGACCAGGCGCGAGCCTGATAAATTAAACGTCACGTCGGCATCGGTAACTTTGGGCCAATTGTCGGCGTAGTCCATGGTGACGTCATCGGCTTTGGCGGTGATCCGCCATTGACCATCGGTGTCGTTAGGAAACGGAAATTTTTCAAGCGGTCCACGCAATATAAATTCGCCTTTGCTGATCACACCTGCCAGCAGCGCATGGCGGGTATATTCCCGCACCTTCGGGTCAATCACGGTTGGCAGGTAAGCCCAGAGCCGATCTACTTTTGCCCGGTTGATGACCCCTGCAAAATCTGCGCTGCCCGCAGTTGTGCCAGCGGCGACGCCCGCCGCCGTGCGTGACCATTTACCACTCACCGTTGCGCTCACATCCGCGTTTGCAAGCTCACTTTGATCGACCTTCACCTCGATTCCGCTCGGGGTCACGATCCACTGCGCTGCAGTGCGAAATTTATCGAACGTCGGCGCGGTCGCAAAGACACTCGGTAAATCTAACGTTACGCCTGCGCCAGAAAGCTCAATTTGCCCGCCGTCTTGGGTGAGCTTGAGATCACCGTTGACGTTGTTGACGCCGGGATAAGGTGCAACCGCAGCGATTGCAATATTTTTAAATGATGTCGCAACGTTAAATTTACTCGGGTTGGCGGGCTCGCCTTCCCAATCAAGGGTCGTGCGACCGAGCGCCCCCCGCGGGCTGAGTGAGGCCACAATATTGGCAAAGTTTTCTGGAATCGGTAATCCCGAGGAAAGTCTGGCAATGGATTCAATATCAAATCCATCAACGACCAATTCACTCTTCTCAAAACCGCCTTGCGCATTGCGCCGCAGTAAGCCTTTAAACGACAACGGCCCTACAGAATGGCGCTCTTTATCTTTCAGCGTCACTTGCAGATTTTCAGCGCGCACATTAGTGAGTTGCGTTTTGCCCCGCGCCTCACTCCATTGCAGGCGGCCTTGCATCGTTTCGAGCCGCAGTGCGGCTTTTGCGCCGTCGAGCTTGGCCTGCACATTGCTGAGCTTTAAATCGGCGGTCACGTCATTGGGCAAACCTTTATCGAGCGACGCCCACACTTGCAAGCCGCCGACGCCGGATGCCACCGGGAACGGCAACGTTACCCAGCGCTTGCTGCGCGCGATATCGACGGAATCTAACCGGGCATACACCTGCCCGCTCCACGTATCGAGATGCGCTGCGCTCTCACCGTTAAGGTCGGCCAGAAATTGAATTGGCGTAGCCAGCTCATCAGACCAATCAGCGTTAACACCGAGCCGATGGCGATTGCCGCTATTGACGAGGCGGGCATTTAAATTATTGAGTGCGAGTGGCGGAGCACCCCGGAAATCATCTTGCCAAATCACCTGCGCGTTACGCAAGTTCACGCTGCGCTGCACTAAAAGCCAATCGGCAATGCGGGAATCAGGCTCAGCTTTAGGATCTTTTTCTTCAAACTCCATGCCGGCCACGCTGATCCGATTGGCCACGTCGCGGCGCACGATCACCCGTAGGCCTTCAATGGTGAGCACACGCGAAGTCAGCGTGAGCGATGGCAGCGAGCGCCAAGAAATTTCTTGCTCAACTTTAGGCAATCGCAAAGCGACGCGGCCCTGCGGATCAATGAGCTTTAATTCATGCAGTGTGAAATGCGGATTCCAGCCGCGCCAGCCCGCTTCGAGCGCGCCAATTTCAACTTTGCGGCCAATGCTCGTTTGCAAAAATTCAGTGAGTTTTGGGCGAAAACCCTCAATGTTGGGGATGATCATAAAGCGTAGTGCCGCCAGCAAAAGCACCCAGAGTAGCGCGAGCAGCGCGACCAGGCCAATGGTGAGCTTACAGCTTACCCGGAGTCCGCGATTTTTAAAGAGTGCGCTCATGCGAGAAATCGCGCGCAGCGTATGGTGCAATGCATGATGTCGATTTTAGAGGGAAGTAGGCCATGGCAGGGCAAACGCGGATAAACGGCGAGACGTTAGTTGATCGGGTGTGTGAATTCAGCCGGTTCGCGCGGTCTGCTCTCGAAACTGCGCCGACCTTACGCGCATGGCTCGCGAGCGAAAGTGCGTCGGCCTGGCGCACGCCGTGGCCAGAGGTTACTAACTGCCGCAGCCCCGACGCGCTGGCCACCGCGCTGCGCGCGACACGCCATCGACTGATGCTGCACACCATCGCCCGCGATGTCAGCGGCGCGGCTAATTTCGAGGAAATCGTCGGCAGCGTGACCTCACTTGCAAAGTGGTCAATACCTGCGGCGCGGAATTGGCATGCAAAAGCACTGGCGCGCGAATACGGCACGCCAGTCGATGCCACGACGCGCACCGTTGCGCAATCGCTCATTACGGTGGGTATGGGCAAATTGGGTGGGCAAGAGCTCAATGTATCGTCGGACATCGATTTAATCTTCACGTTCCCAGATGATGGCCAAACTGTCGGCAAACGGGGTGCGTCGTCGATTGACAACGCGCATTTTTTTGCCAAGTTGGCGCAACGCATGTCGGCAACGCTTGGTGAAGTGCGCGGTGATGGCTTCGTTTTCCGGGTCGATACCCGTTTGCGGCCGTATGGCGACGAAGGCCCGCTGGCGGTGTCGTTTGACTTTCTTGAGCGCTATTTAGTAGAGCAAGGCCGCTTTTGGGAGCGCTTGGCTTGGCTGCGCAGCGCATCAATGACCGGCGAGCTCAGCGCGCGAAAGCAGTTGAGCGCGATGATCCGACCGTTTGTTTATCGGCGCTACGTCGATTACGACGCCTATGAGGGCTTGCGCGATTTGCACGGAAAGATTCGCGCCGAGGGTCATCGAAATGGTGGCGAGCGCAACGTTAAGCTCGGGCGCGGCGGCATTCGTGAGTTGGAATTTTTCGTGCAAGTGCAGCAGTTAGTGCGCGGCGGGCGAGCACCCGCGCTGCAGTTGCGCACGACCATTCCCGCAATTGCCGCGCTGGAAGCAGCGCATGTCTTCACGCCCGCGCAAGCGCAAGGCTTACGGGATGCCTACCCATTTTTGCGTCGGGTCGAGCATTTTTTGCAATACGAAAACGACGCCCAAACTCAGATTTTGCCCAACGAAAGTGCTGATTTATGCGCACTCGCCCACGCCATGGGCTTTGCTAGTGAAGATGAATTTGCAGGCGCGCTGACCCGCACGCGCACGTTCGTTGCCGCCCAATTTGACAACTTGGCGCAATCGCAGCCGACCGCTGGCACGATTTCAGCGGCAAACCCTGCGGCGCAGATTTCAGAGTTTTCTGGCGATTCCAGCGCAGCATTTGCTGGATTTAATGCCCCAGAGGAAGCTCAACGCTACTTTCAAGCACTGCGCACCACTCAGAAATTTGCCACGCTGCCCGCAACCAGCCAAGCGCGTATGCGCACGCTGCTCGCCGCCCTGCCCGCCACCTGCGCGGCCAGCGCTGCGCCACTTGCCGCGCTCAAGCGCTGGGGCGATCTACTGGAAGCGATTTGCGGGCGCTCGGCGTATCTCGCGCTTTTAGCAGAGCATGCCGCGTTGCTCACGCCCATCACGCGCGTGCTGGCAGCCAGCGGCTGGGCCGCTGAATTTTTACGCGATCATCCGATCTTGCTCGATGAATTGCTCGACGCCCGCAGCCGCAATGCCCGCTTTGACCCTATCGACGCGCTTTTGCGGTTGCAAAGTCAGCTTACCGCAGCCACTGATACAGAAGCCAAACTCGATACCCTGCGCCGATTTCAGCAAACTGCGCTCTTTGGTATCTTGCTCGAAGATTTGGATGGCCGACGCACCATCGAAGCCTTATCGGACGATCTTTCGGCGCTCGCGGATGTCGTCGTAGAAGCAGCGCTGCAAGAAATTTGGCGCGAAATTGCACCGCAGTTCGCTTTCCCAAAATTTGCAGTTATTGCCTACGGCCGCTGGGGCGGCAAAGAGCTTGGCTATGGCTCAGATTTAGATCTCGTTTTTTTGGTCAACGACGACGTACGCTTTGATCTTTGCGCCAAGCTCGCGCAACGGCTGCAATCGTGGCTGACCACAACCACCACCGCCGGGCAGCTCTACGAAATCGATACCCGGCTGCGACCCGACGGCGCATCGGGCATGCTTCTGACGGGTCTGACCGCATTCAACCAATATCAGACCGAAAAAGCTTGGCTTTGGGAGCATCAAGCCCTTTCGCGCGCACGCTTTGCCGCCGGCGATGCGCAAGTCGGCACGGCATTTGAAGCCATCCGAAAAAAAGTGCTGCAAACGCCCAAATCTGCGCCGCAGGTATTGACAGAAATTAACGCGATGCGGGCGCGGATGGCGAGCGAAAAGGCAAAAAAATCGGCTGGATTCGACGTCAAAAATGATCCTGGCGGCATGGTAGACATTGAATTTATCGTGCAAGCGCTGGTGTTGTTGCACGCGCCTGCACATCCATTTCTAATTGAAAACAAAGGCAACATTGCGCTTTTAAATTACGCAGCAGCAACGGGCTTACTTAAAAACGCAACTGCGGCCATTCCCGCGGCGCAGATCTCGGTGCTTTCCGATATTTATCGGCACTACCGAGCCTTCCAGCACCAAGCTCGCCTTGCCGGACTCAACAGCGCAATCGCTGCTGCGGAGGACTTTAGTGCGCAGCGTGCGCAAGTGCGCGCGGCGTGGCAGCATGTGCTCGGCTAAACTTGATTGATAAGAGGTTGTGCGGTGATTTATCGCCGTGTTGCGCGCACATTGATCCCGCATGAAAATTAAAGGGAAATTGAAATGAATAAAGTTGTAGAGCTCAAGCCCGGCGAGCCACTGGCCTGCCCTAACAAAAGCATGACCCAGTGGAATTCCCACCCCAGAGTATTTATGCATGCCGATGCAGATGGCAATGCGTCGTGCCCGTATTGCGGCACAAAATACCACCAGCAAGGCGCTCCCGCCCACCACTGATTGCTCGGCACTTTTTCGCTTGCGGCATCAATCTGCGCCGCAGGTATGGCAAATATTGAGCCGCTAGGCCAATCGCGTGCTCGCTTGTAAATCCGATACCGTCACCGATTGATGCACCACCGCGAGCGCACAGGCGATGAGCGCCGATAGCGGCGACCAAAAGCGAAAATCCCAGAGCACGACGTTGGTCAGCCCGCCTACGGCCCAGGCGATGCCAAGCACAAAAACCCACGGCGCTTGCCGCACGCGAATGCGCGAAATGCCGAGCCAAAGCAGCGCAATGATGACGCCACAATAGGCAACAAGCCCAACGATCCCCAACTGCCCCGCGACATGCAGATATTCGCTATGTGGGGAGGTGTGGTGACCAATCGCCTTTTGCCATTGCGGTGGCACCCGGGTCTGAAATTGCTCGCGCCAGCTGCCTAAGCCATGGCCAATGATCGGCGCATCTTTCCAGATGCGAAGGCTCACGCTGGTGAGCGCGAGCCGTTGACCTTGGCTTGTTGACACATCATACGTGCCCAGCGCGTTGATCAGCTCGGTGCTCGCGCTGGAAATGCGCGCCCGGGCACTCGGAGACGCTGCGTACGCACCAAAAATTAACACCACCGCGAGCGCTGCGGCTACGATGCGCTGCAGTAGCGTGCGCCCGGTCAGCATGCAGCCGATCACAACCGCGACCAGGAAAACGACAAAGGCCGATCTGGACATGCCAAATTGCACCAGTGCTACCGATGCCAAAAATGCCAGTGCGCCCCAACGCTGGGCAAGCCGTTTTCGCCCTCGCCAAAAATTTGTCAGCGCTTCTAAGGCCGCGCCGCTGGCGAGCACTGCAAGCATCAAGGCGAGCACAATCGCGTCGTTACCGACGTAAATTTTGTAAGGCGAAAACACCCGAAAATCAGGAAAATCAAACAGGTGCGTCAGCACATAAATGGCAGCGACGAGAACGCATCCAAACACAATTGCCGCGTGGGCAAAGCGCGAGACATGCGGCGCGAGCACGCGGGCGAGCCAAAACGCAGGCAAGATTGCGACGAAATGCCCTAAGCCGCTCATTGAAAGCGGCTCTGCGGCGAGCGCTGACCATGCAAATCGTGCGACGACAATGGTTAAAAAAACCATGAGCGCGAGCGCCAGCGGGCGAAAAAGCGTTGATTTCGGAAGGGTATTTAACTGCTGGCGGCGCAAGCGGCGGGCGCGGTTGGCGAGCCATGCAAAGCCAGAAAAAGCACAGGCAATAATCAGAAAATTGCTCACCAACGCATGTGGCATACCGACGCATGCGGCCGCCGCGAGCAGCGCCAGCGCAGATATTTGGGTAATCACGCTTGGGCTTTCGGCGGGAATTGCGGCGAAGCCAGGCCTTAGCATGCGTCGATAAGCAACAATCTTGCTTGTTTATTCATCAAATAGAGTGTACCTGCGCCAAAATCGCCGCCGAATTCCCGTAAAATCAAGAACTTATATTAAGTTTTTTTAACTGCCGCGATGCCGATTTACGTTTACCAGTGTTCCGCCTGTGGCGAGCGCTTTGATGCCATACAAAAATTTTCTGATGCCCCGCTGACGGAATGCCGCCTTTGTAAAGCCACAGGAATCACCAAAGCACTAACCGCGCCTGGATTTGCGCTGAAAGGCTCTGGCTGGTATGCCACCGATTTCAAAGGCGGGAGCACGGCCAAACCCACCGCCGACGCGAAATCTGAAGATAAAAGCGAAAGCAAAACCGAATCAAAAACTGAAAATGCCACACCCGCTGCGGCTCCGAGCGCGCCTGCGCCAGCAGCCCCAGTCGCCTCTAGCTAGCCCTTTCTTAAACGCCCTTTTTTGACCCCTTTTAACTGAAATCTGCGCCGCGGGTATTAAAGTAAATCCACGCGGCCACCACGAATCACACAATGAAAAAATATTTTATTGCGGGTCTACTGTTCTGGATGCCCATCGGCATTACAGTCTGGCTCGTTCACTTTCTCGTCTCCTCCATGGATACGATCGTGCGACTATTGCCGCCGATATTGCGCTCTGAATCGCTGTTTGGGATGAATGTCTACGGCTTTGGCCTCGCTGTCGTTGTCGCCGTTTTATTGGCAACCGGCGTGATCGTGACCCATTTTTTTGGAAAAAAGATTCTCGGTTGGTGGAATAGCATACTCAACCGGGTGCCAGTCGTCGGGGGCGTCTATAAATCTGTTAAGCAAATTAGCGATACCGTACTCTCCGATTCTGGCAACGCATTTAACAAAGCAGTCTTGGTGGAATTTCCGCACCCCGGCGCGTGGACGATTGCCTTCCAAACGGGCACCGCCAAGGGCGAGCTCGCCGATAAGATTGGTGTCGATTATTTAAGCGTTTACGTGCCGACGACGCCTAACCCAACGTCTGGCTATGTCATCTTCGTCCATCGCAGCAAAGCAAAAGATCTTGATATGACCGTAGATCAAGCGCTGAAGACGGTGATCTCGATGGGCGTGGTTGGGCCCGATGCATCAATGCCCGTCGTGCTCACAGCCGGTATGCCCAGCTTTGACAAGCCCGTCACGCCGACCGATTCCAGCAATCCCAGTAATCGAAATTAGGCGGGTGAGCGTTCGCTGCGTTGAAATCTACACTCGCCGCGCTCCCCCGCCCAGAAATTTCGATTGATGATTGCAAGTCCCCTTTGATTAATCAACGCTAAACCGCAGCGCGCACGCGCGCCTCATGAAGCTTTAAGCGTTGCATCCGAATATGAAATGGAAACAACCATGCGTACCACTTACACCGGTCTTGTAGACCACAAATACTTAGGCCAAATCATTACGCTCGTCGGCTGGGTGCATCGCCGCCGCGATCATGGCGGCGTGATTTTTGTTGATCTTCGCGATCGCGAGGGCATCGCCCAAATCGTGATCGACCCCGATCGCCCAGAAGCCTTCAAACAGGCCGAAAGCCTGCGCAATGAATACTGCATCAAAGTCGTAGGCAAAGTGCGCCCGCGCCCAGAAGGCACCGAAAATAAAGAAATGACCTCTGGCGGAATTGAGATTTTTGCCCATGAAATCGAGATCTTTAACGCCTCACTCACCCCGCCATTCATGATGGATGACGACACCGTTAACGAAGAAGTGCGTCTCGCCCATCGCTTTCTCGATCTACGCCGCCCGGCCATGGCAAAAAACATCATGCTGCGAGCAAAAGTAGCCCGCGCCGCCCGTGAATTTCTAGATGCCCAAGGCTTCGTCGATATCGAAACGCCCGTGCTCTATAAGTCAACGCCTGAGGGTGCGCGTGAGTTTTTAGTGCCCTCGCGCATTAACGACGGCCAGTTTTATGCCTTGCCACAATCGCCGCAATTGTTCAAACAAATGCTGATGATCGCAGGCTTTGATCGCTATTATCAAATCGTGAAATGCTTCCGCGACGAAGATTTACGCGCGGATCGTCAGCCCGAATTTACCCAGATTGATATTGAGACCTCCTTCTTAACTGAGCACGACGTGCAAGCGATGATGGAGAAATTAGTCAAGCATATGTGGAAGGTTGGATTGGGCGTTACGTTGCCTGATTTCCCGCGCCTGCCTTACGCCGAGGCCATGAGCAAATACGGCAGCGACAAGCCCGACTTGCGGGTCAAGCTTGAGTTAACCGAGCTCACTGATGTCATGAAATCGGTTGATTTCAAAGTCTTCCGCGGTGCTGCTGATTTGAAAGACGGGCGCGTGTGCTGCCTGCGCGTGCCCGGTGGTGCGAAAATTTCACGCAAAGAGATCGACGACTACACCGCCTTCGTCGCCATTTACGGCGCAAAGGGCTTGGCTTGGATCAAGGTCAACGATGTGACCAAATTAAACGAAGAAGGCTTGCAAAGCCCAGTTGTGAAATTTCTAACGCCTGACTCACTTGCGCAAATTGTGTCCCGCTCTGGCGCACAAAACGGCGATATCATTTTCTTCGGTGCAGATCGCAAAAAAGTGGTCAACGATGCAATGGGTGCATTGCGTGCGAAAGTCGGCCTTGCCCACGGCAAGGAGCTCGGTTTTCTCGAAACAGGTTTCAAGCCGGTGTGGGTTGTCGATTTCCCGTGCTACGACTACGACGAAGAAAACAAACGCTATGTCGCCGCACACCACCCGTTTACCAGCCCGAAAGACGATCATTGGCCGCTTTTAGATACCGATCCTTCGCAGGTGTTGGCCAAAGCCTACGACGTGGCAATGAACGGCTGGGAATTAGGCGGCGGCTCAGTGCGTATTCATCGCCCTGAGCTGCAAGCAAAGCAATTCGCCACGCTAGGCATCAGCGAAGAAGATCAACGCGCTAAATTTGGCTTCTTGCTCGATGCTTTGCAATATGGCGCGCCGCCACACGCGGGCATCGCCTTTGGTCTCGACCGCATCATCGCCATGATGTGTGGCGCGGAGTCGATTCGCGACGTCATTGCCTTCCCAAAAACCCAGCGCGGGCAAGATTTGTTAGTCGGTGCGCCTTCTGACGTCACCGAAAAGCAATTGCGGGAATTACATATTAAGCTTCGCAATGTGGATGTGAAGGTTTAAGTAACGCAGCTCAATACCTGCGGCGCAGAATCTGCGCCGCAGGTATTCACCGGAGCGGTTCTCAACGACGCGTGCTTTAATGTTGTTTTGCTCAACGCAGGATGGTGCACGATGCCAGATTTCATTTCACCCGCCCGATTCACTACCGCGCTTGCATTTCTCGTTACGAGCGCTGCATTTGCCCAGCTCGCCCCTGAGCTGCCATCTGGCCTTACGCAAAAATCAGCGGTTAGTTCTGCCAACGCGATGGTCGCTGCCGCACATCCGCTCGCGGTGGATGCCGGGCACGCGATTTTGGCAGCAGGTGGCTCTGCGGTAGACGCCGCGATTGCCGTGCAGCTGGTTTTGACTGTGGTCGAGCCGCAAAGCTCGGGCATCGGCGGCGGCGCTTTTTTGCTAGTACATGAAGGTGCGAGCAAAAAATTAACGACTTATGACGGAAGAGAAACCGCGCCGCTGGCAGCGAAAGCAGATCGCTTTATGGCCGGTGACGGAAAACCATTGCCCTTTTACGAGCAAGTCGTGGGTGGAAAATCGGTAGGCACGCCGGGCACCGTGAAGCTGCTAGCGCACGCCCACGGCAAGCACGGCAAGCTGCCTTGGGCTGCACTTTTCGAACGCGCGATTGCCCACGCCGAAAATGGATTCACCGTCACCCCGCGTTTGAATATGGCGATTCGCACCGATCGTTTTTTGAAAGACGATCCGCAGGCGCGAAAGATTTATTATGATGAGGCGGGCGCAGCGCTTGGCATTGGCGCTACCCTGCGCAACCCAGCGCTCGCAGCAACGCTGCGGCTGATTGCCAAGGACGGCGAGCAAGCGTTTTACGTCGGCGCGTTGCCCAAAAAAATCATCGAAACGGTGAATGGGCATCGCAATGCAGGCGATCTTTCGCGCGAAGATTTTGCGAAATATCGGGTGATCGAGCGCGCGCCAATTTGCGGTCCGTATCGGGGCTATAAAGTCTGTGGCATGCCTGCGCCCTCCTCCGGTGGCGTGGCGATTGTGCAGATGCTGGGAATGCTGGAGCGCTTTAAGTTAGACACCTTGAAACCCGACAACCCGCAAGCAACGCATCTGCTCAGCGAGGCTGCACGCTTGGCTTACGCCGATCGCAATCGTTACCTTGCCGATCCCGATTTCGTTGATCAACCGGCATGGCTCACCGATGCAGCGTATATCAACAAGCGCAGCCAGCGTATCGACGAAAAGACCTCGATGGTGCGGGCGCAGCCGGGCATTGATCCCGAAACACCCGCAGCGCAAAAATCGTCGCGTTTAGGGGCAGATGATCGCTCTTACGAATTCAATGCGACCAGCCATATCTCGATCGTTGACGCGCAAGGCAATGCGGCGTCGATGACGACCACGATTGAAGATACGATGGGAGCGCGGCTCATAGTCGGTGGCTTTTTGCTGAATAACGAGCTCACTGATTTCTCGGCGTTGCCGGAAGAGAACGGCATAAAGATCGCCAATCGTATCGCGCCCGGAAAGCGACCGCGCTCGACGATGGCGCCTACGATGGTTTACGACGCCGCAGGGCATCTTTTCATGGTGACTGGCTCGCCTGGCGGCAGCGCGATCATCAATTACGTGGTCAAGACGATTATCGGCGTTATCGATTGGAAGCTTGATCCGCAGGCAGCGATCAATCTGCCAAACGTCGGCTCGCGCAATGGCCCGACCGAGCTTGAGAAAGACACAGCAGCTGCAAAGCAAGAAGCCGCACTGAAAGCCATGGGGCATGAAGTGCGGGTAATCGATTTCACCAGCGGGCTGCACACGATTGTGCGCACACCTAACGGCTGGATCGCAGGCGCAGACCCGCGCCGCGAGGGCACAGCAAAGGGAATTTGAGCCCCGAGTGTCAGCAAATGCGTGAAAATGATGGGTATACCTGCGGCGCAGATTTAATGGTTTTTGATGCCGTTGCGTTCAGCATTTTTAGCGTGCGGTTGAAAGTTCACATCGAAAGAAGTCTATGAGCGATATCAAATTGACCTTTTTAGGCGCAGCCGGCGAAGTTACCGGCTCGTCGTATCTCGTCGAAACCCCACATGTGCGCTTCATGGTTGATTGCGGCATGTTTCAAGGTGGACGAGAAGCAGATGGAAAAAACCGCGCCGCACTCAATTTTGACGTGAAATCGCTCGATTTCGTGCTGCTCACCCACGCCCATATCGACCATTGCGGCTTGCTCCCGCGACTCACTGCCTTTGGCTACACAGGCCCGATCTATGCGAGCGAAGCCACGGCGGCACTCACCCGATATATGCTGGAAGATAGCGCCCGCATCCAGGAAAAAGACGCCCTCGATCGCACCAAGCGCTCACGCAAAGCAAAAGAAAAATTGCCTGAAATCGCGCCGCTCTATTCCATCGAGCAAGCTCGCGATTGCGTCGGCACCTTGACCGGAATCGATTGGGAAACGCGTATTTCGCTGCATCGCGACGTCGCGGTGACGATCCGCAACACTGGGCATATCATTGGCTCGGCCAGCTTCGATGTTGAGATTACCTGCGGCGCAGATATGCGACGCGTTGTCTTTTCAGGCGATGTCGGCTCGCCCCATCGCATGCTCGTGCCCGATCCAGTCTCGCCGCCTGCGGCAGATGTGTTGTTAATTGAAAGCACGTACGGCAATCGCACCCACCGCCCCATTGAAAAAACACGCGATGAATTGATTGAGGCCATCGCCCGCGCCCATCGTGAAAAAGGTAATTTGGCAGTTCCAGCCTTCGCCGTCGGGCGCACGCAAGAGCTCGTGCTCATGCTGCTTGATCTGGTGCGCGCTGGAAAGATTGCACACCCACCGACGGTCTTTATCGATTCGCCGCTGGCAGAGAAAGCAACGGAAGTTACGCGCAAATTTCTACGCGATACCGATGAAGAAGCGCAGGCGCTTTTTGGTGGGCTTAACTCTGGAAAGATCCCGCTGAAAGTGATTTACACCGCGTCGCCCGAAGAATCACGCGCCATCAACGAGATTCGCAGCGGTGCGTTTATCATTGCGGGCTCTGGCATGTGCGAAGCTGGGCGCATTCGTCATCATTTGATGCATAACTTGCCCCGCCCTGAATGTGGTGTCGTTTTCGTCGGCTATCAAGGCGAAGGCACGATGGGTCGGCGCTTGGTCGACGGCGCGAAATCGGTGCGCATCATGCGCGAAGATATTGATGTGCGCGCGCAGATCTACACCTTGGGTGGGCTCTCGGCGCATGCCGATCAGTCGGGGCTTTTGAGCTACATGCGCGGTATTAAAAAAGTGCCTTCACAAACCTATATCGTGCACGGCGATGCCGCCGTATCGAAAGAATTTGCCGGGGTCATTCAAGCCCAACTTGGCTGGCAAACAATGCTGCCCGTTGGCGGCCAAACGGTGACGCTCTAAATGGCTGCAGATGATGAAGGTGGACAAATTCGGCTCTCCAAACGCATGAGCGAATTAGGCTTAGCGTCGCGTCGCGAAGCCGATGAATGGATTCCCAAAGGCTGGGTGCGGGTCGACGGTGAAGTCGTCGATACGCTAGGTGCAAAAGTGCTTCCTGACCAAAAAATTACGATTGAAAAAGCGGCGCAATCCGAGCAAGATTCGCGCGTGACGATCATCTTGCACAAGCCCATCGGCTATGTCTCAGGGCAAGCCGAAGACGGGCACACACCCGCGGCCACGCTCGTCCACGCGATGACGCACTGGCGCGAAGATATCGCAAATATTCGTTTCACGCCCGCACACATTCGCCACTTGGCGCCTGCCGGTCGACTCGATATTGACTCGACGGGCTTGCTCATCTTGACCCAAGACGGGCGCATCGCCAAGCAATTAATCGGTGAAGAGAGTGATATTGAGAAAGAATATCTGGTTCGCGTCGGTGGCGCGCTACCTGCCAAGGAATTAGCCCTGCTCAATCATGGGCTCAGCTTGGACGGCGCGAAATTAAAGCCCGCGAAAGTGGAATGGGCCAACTCTGAGCAACTGCGCTTCGTGCTCAAAGAAGGCAAGAAGCGGCAGATCAGAAAGATGTGTGAGATGGTCGGCCTGCGGGTCATCGCGTTAAAGCGCATCCGCATCGGAAATGTGATCCTCGGGCCACTGCCTTCTGGCCAATGGCGCTACTTGCGGCGCAACGAAAGCTTCTAAATCAGGCAAATCTGCGCCGCAGGTATAGCGCTTTATGCGCTTAAGGTAGCAGCTTAATCGAGAAGACGCGCCCGGTCGCGCCAAAGGTTTGCCCGGCCTGCGTTGAGCCGCTGACGACATAAAAGCGCCCGTTTACGACGCCGCCAGATACGCCGTGCACAGGCACTGGCAACGGCTGCGCAAATTTCCAACCATCACCCCCGGCGGTAAAGACTTCTACGCTGCCTTCAAGCCGCAACGCACCATTGACGATCTCGCCACCGGCGACGATGATTTGATGACCCAGCACTGCTGCGGCGAATCCGCCCCGCGCGCGCTGCAATGAAGGTCCGACTCGCCATTGCTCGCGCGCGGGGTCATAAATCACAACGCTGGTCGTCTCCGGCGAGCGCCCTGAAATGATCCAGATTTCCCCATCGAACGCGACCACTTGCGAGTGATCGCGGGCGCGGCCCGCGGGGTCAGCTTTTAACCGACGAACAACGCGATTGCGCGGATCGTATTCCTGCAATGTGCCGTCTTGTTCGCCGATGTAGGCCATGCCATTGAGCACCGCCGCATGGCTGCCGAAAATCGTGCCAATTTCTGGACGCGCCTCCCAAAGATTGCGTGCGACATCGTAGCGAAACGCGGCAGTGAGCCCGTCGCCGCCGGTATTGGGCTCGCCGCCCACCATATAGACGCCACCTTCGATTGCAAAAGCGGCGAGATGGTCACGGCCTCCGGGCAAATCGGCAAGGCGCGCCCAAGCATTTGACGCTGGATCAAAGCGCTTAAATCCTCGCGGATCGCCATAGCCCCCGAGCACGTAAAGCTGGCCATCGAGCACGGTCGTTGCATGCTCCGATTGCGCCGGTGTCGGCATTGCGGCCTCCTCTACCCATGCGCCGTTGAGTGCAACCTCTGGCGAGCGATCAAGGCAAGTACTAGAGGCTAAATCGGTCAATCGCACGGCATCGCGCGTTCCGCTTCCGTAACCTGGTATTGTTGAGGCAAAAGTAATCCGCGCGGCGCTGCACGATTGGAAATCAATACTGATCGATCCCCAAGGAATGCGCTCGACCGCGGCAGCGTTGAATGCATCGCCAAAGCGCGTGCCGCGGGTGCTCACGGCATCGGTAATTTCCAAGCGATTGCCCACGCGCGAACCCGTGCCCACAACGAAGGCCTGCTGACCTTCTAGATCATAGGTGAACCAGTAAACCGACCCGCGACCGTCCGGCAGCTCCTCAATGAGCCAACCCTCGCCCGAACGCGAGGGCACATACCACGCACCACTTTTTGCTTGCAACGTTGCCAACGCACGTGCGCCGTTGGTTTGCGTACGCGGTTCGGCGTTGCAGTCGGTATCAGCGATGCGCGTTAATCGGGTCATCGTGCGCGTACCCGATCCTGCGTTCGCCGGTCCGCCATAGCGCACTTGCATGGTGTTGCAACCCGTAAAAGAAAGATCAAAGTCGCCCCAGGGCGCGCGCTCAATTTTGGCCGGATCAAAGGCATCACCAAAACGCCCGCCGCGTGGGCGAAGCACGCTAGCAAAGCGGACGCGATCGCCTGCAATGCGCCCACTATCGGCGACCAGCCATGCCTGCTGCCCTGGCTCATCAACCGCGGGGTAGGTAAACCACACCGCAAGCACGCCGCCGCTTGGCAGCGCTTCGACGATAATCCCCTCTCCGCTACGCGCGGGGTCGTACCATGCACCAGAAATCCACGGCCCGACCGCAAATACGCTCGCTGCCGGCCCGGGCAAATTTTGCGCGTGAACCGAAAAAATGCACGCAAACGCAGCCGCAAATAGGATGAAAACCCAGCCGCGAACGGTACTCATAGAAGCAACAATTGCCTAGAACGACGAATTCAATAAGGATAGCGCTATCGGACGTAGTCTGCAACTGGCAAAGCGCGTTGCAAGGCGCTACACTACCGAGTCATATTTCAGCCGATTTACCGCTATGAAAACTACTGCTTTCTTCCTCTTATTAGGCGCATCGCTCACCGTGGGTTGCGCTTTTGCACCCGAAACAAAAGTCGCCGACGAATCAACCATATTAAGTGAGCGCTGTATGGCCACCGGCAGTAATCTACCCCGGCGTGATTGCCGTGACGTGAAAACAGTCGATCCAACGCGCATTGAGATGCCGGTTGCAATTCCGCCACAGCGCGGCGGCCTCTAGTCGCGTCGTACGCCTCGCCTGCCCGTGCACATTAGTGGATTGATCCTAGCGGGCGGGCAAGGCTCACGCATGGGCGGCATCGATAAAGGGCTTGCGCTGCTGCAGGGTGAGCCCTTGGTTGGGCATGTGCTCGCGCGATTTGCGCCGCAGGTCTCGACGCTTATCATCAATGCCAATCGCTCTGAAGCCGAATATGCCGCGCTCGGCACGTCGTATGGCGCCCGCGTTGTACCCGATTCGCTTGCAGGTTTTGCAGGGCCTCTCGCTGGGCTGGCCGCCGGAATGGCCGACGCAGCGCAACTAAATGCAGCAAAATTAGCGGATGCGTTGATCGCGACCGTGCCGTGCGACTCTCCGTTCTTTCCGCTCGATCTAGTCGCGCGATTGCGTGCACCTTTTGACGCCGATGAAACCAAAATTGCGGTCGTACGCTCGCCAAGCGGTTCCCAGCCTGTGTTTGCAGTCTATCGATTGAGTTTGCTCGGTAGCCTGCTGGATTTTCTTGGCAGCGGGCGACGCAAAATCGATGCTTGGACAGCGCTGCACGCGACCGTACACGTTGATTTTGAGGACGAATCTGCGTTTGCCAATATCAACACTGAAGCTGAGCTCAAGCAGTATTAGTTGAACCATAAAACCCGCTATAAATCATGGCTGCAGCGCTGAATCTGCGCCGCAGGTATTCACTAACGTTGATAAGCACTCAAATGAATCCAGCTTCCCTGCGCGATATTTCTTGCGCTGATGATTACGATCCCAATTCCATGTCGGTCGAAAAAGCCCGTGAGGTCATTCATCGCTATTTGCAACCGGTGCAAGCCACCGAGCGCGTGGCGATCCGCGCGGCGCTCGGGCGCGTACTCGCAAACGATATTATTTCGCCCATTGACGTGCCGGGGCATCGCAATTCAGCAATGGATGGCTACGCGGTATGCTATGCCGATCTGAGCCCATCAGATGGCGTTACGTTCACCATCACTGGCACTGCCTTTGCAGGCAAACCCTACGTCGGCGCGATGGGCGCCGGGCAATGCGTGCGCATCATGACCGGCGCAGTGATGCCCCCCGAAGCCGACACCTGCGTGATGCAAGAAGTGGTCACCCGCGACGGTGATCGCGCCACAATACCTGCGGCGCAGATTGCGAAGATTAAGTTCAAAGGGCAAAACACCCGCGATCGCGGTGAAGACATTAAAGAAGGCGCTGTGGTTTTTAAAAAAGGTCGGCTCATTCGTGCCGCCGAGCTTGGCTTGCTCGCGTCTTTGGGCGTCAATGAGTTGAGCGTTTACCGTAAGTTGCGGGTCGCGTTTTTTTCCACGGGCGATGAGCTTAAATCGATCGGTCAGCCCCTTGGTCTTGGTGAGATCTACGATTCCAATCGCTACACACTTTTCGGCATGCTGCAAAAGCTTGGCTGCGACGTGATGGATATGGGTGTGGTGCTCGATGATCCGCATTCGCTTGAAGTTGCGTTCGCCACCGCGAGCAACGCTGCCGATGTGGTGATGACTTCCGGTGGCGTTAGCGTTGGCGAAGCTGACTTCATCAAAGTGATGCTCGACAAAATGGGCGAGGTGCTGTTTTGGAAAATCGCCATGAAACCGGGCCGCCCGCTGGCCTACGGAAAAATCGGGAAAGCGCACTTTTTTGGCCTGCCAGGAAATCCGGTGAGCGTGATGGTGACCTTCTACCAATTTGTGCAAGATGCATTGAAAATTTTGCAAGGGCGCAGTGAAATTGCACCGCAGGTATTGTTCAAAGCCAAGCTCTTAACCCCCATTAAAAAAGCACCGGGGCGTACGGAGTTTCAGCGCGGCACGGTCACGCAAGCCGCCGACGGCACGCTCGAAGTCGCGATCACGGGCGATCAGGGCTCAGGCATTTTGACTTCGATGGCTGCAGCCAATTGCTTTGTAGTCTTGCCGACGGCGATGGGAAATTGCGATGCTGGAGCGTTGGTGGATATACAGTTATTCGACGGTATTATTTAGCAATTTCAGGAGAAAATCGTGGGCGAAAAATTAACCGTAGAAGACGTATGGAAATGCCAGCGCATCGGTGCGGCATCCATCTCACCTGATGGGCTCTGGGCGGTGGCCGATGTTGCCAGTTACGCCATGGAAGCAAACGAGCGAACCTCTGCGCTTTGGCTTTTCTCAACCGACGGAAAATCTCGCAAGCGCTTAACGCAAGCGGGTAAAAAAGATGCCGCTCCGCTCTGGTCGCCCGATGGCAAAATAATTGCCTTCACCGCCCAGCGTGAGGGCGATTCTGCGCCGCAGGTATACGTGATCGATCCGCTGGGCGGTGAAGCACGGAAAGTTACCACTCTGTCAACGGGGCTTGCAGGCATCCGCTGGTTTCCAGATAGCAAGCGACTCGTGGGAATCAGCAGCGTTTGGCCAGATTTGGCAACTGATAAAGCCCAAGCCGCACGCGCGAAGGAGCGCAAAGAAAGCAAAGTCCAAGCCCATGTCGTAGAGCAGGATACCTATCGCTATTGGGATCATTGGATTGACAACGGACAGGTCAATCGTCTCTTTGAAATCACCGTTGCGACGGGTAAGTGCCGCGATCTCTTAGCGAGATCAAAATCGGCGATGTCACCTTTCGAGGTCGGCACTGGTGATTTTGCAATTTCGCGCGACGGGAAAGAGATTCTTTTCTGCCGCCCACGCGATCTGTTGCGCACGCAAGAAGACGCCGACATCTATGCACTCGATGTCAAAACCTGCGGCGCAAAACGCTGGCTTTACGAAGACGGCTTTAGTTTTTGCGGACCATCGTATTCCCCTGATGGCAAGCGCATTGCGTGCGTGCGGGTGAAAAATCGGTGTGAGCCTACGCACGATACGCTTTGGATTGTGAATCGCAAAACACCTGAAAAACGTGAACAATGGTTAAGCGAGTGGGATCGTAGCGTGGGCAATTACGGCGGCGCGGTCTTGCGCTGGTCGTGTGATAGTTCAAATCTAATTTTTAGCGCAGATTCTGATGGTTGCGTGAATCTGTTTTGGGTAAAACCCGACCAAACTGCGCCGCAGGTATTGATCCAAGGTGGCACGATTCACAATTACGAGATGGCCGCCGATAAAGGTAAATTGATTTACGTGCGGTGTTCGATGAATCACCCCGCGCAATTACTCGCCTATGATTTCAATACCGATACAACTACGCGTTTGGATAGATTTAACGACACCTTGCTGAAAGGCAAAGCGATTGGAAAAATCGAGTCGCGCACTTACGCAGGGTTCAACAAAAAAGCGGTGCAAACATTCGTCGCCTATCCGCCCAACTACGACAAACGCAAGAAGTATCCGCTGCTCCAGCAAATTCACGGCGGACCGCACGTCGCCTTCAGCGATACTTGGCATTATCGGTGGAACGTGCACGCCTTCGCCGCGCAGGGCTACGTGGTGGCTGCCGTGAATTATCATGGCTCGCCAGGTTTTGGTGAAAAATTCCTTGCATCAATTGAAGGTGATTTGGGCAAGCGCGAATTGGCAGACGTTGAAGCCTGCACCGACCTGCTCATCAAAGAAAATATCGTCGATAAAAATCGACTCTTCGCCGCCGGTGGTAGCTACGGCGGCTACATGGTGGCATTTATGAACGGGCACACCGATCGCTACAAGGCCTATGTCTGCCATGCCGGTGTCTACGATTGGATTTCTCAATACGGTGATGATGGCTATCTCTGGCTCAAGTATGAATTGGGCAAAGACTATTTTGAAGACATCGGGCATGTATTGAGGCAATCACCTCACAATTACGCTAAAAACTTCAAAACACCAACGCTGGTCATTCACGGCGAGCTGGATTATCGTGTGCCCTATTACGAAGGCTTGCAGTACTACAACACCCTGCGCGCCAAAGGCGTACCCGCTCGGTTGGTGGTATACCCCGATGAAAATCATTGGATTTTGAAACCACAAAATTCACGGCTTTGGTACACCGAATTTTTCGCTTGGCTCAAGCGATTCGACCTGAAATGATTACCCCGGCCTACTGCGCAACGATGGCGCGCTACAACACGTGGATGAACGAAAAAATCTACGCTAGCGCCGCGCAGTTGCCAGACGAAACACGCAAGCGCGACGTTGGCGCATTTTTCAAATCATTGCATGGCACGCTGGCGCACCTTATGCTGGGCGATATCGTCTGGATGAGCCGATTTGCGCCACACATCGCGCTGCCGTTCGATCCCCTAAGAATCACTGCGCTAGATCAGATCATTATTCCGGCTTTCGAAGAAATGCGCGCGGCGCGCGTGGCGCTTGATGCGGCAATTGCCACTGAAATGGCAACGCTCAATCAATCCACTCTCGATAGCGAATTGCACTACACGAGCGTAAACCGCGAGAAACGATCGCTACCATTCGCGATCGCCGTCACACACTTCTTTAATCATCAAACGCACCATCGGGGCCAAGCAACGACCTTGCTCACGCAGTTTGGAATCGATCCTGGTAAGACCGATTTGGTATGGATGGAGACCGGGTAGTTCCTGGCTTCTAAAGCGGATAGATCAACGAATTTGGCACCAACTCGCTATCAAAAACGGCGATTCGCACTGCAAGCAAATGCGCGCCATTTTCAGCAATTTGCCAACGATCCCGATATTCGCCGCAGGCCATTATTTGCGTGGGCTGCATGGTGAGAGTTTGCGTTACCAAAAAATTACTTACGCAGTGTATTTCTGTGGCCGAGATATTAAATACCTGCGGCGCAGAAATGAGATGCCGCACGTAGCGCGGCGCGAAAACCATCGTCTTTTCAATGGCATGCACGCGATCTGCCAGCATGCCACGACCTTCGCAACGAATCGTCGCCAGCGGCAATCCGCGATCTGCATTCTCACGGGGCTGGGCAAGGTAGAGCCCGTCTTGCGTAAACATTTCCACCCATTGCGTGAGCTTTCCGGCGTCAATCGCCGCCGCGTAATCGGCGTTTCGCGCGATGACTTCGATCATTCGCTGCGCGGTGCTCATTGCATCACCTCGCGCCAATAGTTGTACATCGCGCGAATCGCTGTTTCGGTGACCATATGTTGCGTGTTGTGAGTGCCATAGCCATCGAGCGCAACGGTGCACTCGCCATCTGGGTAGGCGGATGTGCCTTGTTGCGAAAACTCAATGACTTCGCCGTCATCGCCAGACACGTAACCCGCGGGGCCAAAAAGATTAGCCTGCCGCAGGCGGCGCGTTGTCATTTCCTCGGAATCATCTTCAAAACCGAAGTGGGTCCACACAAAGTCAAACGCATCGGGGCCCACGGGAATGATTTGGCGCGTTGAAAGTGAATTGATCTGCTGCTGCAGGATGACAGACGGAAAAATGGTCTGCATCACCACCGTCGGCTCGCCCCACCACGGCTCGTGAACGACATCCATGATACGTGGATCGGCGAGTTTCAATCCCTCCTTAAACGAGCCCGCGTCTTTGGTGACTTCCGCATTATCGCCACCGGAATTGCGCCGCGAAACGAGCACGGCATGACGCCCCCGTTCATCCATTTCGATCGCAGACTTTTGATCGGCACGAAAAAGCCCAAAGGTGATGAAAAAAACGTGTAGCAGCGATGCGTGATACGGATCTTTAATATTTTCTTGCATCAATTTCCAGTTTCCGGAAATCCGCTGCCGGTTGTAACCGAGTAATTTCAATTTACGGCCGTCAAACGTGCGCTCGAAATAGCCTTTCATCAAGCCACCGAGGTAATCGGAAAACGGCGCAACCGCGTGATCAAAGCAGGCGAAAATTACACCGTTGTGCACAGTAACCGTGAGGGCGTTGAGACCATGCTCTTCCATTTTGAATTCGGGCGGCATGCCGCCCTGCCCGTTCACGCCTTGGCGAAACGGCACGCCACGCAGAGTGCCATCCAGCCGGTAATTCCACTGGTGATAGGGGCACCGGAAGAATTGAGTGTTGCCGTGGGGCGTTTGGCAAAACTTTACGCCCTTGTGCGCGCAGCGATTCTCAACCACATGTACTTTCCCATCGTGATTGCGCACGACCACGACCGGCCGCTCGCCGATATGGGTCGTTTTAAAGTCGCCGGCGTTGGGGATTTCGCATTCCAAACCGACGTAACACCAATGCGGGCCGTAAAAGATGCGCGTCATCTCACGATTAAACGTCTCAGGATCGCTGTAGATTGCATTCGGGATTTTATGAGACGCGTCGGGACGAGGAGCCCAATGGATAGGTGAATTCATATGCGACAGCTTATCAAATTTCCGCCATCCGTCGCCAGATCTTTGGCAAAATTGATTTCAATGAGAACTCTTCGGTATTTCGCGGGAGCTACCGCTGCGTGCACCATCGCTACCTGCGGCGCAGTTTCGTCTCTAAAAGCGCCTGAATCAATCGCGTTAGCGGCGCAAACACGCGTGTGCATCGTGGAGCAAGCACGCTGTTTGCCCACATTTGCAGTGGCGGTGAGTGTTGTCGCCAATGGCCAGACCATACTGCTAGCGCCAGGGTTGTACGTAAAAGATGTCGGCATCCTGCGTGCCAATGATGTGACCATCCGCGTTCGCGGCGATGGCACAAAAAAAGCGATCTTTGATCCACAAGGAAAAATTGCGGAAGGCAAAGCAATCTTGGTTGTAAAAGGGGATCGCACAACGGTTGATGGACTTGAATTTCGCGCAGCGCGTGCACCCCAATCCTTTAACGGGGCGGGCATTCGCCACGAAGGCGGCGACCTCACGGTGATCCGCTCTCGATTTATTGAAAACGAGATGGGAATCCTAGCCTCCGATCATGCAAGCGCGCACGTGCAAATTATCGACAGTGAATTTGCACGTTCCGCGCGCGAGGACGACACCAAAACCCCTGAGCGTAAATACCCTGCCCACAATATTTACATTGGCCAGATCGAGCGACTGACGCTGCGAGGGGTCTGGAGTTACGATAGCAAGACGGGGCATACGCTTAAAAGTCGGGCACGAAATAACGATATTGAAGCCAGCTATTTTTCAACGCGTAAAAGCACCGGCAGCTATGAAGCGGAATTTCCCAGCGGCGGCCGAGTGCGATTTGCAGGCAATATTGTTGAACAAGGCATCGCCTCGGAAAACCGACGCATGTTTGCCTTTGGGCTTGAAATTTTGCAATATCCAAACGTCGGACCGCATCAGGTCACGCTTGCCCACAATACGTTTGTTAGTCACAAACCAATCGCAATCCCCATGGTTGAGCTATGGAAAGAAGTTCCAGGGGGAATCCAAGCCAATATCCAAAACAATCTTTGGATCGGGTTCGGGCAACCCTTTGCATCTGGCAATCAAAGCGCATGGGCGGCAGGCGTGAATAATTTCGCAAGCTGCGATTTTCGGGTCTACGTTTCGCCCAATGCCCCCAATGCGTCCGCTGGGGCGTTACCTGCGGCGCAGTTTGAGTACGTACACCCCGCACAACACCGCATACGCACCGACCCGGTCGCGGGGGCAATCAGTCGCCATCATCGGGTTTTCACCGCCTGCCCTTAACCGTTGCGATTAGATCCGACGGGCACTCAGCGCGCCCTTTAGCTCTAAGACCGTCACCAGCGCTTTCCGCAATTGCTCGACATCACGAATCTCAGCGGTAAACCGCATTTTTGCGTGCATGTCTTTTGAAAGCGTATTGACGGCCGTAACGTTGATACGCTCTTTTGAAAGCACATCTGAGACGTCACGCAAAAGCCCTTGCCGATCAATCGCCGTGACTTCAATGATCACCGGGAATACACTTGATTGCGCCTTACCCCATTGCGCTGCAATGAGCCGCTCTGGCTGCGAAATTTGCATGCGGGCGACGTTGCTACATTTCGTACGGTGCACTGAGATCCCGCTGCCTTTAGTGATGTAGCCGATGATTTCATCGGGCGGCGCTGGGCGGCAGCATTTTGCAAGCCCGGTTAGCAATCGATCCATACCCACGATCAAAATGCCACTATCGCCGTGCGCTTTGGTTTTGCCAATAATCGGCGCATCGTCAACGATTGGTGCTTCCGCATCCCCCGCTGCGCGGTGGATCAGCTCAATCGTCTCTTTTTGATTGAGCCGGGCTTTTGCGATGGCAGCAAAAAGCTCGCCAACGTTGGAAAATTCTCCCGCCTTCGCGATGGCATCGAGCGAAATCGCCGTCTTGCCTTCGCGTTGCAAGAGCCGCTCTAGCTCGCTGCGTCCCTGCGCCTGCGTTTCATCTTGGGCCAGCGTGTTGAACCACGCCCGCACTTTCGACTTTGCGCGAGACGACCGCACGTAGCCCAAATCAGCATTGAGCCAATCGCGGCTCGGCCCACCCTCTTTCACAATGACAACTTCAACCCGTTGGCCGTTAGCAAGCACGGTATTGAGTGGCACCATCGCCCCATCAACCCGCGCGCCCCGGCAGCGATGCCCAAGATTGGTATGCACGTGATAGGCGAAGTCAATCGGTGTCGCGCCTTTTGGGAGATCGATCACCTTGCCTTGTGGTGTGAAAACGAAAATGCTCTCTTCAAATAAGCTCGTCTTCAGGGCTTCAACGATTTCGCCAGAAGCCCCAACGCTTTCGCGCCAATCGAGCACTTGCCGCAACCAAGCGAGCTTATTTTCAAAATCGGAATCGCGCTTGCCTGAGGTTGCCCCCGTCTCAAAGCCGCCCTCTTTGTAGCGCCAATGGGCAGCCACGCCATATTCACTGGCATGATGCATTTCTTGGGTGCGAATTTGAATTTCGAGCGCTAAGCCATTCGGCCCCACCACTGCGGTGTGCAGCGAGCGGTAGTTATTGGCCTTGGGGCGGGCGATATAGTCGTCAAACTCGGATGAGATTGGCACCCAGAGGTTATGCACAATGCCGAGCACGGTATAGCAATCGCGGGCATGGTTGACGATCACGCGCACCGCGCGGATATCGTAGAGCTCATCGATCCCGTAGCCCTTGCGGCGCATCTTATTCCAGATGCTCGTGATGTGCTTCGCGCGCCCAAAAATCTCTGCGTCGACGCCAGCACTTTTCATCTCGGCACTGAGTTGCCGGCGAACGTCTGCAATATAAGCATCGCGCTCAGCTTTGCGGGCATCCAGCGACTTGGCGATTTCTTTATAGGCGACGGGCTCCAATATCCGTAAGCTTTGATCTTCCAATTCCCATTTCAATTGCCATACGCCCAATCGATTTGCCAACGGCGCAAAAAGATCACGCACTTCTAACGCTGCTGCCCGCGCGTCGTCACCCGCTGCATCACTTGCGAGTCTGCGCAACGCGACCAATCGCTCGGTGAGCTTGATCAGCACAACCCGCATATCTTCGACCATCGCCAGCAGCATCTTGCGCAGCCCCTCTAGCTGAGCTTGCCGCTCATCATCATTGCGCGTCGCACTTGGGGCATCATGAATCATCGCCATACGCTGCACGCCCAGTGCCAGCTGCACGAGCTCTTCGCCCAGCTGCGCTTGCATCTGGGGAGCGGCTAATTGCGCCGCAGGTACATCCAATAGCAACGCAGAGAGCTGCGAGGGCAGATCAAGATCAAGTTGCGAGACCATTTCTGCGACCGCAGCCGTACGCGGTGTCGCATGCGAATGCGCGAACGCGTAAACAGGATGCGCGCGCATCGCCTCGGTGCGCGCGTGATTCGGGGGGTGATTAACAACAGAAACCATATCGGAAATTGTATGGCCTAGCGCAAACCCTACCGCAATGCAATCTAGTTTGCGCATAAGCGTGTGCCTTCAGAGCATAAGCCGTATTCCCATATTCATATGCGGTAATCGTCTCGCACCGGAACTCGAATGCGCCTAAAGTGCATCGATGCTTACTTTCGATCATCTTCCAACACTCATCGCCAGCGGCTTCGCAGTCGGCGGTCTCGTTGGCCTTACTGGTGTTGGCGGTGGGTCGCTCATGACCCCACTTTTGATTACGGTCATGCACGTCAATGCCGCGATCGCGGTCGGTACCGATTTGCTGTTTGCCGCCATCACAAAATCAAGCGGCGCCTGGGTTCATGCGAAGCGCGGCAATGTCGATTGGCGGCTCACCGGGGCTCTCTGCGCGGGTAGCGCGCCTGCAGCTGCGCTCACGCTTGCGCTGATTCACGCCAATATCGGCAGCGCGACCGATGCGAGTAAGCTCATGCGCCCCGCGCTGGGCATCGTGTTAGTCGCGACCGCGCTGGCGGTTGCACTGCGCCCGAAACTCGTGGCGGCGCTCGACGCCCGCCGCGCAGGCCGTACGCAGCGACCGCAAGCGCCGCTCACGAAAGCCATCATCACTGGCGCATTGCTTGGCATCGTAGTCACGCTCACCTCGGTCGGCGCTGGCGCGATGGGCGTTACGGCGCTGTTGATGTTGTATCCGTTGCTGCCATTTTCACGCGTGGTCGGCAGTGATATCGCGCATGCGGTGCCACTTACTTTTATTGCGGGAAGTGGGCACATGCTCATGGGAAATGTTGACTTTGCACTGCTCGGCGGCCTTTTGATTGGATCGCTTCCTGGCATCTACCTCGGTAGCCGATTTTCAGCGCGCGTACCGGAACATTTCTTACGCTATCTGCTCTGCGCCCTGCTCCTATTTGCCTCATTAAAAATGTTAGCTCTATGACGATAGCGACCCCACCGACTGATGACTCACCTCGCGTGCAAGCTGCGCTTGACTCCCTTCTTGACGCAACACAACGATTCACTTCTGTCGCCTTCGCCAACAGTCTTGGAAAGGAGGATATGGTATTGACGGACATGATCGCACGCCACGCGCTACCCATCCGCATTTTCACCCTCAATACCGGTAAATTGCACTCCGAAACGCTGGCGCTCTTGGCTGCCGCGCGCGAACACTATCGCATTTCTATTGAAGCGTTTGAGCCTGACAGAAATCACCTGACCGCACTCGCGCGCACACAATCAGATACAGCGATTTACGAAGGCATCGCAGAGCGCAAAGCCTGCTGCAAAGCCCGCAAAATTGAGCCATTGCAGCGCGCCTTGCAAGGCGCAACGGCATGGATCACCGGCCAAAGGCGGGCGCAATCGGTAACCCGGGCATCGCTTGCGCTTGAGGAGCACGATGCGGCGCATCAGATGGCAAAGCTCAACCCGCTTGCGCATTGGAGCGATGCAGAAATCGATCAATACCTGCGGCGCAGATTTATGCCAATTAATGCCTTGCACGCACGTGGATTCCCCTCAATTGGCTGTGCGCCCTGCACCCGTGCGATTGCCCCCGGCGAAGATGAGCGGGCAGGCCGTTGGTGGTGGGAAAACCCCGAGCAAAAAGAATGCGGCTTGCACAACAATCCGCGCCGCCCTTTACCCCCTATCGTTTCTCGGAGTCCCTCATGAACGCATTTGTCGATCCGGCGCAATTGTCAGCGCCGGTTATTGGTACTTCCCACCTCGATTGGCTAGAAGCGCAAGCAATTCACATCATGCGTGAAGTCGCCGCCGAGTGCGCTAAGCCGGCCTTACTCTTTTCCGGCGGAAAAGATTCTGTCGTGTTGCTGCGCATTGCCGAAAAAGCGTTTCGCCCCGGGAAGTTTCCCTTTCCGCTAGTGCATATTGATACCGGCCACAATTTTCCAGAGGTGATCGCGTTTCGGGATCTGCGGGCTGCCGAGCTCGGCGAGAAATTAATTGTCGGCCACGTAGAAGACTCAATCGCGCGTGGCTCGGTTGTGCTGCGTAGCGAGACCGACTCCCGCAATGCAGCCCAAGCGGTCACGCTGCTTGAAACCATCGCAGCGTATGGCTTTGATGCCTGCATCGGTGGTGCCCGACGGGATGAAGAAAAAGCCCGCGCAAAGGAACGCATCTTTTCATTTCGCGATCAATTTGGGCAGTGGAATCCCAAAGCCCAACGCCCTGAGCTTTGGGAGATTTACAACGCACGGCTGCATCCTGGTGAAAATATCCGCGTGTTCCCTATTTCAAATTGGACCGAGCTTGATGTCTGGCAATACATCGCACGCGAACAATTGGCACTGCCCTCGATTTACTTTTCACACCCGCGCGAAGTCATCGAGCGCCGCGGATTACTCGTGCCGGTCACTGCGATTACACCCGCGCAGCGCGGTGAGAACAGCAGCGTTCGCGACGTCCGTTTTCGCACCGTCGGCGATATTTCCTGCACCTGCCCGGTGGCAAGTGGCGCGCGCACGGTCGACGACATCATCATCGAAACGGCAGTGACTACGTTGACCGAGCGCGGCGCGACCCGCATGGACGATCAAACCTCGGAAGCTTCGATGGAGCGCCGCAAAAAAGAAGGATACTTTTAATCATGAACGAATCACACACTCTACCTGCGGCGCAGATTTTGCGCGTAATCACCGCTGGCAGCGTCGACGACGGCAAAAGCACGCTGATCGGACGCCTGCTTTACGATAGCAAAGCAATTCTGACCGATCAACTGGAAGCGATTGGTAAATCTAGATTCCAGCGCACAACCGATGGCAGCATCGATCTCTCGCTGCTGACCGATGGGCTAGAAGCCGAGCGCGAGCAAGGCATCACCATCGATGTCGCCTATCGTTACTTCAATACTGCGAAGCGCAAATTTATTCTCGCTGATGCGCCAGGGCACGAGCAATACACCCGCAATATGGTGACCGGCGCTTCGTCTGCCGATGCGGTGATTGTGTTGATTGACGCCACCCGCGTCATCAACGGGGAACTTTTGCCGCAAACCAAACGCCATAGCGCGATCGCAAAATTGCTTGATGTCCAACATGTCATCGTAGCGGTCAATAAGATGGATTTGATTGGCTACGATCAGGCGAAATTTGAAGTCATTGCCGCTGCCTACCGCGCGCTCGCGACATCATTAAATTTGCAAGCGCCAAACATCATCCCGATTTCTGCGCTCACGGGCGATAACGTTACAAGCGCCAGTAGCAACATGCCTTGGCATACCGGAAAGTCATTACTTGATCTGCTTGAGGCGCTCCCCGCAACACAAAGAACGTTTTCGAAATTCCGATTTCCGGTGCAATGGATCATTCGCGCGGAAGGCAACACAGCCGATGACTTTCGCGGCATCGCAGGCCGCATCGCAACAGGACAGATTAGCGTAGGCGATTTCATCAAAGTTGCGGGCACGGCGCAATCCGCGCACGTGCGTGAGATCCGCTTAGGTGAACAAACGCTGACCCGCGCCATTGCCGGTCAGTCGGTCACGTTGGTGCTCGATCATGATGTCGATATTTCGCGCGGCGACACGTTAATCCGCGCAGAAGAAAGCGCAGAAGCTAGAAGCGACTTCAGTGCTGATCTTTGCTGGCTCGATACCGAAGCGTTTAACCCCAATCGCAAATATTGGCTCAAACATGGCACGCGCACAACTTACGCAAAAATCACTGCGGTCGAGAGCGTCTTAGATGTCAATACGCTCAGCCACGACATCGCCAGCGACGATCAATCAACGCTTCGGCTTACGCTCAACGCGATTGGGCGTGTGCGGCTCACGGCGCAACACCCATTGATCGCAGATTCATTTGCCGAGAGCAAAATCACCGGCGCCTTTGTGTTGATTGATCCAGCATCGCATCAGACGGCCGCAGCGGGGATGATTCGGGCTCGCGCCTAACCAAAATTATCCGACAGCGCACGATGAAAGTGTTGCCGCAAGACTCTCGGCGGCCTCTCGCGCTGCCGATTTCGCGTGCGCTTCAACCATGACGCGGATGACCGGCTCCGTGCCCGAAGGTCGCAGCAGCACGCGACCGTTGCCCTCAAGCTTTTTGCTCCAGAGGGCGACAGCATCGATCATCGCGGCATGAGCGTCCCATTTGAATCCGGGTATCACTTTCACGTTGATCAATACCTGCGGCGCAAGTTTGAGCCCCGAGCAGGCTTGCGCCAAATCTTGCTTCAACTCAACGAGCGCGCCGAGCACTTCTAGTGCTGCGACAATCGCATCTCCCGTGGTATGACGATCCAACACGAGAATATGCCCCGAGCCTTCGCCGCCGATGATCCATTTATTTTTGTTCATTTCTTCGAGCACATAACGATCTCCCACTTTGGCGCGAACCAGCGGAATATTCAACGCTTTAAGCGCTGCTTCAAAGCCAAAATTGCTCATAAGCGTGCCCACCACGCCATCGACCGCCTGCCCACGCGCCAAGCGCCCGCGCGCGATGACGTAAAGCAATTGATCGCCGTTATAAATACCCCCATTGCGATCGACCATGATCAAGCGATCGCCGTCGCCGTCGAGGGCGATACCAATATCTGCCCGCATTTCTTTTACTTTAGCGCTGAGAAATTCAGGGTGGGTCGCGCCACACCCATCGTTAATGTTAGTTCCGTTTGGCGTGTTGCCGACGGCCACAACTTCCGCGCCGAGCTCATGAAATACCTGCGGCGCAATATGGTAGCCAGCACCATTGGCGCAATCAACGACGATGCGCATGCCGCGCAGCGATTGATCGAGCGGAAATGCCCGTTTGCAAAACTCGATATAGCGCGGCACAGGAGAATCCATGCGCCGCGCGCGGCCTAACTGCGCCGCAGGTACGCACTGAATGCCGCGATCTATTTCAGCTTCAATTTCGAGCTCTACCTTATCGTCAAGCTTATTACCCTCAGCGGAGAAAAATTTGATACCGTTGTCTTCGTAAGGATTGTGTGAAGCCGAAATGACCACGCCCGCTTGCATGCGCAACGCGCGCGTTAAGTAAGCCACGCCGGGCGTCGTCAAAGGGCCCGTGAGTACGACGTTGACCCCCGCTGCCGTAAAGCCGGCTTCCAGCGCGGCCTCAAGCATATAGCCCGAAATACGGGTATCTTTGCCGATGAGAACGGTGGGCTTATCGTTGTGATTTGCGCGATGCTCTTCTTCAATGAGCACTTTTCCCGCGGCAAAGCCCAAGCGCATGATGAATTCCGGGGTAATCGGCGTCTCGCCGACGGGCCCACGCACGCCATCGGTGCCAAAGTATTTACGTTGTCCCATTTTTTTCTATCCCAGTGCTTTTAATATTTTGAGTGCGTCAACGGTCGCGCCGACGTCGTGTACCCGCAAGATTTTTGCACCCTTCTGGGCGCAGAGTATCGCAGCAGCCAAGCTTGCCGCCAAGCGCGCTTTCGGGTGTGGTTTTTCAGTCAATGCGCCCAGCACTGATTTACGCGACCAACCCACGAGCACTGGGTAATCGCCCGCGCAGAGCTGCGGTAGCGCCTGCATCAACGCTTGGCTGTGCGCGAGCGTTTTGCCAAAGCCAAAGCCAGGATCAAGCACGATGCGGTCGCGCGTAATCCCCGCCCGCTCGCAGGCCAGTGCGCGCTCGCGCAGAAAACCAAAAACGTGCGGCGCAACTTCGTTGTATTGCGGGGAAATTTGCATCGTCTGTGGCGTGCCTTGCATATGCATGAGGCAGACCGCGACCTTACCTGCGGCGCAGATTTCAATCGCGCCGGGGTCTTGGAGCGCAGAAATATCGTTAATCATCGCAATCGGAAATTTCAGCGCTTCGCGCATCACCGCCGCCCGGCGGGTATCGACGCTCACCGGCACGCCCAGTTTCACGACTTCAGTCAAAACCGGCAAAAGCCGCTGCAATTCTTCATCGACTGAAGTCGGCGCAGCGCCCGGGCGCGTGCTTTCTGCGCCGAGATCAAGGATGTCCGCGCCCTCGGCCACGAGCTGTTTTGCATGGGCTATGGCGAGCGCGGGGTCAAAAAAATCACCACCATCGGAGAAAGAATCTGGCGTAACGTTGACGATGCCCATCACCAGCGGCGAATCGAGCGGCAACGTAAAAGTCCCAACGTAAAGGATTTTCGCCATAAAGCAATGATTTGATCGTTAAAGAACGCAGATAACTGCAGACTATAACGCGCATTAGGAAGTCAACGCCTGGGCGCGCAAAAGCTTAGCCGAGCGCTGCAGCAACGCGCAGCGGAGAGCCGTGAGAATTTGCCCCGCCCCAGCGCTGCATCGCGTTTTTTTCTCCCTTACGTACGGGAAACAAAAAAGAGGCGGTGCAGAGAAATTTATCCACGCGCTTTCGCGCTTGATGCAACGCGCGTCCCCACCCTCGCGCCCGAGGTTGAGGCGCAAGGGTGGAAAACCGGCGGGTTCACCATAAGCAGATAACCCTATAAATGACCGGTCCCTTTGAGCGCGTACCACCCAAGGGTTCAGATGTCCGAGCACGCAAAACCGCCGTCGGCGTCATCCCGCTAAGGGAGCAGATTTTGTTGTTAGGACTAATACCTGCGGCGCAGATTGGGCACTTTTTGCGCGTTGCGGGTGCTCAAATTTGCTGCGACGCATCATTTTCAGTGATTTTTGGGGATTCATAGGCTGTAGAACCAAATATCGCAGCGCAAAAAATCACGCGCAAATCATAAAATTGAGAACCTTTCCCCGTTGTACAATCTAAGGTTCTGTTGTTAAACGATTTTCCGGTTTTTGAGCCGGTCTTTACTTTATAAAAATTATGGCTATCGAACGCACTCTTTCCATCATCAAACCTGACGCAGTTGCAAAAAATGTCGTCGGGCAAATTTACGCACGCTTTGAAGGCGCAGGCTTAAAAGTCATCGCCGCCCGCATGGCGCACCTCTCCCGCGCTGAGGCCGAGGGCTTTTATGCGGTGCACAAAGCACGCCCTTTTTTCAATGACTTGGTCAGCTTCATGATTTCGGGCCCGGTAATGATCCAGGCGCTTGAAGGCGAAGGCGCAATCGCCAAAAACCGCGATTTGATGGGCGCAACCGATCCTAAGAAGGCTGAAAAAGGCACCATTCGTGCTGATTTCGCCGATAGCATCGATGCCAATGCAGTGCACGGCTCTGATGCCCCAGAGACGGCAGCGAACGAAATCGCTTACTTCTTCCCAGCGAGCCAAGTATTCTCGCGTTAAGCGAGCGTTAAGCGCATGATGAAAAACCTGCTCGGCTGCACACACGCTCAACTCACTGCCGATTTTGTCGCGCAAGGGGAGAAGCCGTTTCGCGCCAAGCAGGTGATGCGCTGGCTGCATGGATCGCTTGCAGATTCGTTTGATGCGATGACCGACGTCGCGAAGGCAACCCGCGCGAAATTAGCCGAAAATTCGACCATTTCTGCGCCGCAGGTAATGAAAGACTCTACCGCATCAGACGGCACGCGAAAGTGGCTTTTTGATGTGGGCAACAACAATGCCGTCGAGACGGTTTTCATCCCAGAAGATGATCGCGGCACGCTATGCGTGTCGTCGCAGGCGGGCTGCGCTTTGGCCTGCCCATTTTGCTCGACCGGCAAACAAGGCTTTAACCGCAATTTATCAACTGCTGAGATCGTTGCCCAAGTCTGGGCGGCCAATCGCATGTTGCGTGCCGATGGCCCAAATGCGCCGCATGCGCGGGGTGAGCGTCACCCCGTAACCAATGTGGTGATGATGGGCATGGGCGAGCCACTGGCCAATTTTGAAGCAGTGGTGCCCGCGCTTGAGATCATGCTCGACGACAACGCCTATGGCCTGTCGCGGCGCAGGGTGACCCTTTCAACTTCTGGCTTAGTGCCGCAAATCGATGCATTGCGTGATCGCTGCCCGGTGGCGTTGGCAGTAAGTTTGCACGCGCCCAATGACGCACTGCGCGATGTGTTGGTGCCCATCAATAAGCGCTATCCAATTCGCGAATTACTCGATGCCTGCAATCGCTATCTTGATAAAGCACCGCGCGATTTCATCACCTTTGAGTATGTGATGCTCGATGGCGTCAATGATCAAATGGAGCACGCGCGGCAGCTTCTTGATATCACCCGTGCGGTGCCGTCGAAAATTAATCTAATTCCGTTTAATCCGTTTTCCGGCTCAGAATTCCGCACCACGCCGCGGCAGACCACAGTGCGCTTCCAAAAGTTTTTGATGAATGCGGGCGTAATCGCGACCATTCGCAAAACCCGTGGCGAAGATATCGATGCTGCCTGCGGGCAATTGGCTGGCGATATCGTTGATCGCACGCGGCGCACTGCAAATGCCAAGGCAGCCAGTGCGCGTACGATCCCCATTACTGCAATCGAGGCTTCCGCATGAAAAAGTGGTCATTGGTTTGGGTGGTCGCAGCGCATATTTTGAGCGGATGTATGGCCGTTGACGTGCCCCGCTCAAGCAACACACCCGAGATGGAGCGCACAGTCAAGCCAACCATCGAGGAAGCAGCGCTCGGGCGCGCCAAAGCCTCGACCGAGCTTGCCGCCGGTTGGTATCAACGCGCGCAATACGCAACCGCGCTAGAAGAGCTGGGAAATGCCGTCAAAGCAGTGCCCGAGCACGCTCCCGCACTCGGCGTTTATGGCTTGGTGCATCATGCCATGAAAGAGGATGCTGTGGCCGACGGCTACTTTAAGCGCGCCATTGCCCGCACGCCAGCCGACGGCGATCTTCAGCATAACTATGGCTGGTTTTTGTGCCGCACGAATCGGGAAGTCGAATCGGTCGCGCACTATGAGGCCGCAGCAAGTAATCCCCTCTACCGAACACCTGATCTTGCGTTGCACTCCGGCGCACAATGCGCTGCACGCGCGAAAAAAATGCAAATTGCCGAGCGACTGTATCGCCAAATGAATGCCATCGCGCCTGATTCACCCTTGCCCCATTTTGGCTTGAGCGAGCTCACCTATAAGGTTGGCCGTTATGCCGACGCGCGCACTCATTTACGCGATGCAATGCGCACCCCGCAAGTGCCCGCAAGCATCCTTTACCTCGGTGTTTGCACCGAGATTCGTCTTGGCGACAAAAATGCAGAAAATGCGTATTTGTCGCAACTCAAAAATAGATTCCCCGGCGCGGTCGAAACCGCACGCGCTTCCAATGGAGATTGTGACTAGTGGCCAGCGAGCGACCTGAATTTGAATTAAGTGCGCCCTCTGCGCGCACCAGCGTGGGCGACCAGTTGCGCACAGCACGCGTGGCAATGGGCATGTCTGTTGACAGCGTTGCCAAGCAACTCAAGCTCGCTCCGCGGCAAGTCACCGCGATCGAGCAAGATGATGTTGCTAGCCTACCGAGCGGCCCTTTTTTACGCGGATTTATCCGTAACTATGCCCGCTTGGTTAAGGTCGATCCCGAGCCACTCTTAGGCGTCGATAGCTCCCGCCGCAATGCGGCCCCACCGCTGGAAGCCCTCTCACCAACGCGCGGTGAATTGCGCGACCCCTTATCTTCTGGCGGGTCATCAATTTTGCGCTGGATCATCCCCGCGATTTTGGCGGCCATCGTGCTCGCCAGTGCGACTTGGTATGAAATGCGCAAGCGCGGTACGGTCGCCTTTGGCGCCTCGGAAGTGCCCCTCGTCGTCGCGCCAAAGGCAGGTGTCGCCAAGACGGCTGTGATCACCACCCCAGCTCCCCAAATCACCGTTCCGGGTCTTCCGCCGGCTGAGCCTGTCGTCGCTGGCGCAGCGGCGAGCGAGGCCATTTCATTTCCGGCTGTCGTTTCAAACGTTGCCGCAGGTGCAGCTTCGACGGGGGCGCTTACCGCAGCGACGCCGGTTACCACAGCACCCGCAAGCGGCCCGAAACCGGTTTCGCTCGAATTGCAATATGAGGAGCAAGCCTGGACTGAAATTCGCGACGGTGCGGGCAATGTGTTGACCTCCAAAACGCAGGCAAAAGGCAGCAAGCTTTCAATTTCTGGGCAGCCCCCTTTCCGATTTAGTATCGGTAATGCGCGCGCGGTGAAGCTTACGCGCGATGGGGTTGCGGTCGATCTCGTCCAGCGCATTGGCGCGGGCGATGTCGCTAAATTTGCGTTAGAGTAGCCTCAAAATGGCCACGCTCGGCGCTTACCAGCGCGTAAGGCGCGCCAGCCGCGCAGTGCAAATTGACCACGTCTGGATGGGCGCAGATCACCCTATTGTCGTGCAGTCGATGACCAATACCGATACCGAAAACGCAGCCGCCACCGCCAAGCAATGCTTCGAGCTAGCGCAGACAGGCTCCGAGCTCGTACGCATTACTGTAAACACGCCAGCGGCGGCGGCGCAGGTGGCCATAATCCGGGCTCAGCTCGACGCGATGGGTTGTAACGTGCCGTTAATCGGCGATTTTCACTACAACGGCCACAAACTTTTGCGCGACTATCCCGATTGCGCCAAAGCGCTGGCGAAATATCGAATTAACCCGGGCAACGTCGGCAAGGGTGCGAAGCACGACGACCAGTTTGCCCAGATGATTGGCTTTGCCATCCAATATGAAAAGCCAGTGCGTATCGGCGTCAATTGGGGTAGTCTCGATCAAGATTTACTTGCACGATTGCTCGATCAAAATGCCGCTGCTGGGCACCCAAAAACGTTGCAACATGTGCAGCGAGAAGCCATCATCGCCTCCGCTTTGGAGAGCGCAGAAAAAGCAATGGCGCAAGGCTTGCCAGCCGAGCGCATCGTGCTCTCGTGCAAAGTCTCGGCGGTGCAAGATTTAATCGCACTCTACCGCGAGCTGGGTGCGCGCTGCGATTTCGCGTTGCATCTCGGGCTTACCGAAGCAGGCATGGGCAGCAAAGGCATTGTCGCCTCCACCGCCGCGATGGGTATTTTGTTGAACGAAGGCATCGGCGACACCATCCGCGTATCGCTCACGCCTGACGCGCAAACCAACGATCGCAATCAAGAAGTCATCGTCGCCCAAGAAATGCTGCAAACGCTAGGCTTGCGCGCCTTTACGCCGCTGGTCACGGCCTGCCCCGGTTGTGGGCGCACCACCAGCACTTTTTTCCAAGATCTCGCAGCCAAGACTCAATCGTACCTGCGGCGCAGTATGCCGATCTGGCGCGCTCAATATCCGGGCGTTGAAAGCATGACGGTCGCGGTGATGGGCTGCGTGGTCAATGGGCCGGGGGAATCAAAAATGGCCAATATCGGTATTTCATTGCCGGGCACCGGAGAGCTGCCCGTTGCGCCTGTGTATGTAGATGGTGAAAAAACGGTGACACTCAAGGGCGAGCGCATCCCGGAAGAGTTTCAAGCCATCATCGACGATTATGTTTTGCGCACGTATGCGCATGGAAATGAGCGACATCCCAAGCCGCAGGCCGGTGGGCACACCGCCGCTGCGGCGAAAAAAATCATTCCGCTTATTCCCGCATAACACCGCGTTGCAGCCATCTGCTGCAACGCGAATTTCGTAGGCACATCATGGCTCAAAAATTACAAGCCGTCAAAGGCATGAACGATTTACTCCCCGCGCAATCTGCGCTTTGGGAGTATTTCGAAAATACCGTTTCCAATATCCTCCGGCAATATGGCTACCGTAATATGCGTGCGCCCATCGTTGAGCCAACACCGCTTTTCGTGCGCTCAATTGGCGAGGTGACCGACATCGTCGAAAAAGAGATGTATACCTTTATCGATAGCCTCAATGGTGATTCACTCACCCTTCGGCCAGAGGCCACTGCTGGGCTGGTGCGCGCGGCCATCGAGCATTCGATCACCTACAACGCGCCGCAGCGAATCTGGATGGTCGGCCCGATGTTTCGCCACGAGCGCCCGCAAAAGGGGCGCTATCGGCAATTTCATCAATTTGATGTGGAGTGTTTTGGCTTCAGTGGGCCAGATGTTGATGCTGAAATCATCATCATGTGCCAACGGATCTGGAAAAGCCTCGGAATTGCGCCGCAGGTACGTCTAGAAATCAATACGATAGGCGATGCCGCCGAGCGCAAAGCCCACCGCGAAGCCCTCATTACGTATTTCGAAAATAACAGCGCACTGCTTGACGAAGAAGCCAAACGGCGCTTGCACACCAACCCGCTGCGCATTCTCGACACTAAAAATCCAAAGATGCAAGCGATGGTGGATGCAGCACCAAAACTCATTGATATGTTGGGCGTCGATTCGCAGGCCCACTTTGATGGCTTTCGGGCGCAGCTTTCGGCTGCGGGAATACCATTTTCGATCAATCTACGCTTAGTGCGCGGCATGGATTACTACAACCGCACGGTTTTTGAATTTGTCGCCAACGTCGGCGATACCGATTTAACGATTTGCGGTGGCGGCCGCTACGATGGTTTGTTTGAGCAATTGGGCGGCAAGCCTACTCCTGCGATTGGCTTTGGCATGGGTGTCGAGCGGGTCTTGCTAGTGCTTGAACAAAATGGCGTTGCACAGATTCACGCAACAGACGCTTACGTCGTACATGACGATTTCATCACTGCAAATGCAATGGCAGAGGAGCTTCGCGATGCTGGAAAATCCGTCACCGTCCACGCCGGTGGTGGAAAATTTGGCGCGCAGATGAAGCGCGCCGATACCTGCGGCGCAGTTTTTGCGCTAGTGCTTGGCGCTGATGAAATCGCAAACGGCACGGTCTCGGTCAAACGCCTTGCCACCGGTGAGCAGCACGCCGTGAGCCGCGCTGAATTGCTCGCTGCAATCAGCGCTTAGCTGCGCGCGTACATTTATTGACTGCTACATGCGCACGCTTTCCTCTGCCAAGATTTTTTTCATCGCGCTCGCGATGCTATGGTTTGCACCGTTAGGGCAGCGCGAGCTGGTGCGCCCCGACGAAGGACGCTACGCCAGCATCGCACGCGAAATGGCAACGAGCGGCGATTACGTCACCCCGACTCTCAATAATCTGAAGTATTTCGAGAAACCACCGTTGCAATATTGGGCGACGGCCACGGCGTTTAATATTTTCGGCGAAACGCCGTTTGCTGCACGGCTGTGGGGTGCTTTAACGGGCTTTCTTGCGATATTAGCGACCTTTCTTACAGTGCGCCGTCTAAGCGCACATGCCGCTGAGATCAGCTCTCTGCCGTTGATTTCGGCCGCGATCCACGCGTCGATGCTGTGGGTCTATGGCATGGCACATATCAACGCGCTGGATGCAGCGCTCGCTGCGTTTTTGCATCTATGTTTGTGTTGCTATCTGCTCGCCTATCGGCCAGGAATACCTGCGGCGCAGATGCGTAACTTTTTGATCGCAAGCGCGGCATTTGCAGCCTTAGCGACCCTCAGCAAGGGATTGGTCGGGCTCGTCATTCCGAGCGCAGCGATTGGGCTTGCCATTTTGATCACCCGCCAGTGGAAACTCATCACGCAGTTTCCGTGGCTCGCGGCAGGTGCGTTATTTTTTGCGATCACGGCACCGTGGTTTTTTTGGGTCAGTGCGCGCAATTCTGAATTTGCCCACTTCTTTTTCATTCATGAGCATTTCGAACGCTTTACTGCCCATGAGCATAAACGCGAAGGCGCGTGGTGGTATTTCATCCCCCTTTTGATTGCAGGCACGCTGCCTTGGCTAGGGTTTATGGTGCTAAAACTGCGTCGCAGGTATGATCTTAAAAAAGCGCGTACATACGCATCGACACTGCCCCTGCAAACATTCCTGCTCTGCTGGTGCGCGTTTATTTTCGTTTTTTTTAGCATTTCAAACTCTAAGCTGCCTTCATATATCTTGCCAATGTTTGGCGCGATTGCGATCTTATTGGCGCCTAGCGTTCGCTCTGCTTCGCCGCGCAATTTCGTCCTCAGCTTGATCCCGCTCGCGCTTTTCGGCTCCGGGCTTATCATCGCCTCGCATCCTTTTTTCGTCGCCAAGATGGAAGACATTCCATCGCGCATGCCGTTGGCCGTTGAGATGGCGTTTTGGCTCCGCATCGCAGGCATCGTTTTCATCGCTGGCTTCGCCTACGCGTGTTGGCAGCGCACGCCATTTACCCGTGCCCGCACAGTGGCCGTGGTTGCGCTGATCTGTGTCTTGAGCTACGGCATTGCCTTTGAAGGACACGATAAGCTTTCGCCTATGCAATCGGGCGCGCAGCTCGCACGCGATTTTCGGGCAAAAGAGGGCGAAACTGCGCCGCAGGTATCGTTCTATTCGGTCGGTCGCTTTGATCACACTTTGCCTTTTTACCTGCGGCGCAGTTTTATCTTAGTTGCGTGGCGCGATGAAATGGATTTAGGTTTAAAGGCTGCGCCGGAGCGCGCGATCGCGACCGTTGATGACTGGATCGCGCGTTGGAAAACTGAATCGCGCGCCTACGCTATCGTCGAAAACGACCAATTAAAAAGACTTGCCACGACCGACTTTCCTTACCGCGAAGTCGCCCGCGATGGCCGCCGCGCTATCATCTCCCGACAATGACCGCCTACATCCTCGCGCTTATCGGCGTTAGCCTCAATACGGCAGCGCAACTTTTTTTGAAAGCAACAACCAATGTGGTTGGCGTGATTTCGTTTGAAAATGGCATCATCAATACCGCAACTAAAGTGCTCAGCGTGCCGGCGTTTTATGCCGGAATGACCTGCTACGCCGTGAGTATTGTTGTTTGGATCGCCGCCCTGTCTCGCCTGCCCGTCAGCGTCGCCTACCCGTTGCTTTCTGTAGGCTATATCGTCAACGCCGTGCTTGCGTATTTCCTTTTCGGTGAAGCGCTGACCATGCACAAATTGCTCGGAATCGGCTTTATCATCATCGGCGTTGTGCTGGTGGTTCGCTCGTAAATCTATGACTACTGCCCTGCCCGCCCTGCCCTTCGCCCGCCCTGAGTTTGATGAAGACACCATCGCCGCCGTTGCTGAGGTGATGCGCTCGGCGTGGGTCGCAAGCGGCCCCCATGTGCTCGCGTTTGAAGCCGAGCTTTCGGCCTATTGCGGTGGCCGCGCTGTGCGGGTGATGAATTCCGCGACAGCTGCAATTGAGATCGCATTGCAGCTTTGCAATATCGGCCCAGGCGACGAAGTGATTTTGCCTGCGCAGACTTTTTTTGCCGCAGGCAATATGGTGCTGAAAGTGGGCGCAACGCCGGTCTTTGTAGATGTTGATCTCGATACCCGTAATATGAATTTAGCGCAAACGCTGGCCGCCGTTACGCCGCGCACCAAAGCGCTCATGCCAACGCATTTTAATGGCTTGCCACTGAATATGGATGCACTTTATGCGCTGGCAAATGCCCATAAATTGCGCGTCATTGAAGATGCCGCGTTAGCGATAGGCTCGTCGTGGCGCGGGCAAAAAATTGGCGCAATCGGTGATTTAGTCTTGTTCTCGTTTCATCCGAATAAAAACATGACCTCCATTGAGGGTGGCGCTCTGGTTGTGAATAACGCGGCCGAAGCCAAGCGCACCGAAGTGCTGCGGTTTCACGGTATCGTGCGCAAAGCAGACTACACCCGCGATGTGATCGAAGTCGGTGGCAAATTCAATATGCCAGACGTGAGCGCAGCCGTGGGTCGCAAGCAGCTCGCTAAGCTCGATGGGTTTTGTGAAAAAAGGCGTGCGTTGGTCGCCCGATACTTTGAAAAATGGCCGGTAACGTCTTCTCGCTTAGGCGCAGCAAGCGATACCGGCTTACTTCCGCACGCAGGCTACCCCGGTGATGAAACGGGCCATAGCTGGAATATGTGGTGTCCGCTGCTCCCACTTACTACATTAAATGCGACCCGCCCGCAAGTTATGGACGCCCTCAAAGCGCGCGGCATCAACGTCGGAGTCTCTTATGAGGCAATGCATTTAGCGACCGCCTTCGCGCACCTAGGTCACACGCGTGGCGATTTCCCCAACAGCGAGCGCATCGCTGATCAAACAGTGAGCTTGCCCCTTTTTACACAAATGAAATTGGAAGATGTGGATCGCGTCTGCGTTGCAGTTGGTGAAGTTTTTGCAGAGTTCGCGCGATGATGGTCTCTGTCGTCATTCCGGTTTACAACGAAGAAGATGTGTTGCCGCAACTCTTCGCGCGGCTTTACCCCGCGATGGATGCGCTTAACATTGATTACGAAATCGTCTTCGTCAACGATGGATCACGAGATCGCTCCGCCGCTCTCTTAAAAGATCAATACCTGCGGCGCAGTGTGGTCACCCGTGTGGTCTTGTTCAATGCCAATTATGGGCAGCACGCCGCTATTCTGGCGGGGTTCGCCCACGCCAAAGGCGAGCGCGTGGTCACCCTCGATGCTGATTTACAAAACCCGCCAGAAGAAATTGCTAAGCTGCTCGCGCAAATGGATGCTGGTCACGATTACGTTGGCTCGATTCGCCGCACCCGTGAAGATAGCGTTTGGCGACACACCGCCTCGCGCGCGATGAATCGGCTGCGCCATCGTATTACCAAAATTAAGATGACAGATCAAGGCTGCATGCTGCGCGCCTACGCCCGCCCGATCATCGATGCGATAAACGCGACCCAAGAGGTATCGACCTATATCCCCGCGCTCGCGTATACCTTTGCCCATAATCCGGTGGAAATTGAAGTTGCGCATGCTGAGCGGGCTGCGGGTGAATCGAAATACTCGCTCTATAAATTGATGCGACTCAACTTTGATTTGATGACGGGCTTTTCATTAGTGCCGTTGCAGATGTTTTCGATGGTGGGCATTTTGCTATCGTTCGCGTCGGCATTGTTTGTGGTGTACCTCGTGCTGCGCCGCTTGATCATCGGGCCAGAAGTCGAGGGCGTATTTACGCTATTTGGCATTGTGTTTTTTCTAATGGGAATCTTGCTTTTTGGTGTGGGTCTACTTGGTGAATACGTCGGACGCATCTACTTGCAAGTGCGCGGGCGTCCGCGCTACGTCATTGACGCTGTACTCGCTCCGCAGCCCAAAAATGGTCTATGCGATGAATTTCCGTTAGGCGCAACCGATATTCCAACAAACAAAACGTTCGCATGACCACCGCTGTTGTCTTCGCCTACAACAACGTCGGCGTGCGCTGTCTGAAAGTGCTGCTGGCGCAAGGTGTGCGCGTGGCGCTGGTGATTACGCATCAAGACGATAGCAATGAAAACGTGTTCTTCGCTTCTGTTGCAAATCTTGCCCAAGAAAATGGAATCGAAAAAATTACGCCCGCATCACCCAACGGCCCAGAGGTAATTGAAAAAATCGCGGTGATCGCGCCAGATTTTATTTTTTCGTTTTACTATCGACAAATGATTGCGCCACAGATACTGGCGCTGGCAAAGCGCGGCGCACTCAATATGCACGGCTCGCTGTTACCGAAATATCGCGGCCGTGCGCCGACCAATTGGGCAGTCTTACGCGGTGAGACAGAAACCGGCGCAACGCTGCACGATATGGTTAAAAAGCCGGATGCAGGCGCGATCGTCGATCAAATGGCAGTACCAATTTTGCCCGACGATACCGCGCAAGAAGTTTTCGATAAGGTCAGCGTCGCTGCTGAACTCGTGCTTTTTCGCAGTCTTCCAAAGCTCATCGACGGCACGGCAGCGCGAACGCCGCTCGTACCCATCGCGGGGCACTACTTTTCTGGACGAAAACCCGAAGACGGACGCATAAACTGCGCCGCAGGTATTGCCGAAATTCATAATCTCGTGCGCGCGGTTGCGCCGCCTTACCCGGGCGCATTTATAGAAGTTGCAGGGCAACGCGTCTTTGTTTACCGATCACGGATCGTGACTTTGCCGTCGCCGGAACATGCACGCGAAAAAGCGTCGCTTGAAGTCTGGGAAGATTCGATCGTTCTCAATACGAGGGACGGTGGCACGCTCACGCTCATCGCCACCCAAATGGATGATCGGGCAGCGCTAGTGGCCGCATTGCCCATCACATTGGAGTAGCGATTAGTTTTGCGTCAAAATAGCAGCTATGACGCAACGCATACTCATTCTCGGCTGCAATGGATTCATTGGCCACCATCTCGTCGAACGTATTCTCGCCACTACCGATTGGCACATCGCCGGGCTCGACCTTCGCGATGATCGAATCGCGCACCATTTAACCAATCCGCGCTTGCACTTTAAGCACGGCAGCATGCTCGATGAGCATGCTTGGATCGCGGAGCAATTAAAAACTTGCGACACGCTGTTACCGCTCGTTGCGATCGCGACGCCATCGACCTACGTGAGCGATCCGCTGCGGGTGTTCGAGTTAGATTTTGAAGCCAATCTGGCAGTCATTCGGCTTTGCGTCGCGGCTAAAAAGCGCGTGATCTTCCCCTCAACCTCTGAGGTTTACGGCATGTGCACAGACCCAGAGTTTGATGCTGACGCTTCAAATTTTGTGCTCGGCCCGATTAATAAACCGCGCTGGATTTACGCGTGCTCAAAGCAATTGCTTGATCGGGTGATTCACGCCTATGGGATGCAGGGTTTGGATTACACCTTGTTCCGTCCATTCAACTGGATCGGTGCTGGGCTGGATACGATTCAAAATCCTGCGCCGGGGTCAGCGCGCGTGATTAGTCAGTTTCTCGGCCACATTTGGCGTGGTGAAAATATTTCGCTCGTCGATGGCGGTGCACAAAAACGCGCATTCATGTATGTGGACGACGCGATTGATGCACTCATGAAAATCATCGCTAACGAAAACAACATCGCCCACGCGAAGATTTACAACATCGGTAATCCTGCATCTAATCATTCGATCCGTACGCTGGCGCAAAAAATGGTCGCTCTCGCAGCGCACTATCCGGTCTTCGCCAAAGGCGCGCAGAAAACGCAACTGCTCGACGTACCTGCGGCGCAGTATTACGGCCAAGGGTATCAAGACGTGCAACATCGCGTGCCCAAAATCACGCAGACGATGGCGGAACTCAATTGGCAGCCGCGTATCGATCTCGATGGCGCGCTAAAGCGAATTTTTGATGCCTATGCCGCGCAGCTTGCGCCCGGCAGTAAACCCGTGATCTAGCCCGATGCCGTTTCTAGTACTCAAAGTTGACGTCGATACGTTGAAGGGCACCCTTGAAGGCGTGCCGCGGCTCATTGCACTTTTTCAAAAGCATGCCGTCGGCGCGACCTTTCTCTTTAGTCTCGGCCCCGATCACACCGGGCGCGCGATCAAGCGGGTTTTCCGCAAAGGTTTCTTGCAGAAAGTTAAGCGCACCAACGTGACCAGCCACTATGGCTATAAGACCTTACTTTACGGCACATTACTGCCCGGGCCCGATATCGGCAAACGCGGCGCAGCCGTGATGCGCGCGACGCGCGATGCTGGCTTTGAGTGTGGCATTCATTGTTGGGATCATGTGACCTGGCAAGACGGCGTGATGGCCGCGGGCGCACACTGGACGCAGGATCACATGCAGCGCGCAGTCGAGCGCTATACCGAAATCTTCGGATCTGCGCCGCAGGTACACGGCGCGGCTGGATGGCAGATGAACGTCCACGCGCTGCGACTTACCCAACAAATGGGCTTTACGCATTGCAGCGATGGCCGTACCGATCAAGCGGGCGGCGGCGCATTTCTGCCAATGGTGCGGGGCGAGCCGATTCAAGTTCCGCAATTTTTCACGACGCTGCCGACGCTAGATGAATTGATCGGTACCGATCACATTACTGAAAAAAATGTTGCGGAATATATGCTCGGGCGCACCGCCCATGGCAAGCAAGATCATGTCTATACCCTGCACGCGGAGCTCGAAGGATTAGCGCTCTTGGAGACGATGGAAGCGCTCATCATCGGCTGGAAGGCGCAGGGCTACAGCCTATGCGCACTTTCTGCTTTAGCGGGCGCAACCGATACCAGCGCGCTACGTCACCATGAAATTAGCTGGCGCGAAATTCCGGGCCGAAGTGGGGCGCTGGTAACCCAAGGCGCGGCCTACGCTTAGTTCCAAATCAATCGAGACCTCTGCAATGTCTGTAATTTCTGATTTCACTTTACCCATTTCCGGTGGTGGCATTTTTTCATTGTCGGCGCAGCGCGGCAAAATCGTCGTGCTCTATTTTTACCCGCGCGACGACACCCCGGGTTGCACGGTCGAAGGCCAAGATTTCGCTACCAACTTCGCAGCTTTCGAAAAATTAAACGCGATGATCGTTGGCGTCTCCCGAGATACCGTGAAATCGCACGATAAGTTTTGCGCAAAATTTAATTTTCCATTCCCGCTCATCGCGGATACTGAGGAAGCGCTCTGCGCGCAATTTGCAGTGATGAAAAATAAAAATATGTATGGTAAGCAGGTGCGCGGCATCGAGCGCAGCACTTTCATCATCGATCGCAATGGCGCGCTCGCGAAAGAATGGCGTGGCGTTAAAGTGCCGGGGCATGTCGATGCAGTGCTAGCGTTTGTGACAGCAATGTGACGCTTTGGTAGCCTGCACTACGAAATCAGCGCAATACCTGCGGCGCAGATTTGCCGCTTTTTGACCTCGCAGACGTTTAGAAATCGTAAATTCTGCGCCGCAGGTATAAAGCGGAAATGGCGACCAAAAAAACCACCAAATCCTCCCTCCCCACACCCAAGCTTTTCGTGCTCGATACCAATGTGTTGATGCATGACCCGACGTGCCTCGCGCGATTTCAGGAGCATGATTTATTTATCCCGATCTTCGTGCTTGAGGAGATGGATAATCATAAAAAGGGCATGAGTGAGGCCTCCAGAAACGCCCGACAAGCAAGTCGGCTTCTCGATCAAATCGTCAACACCGATGGCGGCGCGCTTGAGGCGGGCTTCGCGCTTACGGCCACTGGCAATAAAGCGGCAACCGGTAAGCTCTATCTGCAAACACAAGCACTTCATGCCGATTTACCACCGAGCTTAGCCGGCGGCAAGGCCGATAACCAAATTTTGGGCGTTTGTGCGGCGCTTGCGCAAACCAAAAAGCAGCCGGTGATTTTGGTATCGAAAGATATCAATATGCGCATCAAAGCGCGAGCGCTCGGGTTGGCTTCTGAAGATTATTTCAACGATAAAGTGTTGGAAGATAGTGACCTGCTCTACTCCGGCGCGAGCACCTTGCCTGCAAATTTTTGGGTTTCGCATGGCAAAAAACTGGAGTCGTGGCAAGAAAAAGGCATCGCCTGCTACCGCGTGACCGGGCCTTTGGTTGCGTCGTGGCTCATCAATCAATTGCTCCTCGTCGAGGGCGACGCTCGGCATGGCACGACGCAATTACGCGTCGATGAAATTTCAGGCAACACTGCAACCCTGCGCGCGCTGACCGATCATATGCATGAGAAAGGCGCAATTTGGGGCATTACCGCACGCAACGCCGAGCAAAATTTTGCACTCAATTTATTGATGGATCCGCAGATCGAGTTGGTCACGCTGCTCGGGCAAGCTGGCACCGGCAAAACGCTGCTCACGCTCGCTGCGGGCCTCGCGCAATCGCTGGACGATAAGCGCTACAACGAAATTATCGTCACCCGCGTGACGGTGCCGGTCGGAGAAGATATCGGCTTTTTGCCAGGAACGGAAGAAGAGAAAATGACCCCGTGGATGGGCGCACTCGAAGACAATCTTGAAGTGCTCACACAGCCTTCAATCGATGGCGGCGATTGGGGTCGGGCAGCCACTAACGATTTGATTCGGAGTCGGATCAAAATTAAATCACTCAACTTCATGCGTGGACGCACCTTCATCAATAAATTTCTCATCATCGATGAAGCTCAAAATTTAACGGCCAAGCAAATGAAAACGCTGATCACCCGCGCTGGGCCCGGGAGCAAAGTCGTGTGTCTGGGCAATATCGCACAGATTGATACGCCCTACTTGACCGAAGGCTCTTCTGGCTTAACGCACGTGGTGGATCGCTTTAAAGGCTGGCCACACTCTGGGCACATCACACTCATGCGCGGTGAGCGCTCGCGATTGGCCGATTACGCTTCTGAAACGCTGTAAACGCTACCGATAGCCTAGGAGCGCGAGCAGCTCAAAGGCATCTTCGGTGCCGATTGTTTTAACGTATTGATTGCGGTCGGTCTTAAGACGTAACTGAGTATCGGTTAGGTGCACGGTGGTTATGCCTTGCTGCCGGTGCGAGAGCGACACGATAATATCGCCAGGCGCAAAGTCAGACGAAGTTGCCTTCCACCCTTGCTCGTGCCGGCGCAGCCAGGCGAGAAATTCAACCCGCTGCGGTGAGCTCAATATCCGTTCGTTAAGTGCTTGTGCGCCTTTGCGATCCATCACGCGAGCGGAGATCGCATCGGCCACGGTCACATCGCGCTCAACCGTATAAAAAACAAAAAGCGCGGCGGCGACGAATGGCGCAGCAAGCGCCAGCAGCATGAATAATCGCCGAACGACGCGTGGCACCGCTTTACGCGCCAACCGTGCGCGCGAGCGCGGTAATGCCTTTCCAATCCTTTAACTTTATCATCGGATTGGGAGCAACCCATGAGCCGCCGACCATCATTACATTTGGCAGGGCGAGATAGTCTTTGACCCGCTCACGCGCGATGCCACCGGTCGGGCAGAATTTCACATCAGGGAATACAGGCGCGAGATTTTTGAGATGATCAAGCCCGCCAGCGGTCTCGGCGGGAAAAAATTTCAACGCGAGAAAACCCATGCGCCGCGCGACCATCACTTCGCTCGCAGTTTGCGTGCCTGCGAGCCACAGCAATTTTTTCTCAAGCGGCCAATGGGCAATTGCAGGGTCAAAGCCTGGGCTTACAAAATACGTAGCGCCAGCGTTATGCGCGCGCTCGAAATCAGCGACTGACAAAATGGTGCCCGCACCGACGTGTACCTGCGGCGCAGATTTGGCAATGCGCTCGATGGCTTCAATCGCTGCTGGCGTGCGCAAGGTAATCTCTATGGCGTCAATGCCGCCTTCAAGCAAGGCATTTGCCAGCGGCTCGGCGTCGTTGGCATCGTTGATCGTGATGATGGGGAGGAATCGGGTTTTGGCAGTCCAGGCGCTCATGCGAAATCTTTTAAAAAAGGGTTAACCCGTAGTTTTCCATATTGCGGCGGCCATGCGTCCACTTTTTTGAACGCGGCGATAAGAAAAAAATTGCGTCGGTGCGCTCATCGTGCAGAAAGTTCCGCCATAAACCTGCTCAACGCCCGCCGCATGCAGTCGCATCCGCGCGAGCATCGGCAAATCGCAAAGATATTTCCCGGGCAGATGCGGGCGGGGGGTGAACGCATTTTTTGCAGCAGGATAGCCATTACAAAAAGCAGCGAGCACGTCACCGCCAACTTCAAACTTTAACGGACCGATGCACGGCCCCATCCAGGCCGAAATCTGCGCCGCAGGTATTTTCATCGCCGCAATCGTATTTTCGAGTACGCCATGGCTCATCCCACGCCAACCGGCATGTGCAGCCGCGACGCAGCTGCCATCGGCAGCGGCAAACAGCACCGGCATGCAGTCGGCAATCATCACCACACACGCCAAATCTGCGCCGCAGGTATGTTGGGCATCGGCTTGTTCGCCGTCGCTGATCGCACTGGCGTCCACCGCCCGGTGACCGTGAACTTGATGCAGCCAGCGCATCGGTTTACCGACGTAATCAGCGAGCCGCTGGCGGTTAATTGCCACATTTTCGCTCGCATCACCGCTGGATTTGCCAACGTTCATTGAGCCATATTCACCCGCGCTCACGCCACCACTGCGGGTGGTGACCACCGCGCGCACATTGGCCGGCAACGGCCAATCAGGGGTAAGCCAATCTGCGCTCATTCGCCGCCTTCTAAACTTTCGAGCAGTGCCTCAAGATCAGCGGGCATCGGTGCTTCCCAGCGCATCGCTTTTTCGGTCGTGGGATGAATAATTTCGAGTGCCTGCGCGTGCAGCGCTTGCCGCGGAAACGGCGGCGATGAGCGCTTTTTGCCGTACACACTATCGCCCACGAGCGGGAAGCCAATATAAGATAAATGCACGCGGATCTGGTGGGTGCGCCCGGTCTCGAGCTTGCAGCAGACCAGCGTATGCTTCTCAAAATGCACAAGTGGCTTAATGTGCGTCACCGCGGGCTTGCCTCCGCTTTCCAAAACCGTCATTTTGGTGCGCAGGGTTGGGTGGCGGCCGATATTCCCCTCAACAATCTGCGCCGCAGGTAGATCGCCATGCACGAGCGCGACGTATTCGCGGGTGACCGTGCGCGATTGCAGCTGACGGACAAGGGCGGTCTGCGCCACTTCGGTTTTGGCAACGACCATTAAGCCACTGGTATCTTTATCGAGACGGTGCACGATGCCTGCGCGGGCGACTAACGATACCTGCGGTGCGAAATGCAACAGGGCGTTGAGTAGAGTGCCATCGCGATTGCCAGCGCCCGGGTGGACAACCAAGCCGACGGGCTTATTGATGACCAAAATGTGGTCATCGGCGTAAATCACGTCCAACGCGATTTCTTCTGGCGCATCTTCGGTCTGGATCTGGGTTTGCGCGGTGACAACAATTTCGGAGTCAATCCAGACTTTTTCGCTTGGCTTGGCCGGTGCGCCATTGAGCAACACCTCACCGCGCTTAATCCACTGCGTGATTCGGCTGCGCGAGTGCGTCGGCATTAGGGTTGCGAGCGCGGCGTCTAGCCGCACGCCGTTAAAGTCGGCGGTAACCCGCCATCGCGCGTTATGCGCTGCATCATCTGTCATTGTGTTGGCGCATACGTTCGCGCCCTTATAATCGAATATTCACTGCAACCCAAACTTTACGCTATGCGCGCACTTAGACTCCTTATCGTTATGCTTTGCGTTTTTTCGCTGGCGGGCTGCAGCGTGTTTGGCGGCATGTTCGGCGGCAAAAAAGATGAGCTTTCTGAAGGCTCGTCCGACAAAATGTTTCGCGAAGCAAAAGAAGCGCTCAATAATAGTGACTACGCCCGTGCGATCAAGCTCTACGAAGCCTTTGAAGCTAAATTCCCCTATGGCGCGCAAGCCCAGCAAGCCATTTTAGATGGCGCGTGGGCAAACTACAAAACAGGCGAGCACGCCACGGCTGTGGGCGGCGCGGATCGATTTATTAAGCTTTACCCAACCAACGTCAACGTTGACTACGCGTATTACTTAAAGGGGCTTTCCCTTTTTGGCGATGAGTTGGGCATCTTCAAATTTTTAGCCAATGAAGACATCAGCGAGCGCGACCCCAAAGCCCGTCGCGAGTCTTACGCCACGTTTCGAGAGTTGGCCGAAAAATACCCCAATAGCCAATACGCAAACGACGCGCGATTGCGCATGCAGCATTTAATCAACTCACTGGCCGATTATGAGGTGCACGTCGCTCGCTACTACTACAACCGCGGCGCGTACGTTGCCGCAGTCAACCGGGCGCAATTAGCAATGACCAGTTACCCAGAGACACCCGCGGCCAAACAAGCCCTCGATATTTTGGCCAACAGCTACACCAAACTCGGCAAGCCCGAGTTGGCCAAAGATGCCGGGCGCGTGATGGAGCGTACGTTTCCTGCTGACGCCGCGCAGGCCAAAAAACCGTGGTGGAAGCTTTGGTAGTCGGAGATAAATTTTTCTGTTTTTTCGGGGAGTTGAAATGAAATTCGCGTCAAAAATGCTGGCAAATGTGGCAGCCGTTTCGGTTGGTCTTACCTGCGGCGCAGTTTTTGCCCAAAATACGATCAAGATCGGCGAAATTAATAGCTACAAGGCGCAACCTGCCTTTTTAGAGCCCTACAAAAAAGGCTGGGAATTGGCGGTCGAGGAAGTCAACGCGTCCGGCGGCATTAACGGTAGGAAATTAGAAGTTATTTCCCGTGACGACAACGGCAGCCCAGCAGACGCAGTGCGCGTTGCCGAAGAGCTCGTCTCACGCGAAAAAGTAGTGTTGCTCACTGGCACATTTCTGTCTAATATCGGGCTCGCGGTGACCGACTTTGCGGCCAAGCAAAAAGTGATGTTTGTCGCCGCTGAGCCATTGACCGACAAAATCGTCTGGCAAAACGGTAATCCTTATACCTTCCGCCTACGCGCATCGACTTACATGCAAACGGCGATGCTCATCCCAGATGCGGCCAAGATGAACAAAAAGCGTTGGGGTATTGTTTACCCAAACTATGAATACGGCCAATCTGCGGCAGAATCATTCAAGAAATTGCTAATCTCTGCCCAGCCAGCAGGCGGCGTTACTTTCATCGAGCAAGCTCCGCCATTGGGTAAGATTGACGCAGGCTCGGTCGTGCAAGCATTGCTCGATGCCAAAGTCGATGCGGTTTTTAACGTCACCTTTGGCGCAGATTTACAAAAATTTGTACGCGAAGGTAATACCCGTGGTTTGTTTAAAGGCATTCCCGTGGTGAGCTTACTTTCTGGCGAGCCTGAGTATCTTGATCCACTCAAAGACGAAACTCCACCGGATTGGCTGGTCACCGGCTACCCATGGCAAGAGATCAATACCGCTGAGCATAAAGCGTTTCGTGATGCTTATCAAGCCCGCTATAAAGATTCGCCACGCTTAGGCTCAGTCGTTGGCTACGCAACGATCAAGGCCATCGCAACCATGCTCAAAAAAGCCAACAGCACGGACACCGATAAGATGCTTGCGACCATGCGCGGGCTGACGACCGACACTCCCTTCGGCAAAGTGCTCTGGCGCGCCCAAGATCAGCAATCGACGATGGGCGCATACGTCGGTCGCTTGGCGCTGCGTGATGGCAAAGGCGTCATGACCGGCTGGCGCTATGTTGACGGTAAAGACGTGATTCCAACCGATGAAGTGGTGAAGCGGCTGCGGGTCATTAAGTAGCGTCGCTAGTGATCGCGCGCAGAAGCGTTTTGCCGATGTTTTAGACCGGCAACGCGCGTAATCTGCCCACAGTCGATACGGTATAGATCCTCAGTCGCCCAAAAGCGCTGAGGATTTTTTTATGTTTTTTTGCGTTACGACGAACTGCATCTTTCAGCTTTCAATCGGTAAAGCACTGTTGCGGAAAGCACAGTGACTTCACATCAGCATCATGAAATATGCCATTTAAATTAAATAATACATTTAATCCACATGGTATAAATGCAATATTAGTGGGATAAGCTAGAAAGTAAACATGAACAGGCAGTACGTAGCGCTGTGGGGATGTGTCGCGCTCTGCCTCTGCGACCCTGCGTTGGCAGTGCATACCGCCTCGCCGACGCACGCGCCACGCGGCAACGGCACAACATTCTTATCTTTCCTATTCGCGATCATCGCCGGAATTGCCGGTACCAGCCTATTTTTCTCAAGCCTCGTGCGCAGCAAAAACACACTCGCTACGGCGGGGCAAGTCGTCATTGCGGCCTGCGCTGCCGCGATTGTCGCCGCATTAGTCGCGACGATGCACGGCATTACGGAACTCACCATTCCAGTCGATATTAAGTTTCTTTTAGCTGCGGGAAGCCCAACACTCAATGAATCGGTCGCACTCGCCACCGCCTTATCG
>JANPBT010000004.1:0-91841 GCA_031430575.1 Betaproteobacteria bacterium | reverse complement strand
ATGGGCATCTTTCTGGAGGTATCTCCAGAAAGATGCCCATTTAGCGCCGCAGGTATTTAGCTGGAAAGCACCTTGCGCGGATGCTCATCATCTGGGCTCCATTGAGGATCGCTCAATCGATCGTTGGCCGTTCAAAAATTGCCACCATTCTCTCGACCGTCCGTGTTGACATCAGTAGATCGGGAGAGAGAATTTGGACTAAACGCCAGCCGTCTCGCCCTTCTCTGTTGAGGATCGCCTTAATATCGGGAAAAGATGCAGCCTTAATACCCGCCAAAAATCCTTGCTTCCATTCAATATCAACGGTTTTGTATTCGTGCTTTTGCATGATGGGTGAATCCAAAAATTCAAGATCTTTGATTGCGACTCCAAATGCCGAGGCCAGTGCCTTGCGCGATTGCAGCGAAGCGGTCGCCTCTTTCTCGATTCGCTGTATCGTTCGCAGGTTGAGTCCGGCAGCGATCGCCAGCTCCTCCTGTGACCAAGATTTTTCTGACCTAAGTTGTTTCACGACTGCGGAGTTAATATTCATACTTACCATTATCAAGAGACCTTGCGTGTCGGAGGCCAATGCATTATCCCGTAGAACGCTGGAAAATTTTACGCATCAGTTGCGGCGATACGCCGATAAGCTACGGCAATGCTACGGCAATGCTACGGCAATCCGCCGACAAACGTACGACAGTCCCTTGGATTCGTATATTCTGGTAAATTTTTGACTAACGTGCGTAGTTCGGTAGCGTGCGTTCATAGCGTACTTCACGTTCAAATTCGCGCGACCCGATCCCAAATTTGCCGCGCCGCGGCAATCAAAACCTACTTCCCGTCGCATCCTACTCAGTAGCAAAATAGAGCCACCAAAAATATCAGGGAGGCTTCAATGAAGTTAATTCTCACCGCGCTCGCCGCGAGCGTGGCGCTGTTCTCAGGCTGCGCTTCGATGCAATCGGCGGCGCCAGCGAAGCCGCTTGCGTGTGACGACACGCTGAAGACCGCGTTTAGACCAGACGCGAAAACGTCGGTCATTTGGGTGCGTCAGATACGTAAAGATGAGATGATCGTCGCGGTGGATTCACCAGTGCCGGTGAAGATGGCGGCGGATATGTGTTTGGTGAAGTTGTTGGTTGGGCCCGGCGCAACAGCGGAAAAAGACAAAACCGCGAAGTCTTACACCGAAGGCATCGGCATCGAAGTGTGGCTGCCGACGCACGCGAATTGGAACGAGCGCATCCGCGATTACGGCGGCGGCGGCTGGGTAGGCGGCGGGCATCGCTATGCGGACAAACTCGGCAGCAAAGTACCGGCGCTGGCGAACGCGAACATGGGCTACGCGGTGGGCACAACGGATGCAGGGCAGGAGCATTCGCAGGAGGGCTCGTTTATGTTCCTCTCCAATGGTAAGGTGAACGCCGAAACGCTGCACGATATGTTCACCCGCGCGATGGTGGAACAAGCGACAAAAACCGATGCGCTCGTTCAACTTTATTACGGTAAAAAACCGAAGTTCAAATACTTCGATGGCCACTCGCAGGGCGGGCGGCAAGCGTTTAAGCTCGCGCAGGAATTCCCAGAGCTTTACGATGGCTACATGGTGGGTCAGCCCGCGATTTCACTGACCCGCTTTTCCATCGCAGGGCATTATCCGCAACTCGTCATCAAAAACGATTTGGGCTTTGATGCGCTCACACCTTCCAACTACGCAGGAGAAAAAACGCCCGCCGGGCAGTTTGCAGATAAAGTGACAGAAGTTTCGAAGCGGGCGGTGGCCGCGTGCGATAAAGAAAAATTAGGTTTTCTCATTGATCCATATTCCTGCAACTACGATCCGCGCAAAGATGCAGGCGCGCTCTGCTCTGGCGTGCCGGGTATCGGCGTATCGGGCAACAACGCCAACGCACAAACCTGCATGAGCCTGCCCGAAGCGACTGCGCTTCTGAAGATTTGGTATGGCGCGACGATTGACGGCAGCTTCGATGAAAACGCAAGCGTCGCCGCGAAAAGCGGAGCGGTGAAAGACGCGAAGCGTTTATGGTGGGCGTTCACTCCCGGCGCGAGCGTCACGGGCAGCATCACGCGCGCAGGCACTGGCGCAGAAACGGTAGCGCTCGCACTCGCCGATGTGCGCTACGCCCCGCCCTCGATTGTGAACACCTCGACAACTGAGCGCAATCGCTGGCGCACGCTTAGCTACGCAGACTTCGCGAGCGCCCACGCCAAAGGCATTGCCAACGACGCCATCGGCGGCATGCTCACTGAAAATGCAGACCTAAGCAAACTCAAATCGCTCGGGCGCAAAGTGTTGATGCACACGGGCTTAGCCGAAGATGCGATCCCGCCCTCCACCTCGATTCACTACTACACCAACGTGGCCGCGAAGATGGGCGGCATTGAAGCGACGCAGCAGTTTTTCCGCATGTATATGGTGCCCGGTGCGGCGCACAGCTCGCAGGGGCGCGCGCATACGGTGAGCGGACAAAACAACATCGTGCCGCTGCCAAAATTGCCCGGCAACACCAACCAAAACCCGACGCGCGAGCAAGATCAAATGTTTAGCGCCCTGCAAGATTGGGTGGAAAAAGGCGTTACGCCGAATGAGATCATTCTCACCTCGCGCGATAACGCGGTGAGCTACCCCGTGTGCGTGTATCCAAAGAAGATAACCTGGGATGGCGTGGGTTCTTCGAAGGTCGCCGCGAGTTATTCTTGTAAGTAGTTTTTTAGTAAATACCTGCGGCGCAGATTTGGCACTTTTTGGGCGATATCTCCTGAAAATCGCCAAATCTGCGCCGCAGGTATGATGAGATAAATAAACAGATTTCTCCACAACTTTTGTCAACGTGAATCCAAAAACTCTTGCGTTTTTTTCAGCTTGTTTCGGCGCCGCCCTTGGTGCAGCGGTGGTTTGGTTTGCAGCCAGTGATCGCGGGCAAACAAATATCCTATCTTCCTCGGCCAAGCTAGCGAGCAACTCGGCAAGCAACAAATCTTCATCTTCGTTACCCGCTGCTTCCGTATTACAAATAAAGCCGAATGCGCAAATGCAAAGCACTGCACCTTTTAAGCCAGCGCAACTCGCAAAACCGGAAAGCGCACTTCAGCTCGCTTATAAAAATGCAACGGATTACAAAACTGTACTCGCGATGATTGCGGGGCTGCCTGGGGATCCGGAAGCACTACGGATTAAGGCACAGATTTTAGAATCGTGCACCCAAGTAGCCAACGCAATGACCGAAGCGGAGTCTGAGGAAAGCAAGCGTATGGACGAAGCGTACAAACGGTACGGTGAGAAAATTTCCAAAGAAAACGCAAAGCGGGATTTTCGCGCAGAATTCATCGAAAGCCTCAACCCGCTAAATCCTCATTACCATGATCGGATCGCGGCCTATGATCGGTTAAACACCAAGAGACAGGAACAACGGGAGTGGGGGAAGGCTTGCGAATCACTCAAGGAAAACAAAACGACGGCGAAAGAGCTAACCGAGATGTGGCGCACCGCAGAACTGGCTGGCGATCCCATTGCGCAGGTTAGAGATTTGCATTGCGGTTTAGAGTCAAGATATACCGGGGGCGAAGAAAAAGACCCTGAGAAAATGATAGCAAGTATGGAAGACAACAAACGACGTCGCACGATTGAGCCCGCAAGAATAGATAAAGTGCGCTTACTCGTCTCAAAAGCGACCCCTGAGACCATTCCGCACCTGCTTACAATCCTCACATCAAGCTATCCAAACGGTTTTTTTACAATCGAAAATGGTGGTGGCGCGAGTAGCGAATCGCGAATTGATAAACGCCTCGCTCGACTTTTACCCTGCGATCTTGGTAAGAACTGCTCGGAGGACTGGTCAAAACAAATTGATCGAGCTTGCGCCACAACGGGACAATGCGCTGCCGGCAATATCGAAGATTTTTTGCGGTTCTACACGCTTTCCCCAATGCAGGCGCAGGACCTTGAGCATCAACGACTAGCCCTTTTGAAGATGGCGCAGACTGGAGACGCCAGTGCCCTTAAGTTCACCAATCGATCTAGGACGGTCCCAGAAACCGAATTTGATCCCACCGAGTTCGAATATTTGACTTCATCGTTTAGTTGTCACAAATAGAGAATCTGCTTTCTCCATCGCAAATCTCGCTATCGCCATTACCTAACGCACAAAACGCTTAATGCCCACGCCCATCCCCGATTTCGTGATCTACTGTTGCGAGCTTTTGAGCGCAGTGGGGCGCGTATCGGCGCGCCGGATGTTTGGCGGGTTTGGGCTAACTTGCGAGAGTATGAATTTCGCGTTTATCGTCTCCGACACGTTGTATATCAAGGTGGATGCCGAAAACCGAGCGCAGTTTGAGCGCGCGCAGTGCGAGCCGTTTCGCTACAACAAAAAATCGGGTGAAGTGGCGGTGATGTCGTATTTCACGGTGCCGCCCGAGGCGATGGAATCGCCGGGCGAAATGGCGCAGTGGGCGCGGCTGGGCATGGCGGCAGCGCGGCGGGCGGCGATGAAAAAATCTGCCCCCGCTCGAAAGCGAGTAACGGCCGCTTTAACCGCAAAACCGCTCGCCATAAACCCTAAAACCGTTGCCGCAAAACGCGTGAAAAAAGTCTAAATCTGCGCCGCAGGTATGATTTCTGCCGTGCCCAAAACGCATGACTCAGCCCAGAATATGCTCTAAGCACATCTTATGACGATTCTCCGATTTACGCCATGTAAATCGCCTTCGTATTGTCACAAATTCAAGCTATCGTTTGATTTCACTCTCCACAAGGGATTTGCTCCTCATGCGCACACCATTTGCGTTTTCAACATTGATTCAGCGCGCGGCGATCATCGCAACGCTCGCGCTTACGCCCGCGCTCGCCAGCGCTGCAGGCAACGTCGCAATCAGCCAGGTCTATGGCGGAGGCGGCAATACCGGCGCGACGTTTAAAAATGATTTTATTGAGTTGATTAATCGCGGCACGACACCCGTCACCCTTACGGGCTGGAGCGTGCAATATGCAAGCGCGGCGAACGCGACTTGGCAAAAAACAACGCTGACCGGCACTTTGCAGCCGGGGCAATATTTTCTGATCCAACAAGCGGTGGGCGCGGGCGGCACAGTGAACCTGCCCACGCCAGAAATCGTCGGCACGATCCCAATGTCGGGCACTGCGGGCAAGATTGCTTTGGTCAACAACGATACCGCGCTGACGTGCGGCAATGCCACAGCCGGATCGTGCATCGGCAATGCTGCGCTTGTCGATTTCGTTGGCTTCGGTGCGACCGCGAGCAACTTCGAAGGCAGTGGCGCAACGCCCGCGCCATCGAACTCAACTTCCGTGCTCCGCGCGGGCAATGGTTGCACTGATACGGACAACAACGCGGGCGATTTCGCTGCGGGCGCGCCCGCGCCGCGCAATAGCGCTTCGCCGCTCAATACCTGCGGCGCAGTTTCGAACGCACCGGTGGTCGCCAGTTGCCCAGCAACGCTGAGCGCAACGGTCGGTAGCGCGGTAAGCGCAGTAATCTCTGCAACCGATGCCGATGGCGTGGTGATTGATGCCGACATTACGAGCGCCGCGATCGCAGGCATTTCGCTCTCCGGTATCACTCCCGCAACGACCGTCAATGGCGCGCTACAGGCAACGCTGAATGTCAACGCCGCTGCTGGCACCTACAGCGTGCAAGTGCTGTTTGTAAACAATAGCCTGCCCGAGCAAGGCGCGACCTGCACGATTGCAGTCACCGTTGCCCCGGCTGTCGTCGTCGCGACCCGCATTCGCGACATTCAAGGGGCTGCACACACCTCGCCGTTGGTAGGCCAAACCGTGAGCAATGTTGAAGGTATCGTCACCGGCAAACGCAGTAACGGTTTTTATATGCAAGACAGCCTTCCCGATGCCAACCCTGCGACTTCAGAAGGCATATTTGTATTCACGAGCACCGCGCCGACCGTCGCCGTAGGCGATGCCGTGCGCGTAGCTGGTACGGTTGCTGAGTTCCGCGCGGGCGGGGCTGCAAGTGCAAACCTTTCGATCACACAAATTGGGTCGCCGACAATTGTCGTCGTTTCAGCGGGCAATGCGCTCCCTGCAGCGCAAGTGATCGGCATCGGCGGACGCATTCCACCCAACGTCGTGATCGATGATGATGCAACGGGCTCAGTCGAGTCCTCCGGCACGTTTGACGCAACCACCGACGGCATTGATTTTTGGGAAAGCTTAGAAGGCATGCGTGTGCGTTTTGTAGATGCTATCGCGGTTGGCCCGACAAGCAATTTTGGTGAAATCCCAATCGTTGCCGATAATGGCGCGAATGCTGGGCTGCGCAGCGTGCGCGGCGGAATAATGGCGACCCAAACCGACGGCAATCCTGAGAAAATTTTGCTCGATGATGCAATGATCTTCCCAACCATCCTCGCCAACGCAAATGTGGGCGATCGGATCGCTGAGGTTTCAGGCATTGTTGACTATAGCTTTGGCACATTCAAAGTGCTTGTGACAGCGCAAGTTGCCGTGATCTCAAATGGACTCGCTGCGGAAATCACCACCGCACAAAACACAAACCAACTGGCAATCGGCGCGTATAACGTTGAGAACCTAGACCCCAGTGATGGCGCGGTGAAATTCAACACGATTGCTGGCCAGATCGTAAGCAACATGAAAGCCCCAGACATTATTGGCTTAACAGAAATTCAGGACAATAACGGTGCAACCAACGATGCCATCGTGGATTCCAGCCTCACCTTACAAACGCTCATTAACGCGATTTCAGCAGCCGGTGGCCCGACCTATAGCTATCGCGTCATCAACCCAGTGGACGACCAAGACGGTGGCGAGCCCGGCGGCAATATTCGTGTCGGCTTTTTGTTTAACCCTGCGCGGGTGAGCTTTATAGATCGCGCCGGTGGCACGGCGACCACCGCAATTTCCGCCGTCAATGCGGGCGGCTTAGCGCAGCTGTCTGTCAGCCCCGGCCGCATTGATCCCACCAACGTCGCCTTTAATTCCAGCCGCAAACCACTCGCGGGTGAATTTATGTTTAATGGTCGCAAAGTCATCGCGATTGTGAATCACTTCAATAGTAAAGGTGGCGATCAGCCGCTCATGGGCCGCTTCCAGCCGCCAGTGCGCTCGTCTGAAGTGCAGCGCATACAGCAAGCCACGATCGTCGCCAATTTCATTCAATCCCTCACCGCAATTGAGCCCACTGTAAATGTGGTGGTGCTTGGTGATTTGAATGATTTCGAGTACTCACCCTCACTCACTATCGTAAAGAATGCGGGCATGACTGATTTGATCGAAACGTTGCCTGCCAACGAGCGCTACAGCTACGTGTTTGAAGGTAACTCGCAAGCGCTGGATCACATTCTGGTGAGCCAAAACTTGATGGCAACTGCCGCGCCGATTTACGACATCGTCCACATCAATTCTGAATTTGCCAATCAAGCAAGCGATCATGATCCAGAGGTAGTGCGCTTGACCTTGCTGCCGCCGGCGATCGACGTCACTGGCGACGTGCAAGTGTCGCGCTTGGGCTTGGTGCTGAATCGGCTGACCAATCGCTTTACCGGCACGATCAGCATCAAGAATACCGGCACCACCGCGATCGCCGGGCCGATCCAAGTTCAGCTCGCTAATTTGAGCGCAGGCGTGACGCTGACCAATGCGTCCGGCGTTGAAGCAGGCGCACCCTACATCACGGGCGTAGGCCCAATTGCTCCTGGCGCGACCTTGGTCTTGCCGCTGAGCTTTGCAAATCCCGCGCGCGTTCCTTTGAATTACGACGTGCGCGTGTATTCGGGGCAGTTTTCACCAGCCATTCCAATTCCAAGCTAAAACTAAAAGGCACAGACCATCATGAAAAATACGATTTCTCGTCTATTTACCGCGCTTCTTGCAAGTTGCGCGCTCGGGCTTTTCTCCGGCAGCATCGCTGCGGCGGTCATTAGCTACAACGTCACCGTCAATACCAGCGACCTCGCAGGTATTGCGGGCCAGATCGATATGCAATTTAATCCAGCCGTTGATCCGGCAGTCGCGGCACAAGCGGTGGTGAGCAGTTTCGTAACCAACGGCACGCTCGCCGGTGCACCCATCGTCGATGGCACCGTCATCGGCGATCTTGGCACATCGCTGACCTTCAGCAATGGCACTACGCTGAACGCGTATTTGGACGGATTCACTTTTGGCAGTGCGTTTTCGTTTCTGATTACGTTTAGCGGCGATTTCCTCACTGCGCCCAGCCTTGACGCGACGGCTTTTTCACTTTCGCTCTACGACCTTTCCTTCAATCCGCTCGGCAGCTTCGCGCCATCGAGCAGCTTGCTGAGTTTTGAATTGGTCAACGGCGGCGTCATCACTAACGACACAAGCTCACCCGTTGGTACCGATCAGCTCCCGCGATTGGCCGTGACTGACGCGCCTGCCTCGGTACCGGCACCTGCTGGAATACTGCTGCTCGCGTTTGGTGCGATTGCGATGGTTCAGACGCGCGCGAAACGCGCGTAAAGCACGCCCCCAAACTCTGCGGCGCAGAATAGCGCCGCGGTTAAGTTTCTCCCGAGCAACGTAAGATTCTTCCTGGGAATCCTCTGCGTTGCTTTCTCGTTTTATGCGGCGCAAAATGCTGCAATGCTTGCACCTCTCCTAGTTTTTGTTTTGCACTGCTGCGAAATGTTCAGCGCGGTGGGCCGCGTTAGCGCGCGCCGCATATTTGGCGGCCACGGTTTGAAATGTGAGGGCTTAGGGATCAGGCTTATCGCATTTGACACGCTAGATTTGAAAGTAGACGCGCCGACAGTAGCTGCCTTTGAAAAAGCAGGAGAAGTGCCCTTTCGATATGAAACCGCGCCTGGGAAATTCAACGAAATGTCGTATTGGATGGTTTCCCCAGACGCGATGGAATCAGCCGCGGAAATGACGCACTGGGCGCGGCTCGCGCGGGCGGCTTCGCTGCGCGCAGCGCAAAAAGCAGTGCGCGCGACTGCGAAAGTTTCACGTCAAAAACATCCAAAATTGCCCCAATCTGCGCCGCAGGTATGAGCATTTCCATTACCTTTTCGGCGCATCTGCAACGTCACGTCGCGATCCCGGCGCAAAGGATTGACGCCGCCACGGTCATCGAGGCGATTGATCGCGCGTGCGCGGCTTCCCCGACAATGCGAAATTATGTGTTGGACGACCAAGGGCATATACGCAAACACGTCGCGGTCTTTATTGACGGCGCGCTGCTCTTGCCGCGCAGCGACGTGATGCGGCCATTGCACGACGGTGCGAACGTGCATATTATTCAGGCACTGACCGGAGGATAGAAAATGCAAACGCTGATGTTTTGTACCCGCAAGGGCTTGTTTGAATTTGCCCGTCCTGCTGGCGCCTGGAAAATTATCAAGCACCATTTTCCAGGCGAAGCGGTATCGCAATTTCATGTTGATTCATTTTCTGGCGCGTGGTTTGCGGCGCAAAATTTAGGGCACTTTGGTTTAAAGCTCAAAAAGAGTTTCGATCACGGCGCAACGTGGGCAGAAATGCCCTGCCCCGCGTTCCCTGAAAAACCAAAAACGGGCGATTGGGCCGATGACCCCACGCCGTGGAACGTCGGCCACATTTGGACGATGGCAGACGACGGGCGCGGCACGCTTTGGGCGGGCACGATGCCCGCTGCGCTTTTTCGCTCGACCGATGGTGGCGCAAGCTGGCAATTGATGGAGGCGCTTTGGTTAAACGAAAAAAGAAAATCATGGATGGGCGGGGGCAATGATCACCCAGGAATCCACTCGATTTTGATCGATCCACGAGATGCGAATGTAGTCGCAGTCGCGATCTCTTGCGGCGGCCTTTGGGGCACGCGCGACGGCGGCGCGACATGGGCTAATTTCGGTAATGGGATGAACGCCGTCTACATGCCGCCCGAGCTGGCGGGCGACCCGAATACGCAAGACCCACATCGCGTCGATTTCTGCAAATCTGCGCCGCAGGCATGGTGGATGCAGCATCACTTCAATCTATACCGAAGCGTCGACGCAGGCCAAAATTGGAAAGAGCTTCCTGCCGCGCAACCCACTTCTTTTGGCTTTCCAATTGTGGCAGACCCGACAAACCCCTTGCGCGCGTGGGCAGTGCCCACACAGGCCGACACCCATCGTTACGCAATCGACGGCGCGATGTGTGTGAACCGCACCGATGATGGCGGCACAACGTGGCAGACGTTTCGCGACGGCTTACCGCAAGCGCACGCCTACCATCTCATCTACCGCCACAACTTAGCACTGGCGAGCGATGGCAAGACGCTCGCAATGGGCTCGACGACCGGCGGCGCATGGGTTAGCGAAGACGCGGGTGCTACGTGGATCACGCTACCCGTCGCGCTGCCGTTGGTGAGCGCGGTGGTCTGGGTTTAGAAAAATCGCCGGTTGACCTGCGGCGCAGAATTCAGTCTTACTGCAGCGTTTTAATCAACGCGACGTATTCTTTCATCGCGTCATCTTTGCTTTTACCGGCTTCGGCAGCCCATGCATCAAATTTTTTGCGCCCGACTGGATCGGTAAAGCCGGGGCGCTTTCCGGCGTTATCACCTTCGCTACCCTGCTTATAAAGGCCATACATTTTGAGTAGCGAATCGTTGTCTGGACGCTCCTTTAACGATTTGGCTTGTTCGGCAGCTTTTTCAAATTGGATGGTCAGGGCGCTCATCGATTTTCTCCGTAGTCGAAGCTTTGATTAGAATACAACGATAACATGATCGTCAAGGAGGCGACAGATGGCTCGCGCAAAACCCATGTCAAGCGTTGACCACGCGTGGTTACGGATGGATGCTTCAACGAATTTGATGATGATCACGGGCGTGCTCGTCTTTGAGACGCCGATGGATATCGATCTCTTGCGTGAACGGATGCGAGAGACGATTCTGCAATATCCGCCGTTTCGCAGCCGCGTCGTGCGCGAGCCGGCGCGGGCATGGTGGCAAGAAGATGAATCGTTTGACCTTAATTCCCATTTGCATCGGGTTTCACTTCCGGGCAAGGCCGATAAGCTGGAGCTCGAGGCGTTCGTTGCTGATTTAACGAGCCAGCGCTTGGATATGACCAAGCCGCTGTGGCAATTTCATTTGGTAGAAAATTACCTCGGCGGTCAGGCGCTAGTGGCCCGCATTCACCATTGCATCGGCGATGGCATCGCGCTGGTCAGCGTGATGCTTTCGATGACGGAGGGCGAAGTTGCACCGCAAGTCACTGAGCGCAATGCCCGCATGCGCGCACGCGCGGCAGCGGCGCAAGAAGAGCCTGAAAATCCGTGGGATGAAATGTTGCGTCCGTTTACCCGCAAGGCGGTTAATGCCCTGAACTCTGCTGGTAATTTCACCGAAAAATATTTGAGTCTGCTGACCGCGCCCGAGCGCTTTACCGATATCGGCAAGATCGTCAATCGATTTGCTAAAGATGCCGCAGCGCTGGCGATGATGCCCAACGACTCACGCACCCGCTTGAAGGGCAAGCCCGGCGTGGCCAAAGCCGTCGCGTGGAACGAGCCGATCCCACTTACAGAAGTCAAAGCGGTCGGTAAGGCCATGGGCTGCTCGATCAACGACGTGCTCATGGCCTGCGCTGCGGGCGCGGTGCGCAGCTATTTGCTGAGCTGTGGCGATGCGGTGGCCGACGATACGGACGTGCGGGCGATGATCCCAGTCAATCTGCGTCGCCCCGGCGATGAATGGAAGTTAGGCAATCAATTTGGCTTGGTGCCGTTAACGCTGCCAGTGGGCATCGAGCATCCCCTACTGCGCGTATTGGAAGTGCGCGAACGCATGAACGCACTCAAGGGCAGCGCCCAAGCGCATCTGGCAACGTGGGTGCTCGGGTTGGTCGGGGGTATGCCCAAGCCAGTGCAAAAAGAAGTGCTCGATGTGCTGGCACGCAAAGCCACTGCGGTGATGACCAACGTGCCCGGCCCGCAAACCCAGCTCACGCTCGCGGGCGGGCGACTCAAGCAAATTCTGTTTTGGGTGCCGCAATCGGGTGATATTGGCATCGGTGTTTCGATCTTGTCCTATAACGGGGGTGTGCAAATCGGCGTGATCGCCGATAAAAAACTCTGCCCCAATCCGCAAGAAATATGTGACCGCTTCGCGCCGGAATTTGAAAAATTAGCGATGGGGCTACTACTCAATCCGTGGTGGCCCGAGGTGGTCGCGCATATGGCTGCAGACGCCAAAGCGGTAAAAGAGGCCAAATCTGCACCGCAGGTACTAACGCCAGAAAGCGCGCCGCCGCCCGCCGGAGTAAAGCCAAAGTTTAAAAAGCGCTCGCCATTTACCGCTGCCCGCAACGGCTAGCGATTTTCTGCTCAGCCCTTGGCGGCCAGGGTGGTAGGCAGCCATTTCGCGGCATCAATCGGTTGCCACGCGCGCATCGCTGCGAGTGTTTGCGTTGGCGTTGTGCCATGTACAAATAATCCACGATGCTGCGAGCGCACGAAACCGCTTGCAGTCATGTGATCGATCATCTGCAAAAGTGGATCGTAAAAGCCTTCAACGTTAACAAGCGCAATAGGCTTTTGGTGAAACCCAAGCTGCGCCCAGGTAATCATCTCAAAAAGCTCATCGAGCGTACCAAAGCCGCCCGGAAGTGCTATGAATCCATCGGAAAGCTCAGCCATTTTTGCTTTACGGGTGTGCATGTCGGGCGTGACGTGAAGTTGCGTGAGATCCTTGCGACCAACCTCTAAATCGATCAACGCCTGCGGGATAACCCCGATGACTTCACCGCCGGCATCGAGCGTCGCTTGCGCAACCGTATTCATTAACCCAACCGCGCCGCCACCGTAGACCAGACCAATGTCGGCATTTGCCAGCATCTTGCCGACCGATGCTGCAACTTCAGCGAATATCGGCTTATTTCCGGGGTTCGCCCCGCAGTAAACGCAAACTTTTTTCATCTCAGAATGCTACCATCGTGCCATGATTGGAGTCTTACTCATAACCCATGCCAACCTCGGCAGGGCGTTGCTTGACTGTGCAACGCACGTGCTCGGAAGGCGCCCCGAGCAAGCAGCTCATTTCGAAGTGCCTGCTGGCGCCGATCCGCGCGATCTCATACCTGCGGCGCAGATTGTCGTAGATGCCATCGATAGCGGAGATGGTGTGCTCATCTTGACCGATATTTTTGGTGCGAGTCCTGCCAATTTAGCCTGTCGACTCGTCATTCCAGGGCGGGTCGAAGCGGTGTCGGGGGCAAACGTGCCGATGATTCTGCGCGCGGTCAGCTCGCGCCATCAAGATATGCCTACGCTTTTAAAGCGCGTCGTCAGTGGTGGCTGCGAAGGCGTTTTCCGAATCGAATGTGCGGGCCAGGAAGGCCCGCGTATGTCCGACACGCTTGCCGGACAACTCAAAACGACAACTTTATGATTACAAAAGAAGTAGAAATTATTAATAAGCTCGGCCTGCACGCGCGGGCTTCGGCAAAATTAACCCAAACAGCGACCCGCTTTAGCTGCGAGATCAATCTTGCGCGGGCCGGGCGCAAAGTCAACGCCAAAAGTATCATGGGCGTCATGATGCTGGCGGCGGGCAAAGGCTCCAAGGTGACCATCGAGACCAATGGCGTAGACGAGGCCGACGCCATGCGCGCGCTGGTTGAATTGATCGCAGACTACTTCGGCGAAGGCGAGTAATTTGCGCGACGCTGCCCACTCGCCCACCGCATCCTTCGCGCTGCATGGCGTCGCTGCAGCGCCAGGCATCGCAATTGCGCGGGCGCAGCTCGTATCCCACGCGACTCTCGAAGTCGCGCATTACGAAATCGAAGCCCGCGAGATCGAAGGCGAGCAGGCGCGCTTTGATAACGCGGTGAAGACCGTGCGCACTGAGCTCGAAACGCTGCAATCGCAAATCATGCTTGAAAAAACGCCCGCCGAGCTCGGCGCGTTTCTCGACGTTCATTGGATGCTGCTCAACGACGATGCCCTCTCGGGTGTGCCAAAGCAACTGATTGCGTCTCAGCACTGCAACGCCGAATGGGCAGTGACGCAGCAGATGAATGCATTGGTTGAGCAATTTGATGCGATTGAAGACCCCTATCTGCGCGAGCGCAAGGCCGATGTCGTGCACGTGGTCGAGCGGATCGTCAAGGCGCTCATGGGCAAGCATGGGATTGCGCCGCCGCCAAAAGATCAGCATACGATTTTAGTCGCGCATGATTTATCGCCAGCAGACGTCATACAGTTTAAAAATCAGTCTTTCGCCTCATTTGTGACCGATTTGGGCGGTGTGACGTCGCACACGGCAATCGTCGCCCGCTCGCTGGGTATTCCTTCCGTCGTAGCGCTTCATAGCGCACGCATGACCATTCGCGAAAATGAGTTGCTCATCGTCGATGGCGATGCCGGCGTGGTGATCGTCAACCCAGATGCGACGGTGCTTGCTGAGTATCGGGTTAAGCAAAACGCCAATGTGGTCGCGACAGCGCAGCTTAAATTGCTCGCCAACAAAACCACCGAAACGCTTGATGGCACGCGCATCTATCTCAACGCCAATATCGAGCTGCCCGGCGATTTGTCCGACGTCATCGAGACCGGCGCGGACGGTGTCGGATTATTTCGCAGTGAGTTTCTATTTTTAAATCGCCAAGATCTTCCAAGCGAAGACGAGCAGTTTGAAGCCTACCGAAGTGTTGCCATCGGGCTGCAAGGAAAGCCGCTCACCATCCGCACCTTTGATCTCGGCGCTGATAAGCGCATGGCGGGTGTGGGCGACCGGGTCACCACAAACCCTGCGCTTGGGCTGCGCGCGATTCGGCTTTGCCTTGCCGAGCCGAAATTATTTTTAACGCAATTACGTGCGATTTATCGCGCGTCTTTCTTCGGCAACATTCGTATCTTGATCCCGATGCTCGCATCTGCTGCTGAGTTGACGCAAACGCTGCAAATGATTGAGCGAGCAAAGGCAGAATTGAGCGCCAAAGGCATCGCATTTGCGCCGCAGGTATTGCTCGGCGCGATGGTCGAAGTGCCGGCATCTGTGCTCGCGCTTTCTTACTTTGCCAAGCGCTTAGACTTCTTCTCGGTCGGCACCAATGATCTCATCCAGTACACACTGGCGATTGATCGTGCCGACGACGCGGTCGCCCATCTTTACGATCCACTGCATCCGGCAGTCATGCGCCTGATTGCATCCGCAATCCATGAGGCACAAAAAGCCAACAAACCTATTGCTGTATGCGGAGAAATGGCCGGTGACGTGTCGTTAGCGCGGCTGCTCATCGGCATGGGTTTACGAGAATTTTCGATGCATCCGGCCAATTTATTGCGCGTCAAGCAGCGTCTGCTCAATACCGATGTGGCCACGTGCACAGCGCTCGTACAAAAAATTCTGCGCGCTGATGAGCCCGAGAAAATCGCTGCCTTAGTGGCAAAGCTCAACGCCTAAAAAGTTTTGTTAAGCACTCGATGCACTAACCCAGTTTTTGGTAGGTGCGGGCGGCTCGCCGTCGTGTCGGCCAAGGCTGGACGCTTAGTGGAATGCGAATTCGCCGGAGATCGGCAGCATCGCCGGGTGGCACAACTCCGACAACACCCGCTAGACTAAAACGATGTCGTACTGCTCTTGGTTGTAAACCGACTCAACTTGCAACGAAATACGCTTGCCCAATTCAGTTTCAAGCTCGACCAGGCCTGCCGCCTCTTCATCTAAGAATCGATCAATGACTGCCTGCGAGGCCATGATGCGCAACTCTTGAGGGTTGAACTGGCGGGATTCGCGGATGATATCGCGCATGATCTCATAGCAGACGGTTTGCGCAGTCTTTAGCTCACCACGCGCGTTGCACGTCGGGCAGGGCTCGCAAATGACGTGCGCGAGTGATTCGCGGGTGCGTTTGCGGGTCATTTCCACCAAGCCGAGCTGCGTAAACCCGTTGACGGTCACGCGCGTGCGATCACGATCCAGCATGCGTTTGAGCTCAGCGAGCACTGCATCGCGATGGGGCACGTTTTCCATGTCGATGAAATCGATGATGATCATGCCTCCTAAATTGCGCAGCCGCAATTGCCGTGCGATCGTTTGCGCGGCTTCAAGATTAGTCTTGAAAATCGTATCGTCAAAGTTACGAAGCCCGACAAAGCCGCCCGTATTGACGTCGACGGTGGTCATCGCCTCGGTCTGATCGAGAATGAGATAGCCGCCCGATTTCAGATCGACGCGGCGCAAAAGCGCTTTTTGGATTTCGTCTTCGACGTTATATAAATCAAACAACGGTCGCTCACCAGCATATTGATGAATGCGATCGAGCATGGCTTGCGAATATTCACGGGCAAATGCTCGCATGCGAGCGTAAGTCTCTTGCGAATCAACGAGCACACGCGAGGTCGATGCAGAAACATAATCACGCAAGATGCGCTCGGCGAGCAGCAGATCTTGATAGACCATGCTGGGCGCAGGCACGGTCTTGGCACGGCTGCGAACGTCAGTCCAGAGCTTGGCGAGATACTCGACATCATGTCGCAACTCGTCTTCAGACGCTGCCTCGGCCATCGTTCGAATGATAAAGCCGCCTTCGTTGCCTTCTGGCAAAAGATGCTGTAGCCGCTCACGCAGCTCGGCCCGCTCGCCTTCATCTTCAATGCGTTGCGAGATACCGATGTGGGAATCTTGCGGCAGATAGACCAAAAAGCGCCCCGCGAGGCTAATTTGCGTAGTCAGTCGCGCGCCTTTCGTGCCGAGCGGGTCTTTGATCACTTGCACCAAGAGCGGCTGGCCCTCATGCAAGATTTTTTCAATCGGCCGGCCTTCATTTGCAGAGGGCGTGCGTGCGCGTTGATCCGGCGTCGAGCGCTGATTTTGTCCGGTGACCGGCGCTGGATGAGCACGGCTATCCCAAATATCGCCCACATGCAAAAAACCAGCCCGATCAAGGCCAATATCGATAAAGGCGGATTGCATGCCGGGCAAAACCCGCCCGACTTTGCCGAGATAGATATTGCTCACCAAGCCGCGGGCGCTCGCGCGCTCAATATGGAGCTCTTGCACAACACCATGATCGAGCACCGCTACCCGCGTTTCGCGGGGAGTCACATTAATTAGGATTTCTTCAGACACCGCACGACCACCTACGCAAATGCCTCACGTAAGATCCACGCCGACGCGCTTGAGGAGCTCAGCGGTTTCGTAAAGCGGTAATCCGACTACACCAGAGTAGCTGCCTTCAAGCCGCTCGACCCACATCCCGGCTTTACCTTGAATGCCGTACGCGCCCGCTTTATCCATCGGTTCGCCGGTAGCCACGTAGCTTGAAATTTCCAAATCATTTAAGTCGCGAAAGCGTACGCGCGAAACCGAAACATCATGCAGCGTCTGCGTGCCCGTAGTTACCGCCACTGCGGTAATGACGTCGTGGGTCGCACCGGAAAGCTCGCGTAACAGCGCCATCGCATCCATGGCGGTGGCGGGTTTGCCATAAATTCGGCCGTTGAGTACGACAATCGTATCCGCGGTCAGAAGCGGCCGGGTATGCAACCGTCGCTGACCAATTCTGAGCCAACCGATTTCACACTTAATTTTGGCCATGCGCTCCACGTAAACGTAGGGCGATTCGCCAGGGCGGGGAGATTCATCAACGTCGCGCGAGCGCGAGAGACCTTCGCGCAAATGCACGACCGAGACCGGCACGCCAATTTGCTGCAGCAATTCCAGTCGCCGTGGACTTTTTGACGCGAGATAAATATCGTTTTGAGACATTGCCGCTGGTGGGCCACGTACAGCGCGGCGCGCACCCCCCGATTGGTTATTTGAAAGCGAATATACCCTTAATCACGGTGATAAGGCAGCCCCTCGATCAGAGAAACCGCGCGATAAAGCTGCTCCGCCGCGCAGACCCGCGCTAAACCATGCGGAAACGTCAGCTTTGACAGCGACCAACGCCACGCGGCAGACGCCTTGAGCGCCGGATCAAGCCCATCGGCACTGCCGATGACGAGCGCGGCCGCAGGAGCATCGCGGGCATTGAGGGTAAGCCGATCAGCCAAGGTGCGTGAGGTCAGCGATTCACCCTGCTCGTCGAGCGCGATAAGCGCAGCATTGCGCGGAATTTGGGCGCGAATGCGATCAGCTTCATTGGCAAGCAATCCTGCAATCGCGCGACCCGCTAACCGCTTTTCAGGCTTTAGCTCGATCAGTTGAAACGACCACGTGCGCCCGAACCGCTTGGCGTATTCTTGAGTGCCCTCAATCACCCACCGCGGCTGCGCGTGGCCGACGCAGATGAGCGAGAGATGCACTTAAAAGGCGAGGCGTTTTTAGGGCGCTTTGACGCGACGGCGCGTTGCCGGCGCAGCTAGGCTCTGTTTTACTGCGCTCGTTTTGCGCACGGCGGGCTTTTTAGCGGCTGTTTTTGCAGCCGTTTTAGTTGCGGTTTTGACCACAGGAGGTTTCACTACTGCTTTTTTGGTCACAACTTTTTTGACCGCAGGCTTTTTGGTCGCCGCAGTTTTTACCGCAGGCGCCTTTACCGCAGGCAGCTTAGTCGCTGCTTTTTTAGCGGCAACCTTTTTAGCAGGCGTTTTCTTTGCATCCGGGGTCTTACGCGCGGCAGCTTTCTTTGCTGCGGGCGCTTTTCGCGCTGATACCTGCGGCGCAGATTTGGCAACAGTGATCTCGCGCGTGGGCTGCGGAGGTGACCACAATTCTTCGAGGTTATAGTATTCCCGGGCTGCAGGCATCATGATGTGCACAACGAAATCAGCGCAATCCACGAGCACCCATTCGCCAGAATCTTCCCCTTCACTGCCGATCACATGACCACCGAGCGCTTTGATATCAATGCGCAAATTGGCTGCGAGCGCTTTGGTCTGGCGCGGCGAATCCGCCGTGGCGATGATCAGCGTATCGTAAAGTGCAGTAAGTTTTCTAACATCGAGCACTGTGATCTCACGGGCTTTGATGTCTTCCAGCGCGGCAACTGCCGCTTTGATAATTTTGTTCATTTGCATTGCATGAGTTTATCTGCCAATCGCGCGCGCGACCGCATCGCGCTGCTCCGGTGTGAAATGAATCCACAATTTGCTGCGCCGAACCAACACATCTTGCGCCGTTTGCGCCCATTCGTAGCGCCGAAGGTAGTCAAGCTCGCCCTCGAAGAGCGTTGGTGCGATTTCAGCGCCCATTGGTGCGGACAAAATTTTCTCTGCCCGCGTGCCGTATGCCCGCGCCAAACGATGCAATACCTGCGGCGCAGAATTGGGGTATTTTTGACCTAATTGCGCGACAAATGCGCTGAAATCTGCCTCTGGCGCTGATTTTTTACCCGTTGTGTAAGGTAAATCGCCTCCTGGAAGCGGTGCATTTGACGTCCACGCGCCGCGGGCTTGCGGGAAAAGCGCGCCGAGCTGATCGGCCGCCTCCTCAGAAAGCTTGCGATAGGTGGTGATCTTACCGCCCCAAACGTTGAGCAACGGTGCCGGTGCGGTTAACCATTCCAGCTCGTAATCACGGGTGACTTTTGACGGGTCGCCAGAGGCATCATCGATTAATGGTCGCACTCCAGAATAGCTCCAAACAACATCGCTGCGGGCGACCGGACGCTTGAAATATTGCACCATCACCGAGAGCAAATAACGGATCTCGTCTTCGCTAATTGTCGCTTGCCCCGGGTCGCCATGCTCTTCCACGTCGGTGGTGCCGATGAGTGTGAAATCATTTTCGTATGGAATCGCGAAAACAATGCGATTGTCAGGATTCTGAAAAATATACGCGTGATCGTGATCAAACAATTTACGCACAACCAAATGACTGCCGCGCACCAGGCGCAGTGATTTGCTCGACTTTTGGCCCGTAATGCCAGTGATGATCTTCTCAGCCCACGGCCCGCCGGCGTTAACCAACGATTTGGCCTCAATGACCTGCACTTCGCCGTCTGCGCCCGATTGTATTTTTGCCAACCATCCGCCGTTGTGCGCACGGGCTTCGATACATTTCGTACGCGTCAAAATCGTCGCGCCGCGCTCAGCGGCATCGACGGCACTGAGTACGGTCAGCCTAGCATCATCAACCCACCCATCGGAATACACCAGCGCCCGGGTAAATTCTTCGCGCAGCGGCACGCCCGCCGGGTGCTTACCCAATTGCACCGTTTGCGAGCCCGGCAAAATTTCCCGACGCGCTAGATTGTCATACAAAAATACGCCCATTTTGATGAGCCATAGGGGGCGCAAACCCGAATGGTGGGGCAACACAAAACGCAGGGGCCACATGATGTGTGGTGCGTTGCGCAGCAAGACTTCGCGCTCGATCAATGCTTTGCGCACGAGCCCAAATTCATAATGCTCAAGGTAGCGCAGCCCCCCGTGAATGAGCTTGGTCGAGGCCGACGAGGTATGTGATGCCAGATCGTCTTGCTCGACGAGGGTGACCGAAAGCCCGCGCCCCGCGGCGTCGCGCGCGATGCCTGTCCCGTTTACGCCGCCCCCAATAATCAGCACGTCGCAGTGCCTCGCGGAGAGATTGTTTATATTTCGGCTCATGCTCACCATTTTGACTCGTTTTGCGTTCGTAGTGCCGATTGCATTGTGGATTATGAGTGCTTGGCAATTGCAGTACGCAGGTATTCATATGGATACCGCCCGCGATTGGGCGCAGGCGCTGGCCATCGCAAACGGTGATGCTTGGCCACGCGTGGGGCCCAACATCGGGCGCGCTTTTGATCTCGGGCCCATTTGGTATTACGTGCTCGCGCTGCCCTTCGCGCTTGGCGCGAGCGTAAGCGGCGTAGCTCTTTGGGTGGGCGCGTTATTTGGTTCTCAATATTGGTTTGCGTACCGACTTGGCTGTCGCTTTATTGGGCTGCCGCTTGGCGGCGCGCTTGCAGCCGTCGCGTTAACGCTGCCAAATTGGCAGGCGGTGCATATGGCCGGTACGACCCATACGGTGCTCGCCGTCGCGCTAACGCTCGCGGCTTTATGCGCCTGCATCGCATGGCACGACCAGCCCCGCGCATGGCGGGCTGCGCTGGCGGGGCTGGTCTGCGCAGCTGCGATTCATGCCCATCCGACAACAGGGTTGGTGACCGTAATATGGTGCGCAATGCTTGTGCGTAAAGCTATACCTGCGGCGCAGAAATGGCAATATTTCGCACTATTTTTGCTGAGTTTCATGCTGTTATTTGCGCCATTAATCGGTGCAAATTCGCCATTGCTTGCACCATCAAACCCAATCTCGTTGCCCCATTTTTTTGCTAACGTCCAGACCATTCCCTCTGTTTTTTGGCACGCCATCGCCGATGCAGCGCCGGTGCAGCTTGCGCTGACCGCAGATGGCGAAGTTAATGCCGGGTTGCGCGTCACAATCTGGCTTACCTGCCTCTTTCTCGCATTTGGCGGCGGGTTGCGCACCCTGCGTCGAAAGCGCGCTTCACATCATTTTCCTAAAAACATAGCCGCAGCCATCGGGATCGCCGTCGCGCTCATTATTTTCAGCGTGCTTGGCGCTCTGGGCGTGCGCGGGTTCGTTACGTTCTACATGCTCGCGCCGTTGTCGGCGTTAGCGCCGTTACTGCTCGCGTTGGGTTGGGGGCAATGGCGTTCGACGAGTATTCACAGCGCGCTGATCGCGAGCCTTTTCGGGTTACATCTTATTAATGCTAACGCGCTGATCTCCGCAGTGCGCGGCGATGGTCTGCACATGAATATCGCCAGCGTGGTCTACGTGGGCAAGCCAAACGCGCTTTCACCGTGGCCGATCAAACCGATGTGGCCGCAAGTAGATTTACCGGTACTCGGGCGCTTTTTATGCGCGCATCCAAATGCGGCTTTACACGGCCCCGCGGCCGTTGGCATTGACCTCGTCTCAGACGTGCTGACCCGCGCGCAATGCCCCCCGGGCAAACGCGCCACACTTGGTGGCGCAAACCCATCGCGCACGCATTGGACAGGCTTGCCGTGTAAGGTTTTGCCATCGCTTGATCGCACCGGTAGTGTCTGCTGGCATCGGGTGCTGCGCGTTGCCCGCTCAAACGAAATGCCCGCGGCAGATAGTGGCGTTCATCCGCCACGCTTTCACGCGCAAAACGCGATCACTAAATTTGACCTTAGCGTGCCGATTGCCGCCGATGAAATGCTCATCGTGACCCATCACTTAATGGAATGGTCGCGCGTGCTCAATTGGCGATTTTCGCCCAACGCGACGCTGATCGATGCAACCCCGTGGTATCGCATCCTCACATGCGTTTCGTGTGGGTTTGATACGCCGCTTGAAGTGCGCGTAGATACCGATGCGCCAGAGGGGATTGATGCCGTCGTGGTGGTTGTGCCGAAAGGCGTGCGGTGAGTATTGCGCTAATTGAGTTCAACGCAAACGTAAATCCTGCGGCGCTAAATGAAACGCGCTGAGCATCATTTTTCGATCAATCCTGCGCCGCAGGTATTGGCCATTCATACGCGCTACAACCAGTTAATCCCGCTCTGGGCAAAGCGTGAAAGATTGGGGGCGACCAGAGAAAGATCGCTACCGCTGACACCAAACCAGCGGGCGAAGGTCGCTGCAAATTCTTCGACACTGGTCGTTGGAATCCAGCGCCCGCCGCCAGCATCATCTTTGCCCCCCACGACGAGTTCAGGGAATGCGCCATAGACTTTGCCGCCGTTGACCGCGCCACCCGCAATCAGCTGGTGATTGCCCCAGCCGTGATCGGAGCCGCCATTGCCATTAGCGGGAAAATCGCGGCCGAAATCTGACGCCGTGAATGTGGTGACGCTATCGCTCACGCCAAGCTCAACGGTCGCGTTATAAAACGCAGCCATCGCCGTCGAAATCTCCGACAGCAATTCCGCCTGATCTCGCAGTTGATCTTCACCGTGCGTATCAAAGCCCCCTAGAGAAGCAAAAAAGACTTGCCGCTTTGCGCCCAGTGAATTACGCCCAGCAATTAAGCGCGCAATCGTTTTCAATTGATCGGCGAGTCCCGTTGCGGGGAATTGGGTTTGCAATGGTGTCGTTGTGTTCACAACATCATTAAATAATTTCTGGGTCTCGATAGAACGATTCATCGTCTCTAGCCACGCAGACTCAAAGAGGTGATCTTGCCGCTGCCCGATGAGCTTGGCAAACGCTTGATTGAGTGGATCACTCGGCTCATCTTTTTGATACACGCTAAAGCCAAAGCGTCCGCTCGCAGAAAGCGTAAACGGCGTCGCCTGCACGCCGGTTTGAAAAGTGCTGCGCCCGCCGACGGCGAGCACCGTGGTCAGCGCTTGCGCGCTGCCATTTGCGCTCATCACCAAATCGGCCACGCGCCCGCCCCACCCCGTGCGCACGGACGTATCAGCGCTACCGCTATGCCATTGCTGCTGCTGATCGGAATGCGAAAAAAGATTGGGGGGAATGCGCGCACTGCCTGCGCGAAATTGCGCTTGCGACAGCGGCTCCAAAAGCGGACCGACGTTAGCCACTGCGGCTGCCTTCCCGCGGCTCCAGAGCTCACGAATACCGGTCATACTTGGATGCAACCCCGTGCCATTGGCATCGAGCCAATCCGCACGCGGGATCGCAAGCCGTCCACGCCCGGACGCATATTGCGCGAAACGGGCATCGAGGGGAACGATCATATTATTGCCATCGTTACCCCCATACAAAAATACGCAAACGAGCGCTTTGTAATCGGTTGCTGAAAATGCCGCGGCATGCGCGCTGCGCTGCATCGCGGCGAATAATCCCCCGCCGAGCGCGGTCAATGCCGGGGCGGTGCGAAGAAAGGCGCGTCGATCCATGGCCATTACCTTTGAATCACAAAATCGGGGGTGACGAGCAATAGTGCGAGCGCGGTCTTGGTGCGTGCGCCCGCATCTGCGCTTTGTTTTTCGAGCGCTTGCACAATAGTTTCTCTCGCAGCATCTGAAAGCTGTGCGTTCGTGAATAGCAAAGCAAGCGCATCGACGAGCGCGGCGGGCGTTCTTTCGAGCGCAGCGAAGCGCGCAAAATCTAAATTGAGCCGCCCTTCATCGCGATAGCCTGCACCGCCGCCAAACACCACACCGTGCAGATAATTGGTCGAGCCCACCACTTGCGCTTCGGTCGTAATTTGAAACTCTGGCGCGACTAAACCTGCTTTGGCGATTGCGCCAGCGCGGGAGTAGTTTGGAGAAAAAAAGTTAAACACGGACGGCGCAAGCAATGGGCTTTGACCCAGCGCATCGTCGGCACTATCAAGCCACCAGATGCTGTTGCGACCGTTCGCAGCCTTTGCACCCGTCGCGCGCAGGAGTTGGGTAAAGCGCAGCACTGGCTCGCGCTGCTTGCCGTATTTGGCAGCGTCCGCCGAGGCCGGGCTGCGCGCTTCAGCATCAAGCAAGATGGCGCGCAAGACGGCTCTTAGATCGCCGCGCGTGCCGCTGCCACTATCGTTGAATATTCGAGCGACGCGTTCAACATATGCTGGCGATGGATTGCTAGTGACCAACGCTTGAATCAAGCGCTTCGATATAAATGGTGCAACGTTGGGATGATTGGCGATTTGATCGAGGGCATCACGCAGATCTTTTTCAGCAGATTGTGCCGCCGGAAGCGTCACGCCATTGAAGAGCGTTTTTGCCCCGGCAGAATGATGCGCAGGCCAGGCCTCCATCGGCTGTGTCCACGCTTCTTTAGCGCTAAAAAACGATTGGGCTTCGGCGGTGTTGTTGCCTCCGTGATGCCAGCCTGTAAATACTTTGGCAAACCCTTCAATCACTTTTTGATCGTAGGTGGGAATCGGTTGCCCACTCGCGTCGCGCTTTAACGTGCCATCGAGATTGAGCTGGCTGACGCCAATTGAGAAAAGTTGCAACACTTCACGGGCAAAATTTTCATTCGGGCTCCGGTTACTCGTGGGGTCTTCTTTTTGATTGCCCATCATATTGAGGTAATAGCCCATCGCCGGGTGGAGGGTGACTTCTTCTAGCAATTGCCGATAGTTACCAAAAGAATTTTTGCCCAGCATATCCCACCATGAGACCAGCGCAAAATTATTTTGGTCTGGCGCGACGTTTGAAATCACGGTGAGCTGCGAAAGCGCGAAGGTGACCCGCGCGCGCAACTGATCGTCGCCAAACAAAATCTGCTGCCAAACCGCTTCGTACGGGTGCTGCTCTTCGATGCGCTCGCCCCGCGCTTCAACATCACGCAAGTATTTCATCGTTGAGGTCTGCGGCAGCGCAAATTGGGCGCTGAGCCAAGCGTCGTAACCACTGCGCTCTAGGGCCACTACCTGCGGCGCAGATTCGATGCCAAAAGTGCTTTGGGTTAAGAAGCGTGCGGCATCGTTACCACTTTTAGGTGTATTGCTGGCGCCAACTTTTAACGCATAAAACGCGATGCCTTCGACAAATACGCCGGGAGCGGGAAGTAGCGTCTCAAATCGTGGATCAACGAGATAGCGATGCACGGACTTGTTGCTATCCCACATCCTGCCAACGGGTACTCGGTCCTCGCCGGGTGTACGGTAAACGTGAAACGCCACGTTTTCGTATTGCCAGCCGCGACCTGCGGGGGTTGCAGTGAGCGCATTTTTTTCAGCCTCATCGGCTGTGAAAAAGTGCGCCAACGTGACTGGGTTGTAAAACCGATAAACCGGTACCGTATCCCTTTGCGCCGATACCCATGCTGCAAATGCAGGCCCGCGTTTGCGGTACGCCTCGGCGAGCGTGGCATCGATAAAATTGGCTTCAGCTTCGTTGGCAGTAAAAAAAGTGGCGTTGTTTCCTGCCCGATCGTATTGAACAACAAGGTTTTGCGCATTAGCCGGAAGCGCGAGCACTAGCGTGATCCAAAGCGCGGCACTCGCGAAAATAAAGCGCCAAGTTGGAATCCAAGGCATTCGATCGTTTTTGTTGCGCATTCGGGAGTTCTCTCAGCGTTTTTTTGTTTTCCACTGTGGATTTGCAAGATAAGTGCCAGCAATCTAAGTATATGAACTTGAACGATGAAATTAGTTCTCGCCGCTTCTTTTGTCTCTTTTTTAAGACATGATAACCATCGATTTTATTTTCCCTCAAATAATCATATGCTTACGATGTCTCTGCATAACGACATGCCAATTTTGATGAAGCGATGCTAGACAAAACTCATGAAAATGGAAATAATTTCCACAATACGGAAATTCAAAATGTTTAATTGCAAAGTTTTTGATGTCGCGCACGATCACGACAAGCGCTACATTCCCATATAAGGAGACAAAAATGGACATGCCCAAAGACCTGGATCCCCAGGAAACCAAAGAATGGCTCGACGCGCTGGACGCGGTGATTGAGTTTGAAGGTAGTGATCGCGCGCAATTCATACTAGAGGCGCTTTTTGATAAAGCCCGTCGCAGCGGTGGGCATGCCCCCTTCTCTGCCAATACGGCTTACCTCAATACCATCCCGACACACCTCGAAACCAAGAGCCCCGGCGACGCCGAAATGGAGCACAAGCTGCGCGCGATGGTGCGCTGGAACGCAGCGATGATGGTGCTGCGCGGCGGCAAAAAAGATTTGGAGTTGGGCGGGCACATTGCCTCGTTCGCCTCGGCGGCTACGCTTTACGATGTCGGTTTCAATCATTTTTTCCACGCCGAATCAAAAGAACGTGGCGGCGATTTGATCTTCGTGCAGGGGCACTCTTCCCCCGGTGTTTACGCGCGCGCTTTTATGCTCGGGCGGCTCTCGCAAGAGCAGATGGATATGTTCCGTCAAGAAGTCGATGGCAAAGGCTTGTCGTCGTATCCGCATCCGTGGTTGATGCCTGATTTTTGGCAATTGCCTACGGTGTCGATGGGCTTAGGGCCGTTGATGGGTATTTATCAGGCGCGTTTTCTGAAATATTTGCACGACCGGGGCATTGCCGATACGAGCAACCGCAAAGTGTGGGTATTTTGCGGCGATGGCGAGATGGACGAGCCGGAATCGTTGGGCGCAATCTCGGTCGCTGGCCGCGAAAATTTAGATAACCTCATCTTCGTGATCAATTGCAATTTGCAACGGCTCGACGGCCCCGTGCGCGGCAATGGAAAAATCGTGCAAGAACTCGAAGGCGATTTCCGTGGCTCAGGCTGGAATGTAGTGAAGCTACTATGGGGCGGCTACTGGGATGAGCTCTTAGCCAAAGATAAAGATGGCTGGCTCAAAAAGCGCATGGAAGAAGCGGTGGATGGCGAATACCAAAACTTCAAAGCTAAAGATGGCGCGTATGTGCGTGAGAAATTCTTCGGTAAATATCCAGAATTAAAGGCGATGGTGGCCACGATGTCGGACGACGACATCTGGCGCCTCAATCGTGGCGGGCACGACCCGCATAAAATTTATGCGGCTTACGACTCTGCGTGCAAACACAAAGGTCAGCCGACCGTCATCCTCGCCAAAACGGTAAAAGGATACGGCATGGGGCATTCGGGCGAGGGCTTAAATATTGCCCATCAAGCCAAGAAGATGGATTTGGAGTCGCTGCAAGGCATGCGCTCGCGCTTCGGAATTCCGTTGAAAGACGATGAGTTGGAAGCGCTGCCTTACTTCAAGCCCGGCCCAGATACGCCCGAATACAAATACATGGCCGAGCGCCGTGCTGCATTGGGCGGCTACTTGCCGAATCGCCGCATGAAATCGGATTTGACGCTGCAAGCGCCCGCGCTGGATGCCTTCAAAACGCAATTGGAATCGAGTGGCGAGCGCGAGATTTCTACGACGATGGCGTTCGTACGGATTTTGAATACGCTCGTAAAAGACAAAACGATTGGCAAACATATCGTGCCGATCGTGCCGGATGAATCGCGCACGTTTGGTATGGAAGGCATGTTCCGCCAACTCGGTATTTGGTCGCAAAAAGGCCAGCTCTATGAACCGGTGGATTCCGATCAACTGAGTTGGTACAAAGAAATTAAGAACGGCCAGATTTTGCAAGAAGGCATCAACGAGCCCGGCGCGATGAGCTCTTGGATTGCGGCGGCCACGGCGTATAGCAATAGTAATGTGCCGATGATGCCGTTCTACATTTATTACTCGATGTTTGGCGTGCAGCGCGTAGGCGATTTGGCGTGGGCGGCGGGCGACATGCGTGCGCGCGGCTTCCTAGTCGGCGGCACGGCGGGGCGCACCACACTCAACGGCGAAGGCTTGCAGCACGAAGACGGTCACTCCCATATTTGGTTTGGCTCGATTCCAAATTGCCGCTGCTACGACCCGACATTTAGCTATGAAGTTGCGGTGATCGTCCAGCATGGTTTGGATCGCATGCTCACGCAGCAGCAAGATGAGTTTTATTACCTCACGGTGATGAACGAAAACTACACGCACCCTGCCATGCCTGAAAACTGCGCCGCAGGTATTGTGAAAGGCATGTATCTTTTCCAAGAAGGTGCGAAAAGCTCTGGCAAGCGCGTGCAGCTTTTAGGCTCCGGCACGATTTTTAGAGAAGTGATTGCCGCAGCGGAATTGCTCAAGAAAGATTTCGGCGTAGAAGCCGATATCTGGAGCTGCCCATCGTTTAACGAATTGCGCCGCGATGGCATGGCTGCAGAGCGCCACAATATGCTGCATCCGACCGATTCTGCGCCGCAGGTATCGTATGTCGGCCAATGCTTGAATGATCGCGCAGGGCCGGTCATCGCGGCAACGGATTACATGCGCACCTACGCCGACAACATTCGCCCCTACATCAAAAAGACTTACAAAGTCTTGGGCACCGATGGCTTCGGGCGTAGCGATTCGCGCGAAAATTTGCGCCGCTTTTTCGAAGTGAATCGCTATTTCGTGGTGATCGCTGCGTTGAAGGCACTTGCGGATGACCGCGAAGTGCCGGTCTCAGTTGTGGCTGATGCAATCAAAAAATATAACGTGGACGTATCGCGTCCAGATCCTTGGATGGTGTGAGCATGGCGATGATCGAGGTTAAAGTTCCAGACATTGGGGATTTCGCAGACATCCCCGTGATTGAAGTATTGGTCAAGGTGGGCGACACGGTTGAGAAAGAGCAATCGTTAGTCACCCTCGAATCCGATAAAGCCACGCTCGAAGTGCCGGCATCGCATGCAGGCGTGATCACCGACATCAAGCTTAAAGTGGGCGATAAAGTCAGCATGGGCGCGGTGGTGTTGACGTTGGAAGCAGCGGCTTCAAGCGCTGCTGCCGCGCCAGCGGCTGCGTCAAGTGCGCCGGTTGCAACTGCGCCTGCGCCCGCTCCCGTTGCGACGCCAGCGCCCGCGCCTATTGCGGCACAAACGCCAATACCTGCGGCGCAGAATGGCCCAATTCCGAGCATAAATCCAGAAAATTTCAAGCTCGCGCATGCTTCGCCTTCGGTGCGCAAATTCGCGCGTGAATTAGGCGTGGATTTGTCGCTCGTCAAAGGCAGCGCTGAAAAAGGCCGCATTACGCAATCTGATGTGCAGGCGTTTGTAAAAGGCGCGCTGGCGAACGGCGTACCTGCGGCGCAATCTGCGGGCGCAGCGGGCGGCGCGGCGCTGGGGCTCATCCCGTGGCCGAAAGTAGACTTCGCAAAATTTGGCGAGATCGAGGCTAAGCCACTTTCGCGTATTAAAAAACTCTCCGGCGCGAATTTGCATCGCAATTGGGTGATGATTCCACACGTCACCAATCACGACGAAGCGGACATTACCGAGCTCGAAGACTTCCGCGTGCAGCTCAACAAAGAAAACGAAAAGGCAGGCATCAAAGTGTCGATGCTCTCGTTCATGATTAAAGCGAGCGTAGCGGCGCTCAAGAAATTCCCCAATTTCAATGCTTCGCTTGATGGCGATAATTTGGTGTTGAAGAAATATTTCAACATTGGTTTTGCAGCGGACACGCCCAACGGCTTGGTCGTGCCGGTGATTAAAAACGCTGACCAAAAAGGCATCGTTGCCATTGCAAAAGAAATGAGCGAGCTTGCCGGCTTGGCGCGCGAGGGCAAATTAAAGCCCGATCAAATGCAAGGCGGCTGCTTCTCGATTTCGTCCTTGGGCGGCATCGGCGGCACGTATTTCACCCCGATCATCAATGCGCCAGAAGTGGCGATTATGGGTGTGTGTCGCTCCGAGATGAAACCAAAATGGAATGGCAAAGAGTTCGCGCCGCGCTTGATGATGCCGCTCTCGCTCTCCTGGGATCATCGGGTGATTGATGGCGCAGAGGCTGCGCGGTTTAACGTGTATTTCTCGCAATTGATGGCAGATTTTCGGCGGATTGCGTTGTAGGGTGCGTTCATAACGCACCGGCGACGCGCAGTGGCGCATCGAGCCTATTGATGGTGCGGAGAACCGCATCCTACGGAGTATTCATAACATGGCAATAGTAGAAGTCAAAGTCCCCGACATTGGAGATTTCAAAGATATCCCCGTGATTGAAGTGCTCGTCAAAGTGGGCGACACGGTGGAAAAAGAGCAATCACTCGTCACGCTCGAATCCGATAAGGCCACGCTTGAAGTGCCTGCATCGCACGGGGGTGTGGTGAAAGAAATGAAACTGAAAGTGGGCGATAAAGTGAGTATGGGTTCTCTCGTCCTTACCCTGGAAGCGGCTGCTTCTAGTCCCCCTCCCCCCGGGGGGGAGGGGCTAGGGGAGAGGGTGTCAGCGGCTGCAACGCCTGCCACGAATCCATCACCCTCTCCCCAACCCTCCCCCCCAGGGGGAGGGAGCCAATACGCCGGCAAAACCGATCTCGAATGCGATCTTCTAGTGTTAGGCGCAGGCCCCGGCGGTTATTCCGCCGCCTTCCGCGCAGCCGATTTGGGTTTGAACGTCGTGCTCGTGGAGCGTTACGCTACTCTGGGTGGTGTGTGTTTAAACGTCGGCTGCATTCCTTCCAAAGCGCTATTGCACGTCGCCGCCGTGATGGATGAAGTCACGCACTTCGCTGATTTGGGCGTGACGTATGCCGCGCCGAAAGTGGAGTTGCCCAAACTCAAAGCCCACAAAGAAAAAGTGATTGCCAAGCTCACGGGCGGGCTCGCGGGCATGGCGAAAATGCGCAAGGTTACTGTCGTGCGTGGCTACGGCGCGTTCGTCGGCGCACACCACGTAACAGTGGAGTTAACGCAAGGCCAAGCCCAAGAAAAAACGGGCGAAACCAAAACCATTCAATTCAAATCCGCCGTCATCGCGGCAGGCTCGCAAGCCATGCGTTTGCCGTTTCTGCCCGACGATCCGCGCATTGTGGATAGCACCGGCGCGCTGCTTCTGGATGCAAAGCCAGAGAAGATGCTCATCGTCGGCGGCGGCATTATCGGGCTCGAAATGGGCACGGTGTATTCCACCCTCGGCGCGCGGCTCGATGTCGTTGAAATGTTAGATGGCCTCATGCAAGGCGCTGACCGCGATTTGGTGAAGGTCTGGGACAAGATGAACAAACACCGTTTCGACAACATCATGTTGAAAACGAAAACGGTGGGCGCGGAAGCCAAGAAAGACGGCATTCACGTCACCTTCGAAGGCCCGAGCGGCACAGAGACTAAACGCTACGACATGGTGTTGCAAGCCGTGGGCCGCTCGCCCAACGGTAAGAAAATCGCCGCGGAAAAAGCAGGCGTAGCGGTAACGGATCGTGGCTTTATTAATGTAGATAATCAAATGCGCACCAACGTGCCGCACATCTACGCTATTGGCGATATCGTCGGCCAGCCCATGCTCGCGCACAAGGCTGTCCACGAAGCGCACGTTGCCGCGGAGAATGCTGCCGGGCATAAGGCGTTTTTCGACGCGCGCGTAATCCCAAGCGTGGCCTACACCGACCCCGAAGTGGCGTGGGTTGGCATCACCGAAGAGCAAGCCAAAGCCGCGGGCACGAAAGTGAAAAAAGGCTTATTCCCCTGGGCCGCCAGCGGCCGCGCGATTGCCAACGGCCGCGATGAAGGCTTCACGAAACTACTTTTCGACGAAGCCAGCGGCCACATCATCGGCGGCGGCATCGTAGGCACCCACGCCGGCGATTTCATCGGCGAAGTCGCGCTCGCGATTGAAATGGGCGCGGATAGCGTGGATATCGGGAAGACGATTCACCCGCATCCGACGTTGGGTGAATCGATTGGGCTGGCAGCGGAAGCGGCAGATGGGCATTGCACGGATTTGCCGCCGGTGAAGCGGTGAGCCGCGTGCCGACGCGCCGCACGCAACGGTTGACGTTGCGTGCGCTGACGTTGGCTGACGCGCCAGGTTTTCGAGAGCTGGCGGACAACCTCAACGTTGCGCGAAATTTATTCGATGGCTTCCCGCAGCCGTACACACGGGAGCACGCAGAAAACTGGTGTGCGAATGAGGGCAATAGCGGGCAATTTGGATTCGTGTGGGGAATTGTGTTCGGAGAACGTGTCGTTGGCGTGGTCGGCGCACGACCGGATACAGGGTGGATGCGCTGCAATGCCGAGGCGGGTTGGTGGATTGGAGAACCGTTTTGGGGATGTGGCATTGCGAGTGAAGCGCTCGCTGCGGTCGTGCCGTGGGTGTGGGAGAACGCACCGGAAATTACCCGCATCTACGCAGGGGTTTTTGCTTCGAACATTGCGTCTCAACGTGTAGCGGAAAAATGTGGATTTGTGCGCGAAGGTCAAATGCCCCAATCGGCCATCAAAGACGGACGGGTGATCGATCGTACGATGTGGGCGACCTACAAAAACGTAGCCCTGTAGATACTAAAAGTTTGGGGTCAGGTCTCAATACTGTTCGGTTAGTGATGTTTTGAATAGATTTTGCGTTTCGGCACAGACAGGAAAATTGGGGTCAGGAAAATTGGGGTCACAGGAAAATTGGGGTCAGGTCTTGCTTTATAGCTTTTACTTCTGTATCATTCGGCTATGTCCCGTCCCCTACGCTTAGAGTTTTCCGATTAAAAGTTTGGGGTCAGGTCTCAATAATGTTCGGTTAGTGATGTTTTGAATAGATTTTGCGTTTCGGCACAGACAGTGGCGGAAGTAATGCTGGCGTGAAATCGCTCATCACGTTGCGCTTGACGGTTCGATCATGGCTGGGGTAGGGCGAATTGCGTCGCTTCAAGCTTCGTGGGTTGTGCAGCCCTCTACTTTTCACGCAGCGCAAGCGCCCCGCAGCTTGAAGAAATTGTCTATACCATCGCCTTCGTCTTCGATCGTACCCGCGCTTTGGGGGGAAAGGCCCCAGATTGGGGTTGGGCTATTCGCAACAACGCTACATTGGCGGTGAATGACAAATCTCGATCCGCCGCCTTTGCTTCGCTTGCCGCTTCATGCATGAGCCAGCGCGCCGCATAGTGGGTAAGCACCCAACCGTAGAACTCTTGGCGCACCAAATCAGCGGTTTTGCTACGAAATACCCGTCTACTTCGGTGCAAATGCACCTTCAACTCATCAAACACCGCCTCGACCTCCCAGCGCTGATGGTATAGCGCAGCGAGCTCAAGCGCGGGGGACTTTGTTGAATCGAGTAACGTGGTGAGCAAGCGGTAGCGAGGCGGTGGTGCTACTGCTGCTGCCTGCGCACTCGCGCTGTGTTGGTGACTGTGCGGCAGCGCGTACTCAATGACCCGCACCACAATTGCCCTATCGCTGGCCGTGCGTTGCTTGATCGATTGCGTGTCCGACGGGTAGAGCGTGCTCAAGTACGAGCCATCGCTAAGGGGTTTGTCCACTGGCAGCTTGCGGTTGTTCGCGCAGCGCCACAACAGTTGCCCCCCTGTGGCGCGCGCAGCGGCCCAGTGCCCGTAGCCGTTAAACCCGCGGTCTACCAAACACAGCATATGCGCATCCAGCCGTTGCAGTAAAGGCTCACAAATTGTCCATTCGCTGGCGCGGTAAGCCCCAAGATTGGCCGCAACTATGGCGTGGCTTGCGCATTCGACCAATAGCGCGCACTGCGCCTGCGGGTAGCCTGCGTGTCCGGTGCGGCTGCCTGGGTAGCCAAAGGCTTTGATGTTATCCGGTTCATCGGCGACTTCCAGATTGCTGCCGTCGATGGCCATGAGGCGCAAACCGCGATAAAAGCCATCGGGATTGGTCTTTGGCTTGGCCAGCGGTACGCAGGCGCACTCGATGAGCGTTTGGAGCGGGGCGAACCCAAGTTTGGTGCGCATTTCGCTGATGGAGGATTTGGCAATGGCAAGCTCAGGCCCCGGCTGGCCGCTCGGTTGGCCAGTGCGTAGCCACGATAGCCCTTGCGATAGCGCGCTGTAGACGTGCTCGTCGGCCGCCTCGGGATACAGGCTCAAACCCATGCAGAAGTACACCCCGGATACCGCTGAGACTTTGCGCTCTCGCTGCGAGTTCACCCCCTGTTCATCAAGAATTTTTTCGATCAGGGATGCCGGGAAGACGCGGGCAAACAAGCTCGCGCTTAAATAGTCAGTCAACCGCGCGCCCGCTCCCAACACCGCTTTGGTCCGTGCCATCGTGCGCTCCTGTCATCGCTCATTGCCGATAACCTGGGTTTGCCACAAAATCATTTAACCGAACAGTATTGAGACCTGACCCTGATTATGCTGATTTTGCAGTGACTCTGATTGCGTGACTGCGCTTTCTCTGATTGCGCCTTCTGACCCTGACTGCGCCTTCCTAACGTAAGAAATGATTTTCCGTTTTAAGCACTATACCCGCAGTAAATGTTTGCTTATCATTGCATCTCATGCAGTGTTTTAGTTTTTATCCACTCCACCACACGAAAAGGAAACAACCATGCCTGATATCCAACCCAACATGATTGCGGTGCTCATTGCCGTCGTAGCAAATTTTTTCTTAGGCTTCGTTTGGTACACCCCGCTTTTTGGCAAAGTCTGGAATAAAGAGCTTGGCCTGCCACCGGATTACGCGGCCTCCGGCGGCGCGCTCGCCAAAGGCTTAATCTTCAACGTAATCGGCTGCTTCTTAATCGCGCTCGTGCTCTCCAACAACATCGCCGCGTGGACACCCAAAACCTGGGGCTCGGCCTTGCCAGGCATGTCCCCCATCGCACAAGCGTTAAGCGCCGCGTTCTTTTCCTGGCTCGGCTTCATGGTTCCCATCTTGCTCAATGGCCCCGCCTGGGAAAAACGCTCATGGAAACTTTTCGCCATCAACGGCGGCTACTACCTCGTTGCCCTCATCGTAGCCGCGCTCATCATCACGCATATGCGATGAGCGGCGAGGCGCGCGTGAGAGATCATCACGCGGCGTAAAACATGCAATACCCGCGGCGCAGAATCGCCAGTTTTTTGAAGAGCCCTCCCAAAAATTACCCATTCTGCGCCGCAGGTAGTTCAAGTGCACGCATCTACCGCCGCTTCAACATCCCGCGCCGCACCACTTCCCGAAACAAAAGTCAACCCAACACAGCCGACGCGGCGGGGAAGAGCGGGAGCCGGCGTAGTGCGGGGAAGGCCAAGCCGCGCCCAAGAACTTGACCACTGCGCGCTCGCGCGTCACCCCATCCGTTACCACTGCCCCGGCGCGCTGCGCTTCCCTGAGCTACTTTTTCAAGAAAGCGCAGCATGCCTGCGTAGCAGCAATTAGCGACGCGCAATCGAGGGCAAATTTGTCAGATGTAACGAACTTCTCCCCGCCGCGACAAACCCAAACAACTTTTTCCTAGCCGTACTCATGCTCGCGCTTTAAATTGGATGGAGGCCGAGCACCCAAACTATCGTGTGCTAGTGCGCTAGTAGCGTATAGCTAAATGACGGTCTTTGTTGGACTCAGCCCGTTAGTAGTCTTCCGTGATGCGCATTGGGACGACGAGGAATTTCGCCGACTTCAAGGCGCGCTGATTCAGTCGCCAAAGTCTGGCGACGTGATTCGCGGTAGTGGTGGGTTGCGAAAGCTTCGTTGGCTCGCCCGAGGTCGAGGTAAGCGCGCAGGCGCGCGCGTCATTCACTATTTTCAGGACGTGGACGATAGGATTTATTTAATTTACGGTTACGCTAAATGCGAGCGCGAGGACTTAACGCCCGACCAGGTGCGAACTCTAGCGAAACTCATGAAGGAGCTGGATCTTGGGTAAAGCACATTTCGAACAACTCGTCACCGGTGTGAAAGAAATGAAGCGACACATCGCAGGCAAAGCGGTGCGTGGTGCGCGCTTGAGCGAAGTTGCTGAGCCGGATGTGCGCGCGATTCGGGAAGCAGCAAGCATTAGTCAATCGCAGTTCGCAAAGTTGATTGGCGTAAATCTGCACACGCTGCAAAATTGGGAGCAACACCGCACGCACCCGACTGGGCCGGCCCGCGTGTTAGTGAAAATCGTGGCGAACAATCCGAAGGCGGCTGTGGAGGCAATTAACCAATAAGCCGTGTTTTTTAGAGTCGAGTGATTTACCTTCATTGAAAATGACAGACACTGGGCTTTCCACCGTAATTTTCACGCAATACCTGCGGGAGACCTCTGCGGCGCAGAATCGCGCATTTTTAGCAAGCCCAGCCTTCCTGCGTAGCCGCAATTATCGAAGCGTAATCGAGCGCAAAAGTGTCGGGTGTAACGAACATCTTCCCGACACGACAAACTGAAATAATGCCTTGATTACTCCGCTGTGCGGCTAATCGCGGGCTGGCGATGTGAGTAGTTGGATATTTTTGCTTCAGCCGAGCACGCGCTTGTCGCCGGTGATGACCCAATCCATCTTGGCTTCCTCGGCGGCTTTTACGAGCCGGGGGTCTGCGTCGTTGGCGGGGGTGGGCAAGTCTTCAATGCGTTGCGCAACCTTCCACGCTGCGTCAAACATTGCGCTGGCGCTTGCCACTTCGAGAAATTTTCGGGCGAGCGCTTCATGCGCTTCGGTGCGAAGTAAATCACTCGTATAGAGCCAGCCACGGTCTGCGCATTGCAAAACGATATGTTCAGACAACCCAGAGATAATCGTAGCGGAGAGCCAAACGTTGGTACCGAGAAAAACCTTCACGACATATCAGCGAGCGCATCATGTTCCCTGAGCCAGCCTTTGCGGCGGGCAAGTGGACCGAGCATGGATTGGTTCAGGCGCAGCGCTTACCGAAGCTGAAATTCCCGCAGCGATTCACGGATTATTTCGCTACGTGTTTTCCCCATGGCAGCACAAAGGGAATCGAGCGATTGCAATTCGTTGGCAGCAAGGTGGACGGCGAGTGGGGTTTGCATAAATGTGACCTTAACTCAATTTGCATAACATCGTAATACACGTTTGCGAGCAATCGACGAATGGAAACTAGGAACTGAGCAAACCTGCGGCGCAAAAACGGCAGTTTTAAGGAAATGTCGTCCAAATAATGCCCAAACTGCGCCGCAGGTATTTCATACAGATGGGTCAGCCGCTGCACTCATTAAAGCTCACCGCCGCCTCGATATCCCGCGCCAAATCACGGCGCGAAACAACAGCGAAACCAGCACAATCGGGATTGCAGGAATGAGGGGCAACACACCGCCGAACACGAACATCATGCCAACGACTAAGCCGAGCACGCACTCAATGCGATATGCAGGGAGCGCGAGACTAAGAAGCATGGCTGCACCGAGCACGTAGAGAATAATGTCGTGCAAGTTAGCGCGAAAAAGTGTGGCTACGATGAGGCCGACGACGAGCGCGATACCGAACCCGTGCACCACTTCTGAAAATGACCGCTGCTGCTTTTCAGCCCGCTGCACAGTAAGCGATGCCAGCGCGGGCACGGTGAGCAAGCCCCACCAATTTGAAATAGCAGGCAGATCGGCGCGATTGAGCAGGTTGTGGCTCCCCACGCCGCCGTGAAAATGCTCCCAAAGCAGTTGCAGCGCGACTAGAGCCACCGCGCAAAGCGGCGCGAACCAGCGTAGCATTGGGCACGAAGCGATCGTTTTCATTGGCTGAGTCATAGTAAGCTGGCGGTAACGCGTTTTTATCAACGCGAACGTAATCATTGCACCACTGCTGCTATGAATCGCGGGCTTCGCGCCGTAGTACGTTACGGGGCGCGTTGGAGTGCGTTAAACCTGCGCGCGCTCACATTCACGCAAACGGATTGACCAAGCGCACCTGATCGACCCGCTCGCCGCCATTCATATCTTCGGTGTAGAGCACCGCGCAGCCCGCGACTTTTGCGGTAGCGACCATGAGCGCGTCGTAATAATTGATGCGTCGGGTTTGGTGAATATCAATCGCATCGCGAATAATCGCTGGCGTGACGGTGACGACTTCCATGCGGCAGTGCATTTCAACGTGATCGCGCACGATGGCCGGGTTAATCTTATATTTGCGCAGCAATACAGAGCAGAACTCGTTTAGGACTTGCGTGGAGATTACCGCTTGCTTAGCCACGCGCAGTTCGCGAAGAAGCGTTTGCGCGATGGGGCTTTTCTGTGGCTCGTCTTCGGCAGCAGCGTAGATTAGAACGTTGGTATCGAGAAAGGCGCGCGCGGTGGCGCTACTCATCGCTCGTTGGCCTCTTCGCGATCAAACTTCCATCCGTTCAGCTTCATGCCTGTGCGCTTACACAGCGCCACAAACGCTTCATGCTCCACATCCACCCGCGCGCTGCCCGCCAACTGCTCTAAATATTCGCGCACGGCTTGATTTAAGCTTTTACCCATTTTTTCGGCGGCTTCGCGGGCAAGGCGGGCGGTTTGTTCGTCTATGGCGAGCGTGATATTCATGGCTTGACCCTAATATGTGCACACATAATATGTGTAATTATCAAGGCTGTCAAGCTGAACTTGTATTTCATGGCCGGTTTTTTGGGCGAAATTTGATCGATCGCCATGCGGAGCATTCAGGAAACTGGTTCGTTTTACTCAACAATATTGCGAAACCGTGCCGGGCGCTTCAGCAAAGAAAAACGGTGCCATTGTGTGGCACCGTTGACCCCCGACTGCTCGCAAATATTTGTTTGTAAAGCGTAGTTTTTTGTGGGATTTTTTGACTGCGTCCCGTTGATAGTCTTTACATAGCAGAGACCGTGCCTGACCTCTAACTATATGATTTATATCGTATTCCTGAATTCCTTTTCGATAGCGTGTAAGCGCTTCCGACACTAATTTCGCATTAAACCGGGTCTTGGAAGCCACCGGCGCGGTAGGTGAGCACGAGAGTATCGCGAACGCCCGCGGTTGCGCCGGGGAGGATCGGCGTTGTCTCATGAATCACGCGCGCATCATCGAGTAGCACGACCGTCCACGGCTCGGAGAGCGTAAAGCGCACGCCATTGGGGCCATCAGCCTCAAACACCCGCGACTCGCCGCCGCGCATATCGCCGCGCTGCACGAGAATCACAGCAACGAAATGGACGCCGTCGCGGTGCGCGCCCTCGGGGGTAGGTCGGCCCACGCCTTGCGCGGTATCGATGCGAAATTGATGGGCTTCGATGAACCACTGCTTTTCGTCGCGGCGCAGCGCAAAGATTTCGCCAAGCGTTAGCAGTAATTTCTGCCACGCGGCATCAGCCGATACGTGCGGCGCGAGTGGCTCAAACCAGCGCTCGATCCCGCCGTGCAGCGCGTTGTAGCTCGTGGGCTGCCAGTGGGCGCGGTGCTTGACGGGCTCTAAAGTACCTGCGGCGCAGTTTTGAATGAAAGAGCCGTGCCTACGCGCGCGATATTTGCCGCCGTCAAGCAGATACTGATCGCGGGGCAAGTCATTCCAAGTGGGCTCAAGGGCGCGCAATTGCGCGAGCGGCACGCCTGCTAAGGCCGCTAACTGCGCCGCAGGTACGCAGGCAAACCCTTGCTCCTGCAATTGCTGTACGATATCTTCTGAATCATTTGCCGTGAGTAACGCGTGACGCATTTTTCTTGCAACCTTAATCGAATTGCCCTGCTGCGAAATAGTCGCAGCAACGGGCTGCCAAATCTCCTCGATTGTGCCCGAATCGTGCTCGAAGCAGGCGCAGCAGGCGTCACCGTGCATCCGCGACCGGACCAACGCCACATCCGCGCGGATGATATGACGCCACTTGCCACGCTCGTAAAGCAATTTCCCAATGCCGAATTCAACATTGAAGGCAACCCGCATCACAATTTGATGCCGCTGCTGGAGGCGCATCGTCCGCAGCAAGGCACTTTTGTGCCGGATGCGCAAGGCCAAGCGACCTCCGATCACGGCTTTGCCGCCGGTGTACCGATGGACGCCGTGCGCCCGATGATTGCGAAAGCAAAGGCCTGGGGCATGCGGGTTTCAATTTTCGTCGATGCCGATGTGGCTGCGATTGATGCGGTGAAAGCTGCGGGAGCGGATCGTATCGAGCTCTATACCGAGCCCTATGCACTCGCCTTCGCGCGCGGCGATTACGCCACCGTGCTCGCGCAATTTGCAGCCGCCGCAACCCACGCCCGCACGATTGGCTTAGGCATCAACGCGGGACATGATTTGAATACGCAAAATTTGCCCGCTTTCATTGCAGCCGTTAATCCTGATGAAGTCTCGATTGGTCATGCGGTTATTGCCGATGCCGTGATTCATGGCTTGGCAAACACGATCAAAACGTATCGCGCAATTTGCAATCAATGAGCGCGTTGCCAAAAATCGCGCTCACGCTCGGTGACCCCGCAGGCATTGGGCCAGAAATTGTGGTGAAAGCATTGGCGCAGGATGCGGCGATGCGCGCGCGATGCATCGTCGTCGGCGATGGCTGCGTGCTCGAAAATGCGCGCCAACAATTTGCGCGAGAACTACCTGCGGCGCAGTTTTTGCTGCATGACACTCATACGCTCGCGGCACTGCCAGAAATAGGTAAAGTGAGCGCGCAAGCAGGGCGCGCAGCCTACAACGCAGTCATCGCTGCCGCTGAAATCTGCGCCGCGGGTAAGGCAAGCGCGATGGCGACAGCGCCGCTCTCAAAAACCGCGATGAAACTTGCAGGCATCGACGAGCCCGGGCACACCGAAATTCTCGCGAAATTTGTGGGCACTGATCGCTTCGCGATGCTTTTTACGCGGCAGAATCTCAACGTGCTTTTAGCGACGATTCATCTGCCATTGCGTGCAGCCATTGACGCACTCACCACCCAATTGATCGCCGAAAAAATCGCACTCGCGCATGAAAGTGGAAAGTGGATCGGCGTGAAATCACCGCGCATTGCTGTTGCCGGGTTAAACCCCCATGCAGGCGAAGACGGGCTACTCGGCAGTGAAGACGACGCGATCATCGCGCCTGCCGTGGCGCAGAGTCGCGCCGCAGGTTTCAATGCGGTCGGCCCGATCCCGCCCGATACGGTTTTCATGCGCGCATGGGCGGGCGAATTTGATATTGTGGTCGCGATGTATCACGATCAGGGCTTAATTCCGGTCAAGCTGCTCGGCATCGAGCACGCTGTAAACGTCACTGTCGGCTTACCCTTTTTACGCGCCAGCGTTGATCACGGCACGGCGTTTGATATTGCGGGAAAAGGCATTGCAAGTGATGCTAATTTGCGGCATGTGTTGCGCTTTACGGCCGACGCAATTGACTAGGGCGTGCTCGTTTTTAAATTAGAGACCGCAGACCATAAGGCCTCAGCCTGCGATGGCAATTCAGCGCGGTAGCGCACGAGCCTAATCTCGATGGGCAAACACCAAGACGCATCGCCAGCAATTTCGAGTCGCTTATGATGCAACTCATCGCGAATCAAGCTTTTCGGTAACCATGCCAAACCGCGACCCTCGAGCGCAAGCGCTTTGAGTAGCACGGCATGATGTCCTGTAAAGACGGTGCGAAAGCGCCTCTCATCAAGCGTCTGCGAAAGCTGGGAACGCAAAATCTGCCCGAGTCCCGACTCAAGACCATAGCGAAGTAACGGGAGCGCCGCTGCATTCTCGACAACCGCATCGACCTGTACGGTGGGTTTAAGCATGCCCGGCGCGCAGACCGGGAGTAACTCATCTCGACCCACCACCACGTGGTTGAAGTGTTGATCGTCAAGCCTCGACGCAACTGCGACATGCCCGTGGCAGAGTAAAAATTGCACTTTTTGCGCAAGCATCAATTCTTCGCAGGCGTTAAAGCTATCAGAGATCATTTGAATCGCACCGACGCGAATGCGACCTTCAAGCCCACTAAGCCACGCGGGGAAAAACGTCAACGACAGCGCATGCGTGGCGGCAAATTGCAAGCTTACCGCGGCTCGGGCAGTCGCAGCATTGGCGCGACCTCGCGCTGCAGCGAGGCGTTCAAGCACATCTTCAGCATCGGGTTGAAAGCGCTTACCGGCATCGGTGAGTCGCACTGGATGCGCACCCCGATCGACCAAATCGCTACCCACCCATTCTTCTAGTGCCCGAATGTGTCGGCTCAGCGCAGGTTGTGCGATGCCTCGCACAACCGCTGCCCGCGAAAAACTAGCTGACTCCGCCAGTGCGAGAAAATCTTCAAGCCAATCGAAATCGAGTGGGCGTTTTTCAGAACTCATTTTGAGAATACATTTATGTAAATCTAGTATTGGACACGCGCTGCGTTGTCTCGCTACATTAACACATCTACTGCAAATCTAACCGAGCCGAAATCGTGCCTACGATCCAAAACTACCGCGGCATTATTCCCGCAATTTCCACCCCCTTCACTTTCGATCACAAGATCGACGAACCAGCGCTACGCAAACTCGCAGCTTGGCTTGCGACGCACGACGGTGTCGTTGCAGTCATGACCAACGGTCATACCGGCGAAGTCTTCTCGCTGCTACCGGAAGAGCGCGCCGAAGTCACGCGTATCGTCGCCGATGAGCTACGCGGCAAGTTACCGGTGATTTCATCCGTGGTGTGCGAGGGCATCCTTGATGCCCAAGTCCACGCCCAGCAAGCTAAAAAAGCGGGCGCACTCGGCATCGATGTGATGCCGCCGCATCATTGGTTACGCTTCGGTTTTCAGCCTCAGCATGCGCTCGAATATTTCGAGGCAATCCATCAGGCAAGCGGGCTCGATTTGATCTGCCACGTCTATCCCGCTTGGACGAAAGCGTCGTATTCGTCAGCGTTACTCGCCGATCTGGCGCGCCTGCCATATGTGCAAGGCTTCAAGGTTGGTCAACGCGACATGAATAAATACGCGCGCGACATCAAGGCCATTCGCGCTGCAGATGCAAGCAAAGCCATTCTTACTTGCCACGACGAATACTTACTCGCTTCGATGGTGCAAGGCGTCGATGGTGCATTAGTAGGCTTCGCCAGCTGCATTCCGCAGCTCATCATCGATCTCTTTAACGCCGTCAAAGCGGGTGATCTTAAAAAAGCAATGCAAACGCAATTTCGGATTGATCCGATGAAAGACGCGGTCTACGGTGCGGGCGAACCCACCGGCGAAGCGCATGCCCGCATGAAGGCTGCGATGCAAGTGCTCGGCGTGCTCGAAAACGCGACCGTGCGCCCACCGACCGCACCTCCAAGCGCCGCTGAAATGGCGACGATCCGTGCTGCTGCCATCGCTGCTGGTCTCATTTCTGCTTAAGCTAATCTGTCAAATTTCTAAGGAGTCATTGAAATGAATGTTTTAATTAAAGCACTACGCGTTGCACTCTTTTTTGCTGCTTTCATACCTGCGACCCAGATTCACGCGCAAGCCTACCCAAATAAGCAAGTGCGGGTCATCATTCCGTTCCCTCCGGGTGGCACGCTTGATCAAGTCGGTCGCCAGTTGGCGCAAAAGCTTTCCGAGCAAACGGGGCAATCGTTTGTCGTTGAAAATCGCCCCGGAGGCAATGGCATGATTGGCGCTGATGCCGTAGCAAAAGCCAACGCGGACGGATACACCCTGCTCTTTAATGCTTCGACGTTTACAACCTCACCCATGACCACGCAAGCGCCTTACGATATTTGGAAAGACTTCGCACCAATCGCTTTGGTCGCGAAAGCGCCGCTTGCAGTCGCGGTCGATAAAGCGTTGCCAGTCGCCGACGTTAAGGCGCTCATCGCCTACGGCAAGGCAAATCCTGGAAAACTATCGTTCGCAATCGGATCAACGGGGTCCGCTGGGCATCTCTCCACTGAATTGCTACGCAAAGCTGGCGATTTCGATCTTTTGATCGTGCCTTATAAAGGCTCTGCGCCTGCCTATCAAGACTTAATCGGCGGACGCATCTCGGGCTTCATTGATCCGATTCTCGGCTCAACAAATTACGCAAAAGCGGGGCAATTGCGCGTTCTGGCGGTGACATCAAAAAACCGTGTGCTGAGCATGGCGGATATTCCTGCCGTGGGCGAATCGATACCAGGCTATGAGTTTTACAGTTGGTATGGGCTGTGGGCGCCTGCCAAAACACCGGCTGAAATTGTGCAAAAACTTAACGCTGAGTCTAATAAAGCCTTGGCTGGCGAGATGAAAGATAAGCTGGTTTCGCAAGGCTTGCTGGTCGAGTCGGGCTCGATTGAAGACTTCATGCGTTTCCAGCGCGCGGATATGGCGCAATCGCAAAAAATTATTACTGATGGCAATATTCGTGCCCAGTAGTGATCGACCGCGCACCGCGCTCATCACGGGCGCGAGCGCGGGAATCGGTGCTGCTATCACCGAAAAGCTACTGGGCGAAAGTTGGCACGTGATCGGGCTTGATCGCGCGCCCGCGCATCACTCCAATCCCGCATATTCGCATTTTGAGTGCGATGTTGCCAACGGAAGCGCTCTCGCTAGCAAACTCAAATCATTGCCAGCGATTGATGCATTTATTCACGCAGCAGGAATTTTGCGTGTTGGTGCATTAGGCGATCTTGATCTCGAGGCAGGAGATGCAATGTGGCGAATCCATGTCAGCGCGGCAACTCAAATATCTAACGCTCTTGCACCAACGATGACACAGAATCAATTTGGCCGCATCATCTTCATCGGGAGTCGAGTAGCGCAAGGCATGGCCGGGCGGGGGCAATACGCAGCCTGCAAAGCGGCGCTCATCGCGCTTGCTAAAAGCTGGGCAGCAGAGCTTGCGCCGCAGGGCGTTACTGTAAATGTCATTTCACCCGCCGCGACCGAAACTGAAATGTTGCACGATCCCGCGCGATCCTCGGCTGCGCCAAAACTGCCGCCGATTGGAAGGCTCATTCAGCCCTCAGAAATCGCAGCGCTTGCCTCCTATTTGCTTTCAGATCATGCCGACGCAATCACCGGTCAAAATTTACAAATCTGTGGCGGCGCTTCACTTAATCGATAATTTTTTAGCTTATGAAAATCCTAGACATCATTGAATCCACCCGCCCGATCAAATCGGATATTCGCAATGCTTACATCGATTTTTCGAAGATGACATTGAGCCTCGTCGGGGTGGTCACCGATGTCGTGCGCGAGGGCAAACCGGTGATTGGCTACGGCTTTAATTCCAACGGTCGCTATGGGCAGGGTCATTTAATTCGCGAGCGTTTTCGTCCGCGCGTGCTGGCAGCGACCACCGAAAGTCTCATCAACGCAAGTGGCGACAATCTTGACCCTGAAAAAATTTGGGCAACGATGATGACTAACGAAAAACCCGGCGGTCATGGTGAGCGCTCGGTCGCAGTGGGCACCATCGACATGGCGGTCTGGGATGCGGTGGCAAAAATTGAAGGTCTGCCGTTGCATGAAATGCTTGCGCAACGCTACGGCAACGGCAAGGCCAACCCAAAAGTTTTCGTCTACGCCGCCGGTGGTTACTACTACCCGGGCAAAGGGCTGGAAGCGCTGCAACGGGAAATGCAGAGCTACCTCGACCGTGGCTATAGCGTGGTGAAAATGAAAATTGGTGGTGCGAGTGTGGCAGAAGATTGCACACGCATCGAAGCGGTGCTGAAAATGTTAAAGCCTGATCAGCAACTTGCCGTCGATGCCAATGGTCGCTTTGACTTGCCCACTGCCATTGCTTATGGCAAAGCGCTCTCGCAGTATCCCCTCTTTTGGTACGAAGAGCCAGGCGACCCACTTGATTTTGAATTGCAAGCAGAGCTCAGCAATCACTACCGCGGAGCGATGGCAACTGGAGAAAATTTATTCTCCTCACAAGACGCGCGCAATTTGATACGGCATGGAGGGATGCGCAGTGATCGAGACTGGCTGCAATTTGACTGCGCGCTCTCATATGGTTTGGTCGAATATTTGCGCACGCTTTCAATGCTAAAAGATTATGGTTGGTCGTGGAGTCGATGCATTCCTCACGGCGGTCACCAGATGTCTTTAGCCATCGCCGCTGGGCTCGGGCTCGGCGGTAATGAGTCATACCCTGATCTATTTCAACCGTATGGCGGTTTTCCCGATGGCGTGCGCGTTGAAAACGGATACGTGAATTTACCCGCGCTTCCAGGGATCGGCTTTGAAGGCAAAAGCGACCTGTATGCGGAAATGAAGGCGCTCACGCAGTAATCGGTTTGCACTTTTGCTTTCAATTCTGAAGCACAGCAGCCTCTCTTGCAAAAGCACTATTCAATGCGGTCTAATTTGTCGTAGGATTCGCATTTGTAGGCGAACGCGAGAAGTTGATTAACTCGACACTCCGAGCGTCACCGTCGCAACACAAACCGCGCATGTATGTTTAGACGGTCTGCGCGGAATAGCACTCGCGGGGAACGATGCCGTCTACCCACTTGGTTGATCGACAGCCGTGATCACTGCTTCAGAATTAATTCACTGACAAGCACAACGCTGGCAACGCTCATTTGAGGCATGTGCTGTAATTGAATTGATGCCTGATTTAAATTTAAAGATGTCACCCATGTCAAATACCTGCGGCGCAGATTTGACTGTTGCCGACGTTTCGCGCATCATCGAAATGGCTTGGGAAGACCGCACGCCATTTGAAGCAATCGAAGCGCAATTTGGATTGAATGAATCTGCTGTCATTGCGCTAATGCGTGCGCAAATGAAGCGGGCAAGCTTCAAAATGTGGCGCGAGCGCATGGCCGCACGCACCACCAAGCATGCAGCACTTCGCCCTGCCGAAATGAATGATGGCAGCAAGCACCATGCGCGGCATCGAATTCCACAGCGGTGATCGATTCGAGCTGGGCTACGGCGCGGGAATACGCATCGAAAACAGCGTTTTCCAATTTTTCCCGGTTGCCCAGAAAAGATCTTGCCCAGCATCCCACGCGATGCCATTCATCACATGATGCACGGTAGCTGGCTGCTCAACCGCAACGAGCGCACTGCAATCGATAATGCGATTTAATTTGAAATCACGCAGCCTAATTTCTGCGATCATGGCCGTGTACCAAATGTTGGCATACACAAAATCGCCGCGCGTTGTCATGGCATTCAAACGCCGTAACGGCAATCCACTGGCGCGTACTTCATGCGTAGAAATCAGTAAGAAATCAGGGCGATATCTGCGCAAACGGTGGCTGCCATCCGATGCGATCAGCGTATCGTGCCAACTGGTTAAACCCCAGCCCTCTTGGGCGATGGTGTGCTCACTAATGCGTTCGAATGGCTTTGTGCGGTAGGTATACGCTTTTTGATTCTGGTAGCCCAATTGAAAAAGGGTTTGCCCGATGATCGCGATATCTTCGGCAAATTCATCGGCTGGCATTGCATGCCGCTCGAGCACTTCACCCGTTTGCATACTGAGCCGCCGTAACGATGATTGCCCGACGAGCCCCGTGCTCTCAAAAAGGGCATCACCAGCGACGACCAATCCTTGTGTATACGCCTTAGTATCGTGAGGTAACGCCTGCACAATCTCTGGTTTCGTCTTTTGCGCCAAGGCAATTTGCCCGCGCAGCAGTAGTGATCCCAACACGGCTTTTCCTTACGCCGCCGAAGCGCGAAGCATCTTGCGTAGCTTATCTTTGACGCCAGCACGGTCTAATATTTTTGACGCCCACGCTGAAAAAGTGAGCGATGCTTGATATGCGGCACCGACCCAGCGGGCGCTGCCGTGTTTAGCGAAAATAATAATGTTTTGCTCCATTACGCTTTCGGTCGCGAGCCGGGCTTTATTGGGATTATCGCCATACATAAAGTCAAATCGCTCTACGGTGCCGAGGGCGCTGAGATCTTTCATGACGTGCAAATGTAACGTATTGCCAACGCCCCACTCTTTCCAATCTGGCAAATAGCCAATGGCTTCAGAATAGTAGATTCCCGCGTGTAGATAGCCCAACATAAAAGCGGTGGCGACGTCCCCGCAATACAAGACATAGCAGCGCAGGCGATTTTGCTCGGCTGCACTTTTGAGCAACGCAGCCGTGTGGTCGTCATTGCTCACGCCTACGCCAAATACTTTGGTTTGATAGGTCGCTTTTGAGATCGCGGACGCTTGCGTAAGGAAATTTTCAACAGAAGCCTTCGTTGAAAATATTTCGCAACGTACTTCATCGTTTACATGCTTGAGCAATTTGCGCTCGTTGCGTTTAAGGTCTTGGCGGGCATTCGTGCCCAACATCGCAAGATAGTCCTCGAGCGTTGGGCTCACCGCTGCAGCGCGGCGGGCATAGGGTGCAGAAATTGCAATCGCACGCAACGATGACAACGCAGGCGAAAGCAACTGCTGGGCTGCCGCGCTTTCGGCTGGGCATCCCAAAATGTAGGCCGATTGCGCACCGCTGAGATCACGCCCGATCTGCTGCAAAAGCGCGTGTAGTAGCGCCTCGTCGGGATGATCTGGCGGGCTCAGTAGTGGCCCAGCGTTGAGCGTTGCGCGTTTCGTGCGCAAAGAAATGAGCGATTTGCCAAGAAAATCGATGGCCAGCGTTGACGGATGTATGAAGAATGGCGCGACGCCTCGAATTGCTAGAGAGGCATCTCGCGCGATGTAGATTCTGAGCGCGCGATCTGCAAACTGAGCGCGCGCACTCAGCCAACGCAAATCATGCTCAATGTTGGCCTGTGGATGCGCAGCAACAAACGAAGACGTCGCTGCGAGTAGCGACGCATCCATATCCTCCAATCGATCAAAACGTTGCCATTGCATTTAAGTTCCTTTTTCTATACGACAACCTTTGCTTCCATCATCTGCGCAAGAGCCGCCTCACCATCACGCGCAGCCCCAGTTTTTCGAGCGCAAATCCAATCCCGCTTGAGAGCCGCCCGCAGGCGATATGACTCGCAACAAATACGAAATTACTAAATCGTGCTGGCATGAGCACGACGTTTTGTCGCTGCGGCGCTTGGGTTGAAAAAAGTCGCTTGTGCGGTGAATCGCCCTCTGTGAAATCAAACACTTTCAGCCCGCGTTCACTAAATAATTTCTCGAGTGCGAGCCACTGCAAGACTGTCCCAACTGAGAGTCTGCCAAATTCTGGATGAAACCCGAGATATGCATAAATCACGCGTCCATTTTCAATTGGGCAATAGAGGTAAGCGGCAGGCTTTGCGCCGACAAAGAGTAGAAATGCGCGGATCTTGCCAGCGTCAGCCTCGGTTAGCGCATTTTCGATGAAAGTCGCATCCGTAGGTAAACCTGCATCCAGCAATTTCGTTTGATACGTCTGACTGGATAGACTTTGTGCGATGCCAAAAAATGCGCGCAACTCGGCCGATGACTGATACGATCTAAAGTCTATCGTGCCACCACTTTCGGTGGCCACATTACGGATTTTTTTCTGAATATTCGCTCTGGTTTTTGAAGAGAACTTTGCTCGATAGTGATCAAACGTACCCGTCAAATCAATGACGCAATGCTGATAAGCAGAAATTGTGTAGGCGATCAACCCATTTATTTTGCGAACTCTTTTTTCGTCGTCAAACGGCACGACACCGCGTACGATCAACGCATCGAATTGAGCCCAATCGGGCTTCAGCGCGCCTCGCAGCAACGCTGGAAGCGCCAGCGCGGCATCGACCGCGAGCTCAACGTTTTGCACCTGCCTCGTGATCGCCATGAGCGTAATATCACCGAGCTGGTAGCGAAAGCGATAGGGCTGTGGCGCGTGCGTTTTCATGCGCGAAATCTGCGCATCGCTTGCTCTGCGTATCGCGTTAACGTCGGCAACAAAGTCGCGCTCACTTGAGTGCCTGTATCGTGCGCGCGCTCAGGGTGTAAGCCCGAAAACCCTACAACGTCAAAAGTATCCCGATGATGATTTAAAAATCGGCACAACCCTTCAAACCGTTTGCAAACCGTTTTATCCTGCCTGGAATGCGCTTCGTTGAGTAACTCAAAACTATGAAGCAAAATTACGACGTGATCGCGCTGCGCCGCTGCGGCCTGCCACAAAACAGTCTCGATTTCTGCCAAGGAGCACGCGGTCAATTGCAAATGTCGTTGCCTGCCTGTGCCATCCCTAAACACAGTCATTGGATACTCCCAGACGCCATCCAGTAACGTCGGCACACGACACTGCGAGGGCAAATCCATTGCGCGATCCACGTGATACATACTTTCGTTGTAGCTACTGTCGATGTGGATTCCGTTATTGCGCAGCGCAGTCAGCGTATTTCGATTCATGCCAAAGTTGCCCGCACGAAAGGCACAGATTTCAGACGTTGTCGTTTGCTGCAACAAGCTGAGCCCGCGCCTTACCAATTCGGTCTGATCGATCGCTGAGAAATTGCGTAAGTATTGACGCTTGCCGACGCCATCGTCAACCAAGGGGGGGCGCGCTTCGTCTGCCCATTCGGTATGCAAATGCAGTTGCACTTCTTGGCCTGCTTGTTCGATCAGTGATACGGTGTCTCGCAACGACTCTAAACCAAAACGGGTTGCGTACAGCGGCTCAACGAAAAATACACCTTTTAAATCATAATCATTGAGCGTTGCTAATTGATAGGGCAGCCCATACGCACCATCAGCGGTCTTACCGTAAATATACTGGCTAAATCCCCGATCGAAGTTTTCGTCTAACGCATTCCAGCCGTCGCACCAAATCTCCACATCAACTGTTAAAAATACCTTCATCCCGCTTCGCTCCGCGTTGTCGTCTCCGAATGATCGGCGCAGATTTATTTGCGTCTCAATCAATTCTGAAAGATGTTAGGGGCGATCACAGGCGAACGCATCCCCCAAATAGGGGAGGTCAGTTTCTGGCAAGTTCAATCGTTGCGACTGACTTCGCTAACGAAAAACGGTCTTGCCCGTACCGCGCTGCAACGACGGTAATTTAACGGCTGGGCATGTCTTTTACAGAATAACCAAGGCTCACCACAGCATCGTCTGGAATCGCAGGCATCGTCGCATTCCAATCTTGCCATTGCGCGCGCATTTGGGCGAGTCGTTGTGGTTGCCGGTGGGCGAGATTACTCCGTTCACGGGCATCGGCAGGCACGTTGAATAAATATTCGTTGCCGTCTACGCGCAGGTATTTCCAATCGCCATCGCGTAACGCGCGCTGATCACGATGCTTCATGCGCCAAAACATCAGACGCGGAATATGTGTGTTGGTGTCACGCAATGCTGGCATGAGCGATATGCCATCGAGCGGAAACTGCGCTTCCGGTTTTGCACCCGCAGCCGCGATCATGGTTGCCGACCAATCCATCGTCATGCACTGCTGCGCGCTGACGCCGCCGTGTGCGATCTGCGCAGGCCAGTGCACGATATAGGGCACGCGAATGCCGCCTTCGGTTAAATCCATCTTGCCACCGACCAGTGGCCAATTGTCGGAGAAGCGTTCACCGCCGTTGTCGCTGGTGAATACGATCAGCGTGTTGTCAAGCGTGCCATTCACCCGCAGTGCATCGACGATCCAGCCGATGCCTTCGTCCATATGATGAATCATGCGCTGATACGTTTGCACGTTACCCCCATCGAGGTGAAAGAGGTTATCGCGTACCTGCGGCGCAGTTTTGGCATCGTCGCGCGTCTCCCAAGGCCAATGCGGCGCGGTGTAGTGCAGGCTGATGAAAAATGGTTTTTCATCTTGGCGCGAGACGAATTCAACTGCACGTTTTGAGAGCAAGTCGGTGAGATATTCGTCGCTGTGCGTCTCGGTCTCGTTGGCCCACAAATCATGCACGCCTTTACCGTCGCAATGGGTAAAGTAATCAACGCCGCCCGCAGCGGGGCCAAAAAATTCGTCGTAGCCACTTTTAAGCGGCCCAAAATGCGGCGCAAATCCTAAATGCCATTTCCCAATTAACGCCGTACGATACCCAACCGATTTAAGGAGCGAAGGCAAGGTCGGATGCTCTGGCGGCAAGCCCAACGAAATGCTACCACGCGCTTTGCTGGCAATCGGCTCCTCCGCTGCGCCGCGCAGGCGATATTGATAGCGCGCGGTCATCAGTGCAAAACGGGTCGGCGAACACACTGGCGAATTGCTATACCCTTGGGTAAATCGTAACCCGTTTGCTGCCAAGGCGTCGAGCCGCGGTGAGACTTTGCCAAACGGTGCATCGCGTCCCCCGTAGCACCCGAGATCGGCGTAGCCAAGATCGTCGGCCACGATGAAAATAATATTGGGTTGTTGCATCATGGGCGCGGCATCGTCACTTTTGGTGCGCAAATGATAGCGCGTTCCACTCCGCTTTTAAATCGGTCATTTTGCAAACAGCAATACACCCACAGCGCTGCAAAGGCCACAATCTGCGCCGCAGGGTTCTCACCTCAATCGAGCGCTATCCAGCGTTGACCGCCACCATCTTGGTATTAAGATACGCTTCCAGCGCTTCAATGCCGCCCTCACTACCGTAGCCGGAATCTTTCACGCCGCCAAACGGTAGCTCGGCAAATGCAACTGCTGGCTGGTTCATCCAAATCATGCCGGCTTGCAGGTTGTTCATGATGGTGTGCATATTTTTGATGCTCTTCGTAAAAGCATAGCTTGCCAAGCCAAACGGCAGACGGTTTGATTCAGCAATCGCATCTTCGATGGTGTCGAACGTGCGGATTGATGCGACGGGGCCAAACGGCTCGTTGTTGAAAATCTCGGCGTTGAGTGGCACGTCAGAAAGCACCGTCGGCTTGAAAAAGTTACCTGCATTTCCAATGCGGGCACCACCGGTGAGCACGTTCGCGCCTTTTTTCACGGCATCTTCGGTCATCGCTTGCATGGCCGTTAGCCGTCGCGGATTGGCCAACGGCCCCATCGTGGTGCCTGCCGTCGCACCGTCGCCGACCTTTAATTTCTCCGCGTAGGCCACAAGCGCTTTTTCGAAATCAGCTTTGATATTTTTCTGCACTAAAAAGCGTGTGGGTGAAATGCAAACCTGCCCGGCATTGCGAAATTTCGCCATGCCTGCGGACGCCACCGCTTGCGCGATATCGGCATCTTCAGCGACGATCACCGGCGCGTGACCGCCCAGCTCCATCGTCACCCGTTTCATATGCTGACCGGCGAGGGCGGTTAGCTGCTTGCCAATGGGTGTCGAGCCGGTGAAAGTAATTTTGCGCACGATCGGATGGGGAATCAAATAGCCCGAAATCTCGGCCGGGTTGCCATAGACCAAACCGATCACGCCTGCGGGCACGCCAGCATCGGCGAAGGCTTTAATGAGCGCGGCGGGGGAGGCTGGCGTTTCCTCGGGTGCTTTGACGATAATCGAGCAACCCGTTGCGAGTGCAGCGGACACTTTACGCACGATTTGATTAATTGGAAAATTCCACGGCGTAAATGCAGCGACTACGCCAACGGGCTCTTTTAACACCCAATTTTGTTGATTCACGCCGCGCGCAGGCACGATACGGCCGTAAGTGCGGCGGCCTTCTTCCGCGCACCATTCAATGACCTCAGCCGCATTCATCGTCTCGGCTTTTGCCTCGGCTAGTGGCTTACCTTGCTCAAGCGTCATGAGCATTGCAATCGCATCAGCCCGCTCGCGCATCAATCCCGCGGCTTTGCGCATGATGTTAGAGCGCTCTAGGGCAGAAGTCTTGCGCCAGACTTCAAAGCCTTTTTGGGCTGCCGCTAATGCGCGATCAAGATCGGCAATTCCGGCGTGCGCCACGCGCCCAATTTCAATGTCAGTCGAAGGGTTCACGACTGCAAGACTGCGGCCATCAGCAGCGTCGCACCATTGGTTATCGATAAAAAGTTGGGTGTCGGTGTAGCTCATGGATGACGGCGCTCGAAAACAAAATTGGGGCGCTAGTTTCTCATGTACGATTAAGATGGGTGCGCAGCATGCTCCTGAATCGAAATCATATTCTGTGCGCCGTTTTTTGTTAGCATGCGCAAATAGGAATTGCATTTGCGCCTACCACGCTAAACGTACAGAGATCTACCAAGACATGAAATTGATCTATTCACGACTACAGCCGGTAATTCTCACATGCATCAAACACGGCGCGAGCAAGGACTTCGCGCCGACTAGTCCTGGCGCTCCCTTTCCGGCAGCGCTGGCTGCGGGCTCAGTGTCTGGCGCGAAATCATTGCTTGAGTTGGTCGATTGGTTCAACGCCAATCCTAATAAAGCTGGCGACGGCGCACACGCTGGGCGCGCGTCATGAACGCCGCACGCTTTCAGACGGACTGAGCAGTTGAACGCGCAAGACAGGGAGCGCGAGTATTCGCCCAGTTCCGCAATCGGCGGGAACTACGCGCCCTTTATCGCGCAATATCAATCCCTGAGTGCTGAGGTGCACGCGCGCCTACCGTGGCAGCGCGATTTGCGCTACGGCGATGCACCGCGGGCGTGTTTAGACTTCATACCTGCGGCGCAGATTTCGCCACAAAAAGCAAAATTGCCGGGACTTTTAGTCTTCATCCACGGCGGATATTGGCAAGCCTTGTCTAAAAACGAATCTGCGTTTCTCGCGCCCGCTTGGATCGACGCCGGTTTTGCGCATGCCGTGCTGGGCTACACGCTAGCGCCCCACGCGACTGTCGGTGAGATCGCAGCCCAGTGTTGCGATGCGCTACGCTATCTCGTGCATCACGCGCAATCGCTTGGTTTCGACGCGGGCAACATCGTCGTTGCGGGCAGCTCGGCAGGCGCGTATTTAGCCGCAGCGTGTGGCGCGCGCAGCGGCGTGCCATTGCGCGGCATCGTGCCGGTATCGGGTGTGTTTGACCTTGCGCCGCTGATGGGAACTTCAATTAACGATGCGCTCCAACTCGATGCAGCGCAAGCTGAGGCGCTGAATTTGATGCGTGATGAATTGGTGTTTCCGCCCGCCGTCGTCGCATGGGGAGAGATCGAGACCGGCGAATTCAAGCGCCAGAGCCAAGCATTTGCATATCAACTCATGCAGAAAAATACGCTCTGTCAAATGATGGAGATTTCGACATGCAATCATTTCGATGTGATCTTTGCGCTCGGCGACCCCACCTCAAGACTTTTCGCCGCCACGCGCGCGCTCTTTAACGAAATGACGACTTATGGCACGCACGAAACCGATCTTTCCACACTTAGTTGAGCGCACTGGCGTTCCGGCCTCAAACGCACCACGCGCAATGGCGATGACCACCGACGAATCACGGGCCTATACCGCGCAGACGACCCGTGGCCAGCCAACGGTTCAATTCAACGGAGCGAGCAACCCGTATGTCGATTACCAGTTCATCGATTTGCTGCACACGCTGCAAGTGCCGCGCAGCGATGGCTACGACGAAACCTGTTTTATTGTGATGGGGCAAGTTAAAGAATTGCTCTTCAACGCCTTGCATTTCGAGCTCTTTAACGCCCGCCATCAGATTGATCAGGACAATATTCACGAAGCGTGCCGCATGCTGCAACGCGCCACCGCAATCATGACTTACATCGGAAAATCATGGGACGTGCTCTCTACGATTACGGTCGATGGCTTTAACGAATTTCGCAATTCGCTCGGGCAAGCCTCTGGGCAATTATCGTTTATGTACCGCCACGTCGAATTTATTTTGGGCAACAAGAGCCTGCGGCTTGCGCAGGCGCATGCAAACCTGCCACACATCTGGCCGAAAATGAAAGAGGCGTTGGAAGCGCCTTCTGTTTATGATCGGGTCATTGCGCTGCTCGCTCGCAACGGCTGCGAAATTGACGCCAACGCGCTGCAGCGCGATTGGACGCAACCGTATGCGACGAATGCGTCAGTCGAAAAAGCCTGGCTCGCCATCTATTTTGAGGCCGACACCCACAATCCGCTCTACGAATTAGGTGAAAAATTAATCGCGCTAGACGATTATTTTTCACAATATCGCTGGCGGCACTTCACCTCCGTCTCCCGCATCATCGGCCATAAGCCGGGCACGGGTGGCTCTGCGGGTGTCGGCTGGTTGCGGCAAGTAACCGAGCATCATTTTTTTCCTGAATTGTGGTCAGTACGCACCCTGCTCTAGCCAAATCTGCGCCGCAGGTATTGCTCTCATCTGCGCCACTGTCGCATTTAACGGATCTATCGCTGGCAAGCGCGGTGTGCAATCCGAACGCAGCAGAAAGCGCATTGAATGCCAAACTTAAGCGTAACTTTTGAATACGAAGGCATAAAGCGCGGACTATAATAGACATATAAATGTCCAAATGTGGACTTTTTGAATTTGCAAAGGAGTCGCTCATGACTGCGAACCAAAAACGCGCTTCAAACAAGCCATCTCGCGTACAACCGGCTCGACTCGCCAAGGCCAAACCTGCGGTGACTGAAAAAAGGCGGCCCACCTTTCGGCTTGAAAGTGTGGCGACCCTGCGGGAGGGAATTCCAGGCTCTGACTGGAAAAAAACTTCTGCCGCGCTGGGGATTCCGAGCGAGCGACTCATCGCTTGGCTCGACGTAAAGCGCAGCACGATAAAACGCGATGAGCAGAGCGGCGCGCGCTTAAACGCAGCAAACTCCGATAAGCTCTACCGCGTACAGCAGATTTTTGAGAAAGCGATGCGGGTGTTTGAGGAGGATGCGTCGGCCAGAGCGTGGTTGCAAAAACCGCAGCGCACGCTAGGCGGCGAAGTCCCGTTAAGTTTGCTGGATACGACATTAGGCTACGAGTTGGTCGGGGATGCGCTCGAGCGCATTGAAGCAGGAATCGCGGCGTGAGCGGAGGGCGATCACTCGCCCGAACTTCATTTTGGCGGCTTTCGAAAGAGACGATTTCGTATTCAGCCGATGATTTGACAGGCAAAGGCGCGGCAAAATCCGGCGGGCGCTGGAATGCTAAAGGATCGCATGCGGTGTACTGCGCGAGCACGATCAGCCTTGCTGCGCTGGAAGTGCTCGTGCATACGAGCAGCACCGAGATTCATGTTCGCAATTTGTTTTTGGTTGAGATCAGCGTTCCCAATCGCATCCTAAATGCCGCGTCGGAGCTGACGGTATCAACGCTACCTAAAGCATGGCTCGCTTCGCCACCCTCTCGCGCTAGCGTCGATCTAGGGCAGGCTTGGCTGCGCGCGGGCGAATCTGCTGCGCTGCGCGTGCCTTCGATAGTGGTGCCTGAGGAGTGCAATCTCGTGCTTAACCCCGCGCACCACGAAATAAAGCACATCACAGCGAAGGTAGTTCGCCAGTTTTTGTTTGATGCGCGATTGAAGTAAGAAATAGAGCACGGAAATCGAACGCTGTTTTTAACTTTCATTTTCGGCAATTCGGAGCGCCGAACGGAGCTTTAGGAAATTGACCTTTTTTTCCTGAAATGTGGTCAGTACGCACGCTACTTTAAGTGCAATCTGCGCCGCAGGTATTGAGAGCTTCTTAAAACGCGTACAACATCCACGCCGCCATCGCCACCATTAATCCATCTTCAATAATCGTGACGGTCGACATCGGTAGATTAAACACCGCACCCAAGCAAGCGCAGCGGATGGTTTGCTTTGACAGCACGGCGCGTACGACGCCAATGAGCGATACGCTCATCACCACAAGCGTCACCGCGTTGGTCAGACGAGGATTCAAGCCCACCAAATACGCGATGCCGAGCGCAAGCTCAACAAATGGGTAGACGAAACCCCAACCGCGCCACTTCGCCGCGATTAGATCGTAGCCTGCGTAGGCATCGGCAAAGGCTCGCAAATTGAGCAATTTGAAAAAAGAAAACGCGAGGAAAAATGCGGCCATAAAATGCCGCATCCATCTATCTCCATCAAATGCGCCTGCGCCCGATTGCGCAAGCGCTGGAACGAGCACTAAATAGGCCGAGAGCAAGATCAATGGAAAATACGTGGTCAAGGAACCCGTGCCAACGGGCTCCTCGAACGCGGCAATCTGCGCCGCAGGTATTGCAACGGAATTTGTAACTTTGACTGAAGGCGCTGCTGATCCAGAAATCTCAGTGTCGGCCTCAGTGTCGGCCTGAGTGGCGACCTCAGTGGCGACCTCAGTGGCGACTATCGTTGCCGTGTAATGACCGGCGCTGGCAACCGCATCTAACAACACCTGCGGTGCAACATTCGCGCCGTAAATTTGCGCGGAATTTAACGTCACTGCCACTGACTCCGCCAGTGGTGTCAGTGCAGTTTCCACCCGTCGCACGCACGCTTGGCAAGTTAAGCCGGTGAGGTGGAGCGTGACGGTGTTAGGCATCGTTTTTACTTTCTATCGAATGCGCCCCGATTTTTCAGGGCGCTTTATGTTTTGTTGACGCGAAAATTGTAGTCGCTCTTCGCATCGTTCACTCTTTTTATTTTTACTTGACAACTAAAGTAAATACGATCATGATACGGGTATGAATATTGTTTGTATTGGCGGCGGTCCCGCAGGTTTGTATTTTGCAGCGCTCATGAAGCAACTCGATTCCGCGCACGACATCACGGTGGTGGAGCGCAATCGCGCCTACGACACTTTCGGGTGGGGCGTGGTGTTCTCCGATGCGACGATGGAAAATATGCGCAAATGGGATGCTGAGACGGCAGATGAAATCCAGCGCGCGTTCAATCACTGGGACGATATTGAGCTGGAATTCAAAGGCGAAACCATCCGCTCGGGTGGTCACGGGTTCGTTGGTATTGGCCGCAAGAAATTATTGAATATTCTCCAATCGCGATGCGAAGCCTTGGGTGTAAAGCTCGTATTTGAAACCGAAGTAGATTCCGACACAGATTATCCTGATGCTGATCTCATCCTTGCCAGCGACGGCGTGAATTCAAAAATCCGCTCGAAATATGCTGCGATTTTTAAGCCCGATATTGTCACCCGACCCAATCGTTTTATTTGGCTTGGCACGACGAAACGCTATGACGCGTTTACCTTTCTTTTCGAGAAAACGGAGCACGGTTGGTTTCAAGCTCACATTTACAAATTTGACGATACGACATCGACTTTTATCGTCGAGTGCCCCGGGCACGTCTGGCAAGCGCATGGGCTCGCTGATGCCGATCAAGACGCGTCCATTGCCTTTTGCGAAAAGGTATTTGCCCGCAATTTGAAGGGCGAAAAGCTCATGACCAATGCCCGCCATTCGCGTGGCGCGGCATGGCTTAATTTTCAACGCGTGAAATGCGAGCAGTGGTCGCACTTTAACGGGCGCAGCCACGTTGTGTTGATGGGCGATGCCGTGCACACCGCCCACTTTGCTATTGGCTCGGGCACCAAGCTTGCGCTCGAGGATGCGATCGAGTTGGTTGCCCAATTTAAAACGCACGGCACGCAGGCTGCAGCCATTCCCTCCATATTGAAAACGTATCAGGATATTCGCAACATTGAAGTGTTGCGACTGCAGAATGCAGCATGGAATGCAATGGAATGGTTTGAGGTCTGTGGTGAGCGTTATTGCGACCAACTACCGCCGCAACAATTTATGTATTCGTTACTCACCCGCAGTCAACGCATCAGCCATGAAAATTTGCGCGCGCGGGATCGCGGCTGGCTTGAAGGCTATGAGCAATGGTTTGCTGCGCGCGCGAAGGTGAAGCCCTGCCCGCCAATGTTTACGCCGTTTACGCTGCGCAGCGTGACGCTCAAAAATCGCGTTGTCGTTTCGCCAATGGCGCAATACTCCGCCGTTGACGGCATCGCGGGCGATTACCATCTCGTGCATCTCGGCGCGCGCGCAATGGGCGGTGCGGGTTTGGTTTTCGCCGAAATGACGTGCGTGAGCCCGCACGCGCGCATCACGCCGGGCTGCCCTGGCATTTGGAGCGACCCGCAATGCGCTGCCTGGGCGCGCATTGTCGATTGGGTGCATACCAATTCCGACGCCAAAATTGCGATTCAAATTGGTCATGCAGGCGCGAAGGGCAGCACGCGGCGGGCATGGGATGGAATAGACCTGCCGCTTGAGGACGGTGATAGCGAGCCAAACTGGCCGCTGATTTCAGCCTCGCCTCAGCAATATCTTGACGGTAAGAGCCAATGGTCTGCTGCGATGACGCGCGGCGACATGGCGATGATCTGCGCACAATTCGTCGCGGCAACTACGCGCGCTGCGCAGTCGGGCTTTGATTGGTTGGAGTTGCACTGCGCCCATGGCTATTTGCTCTCCAGCTTTATCTCGCCCTTAACCAATCAACGCACAGACGAATATGGGGGCTCGCTCAAAAATCGGCTCCGCTATCCGCTAGAAGTGTTTCGCGCCGTGCGCGCGGCATGGCCGCAGCAGTTGCCAATTTCTGTGCGTATTTCTGCCCACGATTGGGCGGAAGGAGGAATCGTGCCGACCGATGCGGTTGAAATCGCTCGTGCCTTTAAAGCGGCTGGGGCCGACATGATCGATTGCTCGTCAGGGCAGGTCAGTAAACGCGAAAAACCCGTTTATGGCCGTATGTTTCAAACCCCATTTGCCGATCGCATTCGCCAGGAAGCGGGCATCGCCACCATCGCGGTGGGCGCAATTTCCGAGGCTGATCACGTCAACAGCATCATCTCTGCCGGGCGGGCTGATTTATGCGCGGTCGCACGACCCCATTTAGCCAACCCTGCATGGACATTGACCGAGGCGGCAAAAATTGGCTACGGCGCGCAGCCCTGGCCTAAGCAATATGGGTCGGCAAAATCGCAAATGGCGGCGAATTTTCAGCGCGAGCGCGCAGGCGTTGCGCCCGGCGGGAAAGCATAAGCCATGCGAACGCACAAAAATCTTACACCTGCGGCGCAGATTGCAACCGGGCTCGAAGCGCGCGCGCATGCGAGCGATCACGCAGCGCTACGCGGCTGGCTGCGCATGCTTTCTTGTACGCGTCAAATCGAGACCGCAATCCGCACCCGCTTGCGCCAGCGCTTCGGCATTACGCTGGCCCGCTTCGATTTCTTGGCGCAGCTGCACCGCCACCCGCAAGGCTTGGCGATGAGCGAAATTTCGAATCGCTTAATGGTCACCGGCGGCAACGTTACCGGGCTGACCGATGAGCTGGCGATTGAAGGGTTAGTCGCGCGCAAGCCCAACCCTGCAGATGCCCGCGGCACCTTAGTTAAGCTCACCGCAAAAGGAAAGCGAAGCTTTGAAGCGATGGCGCACGAACACGAGCAGTGGGTCGTAACCCTTTTTTCTGCACTCCCGCTGAACGGTCAAGCCCAGCTGCACGGGCTTCTCGGCACGCTGCGGATTGGCGTGGAAACACAATCTCTTTTAAAGCAGGATTTGCAATGACCCAGGCCACGTCTCATATTGACCCCGCGCTCTTGGCCGGCAATCGCATCGCGCTTGCCGATTACGCAGCCGCGCATTTTTTATGGGCGGCACGCGACGGCGTGGCCACGATGACCCTCAATCGCCCCGAGCGCAAAAATCCGCTCACCTTCGCTGCTTATGCCGAGCTGCGCGACTTATTTCTTAAATTGAAATACGCCCACGATGTCCACGCCGTTGTCGTCATCGGTGCGGGAGAAAACTTTTGCTCGGGCGGCGATGTGAACGAAATTATCGGGCCACTGCTCAAACTTTCTGCGCCCGAGCTGCTGATGTTTACCCGGATGACGGGCGAGCTCGTGCGCGCGATACGCGTGTGTCCGCAGCCGATCATCGCGGCGGTCGATGGCGTTTGCGCGGGCGCCGGGGCGATTATGGCGATGGCTTCTGATCTGCGTATCGGCACTGCGCGCAGCAAAACCGCATTTCTCTTCAATCGCGTCGGGCTGGCCGGCTGCGATATGGGCGCCTGCGCAATCTTGCCTCGACTCATTGGTCAAGGCCGTGCCAGTGAGCTGCTCTACACCGGGCGCGCTTTGGATGGCGAAGAAGGCGAGCGTTGGGGCTACTTTAATCGTATTTCTGCGCCGCAGGTATTGTTAAGCGATGCGCAAGCGCTTGCTAGGCAAATCGTAGCCGGGCCGACCTTTGCCAACGGCATCACCAAAACCATGCTCCACCAAGAATGGACGATGACCATTGAGCAGGCGATTGAGGCCGAGGCGCAAGCGCAGGCGCTGTGCATGTTGACCGAAGACTTCAAGCGCGCGCACGCGGCCTTCGTTGCAAAAGAGCGCCCGAGTTTCGTCGGACGATGAAAATGGACGCGGCACTCCATCTGGATCATTTACGCTGGCCATTTTTTGATGACCGGCATCGCGTGTTGGCCGCATCCCTTGATGCGTGGTGCGCAACGCATCTGATCGATGGCCATGGCCATGATGTCGATGCCCAATGCCAAGCGCTGGTGCAGCAACTCGGCGCGGCAGGGTGGCTGGCGCACGCCGTCGCAGACGAATCTTACGGCGGCGCGGCGCAGCAGATCGATACCCGCGCGATTTGTCTCATTCGCGAAACGCTGGCGCGCTACAACGGGCTCGCCGATTTCGCATTTGCGATGCAAGGCTTGGGCAGCGGCGCAATTAGCCTCGCTGGCAACGCTTCCCAAAAGCAACGCTACCTCCCGCGCGTCGCGCGGGGCGAGGCGATTGCGGCGTTTGCGCTTTCGGAAGTCGATGCAGGCTCGGATGTGGCCGCACTGCAATGCGCGGCCACACGCGCGGGCGATGACTATATTCTCAACGGTGAAAAAACGTGGATCTCCAATGGAGGCATTGCAGATTTTTATGTGGTTTTCGCGCGGACGGGCGAAGCGCCGGGGGCACGCGGCATCAGCGCATTCATCGTCGATGCGGAGACTACGGGTCTCACAATTGCAGAGCGCATTAACGTGATCGCACCACACCCGCTGGCGCGCTTGCGGTTTGAAAATGCCCGCATACCTGCGGCGCAGATTTTGGGCACGCCCGGCGAAGGCTTTAAGCTTGCGATGCGTACGCTAGATATTTTTCGCACCTCCGTCGCCGCGGCGGCGCTGGGCTTTGCAAGGCGCGCGCTGCATGAGAGCATTGCCCGTGCCACCTCGCGCAAAATCTTTAACGGCGTGCTCGCCGATTTTCAGCTAACGCAAGCCAAACTTGCCAAGATGGCAACGACCATCGATGCCTCGGCGCTTTTGACCTACCGCGCCGCGTGGCAGCGAGATCAAGGCCGCAGCGTGACGCGTGAAGCAGCGATGGCAAAAATGATGGCTACCGAGGGCGCGCAAGAAGTGATCGATGCCGCGGTGCAGCTTTGGGGCGGGCTTGGGGTGGTGAGCGAGCAGACAGTGGAGCGCCTTTACCGGGAAATTCGGCCTTTGCGCATTTACGAAGGCGCGACGGAAGTGCAGCTGCTCATCATCGCTCGCGAGATGCTCAAAGGCGCACCAGTGAAATGAGCGCGCACGTCGATACCTTCGCCCGCGACAATCTACCTGCGGCGCAGTTTTTGCCGGAATTTCGCTTTGATTTGCCAACGCTGCAATTTCCCGCGCAATTAAATTGCGCGCATTGGCTACTTGATCGGCACGTTGCAGAAGGTCGGGGCGAACGCATCTGTTTGCGCACACTCACCACGACCGTAACCTACGCGCAATTACTGCAGCAGGCCAATCAGATTGCGCAGGCCCTCGTGATCGACATGGGCTTAGTGCCAGGTAATCGCGTCTTACTGCGTGCGGCGAATACGCCGATGCTCGTCGCCTGCTGGTTTGCGGTGGTGAAAGCAGGCGGCATCGCGGTGACGACCATGCCGATGCTCCGGGCAAAAGAGCTTAATTCAACGATTGAAATCGGGCAAATTTCGCATGCCTTGTGCGACGACGCGCTGGTCGCTGAGCTTTCAAATTCAACACTAAAACACCTTAAAACCTTCAATACCTGCGGCGCAGATTCAATCGAAAATGCGATGAAAAAATATGGGCACGCATTTGAAAATGTGGCCACTGCAGCCGACGAAACTTGCTTATTGGCGTTTACTTCCGGCACAACCGGAGTGCCAAAAGCGACGATGCATTTTCACCGCGATCTGATCGCGGCCTGCGCGTGTTGGCCTGCGCATGTGTTGCGGGCAAATGCTGATGATGTGTTTATCGGCAGCCCGCCGCTGGCGTTTACCTTTGGTTTGGGAGGGTTAGTTTTATTCCCCATGGCAATGGGTGCATCTACCGTGTTACTTGAAAAAACCAGCCCAGCGCATTTGCTCGAGGGTATTGAAACGTGCGGCGCGACGGTGCTCCTGACGGCGCCCACGTCCTACCGTGCGTTGGCAGCCCATGGTGCGGCACTTAAAAAAACTGCGTTGCGCAAATGCGTTTCTGCCGGAGAAGCGCTACCCGCCGCGACCCGCGCGCTGTGGCAAGCCGCGACCGGCATTACGCTCATCGATGGTATCGGCGCAACTGAGATGTTGCACATATTCATCTCTGCCGATGAAATTGACGCCCGCCCCGGCGCGACTGGCAAAGTAGTGCCCGGTTATCAAGCGCAAGTGGTCGATGATGCAGGCAATGTCGTGGCTGCAGGTATCGTGGGTAAGCTGCGGGTAAAAGGGCCGACGGGCTGCCGGTATTTGAACGATGCGAGGCAAACCCAATACGTACGCGACGGTTGGAATTACACCGGTGATGCCTATCTGATGGACGCCGACGGCTATTTTTATTACCAAGCCCGCACCGACGATATGATTATTTCGGCGGGCTACAACATCGCCGCGCCAGAAGTGGAAGATGCGCTCTTGCAACACCCCGCGGTTGCAGAATGCGGCGTGATCGGCGTTGCCGACGACGCGCGCGGGCAAATCGTGAAAGCCTATGTGGTTTTGCGTGCGGGCTACGCGCGCGACGCGGCGATGATTGAAGCCTTACAAAATTTCGCAAAACAAAACATTGCGCCTTATAAATATCCGCGCGCTGTGCAGTTTTTAGAGACGATGCCGCGCACCGAAACCGGTAAGCTGCAACGCTTTCGTTTGCACGCACTTTAGGAATCCCTTCCATGCATGAAACCTTACTTCCCGCGCGCTGGCCACGCCCGAAAGGCTACGCCAACGGCATTGCTGCAAGCGGCCGCATCATTTCGGTCGCCGGTATGATTGGGTGGGACACGCACGGCGCGTTCCACTCCGACGCGCTCGCCGATCAAGCCCGGCAGGCGCTTGAAAACATCGTTGCGGTGTTGCACGCGGGTGGCGCAAAGCCCGAACACATCGTACGCATGACGTGGTACGTGACCGATAAGCGCGAATACATCGCCGCCTACCCGGAAATCGGCAAAGCGTTCAAAGATTTGATCGGTCACTATGCAATTGCGATGACGGCGGTGCAAGTGTCGGCGTTAATCGAAGACCGGGCGAAGGTCGAAATTGAAGTGACGGCAATCGTGCCCGAAGCCCCGCTTATTGCGTAAAAGCCTTGAAAAGCAGCCGAAACTGCGCCGCAGGTATTTTGCTTACGTATGCCAAACCCCCGACGGCGAACGGGGTGATCGAATCGATCAACACTGCGCCTGTGCATTGGGGGAAAATCTGCAGGTTGTGGCTTTTTAGACGATATAGGGTTTTCAATGCCCGAGCAGCACTTAAAGCGTGCGCACGCAGGTAAACTTTAGCGATAATTTTTCAAGGAGACTTCAATGCGTTTTCGTCGCACCTATCTCGCCGCTGCACTGGCATCGCTTGCATTCGCAACTGGCGCGCAAGCCCAATACACCAATATCGTCACCTTTGGCGATAGCCTTTCCGATGGCGGCACCTACGGCAGTCGATTTACCACCAACCCGGGCAATGTTTGGATTGAAATGCTCGCCGCGCGGTTGGGCTTGCAGCTCAACACGTGGGTCAAAGGCGGCACCAATTTCGCCCAAGGCGGCGCGCGCGTTTCCCAATCGCCCGGCATTACGCCTCCTGGCGCGCCTGAGCGCCCGGTCTCGGCCCAGATCACTCAATATTTGGCAGCCACCGGCGGTAAAGTTGATCCCGGTGCGTTGGTCACGGTATGGGCGGGTGCTAACGATGTTTTCGTCAATCTTGAAGCCGCAGGCAAAGGGCTCATCACCTCAGCGCAAGTGCAAGCAAATATCCAGCAAGCAGCGACAGATTTGGTGCTTCAAATTGGCCGCCTGCGTGCCGCTGGTGCGCAAAATATTATTGTGGTGAATTTGCCTGACATCGGCATCACCCCGCAAGGTTTAAATGCGCCCGCAACTATCAAGGGCACGTTAACCGCCTTATCGGGGCTCTACAACACCATCCTCAATCAAGGCCTAGCGCAAGTCGGCGGCAACGTCTTGGCGGTGAATGCTTCTGGTCTTTTAGCCGAAGTCGCGGCAAATCCATCTGCGTATGGGTTTACTAACGTCACTACGCCCGCCTGCAAAACTGCGAGCTCGATTACCTGCACTCCAGCGGATCTACGCGATCCAAACGCTGCGAATACATGGCTTTACGCCGATGCCGTTCACCCAACAACAGCAGGGCACAAAGCGCTCTCCGATGTTGTCGCAGCCACGCTTGTCGCGGCAGCACAAATCAGTGTGTTACCTGAAGCAGCGCTTGCTGCAGCGCGGTCGCAGGGTCGGGTGTTGGAATCACGTCAGCGTGCCACCAGCGGCGCGGCGGGCAATAGCAGCCCCGTCGGCGTTTTCGTCAACGTTGATTTTGGCAAAAGCTCGCTCGCTAGCATTACCGATCTCGAGACGACCTCAATCGCAGTTGGCTTTGACCGCCGATTTGGTCCCCTCACTGCCGGCGCTGTTGTTGGCGTGCACTCTACCAAGGGCGACTTGCTCGGCAGTGCGTCCAATTTCAAAATTGATCAGCCGATGATTTCCCTCTTTGGTTCGGCCAATTTCGGGGCTGGCTATGCAGGCGCCCATGCAACGCTGGGTGACGTTCGCGTACGCGATATCAATCGGGCATTTGCTATCGGCACGGGTTCCCGCCTTGAAAACTCTTCCACCGGCGGCACTCATGCAGGCTTTGGCTTTAATGGCGGCTGGTGGATGAATATGGGCGGCTTCCAAACGGGACCGTTTGCCCGCCTTGACTTCAGCCAAACGTCGATCAAGCGCTTTGCTGAGCCGGGCACGAGCTCGACCGCGCTGAGCTTCAGCAAGCAGCGCCGCGAGTCCGTTTTAGGCGCGATTGGCTGGCAAATTGGCGGCAACCTGAATGGCTTCACGCCGTTTGCGCGTATTTCTTACGAGCATGACATGCGCGCAGACGCCCGCAACGTCTCGATCCAAAATGTATCGATGGGTGGTGCGAAATTTACAACTCCCGGAATCTCGCCAAACGAAAGCCAAGTGCTGGTCGAAGCGGGCGTAAACGCGAAATTGGGTGCAGCTGATGTCGGCTTAGCGTTCACCGGCGGTGTCAACCGCGACAGCGGAAGCTATTCGGCGATCAATCTGGGTGTGCGTTTGCCGCTGTAAGTTCGTCAGCGTCAGCTAAACAAAAAGGGCACTTGAGTGCCCTTTTTTATTGCGTTTTTGGGCTCAATCTGCGCCGCAGGTTTGATCGACTTCAACGCCTACGACTCCGATGTTGGCAGCACTTCATAATGCGAATAGTGAAAAAAATCCTCATCATCAAAACGTCTTCGATGGGCGACGTGATCCATGCCTTTCCGGCGATGACCGATCTGTTGCGCGTGCAGCCCGATGCCCAGATCGATTGGGTCGTGGAATCTGCATTTGCGGGGATCGTGCGCTTGCATCCGGGCGTTCGAAATGTGATTCAGTCTGACGTTCGTAAATGGCGCAAAGCAGTGCTTTCTGCTCCGGTAAGGGCGGCGTTTTCAACTTTTCGAGCGAATGTGCGGCAAACCCGTTACGACCTCATCGTTGACCTGCAAGGCCTAGTTAAAAGTGCCCTGCTCGCCAAGCTTGCGCAGGGCACGCGCATCGGCTACGATGGTGCGAGCGCGCGCGAGCCGCTCGCAGCGTTGCTTTATCAGCGCAAATTTAGAGTGAGCCGTGAGCTTCACGCGGTGGATCGTAACCGTGCGTTGCTCGCCGCTGCCTGCGGCTACCCAATACCTGCGGCGCAGAATTCCGGCCTCGCAATGCATGCGATTACGCAACGCTTAGTGGTCTGCTGCCATGCCACCTCGCGCGACGATAAATTGTGGCCGGAGGCGCATTGGCGCGAAGTGATTGCCCATTGCGAGCAGCGTGGTTTTGCAGTTGGCCTGCCTTGGGGCAATGCAGCTGAAGAAGCGCGGGCGCATCGGCTTGCGGCGGGCTTCGCGCACGCGAAAGTCTGGCCGCGCGATCCGTTTGCGGTGCTCGCGCAGCAGCTCGCCGAGGCCACCTGCGTGATTGGCGTCGATACCGGCGTGCTCCATCTGGCGGCAGCCGTGGGCGTGCCGGTGGTCGGCATTTATGTCGCGACCTCTCCTGCCCTCAGCGGGGCGTGGGGTGGCCAGGCGCCTGCGATCAATTTAGGCGGCGTCGGAATTACGCCGCGAGTATCCGACGTGCTCGATACGATTGCACCGTGGTTGGACTAACCGGCTACCGCGCACTTTGGTGGCTCGCCAAGCCACTTGCCGCGCTGCGGCTGGGGATGCGCGCGGCGCGCGACCATAGCTATCGGGCGCACTGGGCTGAGCGCTTCGCGCATGGCTTGCCGCAAGGCCCGTTTGATCTCTGGATTCATGCGGTGAGCGTCGGGGAGACGCACGCCGCTGCGCCGATCGTCAATGCCTTACTCGAGCGCACACCAACGCTCAAAATTTTGTTAACGCACATGACGCCAACCGGCCGCACCGCGGGTGAATCACTCTTTGAGAAGCGCGTGGTTCAATGCTATTTGCCCTACGACACTGCGCCGCAGGTTCGCCGATTCTTAGATCGCGTGCAGCCCGCGCGCGGCATCATTATGGAAACCGAGCTCTGGCCAGAATTGCTCGTGCAAGCGCGGGCGCGCAAAATTCCTGTTTGGCTCGTCAATGCCCGGCTCTCGCAAAAAAGTGCGCGTGGCTACGCGAAGTTTCCGGCGCTTACGATGCGTGCCTTTGGCGCGCTCACTGGCGTGCTCGCGCAATCCGCTGCAGATGGCGCGCGCTTTTCCGCGCTCGGAGCGCATAGTGTGCGGGTTGTCGGTAATGTGAAATTTGATGTGGCCGTGCCTGGAAATCTCGCGGCACATGCGCAAACCCTTCGCGCAGCGCTTGGCAATGGGCCGCTTTGGGTCGCGGGCTCGACGCGTGCGGGCGATGAGAAATTGCTGCTTACCGCGCTCCAGAAGCACCCGCTGCGTCAGCGCGCGCGCGTCGTGATCGTTCCACGCCATCCGCAGCGCTTTGAAGAAGTCGCCGCGCTTGCATCAGCGATGGGGTTTCGCGTTGCGAAGCGGAGTGTTGGCGATGTGGCCAACGACACCGAAGTCGTCATCGGTGACAGCATGGGCGAGATGTTTGGGTATTACGCATGTGCTGACGTCGTCTTCATGGGCGGCTCATTTGCCACCGGTAGTCAAAATTTGATCGAACCGTGCGCTGCGGGCTGCCCGGTCGTGCTCGGTCCGTCTACTTTTAATTTTGCTGCTGCGGCACGCGCAGCGCTCGATTGCGGAGCGGCGGTGCAAGTCGCCGATGGCGCGACAGCGGTAGATGCAATTTTGCAGCTTTTAGACGATTCCGCCGGGCGCGAAATCATGCGCACAAATGCCCTGAAATTCGCGCAGCAAAATCAAGGCGCAACTTATGCCATCGTCAGCACGATCTTCGATCATAACGCGCGATAAACGGCTTTTTTATTTTTCAATTTGATGCGTGTTGAGCGGAAGTATTCGATTTTTTGGCCAAAAAGGATAATATTTTTGCTATATGTCATAGACAAATATAAAAAACCGTCATTGTTGACTATTTTTTAGGATGTCGGTATAAATCGAGTTGGGTGTTTTATTACACCCCCCGCTTTCCTCCCTGTGCGGGTGCCGGAATTTAGGCATTGGGCCCCCGACTTGTTCGGGGGCTTTTTCTTGCTAAGTTACCTGATTTGGCGACGTGTTTTGGTCAAAATTAGACCACCATTGGGCGATTACCGCGCCAACTTCTTCTAAGCCAATGCGCTTGAGCGTTGAGAAAATCACGATGTTTGTCCGTCCTGCGAGCTCGGCGGAGCGGGCTTCAATCGCAGCCTGCACTCTGCGCTTTTCCGCATAGCGCACCTGATTGGATACTTTGTCGCACTTCGTGAGCAAAATGAGTAAATTGCGATTAGCAGGGGTGTACCAATCTAAAAATGCCTCATCAAGATCGGTCAACGGCCGGCGCACGTCCATCAGCATAATCACGCCAGTGAGCGCAGTACGCTCGCGCACATAGCGCCCGAGCAGCGGCGCCCAATCAGCCTTAGTGGCACGCGCGGTTTTGGCATAGCCATAGCCGGGCAAATCGACCACGAAGCAACTCGATGGCAGCAAAAAATAATTTAAGGCTTGGGTGCGGCCAGGCATTTTCGAGACGAACGCTAACCGCGAGCGATTGGCCAAAACATTGAGGGCGCTGGATTTTCCAGAATTGGAACGACCGACCATCGCAAGCTCGGGAAAGCCATCGACGGGCAACTCTTTCCACTCGACAACAGTTTTAACGAAGGTTGCCCCTTCAAAACACGACTGTGGCATCAAAACTGCTTTCTAAAAGTTATAATGAGAGTTTGCCAGTGAAGTGCTGCTGGCGCATCAGATTCAAATGAGGACAATCACAATGAGCTTCACCTTCCGAGCCGCTTCGCTTGCGATCGCGACTTTGGGCGCCTGCGCCGCGTTCGCGCAAACCCCCGATAGCAAAGCCCTAATTGCCAAAGGCCAGCAAACCGCTGCTGCCTGCGCCGCCTGCCATGGCGCAGATGGCAATAGCCTGATTGCGGCAAATCCCTCATTGGCAGGTCAGCCCGCAGGCTATATCGCTAAGCAATTGGAGCATTTTAAAGCCGGTACACGCGATAACGCGATCATGAAAGGCTTTGCCAGCGCGCTATCGAGCGAAGACATGAAAGCGGTCGGCGAATATTTCTCCCGCCAAAAGCCGCGCGTGATCGGCCTTAAAGACGTCGCCGCGATCAAAACGGGCGAAGCGATCTGGCGCGCTGGCATCGCTGCAAAGGGCGTGCCTGCCTGCACCGCATGTCACGGCCCGGCGGGCGCGGGCATCGCCGCCCAATACCCACGCATCGGCGGCCAACATGCTGAATACACGCTTGCCCAGCTCAAATCTTTCGCTGGCGGCACGCGCGGTGGCAACGATAAAGATGCGGGCGGCAAAATTATGGCGGCGTTTGCTGGCAAATTAAGCGATGGTGAAATGAAAGCAGTCGCGGAATACGCCTCGGGCTTACGTTAGGCGCGCGTCAATTCAAAAATTAAATAAGCCGCTCCGTTGTGAGCGGCTTATTTTTTGTAATTGTCGTCAATACCTGCGGCGCAGATTTCGTGCATTTTTAGACGTTTCATCAAAGCGCTTAAACTAATTTTATGAAAAAAGTTCTCATTGCCCTGCTCATCCTTTGCCTTTTCGTAATCGGTGTATTTTTCTTCGCACCTGCTTCATTGGTTGATGGCTGGCTCAAGCGGGCGTCTGGCGGGCAATTCGCAATCAAAAATTCCGATGGTAGTGTGTGGGCTGGGCAAGGCGAGCTTTCGGTCGCGCTGCCCGACGGCGGCGTCACGCTTGTGCCTGGTGTGAAATGGCGGGTCGATCCCTTCGCAGCGCTGAGTGGCAGGCTGATCGCGGAGCTTTCTGGCGCAGCGGCGGGCAAAATCTCGGTTGAAGGCAATGAGCGCGTCGCCAAAGACGTGAAGCTCAATATTCCCGCCAGCGCATTGGCGGCAGCGGCCATTATCGGCGCGCTCGCACCGCTTGGCAATGTCGATGTCAATATTCCCAATGCCCGCTGGGGCAAAGAGACTGGCGACGGCAACGGCGAGCTGATCTGGAGCAATGCCAGCGTGCAATTACCCAATAGCCCCGTGCGCACAGCGTTGGGCACCGTGCGCGTTCAAGGCCAGCTTACGGGGCCAAACGTCAATTTCACGGTCGCTAACGATGGTGGCGCGGTAGCGCTTTCAGGAGGCGGGCAGTGGCCGCGTGGCGGTGCTGCGCGCTACGACGTTGCCTTCACCCCGCGCGGGGGCTTTCCGCCCGATCAGCTCGCGGCGCTCTCTTCGATTGCGCGCCCTGATGCCGCTGGAGCTTACCGCTTGCGCTTGCCTTGAGCACCGCAGTGCGCACCGCCATTGCGTTGGCGATACTCGCGCAATTTGGGTTTGCGGCAAAAGGCATTTTCATCAAACTTGCCTATCGCGCGCAGCCCGGGCTCGATGCGGTGATCTTACTCACCTTGCGCATGCTCGCCTCATTGCCGCTCTTTCTGCTACTCGCATGGTGGGCGAAGCGCAGCGCTGGTAGCGATCAGGTCGTGCTCAGTAAGCGTGATTACTGGCAAATCGCAGGGCTTGCCTTCATCGGCTATTACTTGGCGAGCTTTCTCGATTTTCTCGGGCTGCAATATATTAGCGCTGCACTTGAGCGCTTGATTTTGTTTACCAATCCAACCTTAGTCGTGCTCATCTCCTGGGCGTTTCTCGGCAAGGCCGTCACCCGCGCCCAGCTCGCCGCGCTCGCATTGTCGTATCTCGGGCTCATGCTCGCCTATTGGCACGATGTCAAGATTACGCAAGACATGCCCGCGCTCATCACCGGCACGGCGCTGGTTTTTGCCAGTGCTGTGGCCTACGCGCTTTACTTAATTGGTAGCGCAGACATCACCAAGCGCATCAGCTCGGCGCGCTTTACTGCGATGATGATGTGCTTTGCAACGGGCTTCGTCGTCGCCCAATTCGTAGCCCTGCGCCCGCTTACTGCGCTTAATGTTGCGCCGCAAGTATGGATTTACGTCTTCGCGCTCGCCACCGTTTCCACGATCTTGCCGATCTGGATGACCGCCGAAGCCTTGAAGCGCCTGGGCGCGAGCCAAGCCGCGATTTACGGCACGATTGGGCCCATTTTCACGATCGGCTTGGGTGTCGCTTTTCTGAATGAAACGGTCTCGCTGCAGCAGCTCGCAGGCGCGGCGCTCACCATTGCTGGGGTGACCTTGATGAGCTTGCGCAAAAAGTAATCAGCCTCGTTTTAAGTTCATACCTGCGGCGCAGATTTGCCTTAAAAAGGGCTTTTCTCGCTCGACACGTTAAGTCTTGATTGGGCACGCGTCACCTGCGCGCCTTTGTTAACGTTACGTGATCAGCGTAAACCGTTGATGAATTTCGCGGAAGATGCAAAGCAGTTGCGACATACCGTTTAGCGGCTTAATACAAACGGATCGTGTGCGTCGATAAACTTTCTTAACTGAATGTTTGAAACGATTGTTTTGCATGACTGCTGAAGCGTTATTCGCGATCTACGCGATGGATCGAACCATGGTCGGACTGACCGGCTACGAGGTGGAGCGCTTTCCGCATTTGACCTGCTTTACCCCAACCCTTCGTGATCGTGAAGGATTGATTACATTTGCCTCGCTCAATAGCGACCACGAACGTCGGGAGATCGAGGAGCAAAAAAACTACTTTAAGTTAGTGGGAATTCCTTTCCGCTGGCGCATCTTTGAAGTCAACCAGCCATCCAATTTGCGCGTCACGCTTGAGCGCAACGGTTTCGTTCAATCCACATCTAGGATGTTAATGGTTAATCACTTTTCGAGACAAATGGAGCCCTCACTTCCGAGTGGCTTGGGTCTTCGCATCGTACATATCGATTCGCACAAGGGAATCCGTGACGTGCTCGCGGTCTATAGCGTCGCGTTTAAACGAAGTCATAGTTTTCTCAGGCAAAGCTTTGAAGCACACTTCGAACGCGACCCCGATACGATTTCCATGTTTTGTATTTATCGCGGTGAAATGCCCGTCGCAGCCGCATGGACTGAATTCCCCCGCGGCTCTCAATTTCCAGAAATGCACCCGGCGGCCGTGCTGAAATCATGGCGCGGGAAAGGGCTCGCTACCGCGCTTGATTGCGTTCGCACCGAGGAGGCGCACGCCCGTTTCTATGGTCGCGTTATGGCGATCTCTAGCGTCGAAAGAATGGATCGCATGGAGGCATTGGGATTTGAGCCCGTGGCTTCACGCGCGACGATGCGCCTGCTAGACGAAAGGCCATTCGACCCGGCAGAGCGCTCGGCATTCTCAGTGAAATCGGCGCGTCTCGCATTGGGTGCGATGGAAGAAATACTTTAAAGCCTCATTTCTGTCCAGTCGGCAAGCGCGCGAATGCGATCAAATATAGTCGGATGCGCCCTTAGCATCGCAATCGATACTTTAGTCTGACAGCAGATTTAACTGAAATCCGCTGAACTACACAACGGCCGAACGATGTAATCTGCGCCGCAGGTTTTTAGGCCGCGCTTTATTTTTTGTACACCGCAGTCGGCGAGGCGGGCAAAATAGCAAGCGAACGTCATCACACCTGCTATGAACAAAAATCTCGCATCACTTCATCAAATCGGGCAAAAACCAAAGCGCCGCATCATTGGCTTGATGTCGGGCACGTCGCTCGATGGCCTCGACGTTGCGCTTTGCGAAATCACGGGCGCGGGTGAGGCCACAACCGTGCGCGTTAGCCAATTTGAAACCGTCGACTACCGCGATGAGATCAAGACCGAAATTCGCGCTGTATTTGCCAAGAAGACCATTGAATTTCAACACCTGACGTTGCTCAACGCATGGCTCGGCACGCTGCACGCTGAGATGGTTTTGCAGTGCTTGGCAAAATGGAAGATCGCCGCGAGCGAAGTCGATTTGATTGCCTCACACGGCCAAACCGTGATGCACGCGCCAAAGGCACTGCATGGTCAAGCAAAATTTGGGAACGCTACGCTGCAAATCGGCGATGGCGATCACATCGCAGTGAAAACGGGCATCATCACGATTTCTGACTTCCGGCAAAAGCATGTTGCAGCAGGCGGCGAAGGCGCGCCGCTCGCGGTCTATGGCGATTACTTTCTCTTTAACAAAGCAGGCGAAAACCGGATCATGCTCAACATGGGCGGCATCGCAAATTTCACCTTTCTGCCCGCGAGCACGGCAGCAGAATCGGTTTTTGTTACCGATACTGGCCCAGGCAATACCCTGATCGATGCCTGCACGCGCGCCCATTTCCCAGAGCGTGCCTACGATAAAGATGCCGCGATTGCCAAGCAAGGCTCAGTAAATGCAAGCCTACTCAACGCATTAAAAGCGCATGTTTTTTTTCAGCAGCCATTTCCGAAAACGACCGGGCCTGAACTCTTTAATTTAGATTATGTGCGGGCTGCGCAATTGCGAAGCGACGCGGAAAATATTTCGATCGTTGATCTCATGGCCACGCTCACGCGCCTTTCTGCCGAGACCATTGCCCATGCGATTGCAGCGTGTGCAGCGCAGGCCAAAACGCCGATTTCGGAATTCAATATTTACACCTCTGGCGGCGGTGCGCACAATCCGCTTTTGCTGGGCTGGCTAAAAGAGTTGCTACCGTGTCCGTTTTTCAAAACAGATGCGCTCGGCATTTCTGGCGACGCAAAAGAAGCGGTGCTTTTCGCGATTTTGGCAAACGAAACGGTGGCGGGCGGTCGATCTGATTTCGGCGCGCGGCGGGGCATTCCATCGGTGGCGATGGGGAAGATTTCGTTTCCGTCTTAGTTAATTTTTTTATACCTGCGGCGCAGTTTTGGCATCAAAAACGGCCAAATCTGCGCCGCAGGTATAGCGCTAAATCAGGCGCCACGCTTAATCAAAAACAGCGTTGCCAGCCCGAGGAAAATTAAGAACCCGCCGGTATCGGTAAAAAAGGTGAGCATCACGCTCGAACCTTTGGCTGGATCGCCACCCCGACGCAATTGAAACAGCGGCACGAGCACGCCCATCACGGCGGCGAGCATGAGATTAAGGGTCATCGCAGCGGTAATCACCAAGCCGAGCTGCCAGCTTGAATTCATAAAGCCAAACATCAAGCCCATCACGCCGCCAAAGAGTAGGCCATTCATCCCCGCGAGCTGCATTTCTTTCATCACCAAGCGGCGCGAATCTGCCGGACCGACTTGCCCCATCGCAATGGCCCGGGCAATCATCGTGAGCGTTTGGTTACCGGAATTGCCGCCCATGCCGGCGACGATGGTCATGACCACCGCAAGCACAACCAATTTTTCAATCGAACCCGCAAAAGCGGTGGTGACTTGCGAGGCGATAAACGCGGTGACCAAATTGAGCGCCAGCCATTGCCAGCGGTTTTTAAAGCTCTTCCAAGCGCTAGCAAAAATATCTTCATCTTCCTTCAAACCCGCTTGCAAGCGAATGTCTTCTTCGCCCGCGGCGCGGATGAAATCGACAACGGAATTGACTGTAACCCGCCCAACCAATTTGCCAGACTCACTAATCACCGGCGCTGAGATCAGATCGTAGCGCTCAAACATCGCCGCAGCATGCTCAGCATTTTCGTGCGGCTCAAGAGAAGTGGGCGCTTGCGTCATGATGGCCTGGACGAGCACATCATCATCGGTGACCAGGAGTGCATTGACCGAAAGCACGCCGAGCACTTTATCTTGCCGATCAACGACAAACAATTGATCGGTATGATCGGGAAGCTCATCTAAGCGGCGCAGATAGCGAAAGACCACTTCCACCGTAACGTCCGGGCGCACGGTAATCATCTCGAAATCCATGAGCGCGCCAACCGTGCCCTCTTCAAACGACATCGCAGAGCGCAGCTGCTCTTGCTCCTCAGCGGTCAAACCTTTGCGCACTTCGGCCATGACCTCGAACGGTAGATCGGGCGCTAAGTCAGCGAGCTCATCGGCATCAAGGGTGGCCGCAGCGGCAATGAGCTCTTGCGTTTCCATATCTGCGATAAGCGAATCGCGCACCGAGTCGGTGACTTCGATAAGGATTTCGCCATCGCGATCAGCTTTAACGCGATCCCAGATGAAGCGGCGCTCATCAAGCGGGAGCACTTCCAGAATGTGGGCGATATCAGACGGGTGCAGCTTATCGAGCTCGACTTGCAACTGCACGATTGACTTTTGCACAACGGGAGATTGCACGGCATCATCATCGTCATCAGAAAATGAGCGTGCAAAGCCTGCGACCAGTTTGTACTGTCGCAGTAAAGTGGTGATCCGGGTGTGCGCGTCTAGGAGCGCGTCATCCACACTCCGCTCGGGCGGCCGGTCGAGATTCTCGTCGGGCATCTAGGGTGTGGGTCCACAAAGGAAAGGGCGTTACGCGATGAATGAAGTTTAGCGGATGCAGATGCACTAGCGATAGCCTTAGCGATCTACTGATTTACCTGCGCCGCAGATTTGGCCTATTGATCGCCAAATCTGCGCCGCAGGTATGCCCCTCCGAGATTACTCTCTTTCGATCTTCGCTTGCTTAGTCAGCATTGCCCAGCGCTTTGATTCACTTTCGATGAGCTTGGCTAAACCGGCAGCATCGGTGGAGTCGATATCAATTCCCGCGTTGCTCAATTTTTGCTTTACCTCTGGTTTTTGCAGCACAGCCTGCAACGTTGCGGTCAGTTTTGCAGCGACATCTTTGGGTACGTTAGCGGGCGCCATGAGCGCAAACCAAGCCACTAAATCGTAGCCAGGCAGCACTTCTGAAATGGCAGGGACATCTGGAATCTGACTGGCGCGCTTAGGCGACGTTACGCCGAACGCCTTTACTTTTCCGCCTTTCAACTGCGCCATGCCGTTGCCTAAATCAGCAAACACGATTTGCAAATTGCCGCCGAGCAAATCGGTGATCGCAGGCGGGATGCCTTTGTAGGGCACCATCAAAATATCTGCGCCCGCCATCGAGCTAAAAAGCGATCCGCTCACCCACGAGCCCGAGGAACCCTGGCCAAACGCAAGCTTACCGGGGTTAGCCTTCGCGTTGGCGATGAGGCCTTGCAAGTCGTTTGCAGGAAACGATTGCTGGGTGATGAGCACAAACGGCGTGGTGCCGATTTTGCCGATTGGCGTGAAATCTTTCACCGGATCGTAGGGCACGCTTTTTAATAAGCTCGTGACTGCCGCTTGCGTGGTGCTGGTGGTGACCAATAGCGTGTAGCCATCACCCGCCGCGTCTTTCACATCTTTTGCGCCAATGGTGCCTTGCGCGCCTGCTTTGTTTTCCACCGTGATCGATTGGCCGAGGGCTTCGCTCATGGCTTGACCGACCACGCGGCCGACTGCATCGGTTGCGCTACCGGCCGGGAAAGGCACTACGAAGCGCAATGGCTTAGCGGGGAAGCTTTGGGCCTGGGAAAGCGCGCTGAAAATGGCCAAAACTGCGCCGCAGGTATTAAGGGCGATGCGTTGATTCATGGTGATCTCCTATAGATATTTTGATTGTAGAAAATATTAGTCGCGCGCGCGTAAAAGCGCCTGCGCAAGCTCAATGAAGCCTTTGCCTTCATGTGCACTTGTGACGTATTTTGGTAAGACTGAAAGTGTGCGGTTGACGTTGGCAACACCAATGCTATGGGCAAATCCTGCGAACATGGGCACATCGTTTCCCGAATCACCAATAAAAATGCAGCGTTCGTCGATCGCTTCAAACTCTTCACTCCACGCTTCTTTTACAAAGCGTTGGGTCATGCTGAATTTATTGGGCTCGCCATAGTAGCCGTGCGCGTGGACTCCGCTGACTGCGGTATTCAGGCCACGTTGCTTTAAGTAATCAGTGAGCGCGGAGATCTGCGCCGCAGGTATTGGGGACACGTTTTCGCAAAGGTCAAACGCGATATCGCCGATACGCAAGAATTGATCCTGGGTGATGCTGAGAAACGGAAAAGCGCGGATGGCGTCGTGCTGGATCGCGTCTAACCGGCTTCTGTTTGAAGCGCGCTGCGCTGCGTCGAGCTCCCAGAAAAGGGTGCGCTGCACGTTGTTGTGAAGCCAATACGCAGCTGCACCGTTTTCCGCAACGACGCCCGCTACCGGCCACATACGGGCAAGACCGTGGCACCATCCCGCAGGTCGGCCCGTGACCGGTACGACTCGAATATCACGCTCGGAAAGCTGCTCCATTGCGTCGAGCACGGGGGAGGTGATCCGGCCGTGAATCGTGAGCGTTTCATCGATGTCTGTGAAGACGGCAGTGATGCGGGCGAGCGCTTCAACGGGGAACTGGGAGAATGGTTTCATGCGCTGATTTGTCTTTTTCCAAACGCAGTTTCGCACCTTTCGATGTTTTGGCTCGCGATGAGCGCTGGGCGTGTTTGATACCTGCGGCGCAGATTTCGAAGCTAAGCATTCATACGCTTCTGCGATGTGTTTGATGAGCCTTAATCGAAGCAATTGATCGTCACGATGGTCATGGCTTCAGCAAAAAAGCCCCGCTAGAAAGGGGGCTTTTTTGTGGGTTTGCAAAATCAAACTACCGCTTGCCGCGCAACTTACGAATCGCAGCGAGCTGCGCCGTCGCTTGAATCAACTCGATCTGCGCTTGCGCATGATCGATACTGGCTTCACGATTTCGAAGCGCATCCTCGGCGGCTTTGAGCGCTGCATTTGCGCGGGCTTCATCTAAATCGGCACCACGCGCTGCAGAATCTGAAAGCACGGTGATTTTGTCGGGCTGCACTTCTAAGATGCCGCCGGAGACGTAGATGAGCTCTTCGACGCCGCCGTTGATGATACGCACGGAGCCTGGCTTTAAGCGTGTGAGCATCGGGACATGCCGTGGCATGATGCCGAGCTCGCCTGATTCGCCCGGCGCGATGACCATTTCAGCTTCGCCAGAAAAGAGCGACTTTTCGGCGCTGACGATATCGACGTGTACGGTAGCCATTGCTTAGTTCAGCGTCTTGGCTTTTTCGAAGGCTTCTTCGATTGCGCCAACCATGTAAAACGCTTGCTCTGGCAGCGCATCGCACTCGCCATTCACGATCATTTGGAAGCCTTTGATCGTATCTTTCAACGACACAATTTTGCCTGGCGAGCCGGTGAAAACTTCAGCCACGTTAAACGGCTGCGACAAGAAACGCTGAATCTTACGCGCACGAGAAACGGCGAGCTTATCTTCAGGGGAGAGCTCGTCCATACCCAAAATGGCGATAATGTCGCGCAGTTCTTTGTAGCGCTGGAGCAACGATTGCACAGCGCGGGCGCAGTTGTAATGCTCTTCGCCAATCACCAACGGATCAAGCTGGCGGCTTGATGAGTCGAGCGGATCCACAGCTGGGTAAATACCAAGTGATGCGATGTCGCGCGAAAGCACAACCGTTGCATCCAAGTGGGCGAAGGTCGTTGCCGGAGACGGGTCGGTCAAGTCATCTGCGGGCACGTACACGGCCTGAATCGAAGTGATTGAACCGGTTTTAGTGGACGTAATGCGCTCTTGCAAGCGGCCCATTTCTTCAGCCAGCGTTGGCTGGTAACCCACAGCGGAAGGCATACGACCGAGCAGCGCGGACACTTCGGTACCGGCCAGGGTGTAGCGATAAATATTGTCTACGAAGAAAAGAATATCTTTACCTTCGTCGCGGAAGCGCTCGGCCATGGTCAAGCCGGTCAACGCTACACGCAAACGATTGCCCGGCGGCTCATTCATTTGGCCGAACACCATGGCGACTTTGGAGTCTTCCATCTTCTCCATGTTGATAACGCCAGCTTCTTGCATCTCGTGATAGAAGTCGTTGCCTTCACGCGTGCGCTCGCCGACGCCTGCGAACACCGATAAACCACCATAAGACTTTGCGATATTGTTGATGAGCTCAAGCATGTTCACCGTCTTGCCGACACCAGCGCCGCCGAACAAACCAATCTTGCCGCCTTTTGCAAACGGGCAGACCAAGTCAATCACTTTGATGCCTGTGGGCAAAAGATCAACAGAAGGCGAAAGCTCGTCAAATTTTGGCGCGGGCTGGTGAATGGCACGGCGCTCTTCGGTTTTGATCGGGCCGAGCTCGTCGATCGGACGACCGAGAACATCCATAATGCGCCCGAGCGTGGCTTCACCGACCGGCACACTGATGGGCTTGCCGGTAGATTTAACCGACATACCACGGCGCAAGCCGTCGGAAGAGCCCATCGCGATGGTGCGCACGATGCCGTCGCCCAATTGCTGCTGCACTTCAAACGTGAGGCCTTTTTCAGCGAAGCTGTCGCCCGCGTCTTCAAGCGTCAAGGCGTCGTAAATCCTCGGCATGTTGGCACGGTCAAATGCGATATCAACCACAGCGCCGATGCACTGTACGATTTTGCCGCTGCTAGATGTTTGGGTCGCGCTCATAGCGTTTCTTTCCAACTCAATCAATTAAATATTTGGTGTTAAATCAACTTAAATGCCGTAGCGCAGATTAAACCGCAGCCGCGCCACTCACAATTTCAGAAAGCTCTTTCGTAATCGCGGCTTGCCGGGATTTGTTGTATTGCAAGGTCAAATCGCCAATCACCTCTTTTGCGTTGTCAGATGCTGATTTCATCGCAACCATGCGCGCGCTTTGCTCCGAGGCCATGTTTTCGGCCACGCCTTGAAACACAATCTGCTCGACGTAGCGCTTGAGTAATTCATCAAGCACGACTTTCGGCTCTGGCTCGTAGGTGTAGTCCCACGAACCACGATTTGCCGCGGCAGCATTTGCATCTTGCAATCGCTCTTTTGGCAGCGGAAGCAATTGCTCAAGCACGGGCTCTTGCTTCATGGTGTTAATGAATTTCGTGTAGACGATAAAGATGCGATCAATCTCACCTTTTTCGTAGGCATCAAGCTGCACTTTAAGTGGGCCGATCAGCTTATCCATCGCTGGGGCATCGCCCAAGCCAACGATATTGGAGACGACCTTTGCGCCAACCCGCTGATAAAAGCCATTGGCTTTGTTGCCAATCGCCGTGACCCGCACTTCTTCGCCCTGCCCTTGCAACTCTTTAAGCTTGTTGTAAGACATGCGGAGCACGTTGGTATTTAGTCCGCCACACAAACCTTTATCGGTGCTGACCACGATCATGCCGGCAGCTTTAACGCTGTCGTTCATGACTAAATACGGATGTTTGTATTCAGAGTTTGCAAATGCCAAGTGCGCAGCGATCTGCCGAATCTTATCGCCATACGGCCGAGCAGCGCGCATGCGCTCTTGCGCCTTGCGCATCTTCGATGCGGCAACCATTTCCATCGCCTTGGTGATCTTGCGCGTATTTTGTACGCTCTTGATCTTGGTGCGAATTTCTTTTGAACCAGCCACTTTTATCTGTCCTTAAGTGCTTATTAACTAAATCTGCGCCGCAGGTTTTAGTAGCTGCCGTTCTTGGTGAAGTCTTTCATTGCCTCATGCAATTGAGCTTCGTCGTCTTTTGATAAATCTTTGGTGCTCTCGATACGATCGACCAAATCTTTAAATTTCGAGCTAATGTAGCCGTGCATTGCTTTTTCAGCAGATAAGGCTTTCTTAACATCAACCGCGTCGAAATAACCGTTGTTTACGCCAAAGAGCGTCATCGCCATATCGGAGACCGACATCGGCTTATATTGGGCTTGCTTCATCAGCTCAGTGACCAAGCGACCCCGCTCCAGCTGCTTGCGGGTGGCTTCGTCTAGATCGGAAGCGAACTGCGCAAACGCGGCCAACTCGCGATACTGCGCGAGCGCCAAACGTACGCCGCCGCCCAATTTCTTAATGACTTTAGTTTGCGCTGCGCCGCCTACGCGGGACACCGAAATGCCGGCGTTAATCGCAGGACGAATGCCAGCGTTAAACAAATCGGTTTCCAAGAAAATCTGGCCATCGGTAATCGAGATGACGTTGGTTGGAACGAAGGCAGAAACGTCGCCCGCTTGCGTCTCAATAATCGGCAGTGCAGTTAGTGAGCCCGTCTTACCTTTGACCGCACCTTTGGTGAAGGCCTCAACATATGCTTCGTTTACGCGCGCAGAACGCTCAAGCAAACGGCTATGCAAATAAAACACGTCACCCGGATATGCCTCGCGACCCGGAGGGCGGCGCAGCAACAGGGAAACTTGGCGATACGCTACGGCTTGCTTGGAAAGGTCGTCGTATACGATCAGCGCATCTTCACCGCGGTCGCGGAAATATTCGCCCATCGTGCAACCAGAGTAGGCGGCGATATATTGCATCGCAGCGGATTCAGACGCCGTTGCCGCAACGACGATCGTGAACTCCAACGCACCGGTCTCGGCAAGCTTACGCACGACGTTAGCCACGGTCGACGCTTTTTGGCCGATCGCGACGTAAACGCAGAAAACGCCTTTGCCTTTTTGGTTGATGATCGCGTCAATCGCCACTGCGGTTTTGCCAGTTTGGCGGTCTCCGATGATCAGCTCGCGTTGACCACGGCCTACGGGCACCATCGCATCAATAGATTTCAAACCTGTTTGCACGGGCTGGGAAACCGATTTGCGGGCAATCACGCCCGGCGCCACTTTTTCGATCACGTCGAACTCTTTGGCATTAATCGGGCCTTTGCCATCAATCGGCTCACCGAGCGAATTCACGACGCGACCAAGCAATTCCCGACCCACTGGCACCGACAAAATCTTACCAGTCGATTTAACGACGTCGCCCTCGGTGATGTGCTCATATGCGCCTAAAACCACCGCGCCGACAGAGTCACGCTCAAGATTCAATGCGAGGCCGAAAGTATTGCCGGGAAATTCAAGCATCTCGCCTTGCATGACATCTTGCAGACCATGGATACGGCAAATACCGTCCGTGACCGACACGACAGTACCTTGCGTGCGCGTTTGCGATTGCGTATCTAAATTGGCGATCTTGCTCTTGATGAGTTCGCTGATTTCCGATGGATTCAGGTTCATGGCTATTCTCTAAAAATGGGGGCTGCGTCTTACGCTTTAACGCCAAATGCCATCGCGGCAAGTCGGCCTTTAGCAGAGCCGTCGATCACCTGATCGCCGACTGAAATAATGGCACCAGCGATGAGACTCTCATCGACGGTTTCTTTAATCTGAATCGATTTACCAAATTTGCGCTGCAAGCTTTGCGCAAATCCTGCGCGCTGCTCGTCGGTTAACGGCATCGCCGTGCGCACCACCGCAATCGCAGAGTTTTCATCCGCATTTTTGAGGGCTTCAAAATGCAGCTGAATTTGGGGCAGCAACTTCGCCCGCCCCGCCTCTACGACCGTGCTGATAAATTTGCGACCGGTATCGGTCAGCGCATCACCGCAAACGCCCGTGAAGAGCTCGGTTTTCTGTGCGGCTGAGAGCTTGGGGCTCTCAATTGCCGTCTGCATTTGGGCATCTTGCGCAACGCTGGATAGCGCACGCAACATTTCAGCCCATTTTGGCAAAGCCGCCTTTGGATCAGCCGATTCGCGCGCGAGCGCAAATGCAGCTTCTGCGTAGGGGCGCGCGACAGTGGCGAGTTCGGCCATTTTTTACAGCTCCGCTTGCAACTGCTTCAGCAGATCAGAATGCACCTGCGGGTTGACTTCACGGCGCAAAATCTTTGATGCGCCCGATACCGCGAGGTCAGCCACTTGATTGCGCAAGCCTTCTTTCGCTTTGAACACGAGCTGATCCATTTCGGATTTAGCGGCCGCTAATTGCTTCTCACCTTCGGCAACGGCTTCGCCTTTTGAGGCTTCAATGCGCGTTACGGCTTGCTTTTCAGCATTGGCAATGATGTCTGCTGCTTTGGCTTTCGCTTCGCCAATCACCTTATCAGCATCGCGCTGGGCGGTAACGAGCGAAGCTTTGCCTTTTTCTGCTTCCGCAAGACCATCGGCAATTTGGCGGCGACGCGCTTCAATTGCATTAGCCAGCGGAGGCATCACAAACTTCGCGGTGAAGTAAATGAAAATGAAAAAGCCAATCGCCTGCAGAATCAAGGTCATGTTGATATTCATGACAGTGACCTTTCAGTTCTGGTTAAAGAGAGTGAGGCAGTCAATGTTTACTTAACGGCAGCGTTAAGAACGTTGAGCAATGGGTTGTTAAATGCTAACAACAATGCAATACCAACACCGATAATGAACGATGCATCGATCAGGCCGAGCAAAAGGAAAACTTTGCCTTGCAGTTGCGGCATGAGCTCAGGCTGGCGTGCGGATGATTCCAAAAACTTTGAGCACATGATGCCCACACCGATACACGCGCCGATAGCGCCAAGACCTACGATCAGGCCGATTGCAATTGCGGTGTAGCCTTGAACGCTGGCCAACATCATCAGTTTTTCCATTTTGGTATTACCTTTCGAGCTTAGAAATTAAACGAGTGAGTTAAACAAAAAATTAGTGCGACTCTTTTGCCATCGCCAAATAGACAGCAGTGAGCATCATGAAAATAAACGCTTGCAATGGCACCACAAGAATATGGAATATTGCCCAGGCTGCATGCAATAAACCACCAAAAAACACGCCGGTGACCCCGGCCGCGCTCATGAGTGCAATCAGCAAAAAGATGATCTCACCGGCATACATATTGCCGTAAAGCCGCAGCGCGAGCGAAAGCGGCTTAGAGATCAACTCAATGAGCTGAAACAAGAAATTGGCCGGGGCGAGAATGATCGTGCTGATCGGGCCAGAGCCGTGAAACGGGGTGCAGAAAAGCTCGTGAATGTAGCCGCCGATGCCCTTGAATTTCACGCTGAATACGATAACCAAGCCAATTACAGACAGCGCTAAGGCTAGGGTGGTATTGATGTCGGCGGTCGCGACCGGCTTCCAATATTTAATTCCAACGAGTTTTAGGCCTTCCGCGATCCAGTCTACGGGCAAAAACTTCATCGAGTTCATGAGCAAAATCCACACGAAAACGGTCATGCAGATACTGGTAACTAATTTACGATCGCCGTGAAAAATTTCTTTAACTTGGCCGTCAACGAAATCGTACAGTAGCTCGAAAAAAGTCTGCCCTTTTGATGGCACGCCACTTGCCGTCGCTTTGCGCGAAATCATGAACAAAAGGCCGAACACGATGGCACCGAGCACCCATGCGGTTATCACGGTATCTAAGTGAACGTTCCAAAACCCGCCTTCGCCGGTAGAAACTTTGAGGTTGCTCAGGTGGTGGTCGATATATTCGCCCGGACCTGAATACCCTTTCGCGCCGTCTGCCATGTTTCTCTCTTAACCTACGCTAAACCACTGCAATCAATCTGTTTTCACACCAAACGCTACGCGCCATAAAAGCAGCGTAATGAGAAACGTGACGAAAAATGCTGGAACTACTAAAGCGGCGTACATCTTAAAAATCAGCGCAACCTGCGCAGCGATGACGACCAGCTTCACAATTTCTGCCCGCAGCAAAGGCCAAAGCCCTGAACCACGCGCTGATTTCAACCCGATATTTGCTACGAACCAATACACCACGACCGCGCAGACATTTACCAACCCGCCGATCAGCGCCGAGACCCCGCCATGCAAACCCGACCATGATCCCGAAATCGCGACAAAGAAAACTATCGCGATGGCCTGCCATTTCACAACTTTCAAAATGGGGGCGCTCGAGAGCGGACGCGTGTTTTGCATTACCGTTTGCACTATCGTTCGCTGAGATTTTCATGAGTAATGCGCGGGAAAACCCCAAGCGAGACCGTGAAAGCCTGCGGATTGTAACGGGTTCGTGCGCGCCGGGTCAATGCGACAGGCTGTATTTATGCTGGAACGGCATAGCGCGCATTCCGGCAGCATGTTGTTCGTACCTGCGGCGCAGATTGAGCCGTTTTCTGATGTTTTGGCATCGAAAACTAGCTCTCAGTGCCCCAATCTGCGCCGCAGGTAGGCTTAAAAATTTACGCACTGACCTTTCCGCGCAGGGCTTTATTGCGCCCGGTCGCAGCTTTGCTGTCTAAACGGCGCATTTTTGAGCCGAAGGTCGGCTTGGTTGCATGGCGCGTGCGCGGCGCGGTGGCCACACTTTTCACTAAATCTTGCAATCGGGCGATGGCTTCGCGCTTATTGGCCTCTTGCGTGCGCTCGGTTTGGGCTTTAATGACGACAACGCCGTCATCGGTCACGCGGGTATCGCCCAGCGCAAGCAGCCGGGCTTTTACCGGCGCTGGTAGGCTGGACGCGTGGACATCGAAACGCAGGTGAATTGCGGACGAAACTTTATTAACGTTTTGCCCACCTGCGCCTTGCGCACGCACAGCCGTAAATGTAATTTCAGTTTCGGAAATGGAAATCGCCATCGCATCATTTTGAATCATTGGCCAATGGCCACGATCATAACTACCTGCGGTGCAGAGGGTTTATTTTTAGGGAATTCGCCGGAAAAGGAGCATTTTGCGCCGCAGGTATTTGATCGTTGTACCGTCGTCCGGCGCAATGCGCTTCGCTTGTTGCTGCCCTACGGATTACGTCTTACGCGCGTTGCGTGATAGTTCTGCTGCGCATGGGCAAAGCTTTGCGTTTCAGGCTTCATACCTGAGGCGCAGAATGGCTCGTTTTTAGGAAATATGCCGAGAGAAGGGCTATTTTGCGCGTTGTTTTTCTTCGCAGGTATTTGATTGAAAATGTACTATTGCAAGACCTGACTCCAAGCCGTAACCCCAAGCCGGCAGAATGGCTTGTTTTTAGGAGATATTGCCACGAAAGTGGCTGATTTGCGCCGCGGGTATTTCGCCGGAAATGCACTATTACAAGACCTGACCCCAAGCTCTCAGATGACCCCAAGCTCTCGCGTGTACCGGCGGTTCGCTATCCCTTTTTTCCTTGCCATATTCATTTCCCTTTCATACCCAAATTATCAAATATTTGGTGTACGTGGAATCGAGGCAGGGTCAGCCAGGAAAAGGACTGTTTTGCGCCGCAGGTATTAGGTAGAAATGCACTATTACGAGACCTTACCCCGAATTCCCGGTTGAATCATACCCGACTAAATGCTATAAAGCAAGACCTGACCCCAAGCTCTGAGACCTGACTCCAAGCTCTGTAGAAAGCGATTGGAACGTGGTGCATCTCCTGTTGCTGGAGAACAGGACATCTTTGAATCATACCCGACTAAATGCTATAAAGCAAGACCTGACCCCAGCTCTCCGGGCCGCAGCGCAGCTGCGTACTGAACCAGCGCATCGCCCAACACCACCGCGCGAGCAGTGCGCGTACGGGAGCGCCAGCGCTTTGCGCCATTGTTCGCAGCCTAGGCTATCGGGTCAGCACCCGCACGGTCGGGCGGCGCATGCAGCGGCTGGGATTGCGCGCACGCTACAGCAAAAAGTTTGTCAGCACCACCGATTCAAAGCATCGCTTACCGGTGGCGCAGAATTTATTGAATCGGCAATTTACGGTCAATCGACCCAATCAGGTTTGGGTCGGCGATATCACCTACCTGCGCACCACTCAAGTCTGGCTTTACTTGGCAGTGTTCATCGATTTGCACAGCCGTTTGGTGGTGGGCTGGCAGATGAGCGAGCGCATTGACCAAGCGTTGGTGATTGATGCGTTGCAGGCGGCATTACTGACACGAGGTAACCCCAAGGGGGTCATGATTCATACGGATCGAGGCTCACAGTACTGCGCAGACAACTTTGTCGCGCTCATCGACAAAAATGCGCTCATCCAAAGCATGAGCCGTAGGGGAAACTGCTGGGATAATGCAGTGGCTGAGAGCTTCTTTGCGACGCTGAAAAAAGAAGAGATTTACGGCAAGCCGCTAAGCGATCGAGAGCAAACCCGAGCGATCGTATTTGAGTACATCGAGGGCTATTACAACCGAGTTCGCAGGCACTCGACCAACGGCTGGGTATCCCCAGCCGACTATGAACGCCTGTATCATCAAGCTTCAGAGGGCGCTTCTGTCTAAAAAAATGGCTAGGTTCATAGTTGCCAATGACTTGGCCGAGGAGCGGGCGGATAAATCTATCTCTAATCCGCGTCCACCAGCTAAACCCACTCGGATCGGAGTAAGAAAGCGGGTTGTTCATCACATAGCTGTAGCGATTGTGGTTCTGCGCGTTGTGCGGGGCTTGGATAATCGGGTCGGCTTGCAGGAAGCGCCCGAGGTGGGCGTCATAAATGCGCCCATTCATGTGCACCAAACCGAGCTCGGCTAGGTGTTCGTGCCCGGTGAACCCGCGCTGCCCCTGCGCCAGCGGGTTAGCGGCGTTGCGGGCGTTGCCCCACGGGCCAAAGCCGTGGACGGCGAGATTACCCGTGGTGGCGGAGGTTAAGACGAATTCGGCTACCGCTGAGCCCAGATGGTCTTTGATGAGCAGCGTGGTGACCGTGTTCGCGCCAGATAGATTGGTGGCGTTGGCCTGCGAGATGGCAAGGCCGGTAGCGGGGCTGCTGAGTCGCCCGAGTTAAAAAAAAAGAAAATGTCGAACGAAGTTTTTTCGAAATTGACACTGCGCTTGAACGCGCTGCGAATTTACAACGTCACGAAACAAGCGCAAGAGCATGGTGTAGAGGGCGTGCTCATAAAAAATGGTGTCCAGACCTTGCCAAGGTACCCACTGTGTAATTTTTTACGCAGTGGGGGCTAAGCGTGTTGCAGCAAGCGCAATACGAAGTGCGCTTGGGTGTGGACTATCCGCTGCCAATTGTCGAATGGGTCTCACCTACCGTTTAGCCCGCGCGCAATTTGGCCTGCTGAGGAAGAGCGACGCCGTGAAATCGCAAGCGTGCGATGGGATGGAAAAGCATGGCAGCAGGAAGAGTGGTCTGCGCATAACCGGGCGGGAGCCAAAACTTTCGCGTAAGCCCGATGCGCGGCAAGCCAGCTTGTTTGGGGAGGCATAAATCGCGGGTGGTTACCCACATTTTCGCTTGCAGTAAACAGACGATTGTGTAACCTCTTCGGAAGCCTGCGCACGTTTTTTAAGAGCATATTGTTACTTGGAGACGTATCTAACAACCGCCTCACAATTGACTTGCAATCAGGGAAGCGTCCATATCTCTAAGACGTGAAACGTATTCCGAGAATCATTCCTTTATTGCGCTCCAAATTCATCAATTCATCGCGTCGTTGTGCAAAATGCGATTAGTAATAATTTGACCTTAGGCGCGCTCAGATGCACTATCAGCCCGGAATTACGCCACACAATTTGCCGCACGATCCGTTTAAGTCATGCGTGATCCCACGCCCGATTGGCTGGATTTCTACGCTTGATCGGTCGGGCATCGCCAATCTTGCGCCATATAGCCAATTTCAAAACGTGACGTTTAATCCGCCGATTGTGATGTTTGCCGCCAATCAAGATACCCGCGGGCATCGCAAAGACTCTGTGCGTAATGCTGAGGCCACTGGCGAATTTGTCTGGAACATGGCAACTTACGCGCTGCGCGAAGCGGTGAATATTTCTGCTGAGGAATTACCGCCCGAGGTTGATGAATTCGGCCGGGCGGGCTTGGCAAAAGCGCCGTCGCTTTTGGTTACGCCGCCGCGCGTGGCCGCGTCGCCGATTCAGTTTGAGTGCAAATATCTCAACTCCGTTCGCTTTCCGGGCGAAGGCTTGATGGGGCCCGTTGATGTCGTCTTTGGCAAAGTGGTGATGATCCATATCGCCGATGAAGTGCTCACGCCTGAAGGCTTAGTCGATGTGCTGAAAATACGCCCGATCGCGCGCTTGGGCTATTACGACTACACCAGCATCGAGTCGATTTTTCAGATGGTGATTCCGGGCAATAACGTGGAATTACTCGGCGGGCTCGAAGGCTCGGCGGCGCGCACGAAATAGGCAGGTCACCAGCGGATACCTGCGGCGCAGATTTGGCGGTTTAAGAGCAATTAGCGACCGGCTTGAATCAGCTTTACCGTTTCTGCTAGCAACCTTGCGTTCGTTGCCGCAAGCACTTTGCCCTGGGAAGCCATCGTTAATTCCGCACCTGCCCAATCGGTCATCGCTCCGCCCGCGCCCTGAACGATCGGCACGAGCGCCATAAAGTCGTAGGGCTTTAATTGCGCTTCGGCGATGAGATCAACGAAGCCGAGCGCCAACATGCCGTAGCTATAGCAATCGCCACCGTAAATCATCGATTTAGCGTTCGCCGCGAGCGCTTGGTGTGCGGGCCAATCTTGCCTCCATTGCGCGGGCGTCGTAGTGGCGGCGATGGCTTCATTTAGCGCGACTGGCGTGCGCACTTTGCAGGGTTTGTCATTAAACGTTGTGGGCCGTCCGGCGCAGCCGACCCAGCGCTCGTCGGTAATGGGCTGATCGATGATTCCGAGCACGGGCTTGCCGCGATGGGCGAGCGCAATGAGCGTGCCAAACGTTGCGCGCCCGGTGATGAAACTCTTTGTGCCATCAATCGGATCGAGCACCCAAACCCATTCTGCGCCCGCATTTACGCTGCCATGCTCTTCACCAAAAATGCCGTGGTCGGGGAAACTGCGCCGCAGGTATTGCACCATCGCGGCCTCAATCTCTTGATCGGCCACCGTGACAGGCGAAGCATCGCCCTTGCGCTCCACCACAATCGGCTGGCGGAAATATTTTTTTGCAATCGGGCGGGCGATATTCGCTAAATCGTGCGCGGCAGCGAGAAAGGAGGACGGATCGGGCATCGATATGGCTTATGATTGAGGGTTATTCATCGCACTATTGTAAGGAGCATCAAATGATTCAAGCTGGAGAGAAATTACCTGCCGCAACGTTGCACGAATCGGTCGGCTACGACGACGGCAAAAACTGCCCATTGCCACCGACCCCGGTGGATATAGCCGCTGCCGCTGCAGGCCGCAAGATTGTGATTTTTGGTTTGCCCGGCGCTTATACGCCAACCTGCTCAGCCCAACACGTACCAAGCTATTTGAAAAATTTGGACGCCATGAAAGCCAAAGGCGTGGCTGAGGTATTTTGCATGTCCGTCAACGATGGTTTCGTGATGGGCGCATGGGGCCGCTCGCAAGGCACGGACGGCAAAATTCGCATGGTCGGTGATGGCAGCGGCGCATTTACCAAAGCGCTGGGCTTAGAGCTCGATTTAGTTGCGCGCGGCATGGGCGTACGTTGCGACCGTTTCGCGATGATTGTGGACAACGGCGTGGTCACGCATATTGCCAAGGAAGCACCGGGGAAATTTGAAGTCTCCTCGGGCGACGCGATTTTGGCAAAACTGTAATTTCATTCCTGCGCTTTATCGATTCATACCTGCGGCGGGGGGTTGGGGGAAAAAAACGGGTTTTTTTGGCGAAAAGAGCCCCCGGGATATTTAAATATTTGTAAATAAAAAAAAAAAAAAAAAAA
>JANPBT010000003.1:0-9974 GCA_031430575.1 Betaproteobacteria bacterium | reverse complement strand
AATACCTGCGGCGCAGATTGTGGCAATTTTGGCTATTTTTAGGCGAAATCTGCGCCGCAGGTATTTAAGAAACGCTACGCCTGCAGCGCCACTTCGCGTGCGTTTAGCTCTGAAGCAACCTGCGCCAACAGCGCATAGGAGCCCACGCGCTTTTCGTGCTCAAAAATCGCGGTGTTGACCATCAATTCATTGGCACCGGTGCGCGCGAGCAGGGCTTGCATTTGGGTGCGCACAGTCTCTAGCGAGCCGACGAGCGAAACTGAGGTCATCTGATTAACCGCATCGCGCTCGTCTTGCGACCACAAATGATCCGTCGACGCGACTGGCGGCGGGAGTGGGCCGCGGCGATTGCGGATGATGCCCAAAAATCGCTGCTGAATTGAAGTGAAAAGGTGCGCGGCTTCTTCATCAGAATGGGCAGCGACGACATTGACCCCGACCATGGCGTAAGGCGCGGCCAGGGTCGCGCACGGGCGAAAGCGTTCACGGTAAATTGCGAGCGCCACATCGAGAGAATCAGGCGCGAAGTGCGAGGCAAATGCAAAAGGAAGACCCAAGTGCGCAGCCACTTGCGCGCCAAACAAACTCGATCCAAGAATCCACATCGGCACGTTACGCCCGATGCCGGGAATCGCGCGCACAGTACGGCGTTCGTTAGGCGGCGGCGCGAAATATTCTTGTAGCTCTACGACGTTGGCGACGAAATCATCTTCGGTCGCGGACGAAAGATGCCGCCGCAGCGCCCGCATGGTCAGGCCATCCGTGCCGGGTGCGCGACCAAGCCCGAGATCAATGCGCCCGGGGTAGAGCGCATCGAGCGTGCCAAATTGCTCAGCGATCACGAGCGGCGCATGATTGGGCAGCATCACGCCGCCCGAGCCAACGCGAATGGTTGATGTGCCTGCCGCAACATACCCAATCAGCACGGAAGTTGCCGAGCTCGCCACGCCGTCTAAATTGTGATGCTCGGCAAGCCAATAGCGCAAGTAGCCCAGCCGCTCGGCGTGTTGCGCCAGATCGCGGGTGTTGTGCAGCGTTTGCTCAATCGTTTGCCCTTCGCAAATGGGCGAAAGATCAAGCACGCTGAGCTTGATCGGGTGGGTCAAACGATTGCGACCACGGGCGCGTGATCGCTCGGCTTATCATCACCGCGCACTTTGCGCTCTTCTCGATCAATCACGCAGCTGGTGCAGGAGGCGACCAGCGCTGGCGACAGCAAAATATGATCGATGCGCATGCCTAAATTTTTAGGGAATGCGAGCATGCGGTAATCCCACCAGCTAAAAGTTTTGGGCGGCTGATCAAACAAACGAAACGCATCTTTCAGCCCGAGATTGAGCCAACGATCAAAGTAAGCCCGCTCTTCATCGGTGCAGAGCACTTGCCCTTCCCATAGCGCAGGGTCGTGGACATCGGCATCTTCTGGAGCGATATTGAAATCACCGAGCACCGCAACCTTTGGATGCGCTGCAAATTCTTCTTTCAAAAATTGGGTGCAGGCTTTCAACCATTGCAATTTGTATTCGTATTTTTCACTGGCAACCGATTGCCCATTGACGACATAAAGGCTAATCACGCGCGTATCGCCAATGGTTGCAGCGATCACCCGCGCCTGCGGGTCATCGTAGCCCGGAATTGCAAGCTGAATCTGCGCCGCAGGTATTTTGGAAAGTATCGCGACGCCGTTATAGGTCTTTTGACCATGCACCGCTGCGGTGTAGCCAACCTCTGCAAAAACGTCGTGTGGAAATTTATGCGTTTCCATCTTTAGCTCTTGCAGGCAAAGCGCATCGGGCTGATGCGCAATGAGCCATTCACGCACGCGACTGAGGCGTACGTTCAGACTATTGACGTTCCACGTGGCGAGTTTCACTGCTGCATGCCGCTATGCCGCATCAGTGCATCCATTTGCGGTTTGCGGCCACGGAAGGCGATGAAATTTTCCATGGCATCACGCGTGCCGCCGCGACCGATGACTTCATCTAAAAAGCGTTTGCCCGTTTTTGCGCAGAGCACGCCTTCTTCTTCAAAGGCAGCGAAGGCATCAGCGGAGAGCACTTCCGCCCATTTGTAGCTGTAGTAGCCCGCCGCATAGCCGCCCGCAAAAATGTGTGAAAACGCCATCGGTAAACGGTTATACGCGCGGTACGGTACAACGCAGACTTCCGCGCGCACGGTATCCAAAAGCGCGAGCATTCGGGGCGCGACATCTGCCGCGTTGGCATCAAACTCGGCATGCAATCGAAAGTCAAAAAGGCTGAACTCAAGCTGACGCACAGATTGCATGCCAGCCTGAAAGTTTTTTGCGGCAATGACTTTATCGAAGAAGGCGCGGGGCAGCGATTCGCCCGTTTCCGCGTGTGCGGTCATATGCTGCAAGACATCCCACTCGTAGCAATAATTTTCCATGAATTGCGAAGGCAGCTCCACCGCATCCCATTCCACGCCGTCCCATCCCGAGATGCCTTGCTGCTCTTCTTTTGAGAGCAACACATGCAGACCATGCCCAAATTCGTGAAAAATTGTAATCACATCATCGTGGGTAAAGCAGGCCGGTTTGTCGCCCACTGGCGCGGGCAGATTGCAGGTGAGAAAAACCAGCGGCGTGGTCAGCGTTTGCTGCGCGCGCGCGCGATTGTTGATGCTATCGGCCCAAGCGCCGCCGCGCTTATTTTCACGGGCATAAAGATCAAGATAGAAATGACCGATCACGCTGCGATCTGCGCCTTGCACCTCAAAAAATCGCACGTTTGCGTCCCACGTATCGGCAGCAGCTTCAACGATTTTCACTTGGTAGAGTGACTCGATCACCCGATACAAGCCCGCGAGCACTTTATCTTCCGGGAAATATTGCTGGAGCTCTAAATCGGAATAGGCGTAGCGCTGTTGGCGCAGTTGCTCGGAGACAAAAGCAACATCCCACGCCTCAATAGAATCAAGCTCACAATTGGCTTTTGCGAATGCCCGCAACTCCTGCATGTCACGTTCGGCGTAAGGTTTCGCGCGGGCTGCGAAATCGCGCAGAAAGGCAATGACTTCCTGCGGTGTCTCCGCCATTTTTGGCACGAGTGAAACTTCAGCGAAATTTTTATAACCTAAAAGTGTTGACTCCTCTGCGCGCAGCGCGAGGATCTGCGCAATCAGCGGTGCGTTATCCCACTCTGGTTTCGCAAGCGGAAACTGATCGCTCGCGCGGGTCACGTGGGCATGGTAAATCGCTTCCCGTAATGCACGATCTTTAGCGTATTGGAGCACCGGCATTAAGCTCGGCTGATGCAGCGTAAACGTAAATTCCGTTTCATTGCGGGCGATTGCTTTTTCTGCAGCGGCTTGTTTGACGTCGTCGGGTAAACCATCAACGCGACTGGCATCGACGTTGATCGACCATGCGTTCACGGCATCCAAAACGTTATCACTAAATTTTGCTGAAATTGTCGAGAGCTCCAGCGCTATCGCGGCAAACCGCGTACGTGCCTCGCCTTGCAGCTCCGCGCCGCCGAGCACGAAATCGCGCAGCTCGTTGCCGAGTAATTTTTTCTGCGCAGGGGTCAGGGTCGCATAGTCGCCGCCAGTGCGAATCGCTTTATATTTCGCGTAGAGCGCTTCATTCTGAGCGACCTCGGTGAAATAAGCGGTAATCAGCGGCAGCTGCTCTTGATGCGCCGCGCGCAATTCGGGAGAATTTTTAACCGCGTTTAAATGCCCGACGCAGCTCCACGCGCGCCCGAGTGTGACGTGCGCTGCTTGCAGGGGCGCGATGACGCAATCCCATGTGGCGGGCGTTTGCGGTGCAGAAACCTGCGCCAATACATCGCGGCAGGTTTGCAAATGCGCGGTAACGGCGGGCGCGACATGGGCAGGCGAAATTGCCGAAAAGGCAGGAAAATGTCCGAGCGTGAGGAGTGGATTCATAGCCAAAAGGTTGGGGTGTGGCGGTTTAATTCAAGCCATTTTCCCACGAGATACGACGATGAGGTGCGGCGGCGCAGAAATGACCCTAAAACGCCTAAATCTGCGCCGGAGGTATAGCGAACAAATCAGAAGGTGTAGCCCATCTCAGGGGGCGTGTTGTGCAGTTCGTTGAAAAGTCGGGTTAACGGCGTGAGCGCGCTATAGCGCTGCGTCACCGCGCGGACGTATTTCTCGAAGCGGGGCGCGTCTTCTAAGTATTTTGGCTTGCCGTCGCGGTAGCGAATGCGGGCAAAGATACCCATGACTTTCAGGTGGCGATGCAGTCCCATCCACTCGCAATCTTTATAAAACTCTCCAAATTGCGGATTCACCGGTAGCCCGGCATTTTTTGCGCCTTCCCAATAGCGCACGACGCCATCGAGCACGAATTCCTCTTCCCAGCTCATGAAGGCATCACGGTAGAGCGAAATGATGTCGTATGAAATAGGGCCCATTGCCGCATCTTGAAAATCGATTACGCCAGGATTTTCGCCAGCGCAGACCATTAAATTGCGCGGCATGAAATCGCGATGAACGTAAACCTTGGGCTGCGCCAATGCGCTTGCCACGAGCAGATCGCAAATCTCGCCCCAGACTTTTTCTTGCGCGGGCGTAAATGTCTTCTGCAGATGATGACCGACATACCAATCAGGAAATAACTGTAACTCTTGCCGCAAAACAGTTTCGGAAAAAAGCGGCAGCACTTCTGGCCGCGTGCTTAATTGCCAGCGAATCAACGCTTCGGTCGCATCTCGAAAAAGTTGCGGTGCGTTGTCGGCATTAAGCGCATCCAGATAGGTTTGGGGCCCGAGATCAGTCAGCAGCAAAAAGCCCTTCTTTAAATCATAGTCTAAGACCTGCGGCGCAAATACGCCGGCTTTTTGCATCAATTCGGCGACGCGCACAAACGACGCGCTGTCCTCGAGCTCGGGCGGGGCATCCATTACGATCCACGTCGCGCCCGCAGCGTCGGTAACCCGAAAGTATCGACGAAAACTGGCATCGGCAGAAGCGGGCACGATCCCCTCTACTTGCGCGATCCGGGCAGCGATCCAAGTGCGCAAGAGATCAAGGCGGGCGTCGTGGTCGGGGACAGTCATAAATGGGTGTGTTTTGGTGAGTTTTTTCTGCAGCCGATTGTAGCGGGCGAAATTGCGCTCTCGCCTACAATCTAGGCATTGCATCGCACCTCGACACGCCCTCATTCCTTTGCCCAATTTTTTACGCACTTTTTGGATCTTCGTGATTGCGCCTGGCGCGTTCGCGCAAGGCAGCGCTGAAGTTGTCGTGCCGACTGCGCCATTCGCAAGTGCTGCGCCGCGACTTAAGCCCGCCGCAGAGTTGACCCGGCCCAAGCCAGCTGATCTGCCCGGTAGCAATTTCTTTCTCGCTGATCGCGTCGACGGCGATCAAAAAAATGGTGTTGTCGAAGCTGCTGGCAACGTTGTATTTCGCAACCGCAAACAAACCGTGCGTGCCGATTGGGCGCGTTACACCGAAGGCATTGATACGCTCGACGCGCGCGGGAACGTGACCTGGCGCTCGTTGTACGATTCCGTCCAAACTGATGCGCTCAATTACTCGCCGTCAACCGAGCGCGGCACTGCCGGTAAAACCCAATATGTGCTCAGTCGATTTGGCAGCCAAGGCACTGCTGAGCGGGTCAGGCTCGAAGGCGAAGGCAAATATGGGATGGATATTGCGACTTACACGACTTGTAAGTCGCAATATCCCGCATGGTGCCTAACGGTTGATAAGCTTGATCTTGATGCAGATCGCGATGTGGGCACGGCCAAAGGCGCGGTCGTGCGCTTTTTCGATATTCCCGTTTTTTATTGGCCGTCGCTTGAATTCCCGCTTGGCAAAGAGCGCAAATCAGGTTTTTTAACCCCCACTTACGGTTCAACAGGCACGCGCGGTTTTGAGTTGCATCTGCCTTACTATCTCAATCTCGCGCCAAATTTTGATGCGACGATCACCCCGCGTGTGATGACCAAACGCGGGTTGCAGCTTAATGGCGAATTTCGCTATTTAATGGATGGCGTCGAGGGCACGCTTTTGGGCGAGTTTCTACCCCGTGATCGCGTAGTAGATGCCAATCGCTCCCGTCTGCATTGGCGGCATTCGCAAGAATTTCTCCCGCGCTTGCATTTGGCGATTGACGCCCAGCGCGTTTCGGACGATACGTACTTCGTAGATTTATCAGACCGCGTCGCGGCTACAGCGATTAGCACAGTGCCACGCTTTGCGACCCTGAGCTATCACTGGAATGAATGGGATTTTTTATTACGCGTTCAAAAATTTCAAACCCTACAAGATCCGACCGCGTTCGTAGCCTTCACACCCCCGTATGAAAAGGTGCCGGAGCTTTCGGCGCATCGAATTTGGCGTGATTTATATGGGTTTGAAGCGTCAGTTGATTCGGCGGTAACCCGCTTTCAACACCCGTTCCTGGCACCAGGCGTGCGCTCGCTCTTCGTGGGAAATATGAAGTATCCGTGGCGAAGTCCCGGCGCGTTTATCATTCCGCAAGCCACCCTACACGCATCAGACTACCGGCTCGACACGACAGATTTAGATTTTCGAGACACAACGCGGGTGATCCCGATTGCCAGCCTTGATGCCGGCTTACTGTTTGAGCGCGACACTTCGCTCTTTGGTAATCTCATGCATCAAACACTTGAGCCGCGCATCTTCTACACCTACATTCCATTTAAATCACAGGCTCAAATCCCTAACTTCGATTCAGCGCCAATTGATTTCAATTACGCCCAGCTGTTTCAAGAAAATCGCTATTCTGGCTATGATCGCGTCGGGGATGCTAATCAGGTCACGATTGCGTTAACCACCCGTTATTTAGAAAGCACGACCGGGCGCGAGCGGGTGCGTTTTTCGTTAGGCGAGCGCTTTTACTTTCGCGATCAGCAAATAAATGTCGGTGAAATCGTCCGCGAGCGCAGCACCTCCGATTTGCTTGCGATTTTGGGCATTTCTCCAAACGAAAAATTTAACGCCGAAGCGACCATGCAGTTCAACACCAATAGCTCACGCACCGAGCGAGCAACACTACTCGCACGCTACTCGCCAGAGCCGCGAAAAGTGATTTCTGCCAGCGCGCGCTACATCCGGGGCTTAGTCGAAAACGGTGCAACCAGTCAAGTGAAGCAAATCGACGTTGCCGGGCAGTGGCCTATGCAAAGCTTGATCGGGCCAATTGGTCGTGGTTTTTATGGCGTGGCACGGGTAAACTACGCTGTAACGGAAAATCGCGTGGTTGAAGCGATCGGCGGTTTCGAGTATGACGGCGATTGCTGGATTGGGCGCTTGGTAGCGCAGCGTATCGCAACCGGCGTGCAAAAAGCAACCAATTCGATTTTCTGGCAAATTGAGCTGAACGGTTTGTCGCGCGTAGGCACTAACCCATTGGAAGTGCTGCGGCGCAATATTCCGGGCTACCAAACGCTCTCAACGCTCGAAACTGGGCGCAGGCGGGGCGGGCAAATTTCAGATGTGTTTCAACCGTTGGATTAGGCATGCGCATGTTAACGCAAAAACTGAGGTACAAATTGAGCTCAAAATTTTGGATTTTGGCCGTCGTAATGGCCATTTCTGCGCCGCAGGTAGGCTTTTCGCAACGCGCGGTCACGCTCGATCGGGTGGTCGCGATTGTTAACGAAGAGGCGATCACGCGCTCTGAGTTGGAATCGCAAAAAAAAGCAGTTGCAGCCAATATGCAGCGGCAAAATGTGCAAGTGCCTAACAACGACGCGCTTGAGCGGCAAGTGCTTGAGCGCTTTATTAATGAAAAAGCCGAGCTGCAATTTGCGCGTGAGTCGGGTATCCGGGCTGACGATGCTGCCGTAGACAGCGCGCTCACGCAGTTGGCCGATGACAACAAAATGACGCCGCAGCAGTTTCGCGAGACGCTGCAGCGCGATGGTATGTCGCTAACGCGATTCCGCGAGGAAATTCGTAACGATATTACGTTGAAACGCCTGCGCGACCGTGAGATTGAGCAGCGCGTGATCGTCACCGAGGGCGAGATCGATGGCTATTTAGCTAACGTGAAATCTCAGGGGCTCGATAAAGAGGAATACAACATTTCGCATGTGCTGATTCTCGTGCCAGAGCAATCCACACCCAAGCAAGTGGCTGAGCGAGAAGCCCGCGCCGCGCAAGCCCTCGCCGATCTTGCCGGTGGGCGCACTTTCGGTCAAATCGCAGCCATTTACTCCGATTCGTCTGATGCGGCCTCGGGCGGGCTTATCGGCTGGCGCAGTGGCGATCGGCTGCCAACCGTATTTGCCGAGACGCTTAAAAAGCTGGAGATTGGCGTGGTCAGCCCGGTGATTAAAAGCCCAAACGGCTTTCATATAGTCCGTCTCAATGATCGGCGCGGTGGCACGGTGAAAACGATCGTCGACCAAAATAAAGTGCAGCATATCTTGGTGCGGGTAAATGAATTTGTGTCCGAAGCCGATGCAAAAGTGAAACTAGAACGCCTGCGTGACCGAATAACCCGTGGAGAACCGTTTACAGAAGTTGCAAAGATCGGATCGGAAGATGCGAGCAATGGCAAGGGCGGCGATTTAGGCTGGGTTAGCCCCGGCGATACCGTTCCGCAATTTGAAACTGCCATGAAAGCGTTGAAAATTAGTGAAATGTCGCAAGCCGTGCGCTCACCATTTGGTTGGCATTTGATTCAGGTCACCGAGCGCCGCAGCCACGACATTACCGATGATCGCAGCAGGGCGACTGCGCGGCAAGCACTGCGCGAGCGCAAATCGGAAGAGTCTTATCAAGATTGGTTGCGGCAATTGCGTGACCGTGCGTATGTAGAGATTAAGATTGAAGAGTAATTTTTGCCACGCCTTGCGCGTGGCTCCAAGAAAGTTTTGCAAGGATTGATGATGAATGCCACAGTTGCGCCGCAGGTATTACAAAAAGTACGCTTAACTTCTTTCTCCCATGGTGGAGGATGCGGCTGCAAAATTGCGCCCGGCATCTTGGAGAAGATTTTGGCCGGCACCAACAAAATGCCAATTCCAAAAGAATTGCTCGTTGGGATCGAGACCGCAGATGACGCGGCGGTTTATCAAATCAACGAAACGCAAGCCATCGTAGCCACGACCGATTTCTTCATGCCTATCGTCGATGATCCGCATGACTTCGGCGCAATCGCCGCGACCAATGCCATTTCCGACGTTTACGCGATGGGCGGCACGCCATTGTTTGCGCTCGCGTTGGTTGGTATGCCAATCAATCAGCTACCGCTAGAGACGGTGCGAGGCGTGCTTGAAGGCGGCGAGTCGGTCTGCCGCAAAGCGGGAATCCCAATTGCGGGTGGGCATACGATTGATACCGTCGAGCCGATTTACGGCTTGGTCGTGATCGGCATCGTTGATCCACGCAAAGTCAAGCGCAACGCTGGCGCAAAGCCCGGCGATAAATTGATTTTGGGCAAACCGATTGGCGTGGGCGTTTATTCTGCTGCGCTGAAAAAAGAAAAGCTCGATGCAGCAGGCTACGCAGCGATGATTGAGAGCACGACCAAGCTCAACACGCCAGGCAAAGCGCTAGTTGATTTTGCGGGCGTATCGGCATTGACGGACGTGACCGGCTTTGGCTTGGCCGGGCATTTGCTTGAAATTACTAAAGGCTCGAAAGTTGGCGCCACACTGAAGTGGAGCGATGTCCCGTTGCATCCGGGCGTGACCGCGTTGGTGGAGCAAGGCTTTTTCACCGGTGCATCAGAGCGCAACTGGCAGGGCTACGGCGCAGGCGTTACGCTTGCCAGCGGCGTCGGCGCGACCGAGCAAACGCTACTCTCCGACCCGCAAACGTCCGGCGGCTTGCTGGTTGCCTGCGATCCGGCCAGCGTTGATGCGGTATTGAAACTCTTCCACGATGAAGGCTTTGCACAAGCCGCGGTCGTGGGTGAAATTACGGCAGGCTCCGGCGTGACGGTTAACCCGTAAGGCTTTTTGGTTCATACCTGCGGCGCAGATTGAGGCAAAAAATGC
>JANPBT010000002.1:0-7387 GCA_031430575.1 Betaproteobacteria bacterium | reverse complement strand
AGGCACGCTGTCAGTCACGCTGGCAGCAGCAACGTTACTGGGCCCAGCGTTGGCCACCACAACGGTGTAGGTAATAGCGCTGCCGGGGGTGTAGGTCGCACTGCCATCGGTTTTTGTGATCGACAAATCAGCTTGCGGATTTACAGTTAGGGTCGCGTTGGTGTTATCAAGCAAGTTTGCGGATTCGCCTGTAACGTTAGTCGTGTTATTAACGTAAGGCCCTGCGACGATACTGGTCACCGGCACGGTGAAACTGCAAGACGCGGTCGCAGCAGTCATCGCGCCACCAGACAACGAAATCGTGCCACCAGAGGCTGAAATCGAGCCACCGCAGGTATTAGCGGAGGCTGCACCGTTAACCGTTACGTTTGCGGGGAGCGCGTCACTAAAGGCAAATCCTGTGTATGCGACGGCGGGGGTTGAGTTGGCAATCGTAAAGGTGAGATTTGACGTCCCACCGGCCAAGATTGTCGACGGAGCAAATGCTTTAGTAAGGGTTGCAACAGTGAATTGAACCGTCGAGGCTGCGGCCGGTGCCGCAACATTAGACAGCCCGCTAAAGTTAGCCGCCGCGTTACTGTAGATTGCCGACGCATTGCTGGTTACGTTTACCGTCACGGTACACGTTGTGACGCCCGCAGCAATCGAACCATTTGACAAAGAAACCGCGTTTGCACTTGTGCTGACTGACCCGCCTGTGCATGTTGTCGCACCGGCGGCAGGCGTCGCGATCAATAATCCTAGAGGCATCGTGTCGGTGAAATCGATATTAGCGACGGCCTGATTGCCAGCTGGATTCGTAACCGTGATCGTGAGGACGGACACGCCGCCGACTTGCAACGGGGAGGGGCTAAACGCTTTGCTAAGTTGTGTAGGCGCTGGCGACGTAGCGCATACCGAGGCAACGCTTGCTCCGAGGCCTGCGGTGAGCGTCGCATTGTTCAGCAAACCTGTGTTGGTTGCGCTGCCCGTTGCGAGAGAGCAGTCCGAAGCGACGGCGGTGTAAGTCGCTGGATTTGAAGTGACTAAAACAGTCACGTCATACTGATGCGCAGTAGAAGTCGCAATCGCAGTAGACGCAGGAGCAAGCGTCCACGGCCCGGTACCAGCAAGCGCACCACCCGCGGGGACGCCCGCACCTGTATTCAGCGTTGAGGCAGAGACGACGACCACACCCGCACCAAAAGCCGGTGAATCGATCAAAGTGCCATAGGTGGCCGGTAGGGTTGCGTTGTTGTTTTCAACACGAACACGATAGGTGATGGCGTATTCGTTGGGGTTCACAGTTGCAGTTGGTCCCACCAAAATAGCCTTGGTCAACCGCAGGACAACGTCGGTGTCACTCGCCTGAACACTGCTGCCGCCACCAGGAAGTAAAACGCCTGCAGGCAATGTCGCTGTCGCAGTGTTTGTGACGCTGGTTTGCGCTGCAACGCCTAGCCCATAAAAAACAAGGAAAAACGTCAAAACGCTGTGTGCGAAACAACTCAAAAGCCCACGATTTATTGTCATTTTTGTACACATAGATTAATTGCTCGTCGCGGCGACTGCATACGATAAAGCAAGCGCAAGACTGGAAATTGACAGAGGCCAAAACGCCGCCACGCCGAAAAACAAAATCGCCCACGCACAACGGCAAAACCCGAGCCAAACGACACTTCTCGTGAAGTAAAAATTTGGCGTGAGATTCATCTGCGAAGTACCTTTTTTTTCCTATTTTTCAAAATATAAAATTAAACACCCGAGGCAGTGGCGCTACACGTAAGCGTAAGCGTAATGCTACTCAGCGCTGGGAAAGTTGGAATCGCAATCCCAGCCCCCTGCAAAGCACCTACGGTTGGCGCAATCGGGCAGCCAGCTGCTCCAGAAGACACCGAACAGGAAAGCGCTGAGCAATTCAGCCCCGTTACTGCCGGATCTGTAACGATTGCATTATTGGCATCTGACGGCCCCGAATTGGACACCACAATGCTGTAAACAACAGAGGTGCCAGGTAGCGCGACCGTAGCGCCATCAGACTTCGTAATCGTCACACCGGCACGCGGGTTCGGGCTATTGGTGTCGCTTTCGCTATTATTTCCGGGAACTGGATCGGTCACACCGCCCGGCGGCGTAATCGTAGCGGTGTTACTTAGTGCACCGACCTGTCCAGAGGGAGTCGTCGTCGAGACCGTTACGGTCAAAAAACTGCCCAATGTTGGCGGCGTCGCAATATTGTTAACAGGCAATGATCCGGTTGCTGCAGAAACCGAAGTGCCGGAAGTCGCAATTGTGGGAAGCGCGCCGCACGTTGCGCTCCCAGAGGCGACGCAGCTATAAGTCCAGCTTCCGCCACCTGCCAAAATTGGGAAAGTATCGGCAACAGTTGACCCGGTCACCGCGTTCGGACCTTTGTTCCAAATTTTTATGGTGTACGTCACGATTTGTCCGGGCACGTAGGGGTTTGGTGTCGAAACTTTATCAACTACAAGATCGGCATTTTGCGGAAGTGAAAAAACCACTGAAGCAGGCTTTGGATTTATCCCATCGGTTGTTTGAACGGGTGTGGTGCCAGTTCCACCAGCCGCAGGCTGAACCGCGTACGATCCAAGTTGAGCGGTATTCGTAAGCGCAGCAGTCGGAACGTTGGTTCCTGCAGGGTAGGTGACGCGCACAGTAAACGTGACATCGCAGCCCTGCCCGAGATCCATTTCTTGCCGCCCATCAAACAAATTGTTTGCGGAAGAACCAACCGCGCCGATGCCAGTGAAACCAGTCGGATTTACCGCGCAGACGGCTGCTGGCGTATTTGCTCCAGTAGCAGGATTAAACAGCCCGGTGTTCACGGGCGCGCTAATGATTGCGATGGTCGGACCGCCAGTCACAAAAGTATCCAATAACCGGTCGCTGGTCTGAAAATTTGGCATGAGCTGGGCGCCTTGATTTTGCACACGCAGCGTAAACGTGACATCGTAAGAAAGCGAGCCAGAAACGATGATCGACGGAATGGTCTTAATTAATCCTAGACTGGTCAGTGCTCCGCCGAGATCACCAATCAAGACGGGAACGTTGAGCGTTGGCGCGACAGATGCGATCGTACCGGTGCCGGTAATTGGCGCCGCGATAGTCGCAGCCGGTATCGTACGCACCTGAACTTGCACGCCTGCGGTCGCGCAGCTCACGATTAATGACCCATCAAACGACAAGCTTACGCCCGAAAGATTGGTTGTATTCGCAGGGCAGCCAGTGATCGAGCGCGCACCAAGCACCTGCCCGGTAATCTCGTCAATCTCCCAAAGCGTAGGCAATGCAGGATTTACGGTCGAATTGCTGCCGACAACAAAAGTGCGACCGTTAACAATCACAAGGTCTCCGCCGGTGCCCGGCGTTATCGGCACGCCAGGCGCTGGCGTTACCGCGACAACACCCAAAATCGCGCATGTCGTGCGGGAAATTCTAAAGACAACTGCAGGATTTGGCGAGCCCGCAATCAAACTAGACAGGGTGTAGAACGCGTCAGTCGCCCGGTCGTAGGTGAGGCGACCAAATTCAATCTCTTGCCCCACCCAAGCGCCTGGCCCCGTAGAAACGGGAAAGGTCGAAGGCAGTGTGCATAAAGTTGTAACAGCGCCTGTTGTCGATGCAGGCGAGCCCGTCGGCGTCCACTGATAAATTGTTATTCCAGAACCGGCGGTACCGTTTTGGCCAACCTGCTGCTGATTTGTAAAGTAAACATTGCCGCTGTTGTCTACCGCGAGCGCGGTGGATTGTGTCACTGTCGGAAACCCAGTTGCCGTCAGCAACGTATCGGTGCTAGTGGCAAGATTGATCCGATGAAGCTCAGTATCCGTGTAGTAGTAGGTGATTTGAGCCGACGCGAGACTCGCGCACAAGCTCATCAATAGAGCAACCGACGCAGCAGAGATGAGCGCACCACGACGTCTAAACGAAACGAGCGTTCCTTTCACCTGCCCAAGGAAAAACCATCCCCAGCGTACCAGCATCGTCACCACACCGCCCCCAAACCTCTAACTAAGAACAACTCAATCAAAAATTAAGCAAAATATGCGATACGGCTACCTAAACGTATTTGCGCGAAGCCAGTATAACTTCGTCAACGTAAAAAATATCGAAAATCGCTGATAAACGGTTGTCCCATCCGGTCAGATGGCCGACTTCTTGCATAATTTGCGCGATGAGTGGAAGCCTTTTCGTTATTGCCGCGCCTTCAGGTGCAGGGAAAACCAGCCTAGTCAAGGCGCTTTTGCAGCGAGAACTGCAAATCATGTTGTCGATTAGCCATACAACGCGTGCAGCGCGCGATGGAGAACGGGAAGGTCAGGACTATTTCTTCATTGATCGCAGCGAGTTTGAGCGCCTTTCGCAGGCGGGAACGTTTCTTGAAACCGCAAATGTCTATGGCAATTTGTATGGCACGTCCCGAAATTGGCTCGACACCCAAATTACGGCAGATCGCGATGTGATCCTAGAAATTGATTGGCAAGGCGCGCGGCAGGTGAAATCCAAATTTCCAGATGCCGTGATGATTTACATTTTGCCGCCGTCGCTCGCGGTGTTGGAAGCCCGCATTCGCAGCCGCGGACTGGATTCTCCTGAAGTTATCGCCACTCGCCTGCTGGCCGCAAAAGAAGAGATGAGTCATATCGAAGAGTTTGACTATGTTATTATCAATCAAGATTTCAGTGTGGCACTCATGGAAATGACCAGCCTCATTGAAGCTTCTCGGCATCGAACGACGCAAGTCCAAATGCGCAACCCTAAACTCATTGAAGAATTGGTGAAATAAACCGCCATGGCACGCATTACTATTGAAGATTGTCTTAAAGTCATTCCTAACCGTTTTGAGCTCACGCTCGCAGCCGCCTTGCGCGCGCGGCAAATTTCATCTGGTCACACCCCGTTGATCGACGCGAAACGCGATAAACCCACTGTCGTAGCGCTTCGCGAAGTGGCCGCGCGCAAAGTCGGCGTCGAGATACTTTCAAAAATTCAGGTCTAGCCATGAACAAAACTGCGCCGCAGGGTTTGATTTGTCGCTACCTGCGGCGCAGTTTCTAACGGAAAATCGCTTTTTATGGGTGATCTTTCCGCATTTACACGTCATCTCGGGCACTACCTGCCCGCCAGCGATTTAAGCCGCATCGAAGCTGCGTACCGATATGCAGAGCATGCGCATCTTGAGCAGACCCGTGCCTCAGGTGAGCCTTACATCACGCACCCACTCGCGGTGGCGAGCATCCTTTCTGATTGGAAATTTGATGCAGACGGTTTGATTGCGGCGTTGCTCCATGACGTGATCGAAGATACGCCGGTCGCAAAGCCTGAAATTGCGCGGCAGTTTGGTGAGACCGTTGCCAATCTCGTCGACGGCGTATCCAAGCTCGATCAAGTGCGCATCGCCTCAACCGAAGATCGGCAAGCAGAGAGCTTGCGCAAAATGTTTGCCGCGATGGATAGCGATGTGCGGGTGATGCTGATCAAGCTTGCGGATCGACTACACAACATGCGTACGCTCGATTTTTTGTCGGTCGAAAAGCGTAAACGTATTTCGCAAGAGACGCTTGATATTTATGCCGCAATCGCTGCTCGACTCGGGCTCAATGCCTTGGCCAAAGAGCTGCAAGATTTGAGTTTCAAAAATCTGCATCCGCGCCGCTATCACGTCATCAACAAAGCGCTGCGCACTGCGCGATCACAGCGAAATGATTGGCTAACCGACGTCACCACAACGATGGCCAAAGCATTTACCGAACAAACGATCGCTGCAACCATCACACAACGCGAAAAAAGCATATACGGCATTTATCGAAAAATGCAGGAAAAAGGCAACCATTTTTCTGCTGTCTCCGATACGTTCGGAGTGCGTGTGATCGTAAATTCAGTGCGCGATTGCTATATCGTGCTTGGCATTTTGCATGGACTTTTCAAGCCTAGGCTCGATCAGTTCAAAGACTATATCGCGCTGCCTAAAAATAACGGTTACCAATCGCTACACACGACCGTTTTCGTGCCTAACGGCACCGCCATTGAGATTCAAGTTCGCACGCACGACATGCATCGGCGCGCTGAAATTGGTGTCGCAGCGCACTGGCTCTACAAGCACGCCGAGCCTCATGCCCCAGCTTCGGCATCTGCCCATGATCGGGCACAAGTGGATGCCACAAAATCCCTTTCTTCGCTGCTTGAAATTCAAAAAATGGCGGGTGATTCGCGGGAGTATCTAGAATCAGTCAAGCATGATTTGTTTCCTGAAGAAATTTATGTTTTCACGCCCCGTGGAAAACTATTGGCTGTGCCTCGTGGCGCAAGTGCACTCGACTTCGCCTACGCCGTTCATACCGAAATTGGCCACCACGCGGTCGCCAGTATCGTCAATGGCGAGCAGCAGCCGCTTTACTTCACATTGCACAACGGTGATCGCGTCGAAGTTATCACCGATTCACACGCGCACCCGACGCCCGCCTGGATTGGGTTTGCGCGTACCGCACGCTCTAAATCACGCATTCGCCACTACTTGCGCTCGATGCACGAGCATGAATCAGCAGATCTTGGCGAGCGACTGCTTAAGCAAGCCGTCGCAACGCTCGCTGGCGACATTGAGACGATCCCAGTCGCGCGTTGGAGCGTGACCGCGAAAGCACTCGATGCGCGTAATCGTACGGAGTTGAGTGCCATGGTGGGCAGCGGCCGTGCGCTCGCATTTACCGTTGCGGCGCAGCTTCTCGATCTCGGTTGGACAACCAATCAAAGTGATCTAACCCAACGCGCGCGCCTGATTTTGAGCACATCAGAGAATAACGCGGTGCGCTACGCGCGCTGTTGCCAGCCACTGCCAGGCGACTCGATTGTGGGCTTATTCCGCAAATCGATCGGCTTGGAAGTGCATCAAGAAAAGTGCGCCCAAACCCGTTCTCGGGCGCTGCTCTTAGATGCCGTGGAATGGTTAGATGTCGAATGGGGCGCCAATGTGACAGGCGAATTTTTAGCCTCAGCACGGTTGACGGTTGAGCATAAAAAGGGTGTACTCGCGCAGCTCACCCAAACCATCGCAGACGCCGATGCCAATATTGAAAGCGTGGTCATTGAATTGCCAAGCGGGAGTGCGCAAACAGCACTCATCACGTTTTCACTACGGGTGTTCAATACCGCACATCTTGCCCGCGTAATCCGCGATCTGCGCATCCTAAAAGTCGTGCAGCGCGCGTTACGCGTACGCACGAATAAGGCCGCCGCACCGCTGCAACCGTAAATACCTGCGGCGCAGAATTGGCACTTTTTAAGGCAATTCTGCGCCGCAGGTATTCACTAAATTTGTACTGCGTTTACTTATTGACCGGCGAATCTGGATCAAGTAGGAGCGCCATGACATCTTGCAATTGCGCTTCAT
>JANPBT010000001.1:0-46413 GCA_031430575.1 Betaproteobacteria bacterium | reverse complement strand
CTTCAACTCACTCAACACTTCCGTACTTTGTTTGCGTCGAGAGGTGAGACTATAGCACAGAAAAAAACATAATGTCAACACGACATGCACCGACTCTTCGGAATTATTTTTCCAACTCCGGTTAATCGCTAAACTTCTGATGGAAATGAAAAGTATTCCGCAGCAAGCCGTGTTTGCATCTCGGCTCACCTCACACCTAAAAACGTCAATGATTGCGGTTGACGATCAAATCCATCGCGCCCTAAGTTCAGACGTCGCCCTTGTAAGCGAGATTGCAAGCTACATCGTAGGTGGAGGCGGTAAACGTATGCGTCCGGCGCTGACGTTACTTTGCGCAGAAGCGTGTGCCTGTCAACGACCAGACGCCGCGCATGCCGTTGCGGCAATCATCGAGCTCATTCACACCGCTACGTTACTCCACGACGACGTTGTCGATGAATCCGCACTACGTCGCGGTAATGCGACGGCAAATGCAAACTTTGGCAATGCGGCGAGCGTACTCGTGGGCGATTTTCTCTATTCACGCGCGTTCCAGATGATGGTCGAGACAGGCGAAATGCGAGTGCTAGAAGTGCTCGCGGATGCGACGAATGTGATCGCTGAGGGCGAAGTGCATCAGCTCATAAACGCGGGACGTTTGGACTTAACTGAAGATGAATACCTCCATGTCGTACGTGCGAAAACGGCGAAACTTTTTGAAGCGGCGGGTCGCTTGGGTGCCATCATCAGCGACGCTCCCACTGAAATTGAATCTGCGATGGCGCGCTTTGGGGCACATTTAGGCACGGCGTTTCAGATTGCCGATGATGTACTTGACTATGAAGGCGACGCCGATAGCATTGGCAAAAATTTGGGCGATGATTTAGCAGAAGGTAAGTTGACGTTACCGATCATTCGCGCACTTGAAATTTGCAATCCTGAGCAGCGCGAAACGTTGAGGAAAGCGATTGTCGCCCGTGATCACACCCGCCTAAGCTCCGTACTCAGCGTGCTCCACGATCTCGACGCGATTGCTTACGCACGCAATGCTGCCGCTAAAGAAGCGCAGACAGCGCTCGCAGAGCTTGCCGTGCTCGAAGAAAGCCCCGCCAAACAACTCTTGCTCATGTGCTGCAACTACGCAGTCGAACGCCAGCAATAACTAATCGCCATACCTGCGGCGCAGATTCGATCATTTTTGCGTTAATTTTGGTATCCGTTAGCCTTCGCCAGAGCCTGCGCGAACGGTCTGACGGCGCTCGATTGCATGCTTCAATAGTGCTGCGCCTCGGTATATTCCGTGGGCAAATTTGCTATAGGGCATCGTTGCAAAAAACGCCATCACCGCGCCCAAATGCACCGATAAGAGCAAAGGCATCGCACTCGTTGCACGGGAAAACATAAGCGCAAGACCAGTCGACGCAACTAGAAAAAGCAGTGCCGTAAATCCCAGATCCATCGGCTTTTGCGCTGCATCGCTATGCTGCGGATTGCGCTTCCAACGTAACCAAAAAAGCCCACTCGTGCCAATCACCATTGCGAAACCGCCGGGGACACCAAGTAATTTTGGGAGCGTGAAGTATTCGTATGGCGCAGCCCAGCCGAGCGCGTAGTGATAAATCGTAGCCACGCTTGTGGCTGCGAAGCAGAGCAAAAATCCGTAAAACGTCCAGTGATGAAATCGCCGACGCAGCAGCGTCGAGCGGTCGTCGGCTTCATTGCAGCCTTCGCCATGCCCACCGTCGAGATACTTCAGCGTTAGCGCGTTTTGCAATGCTTCGCGAGATGCCGTCTTGGAGTTTTCTCCATCGTGCAGAAATGTTTCGAGATCATTACGCTTTATTTCGCGCCAAAACTGGTGCAAGCCAACGCTAAGAGCAAAAAGTGAGAACGCAAAAATTGGCGCAAACAGCGTCACCATCACGTTATGCGAAAAGATCGCATAGAAATTCTGCGCTGCAGGATTTGCCCAAACAGTACCGTTAGCGACGGTACAAAGGATAAGGAAAAACGCGAGGCACGCTGCCAAAGCGAGAGACAGCGTCAACCCATTGCGTGCGTAAAGTCGTCCGAACGATTTCGGCCACGCAAATTCTGTGTAAGTGTTAACGCGAACGCGCGCCATCGTTTGTGGCACGTTAACATTAAATTCGTGGGGCGCAGCATACTGGCATGCATATAAGCACGCTCCGCAGTTGTGGCACAAATTAGCGAGGTAATGAATGTCTGCGCGATCAAAAGCGAGCCGCCGAGTCATCGCCGGAAACATTGCGCAAAATCCTTCACAATATCTGCAGGCGTTGCAAATCGTGAGCAGCCGAAGCGCTTCATTTTCGGGCGAAATCTGCGCCGCAGGTATGGTGTTTGCGGTTGCGCCCGCCAGCGCGGCGGCCTCACGCGTAAGCGCTTCAAGCGATTGCATTTTCGGTCTCATCCTTTCGTACATTGCGTGCAGCGCGTGCTGCGTTTTCACCAGCGATGAGTCCAAACGCAGTACCAATAGTCATGCCCACGCCTGCGGTGTAGCCCTGCCCCAACACATTGCCCGCCATCATTTCGCCTGCAACAAAAAGATTGTCGCTACGTAGCCCTGAAAATTGCACCGCGGTCGATGCATCCACTTTAAGTCCGAGGTAAGTAAAGGTCACGCCTGGGCGTAACGCGTAGCCATAAAACGGTGGCGTATCAATGGGCAACGCCCAATGCGATTTTTGGGGAGAAATACCCTGGGTATGGCAATCATCGAGCGTCGTATGATCAAAACTGCCGACTCGGCACGCCGCGTTATATGCGTTCATCGTTTGCATAAAAACGCGCTCATCGAGCGATAACATGCGCGCGAGCTCCAGCAAAGATTGCGCTTTGGTTCCAGGAAAAACAGGCGGCATAAACCTGCCCTGCGCTTTCGCATCGGTGATCGAAAAGCCAGTTTGGTGGGGCTGTTGTGCCAGCAGTCGCCCCCAAATCGCATAGCGTTTCGGCCAAAAATCCTCCCCTTCATCATAAAAGCGTAAAGCGTTTTGATTGACAACAATTCCGAGCGAGACGCAGTCAATGCGTGTGCAAATTCCGCCATCGTAAAGTGGTGCCCGAGCATCAATGGCAACCATATGCGCCTGAGTCGGATCACCAATTTGATCTGCGCCTGCGTCGAGCATGAAACGCAGAAGCACACCGGTATTAAATCGCGTCCCACGAATGAGAAATTGATCAGCGGGGTAATTACCGTTGGCGTCTTGCCCCCAGGCGGCACGCAGCCATTCCCGGTTTGACTCAAAACCACCCGCGGCGAGCACGCAACTCTTAGCCTCGATACGCTCGCCTGACGCCGTGGTCGCAGAAATAAATTTTCGGTCACGCAACTCTATGCTAGTCATTGGCGTTTCATAGCGAATCTGCACGCCTAGACGCTCCGCGCTGCGATACAAAGCATTCACTAGCGCCTTGCCGCCGCCTAGGAAGAAGGCATTTGTGCGCGCGGTGTGCAATGCCCCAGAGAGCGACGGTTGGAAACGAACGCCATGCTTGACCATCCACGGGCGACACGTCGCCGTCGCGCGGATAGCGATACGCGCCAGTGCTTCATTGGTTTTACCACCGGTCACTTTAAGTAGATCCTGCCAAAATTCTTCTTCTGGGTAGGCGCCTACCAGCACGTCCTCAGGCGCGTCGTGCATGCACCGTAAGTTGCGCGTGTGTTGAGAGTTTCCCCCGCGCCATTCGCGTGGGGAAGCCTCGACGAGCATGACTGAAGCGCCGCTCTCGCGCACCTTTAACGCCGCGCAAAGCGCAGCGTTGCCACCGCCAATTACCAGCGTGTCGATCATTTACTCACCATAGTTGTCGGAGTTTGCCATGCGGGCTGCAGCCGTTACTGCAGCAGCTTTTAGGGTGCGCGCCGTCATTCGTATCCACATTCGGGATTGAAAATTGAGTGTCGCAACCCGAAATTTTCTGCAAAGCACTTAAAATAGGCCTTTGCGCGTGGCAGCTTTGCTGGTTACCGACTGATTGTTGCGCAGCACAGCAACCGCTTGATAAAACTATGTTTGATAAAGTCACTACAGAAAATCAGCTCGTGCCGCCAAATCAAAACCTCGTCGCCACAACCACGCTCGCCCGCAAGCGGCCGTTGCGTGAGCGTCAATTTCAGGAGCGTGAGGACGCGATTCTAGTGGCCACAGTGGGTCTTTTACGTCAACATGGCTACGAATTGATGACGCTCGACGAGGTCGCCAGCGAGGTGGGTATCGCCAAAGGCAGCATCTACAAGCACTTCGCCTCGAAAGAAAAGCTTGCAGCTGCAGTGATGACGCGTCTTTTTCAAAAAACGCTAGACGCGCTCAACGCGATGCCGCAAGACCTAAGCGCCCGCGACCGACTGGAGGCGCTTCTGCGTTGGACACTGCTGGAGCGTGCCAACGGTAGCGTGCCCCATCTGCCCTCGACGAGCCCTACGCTGTCAATCGCGCTGATGAGTGATGGCGCGTATGTGCAAGCACTCATGGCGCTCAACGTGGAAATGCTCGCGCTCATCCGCATCGCGCAAGATGCTGGGGAAATTGCCCCCACACTGCCCGATGAGTTCGTGATGTACACACTCTATTCACGCACTTGCGACCCGACGCTCGATATGCTGACCGATACCAGCAAATACTCAGCGCAGTCAGTGGTAGATTGGCTCGTCAGCACGTGTTTTAGCGGCCTTCGCGGCGCAGCATAATCCCGCGGAATGCCTGCGCGCTGCCCGCCAGTCGCCTCAACGCCGGTCACTTTTGCCGGTGTCTGGCACGCAAAGCCAGAATGGCTCACGCTGAGCAAAGCCGAACGTCTTGGGATTTTGAGCGGCATTACGGCGCGCAATACAGCCCACCTTGCGCGACACGCCAAAATCATCTCATTCGGGCTGGATCAAACCTCGCACGCCGAGCAAACCACTTTTTTTGCGGTGATCGACTTTACGAATCGCGACGCCGCGCAGGCCTATGTTGAAGTGCTCACGTCATCCCGTTGGTTTGATCTTTTTGACTGTGCTTATGCGATTGGTCCGCACTCGACTGGCTTTGAGGTGATGACACGGCACGTGGCGCTCTAACCCCTGAACTGCGCACCGATTTGCGTAGCGACGTCAATACCTGCGGCGCAGATTGCAGGGGTTTTAGGCTGTTTCTTCGCTGTCACCCACGCGTAACAAATTGCGATTACACTGAGTGGCGGAAATGTTTTAAACATCATTCAAGGAGCGAAAATATGAGAAATCTGAAATCTGCGTTAGCAATCGCAGTCAGCGCGGTATTTTTTGGCGGACTTACCCACGCACAAGCCCCCACTGAAATCCAAATGTGGATGGGGTTGACCGGCTTAGGCGGCGAGACGCTGACCAAAATCGGTGAAGACTTCAATAAATCCCAAAGCGATTACAAAGTCGTCGTGTCATTTAAGGGGCAATACCCTGAGCAACGCGCGGCCGCAGTCGCCGCCTATCGGGCGGGCAACCCGCCGCACATCATGCAAATGTTTGATGCTGGCTCCGGGGATATGATGGGCGCGAAAGGCGCGATTGTCCCGGTATCGGACGTATTCAAACGCGCGGGCATGCAATTTAACCCTGCTGATTTCATTGCGCCTGCGCGCGGCTACTACGGTTTGAAAGACGGCTCATTGCTTTCGATGCCGTTAAACGTCTCGACCGCAGTGCTCTTCTACAACAAAGACGTTTTCAAAAAAGCGGGTTTAGACGTGAATAATCCGCCGGCAACTTGGCCTGCGTTGCAAGCCGCAGCCCAGAAAATTCGGGCCACTGGCGCGGCTGCCTGTGGTTTCACGACAACATGGCTCGCCTGGATTCAACTGGAGCAATTTGGCTCGCGCCACAACATCGCGCTTTCCAACCAGGCCAATGGCCGCGGTGGAATTGATGCTGAGCTTAGCTTTGCGAGTGATCCGATGTATACCAAGCAAGTGCAAATGCTGATGGATATGCAAAAAGATAAAACCTTTGACTACAAAGGCCGCAGTAACGACGCCTCCGCCTCATTCCAAAATGGTGAGTGCGGGATGATCACGCAAAGCTCTGGCGCATTCGGTGGCTACGTGCGCGATGCGAAATTCGAATGGGCAGTCGCGCCGTTGCCATATTGGCCTGAAGCCCAAGGCGGTCCATATGCAACAACCGTTGGCGGCGCATCGCTGTGGGTTTTTAATTCACCCAAGCGCACCGATGTTGAAAATCGTGGCATCGCAAAGTTTCTAGACTATTTAAAATCTACGCCCGTCATGGTGGAATGGTCTAAAACCACAGGCTTTTTACCCGCCACCAATACCGCCTTCAAAAAGCTCGCAGACGACGGCTACTACGATAAAGACCCGCGCACAGCGATTGCCATTAACTCGCTCATCGTCGGTAAGCAAGGCGATCATTCTGCAGGCTACCGTTATGGCCGCTGGACTGAAATTCGCGACTTCTATCATGAAGAAGTGGAAAAAGCGCTTCAAGGCAAGCAGACTGCAAAAGAAGCGGTCACAAATGCGCAAAACCGTGGCAACGCGGCATTACGTGCATTCGAAAAAACCGCTGCGGCAACAAACTAAATAAGTGACCCAGATCGTGTTGCCGGTGGTGTTCCGCCGGCAACACTGCTCTAATAGAGATTACTGCTTCAGCGCTGAGTCAACCCGTGCAACGTCGCGTCACATTTAATAACAAACTATTGCCCTACCTGCTGGTCGCTCCGCAGTTAGCGGTCACACTTGTGTTTTTCTTTTGGCCTGCGTGGCAAGCAATTCAGCTGTCCGTGGTGCAGCAAGATGCCTTTGGGCAAACATCGACTTTCGTTGGCTTGGCAAATTTTAGGGAGCTATTTGCTGATCCTGATTACGTGCGCACGCTATGGCGGACGCTCTTTTTCTCCAGCGCCGTCGCGCTGACCGCCCTGATTCCCGCGCTGGTACTCGCCGTGATGTGCGAGCGGGTTGTGCGTGGGGCGACTTTCTATCGCACGCTTTTAGTGTTGCCTTATGCGGTTGCGCCCGCGATTGCGGGCGTGCTCTGGCTTTTTATGTTCAGCCCCTCGGTCGGCATCGTTGCGTACTGGCTCAAAAAAATGGGGATGGATTGGAACCCTCGGCTAAACGGCGATCACGCGATGGGCTTGGTCATCATGGCTGCGGCGTGGAAGCAAATTAGTTATAACTTTCTGTTCTTTTTGGCTGGGTTGCAGTCAATTCCAAAAGCGCTTTTAGAGGCAGCCTCGATTGATGGCGCGAGCCAGTGGAAGCGCTTCTGGACGATCGTCTTCCCCTTGCTTTCGCCGACTACTTTCTTCCTGCTGGTCGTCAATATCGTTTACGCTTTTTTCGACACCTTCGGGATTATCGACGCGGTGACCAGCGGTGGCCCAGCAAAAGCCACCGAAGTTCTGGTCTACAAGGTTTACTACGATGGCGTGCATGCATTAAATATTGGCTCGTCTGCCGCGCAATCCGTCATCTTGATGGTCATTGTGGTCGTGTTGACCGCTGTGCAATTTCGGTATGTCGAGCGTAAGGTGCATTACTAGATGAGTGCGCAGACTTTGGGCAAACGCAGCAACTGGTTTCCACATTTAATTTTGTGGATTGGCGTATTTATCACTGTCTTTCCGATTTACGTCACCTTTGTTGCATCGACGCTCACGCCACGCGACATTGCGCAAACGCCCATGCAGATGTTTCCTGGCACCCAGTTTTTAGCGAACTATCAAGCGGCCTGGAGCAAAGGCTCGGCGGGCACTTACCTTTCACCGCCGGGGTCAACGCTCTTGCTGAATTCACTCATCGTCGCGCTGGTCGTCACATTCGGCAAGATTACAGTGAGCCTGCTTTCAGCGTACGCGGTGGTGTTCTTCCGATTCCCCGGTCGTATGATTTTTTTCTGGATGATTTTTATTACACTCATGCTGCCGGTTGAGGTACGCATTATCCCGACCTATGCCGTGGTCACCAACCTGAAATTGCTGGATAGTTATGCGGGGCTCACCTTGCCGCTCATCGCGTCCGCGACCGCGACGCTTTTATTCCGGCAATTTTTCTTAACGATTCCAGATGAGTTGGTCGAGGCCGCAAAGATAGATGGTGCTGGGCCGATGCGATTTTTCAAAGACATGGTGATTCCGCTCTCGCGCACCAATATCGCAGCGCTTTTCGTCATTTTATTTATTTATGGTTGGAATCAATACCTCTGGCCACTTTTGATTGTGACGTCAAACTCGCTTGACGTCGTCGTTGTTGCGATCAAAAAAATGATTGGTGGCGGTGCCGAGCCGACCGATTGGCACATCGTCATGTCCACTACCATACTGGCACTGTTACCGCCGATCCTCGTCATCGTCGCAATGCAAAAGCAGTTCGTTAAAGGATTAACCGATTCCGAGAAGTGACCGGTAACTGACTACCTGCGGCGCAGATTCTGCGCCGCAGGTAGTCAGTGTCATGAGTGTTGCGCCCTTTGGTGAAAGACCCGCACCCCCGCGAGCACGCCGCCTAGCAAACACGCAATGCCAAGCCAAGCCAACGACACCGGCCAGCGCCGATCAAGCGCAAATCCATAGAGTAACGAAAATACTGTTTCAAACACGATCAATTGCCCGGCCAACGCTGGCGGCAGCTTTTGACTCGCGATATTCCACAGCACTGTGCCAAGCCAAGATGAAAAGATGCCCGCGACGCCCGCGGCAAACAATAAGCGGGAGACATCCCCTGCATCAATGCGATGGGCGGTAGGGCCAAAATGGTGCGTAATCACCAGCAACATGGCGACTAACGGCAGCAGCGCAATTCCTTGCACGCAGGCCCATGCCATCATGCCGACATCGGGGCGCTGCTGGATAAACCGGGCGTTAAAAATCGGGTAAATCGTCCACGCAATCAACGCACCGATTGCACCTAAAAAGCCCCACACCGTTTGCGAGGCCGCACCGCTGCGCAATTGCATTTCACCGTGATGTGCCAGAAAAAAGCCCGCCGCAATTAAAACGAGCGGCACGCTTAGCTTACGCCAAAGCACCTGCGGATCGGTGAGATTACCAACGATAGAGACGATCACCGGAAGCGTGCCGATAATGAGCGTGACCAACGGCACGCCAATCGACTGGATGCCAAGCGAGAGCAACACGTAGTAAATCAAATTGCCCACCAGCGCGAGCCAAAACCCGGTGAACCAGACGCCTCGATCCCGCGCAATGATGCGTTTCTGGGCCGCTGGTACGAGCGCCCAATATGCGATCACGGAGATGATGCCGAACACGGTGTAGCGCGCAAGCGCGAGCGTCCACGGCGAATGATCTTTTGCAATCACTGGCGCAATGAAAACAAAACCCCAAATCATGCCCGCGCCAAGCGCGGCGAAGATGCCTGCTGTCATTAAAGTCTCTACGTATACCTGCGGCGCAGATTTAGTCTAAATCTGCGCCGCAGGTATGGGGGTTAGATCAATCGCCTGCTGCCGGAGAAGTCGCGTTGCTAGGCTGAGCGGATAGATCATGCTCGATTTTTGCAAGCTCTTTCTCGCGCGTACCGCGACTGCGCGCCGAAATGAGCGTGTATGCCGTAGGGACGACGAAAAGCGTGAGCAACGTGCCTACCAAAAGCCCACCGACGATCACCCAGCCAATGACAGAACGGCTCTCTGCGCCGGCGCCGTTCGCGAGCGCGAGCGGAAGCGCGCCAAGCACCATCGCGCCAGTGGTCATCAAAATTGGGCGCAGGCGAAGCGTGCTCGCTTCAATCACCGCTTCGCGCATGCTCTTACCGGCATCTCGGAGTTGATTGGAAAATTCCACAATCAAAATACCGTGCTTGGTAATTAATCCCACCAGCGTGATTAAACCGATCTGCGAATAAATATTGAGAGAATTATTGGTCCATAACAACGCGGCAAGCGCGCCCGCCATCGACAGCGGCACGGACACCATAATGATAAACGGATCACGAAAGCTCTCAAACTGCGCCGCAAGTACGAGATAGATAAAGCCGAGGGCGAGCGCAAACACGAAGTAAATATCACTCGACGAATCGCGGAATTCACGCGATTGACCTGGTGCCAAATCGGTCTGCACGGTGGCGGGCAAAACGCGCTTAGCGGCATCATTCATAAATGAAATCGCGTCGCCCAGTGATACGCCGGGCTGCAAATTGGCATTTACTGTGGCCGAGCGCAGGCGCTGAAAGTGATTGAGCTGACGTGGGCTCACACCTTCACGCACCGTGAGCAAATTGGAGAGCTGCACCATCTCGCCGCCCTTACCGCGCACGTAAATTTCGCCAATCCGATCAGGCGAGGTGCGATCTTGGGCACGGGTTTGCACAATCACATCATATTGCTCGCCATCACGCTTAAAGCGAGTCACCAAGCGCCCGCCCAACATGGTCTCCAGCGTGCGGCCGACGGTATCAACGTTGGCACCGACATCGAGCACTTTATCGCGATTCACTTGCACCCGCAGCTCCGGGGTATTCATGCGCAAATCGGTATCAATATTGACAAACCCTGGGAACTTACGCATCTCATCTTGCATGCGATTCACGTATTGCTGCATCACTTCATAAGGCACTTGCGCCATGATGACAAATTCAACAGGCTTGCTGCGCGGCGATTGCCCGAGCGACGGTGGATTGACTGGGAAGGCGTTCACGCCCGCCAGACCCATAAATTTGGGCATGAGCTCCTTGGTCACGTCCATTTGCGACCGTGCCCGCTCGCTCCAAGGGGTTAGCCGCAGCACGACGGTTGCATCGGTCGCGGTAGGGAAGCCGCCGTTGCCGTTGATAGGGCCTTTTTCGGGCAAGTCATCGTAAAACTTTTCGATTTGGGTCACGTAACGCTGGGTGTAGCCCACCGTTGAGCCCTCTGGCGCAGAAACAAAACCAAAGATCACGCCTCGGTCTTCTAAGGGGGCAAGCTCGGTCTTGATGAGCTTAAACATCACCGCGCTCGCGCCCGCAGCGATGAGCATAATGAGCACGATCACAATGCGGTTATTGAGCGCTAAAGTTAGCAACCGCTGATAGCCGTTGTTCATACCGACAAAAAACTTTTCGGTGACATTAAAAAGCCATGAGTGCTTGGTCTCGTGTTTCAGTAAAAGTGAGCACATCATCGGCGATAACGTCAGCGCAACAAAGCCCGATACCACCACCGAGCCCGCCAACGCTAGGGCAAATTCAATAAAGAGTCGACCAACGCGCCCGGTCGAAAAAACGAGCGGCACATAAACAGCAGCGAGCGTCAACGTCATCGCGACGACTGCAAACCCAATTTCGCGCGCGCCCACTAGCGAGGCTTGCAAGCGGGACATCCCGTTTTCCATGTTGCGATAAATATTTTCAAGCACGACGATCGCGTCGTCTACGACCAAGCCCACAGCGAGCACCATCGCCAGCAGCGTGAGCGTATTGATTGTGAAACCAAAGGCGTACATCAAGGTAAACGCGCCGATCAAAGACACTGGAATCGTCACCAACGGAATGATGGTCGCCCGCCAATTGCGCAAGAAGAAAAAGATCACCAAGCCGACCAGCAACACCGCTTCACCAATCGTTATAAATACGTTTTTGATCGACTGCTCGATAAACATCGAAGAATCGTAGGTAATATCAATCAGCAAATCTTTTGGCAACGTGGTGCGGATCGCATCAATTTCTTTGCGCACTGCCAGCGAGAGCTCAAGCGGATTAGCCGTGGCTTGCCGGATCACGCCCATGCCGACCGCGGTTTTGCCGTTGTAGCGCTGAAAGCCACGCTCATCGACTGCGCCGATTTCAACAGTTGCGACATCGCGCAAACGCACCAAGTAGTTGGATGATTGGGCGACAATGATATTGCCAAATTCTTCTGGATTTTGCAGGTCAGTTTGCGAAATGACGGTAAATTCCCGGCTGCGACTTTCGATGCGCCCCGCAGGAATTTCGACGTTTTGCGTGCGCAGGGCGGTTTCGATGTCTGCCGGCGTTAAGCGAAATGCGGCTAATTTTTCAGGCTCTATCCAGACCCGCATCGAAATTTTGCGCTCGCCAAAAATACGCACATCTGCCGCACCCGGAAGCACTTGCAAGCGCGGCTTGACAAACTTATTCACATAATCTGTCATATCCAGTTGCGAGCGCTTGCCGCTGGTATTCATCGCAAGCCACATCACCGGAAATGAATCGGCCTCCACCTTGGCGATCGTCGGCTCATCGGCAGCCTCGGGCAAGCGCGCGCGCACGCGCGCTACTTTATCGCGCACTTCTGCAGCTGCCGCATCGGGGTCTTTATTGATGCGAAAGCGCACCGTAATCTGGCTGCGCTCCGAGCGCGAGGCCGAGGTCATAAGATCGACACCTTCGATTCCAGAGAGCGAATCTTCCAAAGGCTTGGTGACTTGTGACTCGACAACCTCGGGGCCCGCACCTTTATAAAAGGTCTCTACCGAGACGACTGGCTCATCGATCTTTGGATACTCGCGGATGGTCAATCGCTTGTAGGAAATCAATCCGAGCAAAACAATGACCAACGAAAGCACCGTGGCAAAGACGGGGCGCTTGATGCAAATATCAGAAATCTTCATGGTGAATCTCCTATGCCACGCAGCGCGACGATACGCGATAAGCGCAGGATTGCGAGCGCATCAAAACCAAAATACGCGAACGCAACAAATCAGAAACTGCAACGACGCCTACGCGAAGAAAATGCGCTAAATCTATTCATACCTGCGGCGCAGATTTTGGCTTTTTGAAGCCTTTTTTGATCTCATTCTGACCGATTACACCGCACTACTTTTGCACCTTCGGGCCGGCTTTTTCTCCACCTTTTTCCATCGCTGGCTTTTCAGCCGCGCCGCCAACTAAGGTGGATTCGCCCTTACCCGCAGGGCGATCACCGGCTTTTTCGCCAGACTTTCCACCAGAGCCACCCGCTCCGCCTTGCCCGCCACCGCCGCTCACAGGCCGCACGGCAGCACCATCGCGAATACGCTGCCATCCGGCCGCAACGACGGTATCGCTAGCGGTCAATCCATTGACGATTTCGACGCGACCATCGCGACGTTGACCGATTTCCACTTTAGTGCGCACCGCCCGCCCCTCAACCACGCGAAAGACAAATTGCTCATCGCCTTGCGGTGCGAGCGATTGCTCCAAGATCGTAATCGCATCGGCGTTTTCGCTCAAGAGCAACCGCACGCGGGCGAACATACCCGCGCGCAATACGCCATCGCGATTGGGCAACTGCGCCCGCAAAATCACTGCGCGCCCTGCGGCATCGAGCTGCGGATTAATGGCGGTGACAATTCCTGTAAAGGCGCGATTAGGTACTGAATCGAGTGCGATTTGCAGCGTCTGTCCTTGTTTGGCCGCACTTAAAAAAAGCTCTGGCACTTTAAAATCGACCTTGATCGGATCGGTCTTGTCTAAGGTTACGATATCCTGCCCATCGCGCACATAGTCACCGATCCCCACGCTGCGCAACCCAATTGCGCCCGCAAACGGTGCGGTAATCGTGAGCCGCTGCAAACGTGCTTCGACTAATTTCGCATTTGCGTCGGCGAGCTGTACTGCATTTTCAGCTTCATCTTTTGCTTGGCCGCTGATGAAGTTTTTCTCTTTAAGCTCAACGGCACGGTCAAACTTAGCTTTTGCCAGGCGTTGATTCGCGCGGGCTTGCTCAAGCTCCGCCCGTGGCACGCTTTCGTCGAGCTTGACCAGCACCTGCCCCTTGCCTACCCGCTGACCCTCTTGAAAATTGAGCGATACGATGCGCCCGGCAACTTCCGAGCGAACGATCATTGATTCATCCGAGCGCAAGGTGCCGACCGCAGTGACCGACCGTGGCCACGAAATCAATTCCGGCTTGGCGATTTCAACCGGAGACGGCCCTCCTGGCCCTCCGCCTGCGCCCGGGCCGCCCTTAGCTGAAGCGCCAGTCCCCGCAACGGGGGACGCGGCGGTTGCCGACGCGCCCGAGCTCGCAGCGGGCGCGCCACCAACGCCCGCCGATTTTGGCTCCGCCGCGCCAGCCGGAGCCTTACCCGCCTCATTGCCCGATTTCTGCGCCGCAGGGTTTGCCGCGCTCGGCGCGCCCGCAGGCGCGCCTGATGATGTCGATGGGCCCGCAGGCTTTATCAAACCGTAATAAAACATCCCGCCAGCACCAAGCACGATGCCCAGCACGGCAACCAAAATTCCAAACAAAGTTTTTTTCATGCGAAGCGCCACCCGTAATGTTGTGATTATCTCCTGAAAGCAATACGGATCGTATCGGGAATTCCAGCATCGGAACGGCGTGCACTTCCCAACGCTCAAAAATTCAATACACTGGTTGCTAACGCTTACTTTTACTTACAAAATGAAATTCACTCATACCTGCGGCGCAGTTTTCGCGCTATTGATGGCCTCCCACGCGCAAGGGCAAGCATATCCAACAAAGCCGATCAAGCTCATCGTTCCATTTCCAGCGGGCGGATCGCTCGACGCAACTTCGCGTCTACTTGCCGCAAAACTCAGCGATGCGCTTGGGCAAAGTGTCGTTGTGGAAAATCGCGCAGGCGCCGGTGGCAATATTGGAATGGATGCGGTCGCGAAATCTGCGCCTGATGGCTACACGCTGGGCATGGGTGCGCTCTCGACACACGCTGTAAACCCGTCGCTCTTTGCCAAAATGCCCTACGATGCCAACGCTGATTTCGCACCAATCTCAAATGTTGTTGTCACGCCCAACGTGCTGCTTATTCACCCCAGCATCGCAGCGAAAGACGTGCAATCCTTTATCGCATTAGCCAAAGCCAACCCGGGCAAATACGCGTTTGCCTCAGGCAGCAATGGCAGTGGCGGCCATATGGCCGGCGAGCGATTGAAATCACTTTATGCGCTCGATATGATTCACGTGCCCTACAAAGGTGGCGCACCCGCGCTGCAGGCACTACTCGCAGGCGATGTGCAATTTAGTTTTGATAATCTTGCATCGTCGCTTGCCAACGTTAAAGCAGGCAAACTCAAAGCCCTCGCAGTCACCACGCCACAGCGCAGCCCGCTCGCGCCAGATGTGCCGACCATGGCTGAATCTGGTGTGAAGGATTTTGATATTTACACTTGGTGGGGGCTTTTTGCGCCCGCGAACACCAGCCCAGAAATCATTCGCAAGCTCAATACGCTTACGGTGGGCGCGCTGCAAACACCAGATTTACGAGCAAAATTTCAAGCGACCGGCGCTGAGCCATCGCCGACATCGCCCGAAGCGTTTTCACAATTCATTCGAGAGGAGCAACGTAAGTATGCGAGGATCGTGAAAGATTCTGGCGCGAAGTTGGATTGACGCTCACCGACGCCCAGACAACGGCGTGATTCTGACGAAATAGACCCGCTAGTGCGGGTCTATTTTCTTTGTGTAGGGCGCTCGATTAGACCGCTACCGTCGTTGCCCTAATCGTACGCAATTCGCCCGTGATCGGATCTTTGCCGTATTTTTTAATGTGCTCAGCCCGGGCGCTTCCACGCCAGTTTTCGCGATGGATCCGACCCGCAAAACTCGGAAGTGCCTCCTCAAATTTGCCGATCTCTTTCTCGGTCCATTTAGCAACCTGTTTGAAAAAGTAGATTTCGTGCTGATGAAGAAATTTTTCCAAAACAGGACCCACGCCAAAGATCAGCTTTAAATCGTCTGCCGTCTCGCCTTGAGGCTTTTTTGCCGACGCTTCTTTGACCACCTTTTTTCGCGACGCTGGGGTCGCCACTTTGGGCAGCGCTCTTTTGGCAACAGCCTTGCCAACCAAATCAGAATTTCCGCGCGACGGCTCGACGGTAACGATGATATCGGCTTGCTTTTCAACGATGCGTTCGACGATTACCTCAACAATTTTCTCAACAGGCACTTCCACACGACGCTCAACGATGCGCTCGACGATCACTTCGACTGGCACCGGCACTTCAACGTGGATCTCAACGGTTTTTGGGCTTGCCATTACAGGAGAGGCCGCGGTGCTGCCCTCCATCATGATTTCCACCGGCACTTCTACGATTTTTTCAACAATACGATCAACGCTTTTTTCAACGATACGATCAACGGGCACTTCAACCCGTTTTTCAACAATTTTCTCAACGATGCGATCGATTAAAACTTCGACGCGTTTTTCGATAATACGGTCTACCGGTATCTCAACTCTCTTTTCAAGAACTTTCTCAACGATACGATCTACGGGCACCTCAACACGCTTTTCGATAATACGGTCTACAGGAACTTCCACCCTTTTCTCGACAATTTTCTCGACGATGCGATCAACAGGCACCTCAACACGTTTTTCAACGATACGATCCACCATCACTTCGACTCGTTTTTCGACGATCTTTTGGTAAGGGAACTTAACTTCGACCCGTCGCTCAACGATTTTTTCGACTGGAATTTCCACGGGTTTCTCGACAATTCGATCTACCGTTTTTTCAACAACCCTTTCCACTACACGTTCGATAGGAATTTCAATACGTGTCTCAACGATGCGCTCAACAATTCTCTCGACTGGAATTTCAACGGGTTTTTCAACGATGCGGTCAATGACTTTTTCAATCATTTTTTCTACGATACGATCTACTGGAACTTCAACCCGCTTTTCTACAATTTTCTCTACTAATTTCTCAACGGGAATTTCGACACGTTTTTCAACAATTTTTTCGACGTACTTTTCGATAATTCGATCTACTGGAACTTCAATTGGTTTTTCAACAATGCGCTCTACGATTTTTTCAACAGGAATTTCGACACGCTTTTCGATGACTTGCGGTGCCCGTGTCGCAAGCGTTTTTAACTGCATCTGCAAATTATCAAACTCGAGCGTTTTAGCGCTAGCGCCGACGAGTGCACGTTCGGTTTGCTCAAACTTTGACTGCAAATTTGAATAGCGAGCGTTCCAGGTGCTCAGCTCACTCTCCCGCCCTTTCAGCTGCGTTTGGATCGCGTCAGTGACGGTCTTTTGGCGCGCAAGGTCTTGCTCGCGTTGGGCTAGGATCGCGCGGGATTGCGTCAAATCTGCAGTGAAACTTGCCGCGCTTTTTTCAGCTGCGTTCGCGCGAACACCCCACGCACTGAGCTCTGAATCTTTCGCAGAAATGGTCAGCTTTGCAACGCGGCTATGTTCAATGGCGGAAGCATGCGCGGCTTGAAGCAATTGCATTTGCGCGTGCAATTCAAGCGTCTCGGCGTTAGTTTTGGCAAGGGCTTGGTGATCGCTATCGATTTGTGCTGCAGCGTGCGCTTTTGCGATATCGATTTCGCTCAGCAGGTTCGCGTTCGTCGCCTGCAGTGCCGTTACGCGCGCTTGAAATTGAACGCGCTCGCGCTCCATCGCTTCGACCTGACGATTGCGCTGCAAAATTTCCGTGGCTAACCGGGCGCGTTCACCGCTTACTGCACTGTATTGGCTATGCAGCTCGTTTGATGCGTGCTTAATGCGTCCGATGTGAGAAAGTTTTGCATCTCGATCTACGGTCAAATTTTTGGCGTGCTGCTGCTCATCTACAAACGCACGATTTGATTCCTCATACTTTTTCTGCCAATGCCGCAGGATCAGATCTCGCGCTTTAGTTGCCCTCAATCCTTTGATGCCGTAGCCAATCAACATTCCCGAGGCAAGCGCCCCTAACAAGCACCAGACCATTTTATTTCCCCTCCGCGATGCGGAATTCGATACGTCGATTTCGACTTTTACCGGCTAGCGTAGCGTTATCGGCCATTGGATTTGCATCGCCGTAGCCTTTTGCGCTCATGCGCTCGGCAGCCACGCCGCGCGTCGATAGGTAGGTTTTAGACGCCAATGCCCGCGCCGCAGAAAGCTTGAGATTATCTGCGCTAGATCCAACATTGTCCGTATGCCCGCCGACTTCCACCGACGTTGCGCTTGTTGAACCCTCGCCGAGCAGTTTTGCAACGCCGTCTAGGATTTCCTTGCCTTTTGGCGTTAACTTTGCGCTACCGACGCCAAATTCGACGACCTTACCGTCTAGAAATTCGCGCACACTGCGCTCTTGCACTTTCGCGATGGCGACGGTGAGCTGGTTATCAACCACGCCACCATTCGCAAGCACCTTTCGCACGGCATCGTCTGCTAGTGCTTTTTCGGTAAGGGTGGCGATTTCGCCGGTCAATCGCAGCGTTTCGCCATCAAAAGATACTTTGCCTGCTTTCAACCCTTGGATTTGAACAATGCTGAGGGCTGCATCAGTCGTGAGCCACGGATTGCCTTCGTTCACCCTCGAATCAATCAACAAACTATCGGTTACGTTGATCGCGCCGTAGCGCGCGTTTGCAGCGTCAACGATGCGCTTGCGCGTGCTTTCATCCCCGACCGTGCCCGCTAAGAGCACCCGTTGGCCATCAAATGCCGCGGTGATTTGGGCAGGAACGCGCACCGCAACGGCTTGCGTCGGCTTGGCCAAGGGTGGCGGGACGGCAACGGCAACCGTCGGCGCGGGCGTAGCGCACATATAGAGATAACTCAGGATCGCGCCGATCAACCCCAACACAATCGACAACCAATATTTAGCCAAAATTTTCCTCCATTGCCCACACCCGGGACGTTTCGTTGTATTTTGAGCGGTGACTCATTCTTAATTTTCTTAAGTGTGCGCCAGCATCATCAGGGTGTATTTTGCCGCGCTCGCCGTTTTGGCGGTTGCAGTGTATTGACTCAACCCCGCGAGCCTACGCCCAACCCCCTAAATCCAAACGGCATAATGTATGCGGCGCCACTTTCCGCGGCAATGGAACTTCGGCGTCAACCCAAACTCCAAATAGTCGTTTTAGACCTTAGTGCGCGTGTTCGCGCTGCCATCCGCCCTTGGAGGATATTGAATGAAACGTTTCGCCTTTGCAGTACTTCCCGCGATGCTTTCCAGCGTCGCATTTGCTAATTTTTCCGATACCGCGCAAGTGGTCTCGTCCACGCCGATCATGGATCGCGTGAGCACGCCCCGGCAAGAATGCTGGAACGAGCAAATGCCCGTTGCCGTTCAGCGCCCGATTGAAACGACGCAATACAACGCGCCCGCCCCGGTGGCGTCTTCCCAATCTTCGGGTGGGTCCGCGGCAGGCACGATTTTGGGCGCGATTATTGGTGGTGTCGTCGGCCATCAATTTGGCAACTCGACAGGCGGTCGTGACCGTGGCACGGTTGCTGGCGCCGTGGTCGGTGGCTTGGTCGGCAATGCCATTGGCTCTAGCGCCAGCGCGACGACTGCGCCATCGACGACCAATTACACCCAAGGCGTACAACCAAGCGTGTACTCACCTTCTGCGCAAGCAGCAGATACCGCGACGCGCACAGTTGAGCGCTGCCGCACTGTAGCCGACGCACGCGAGCAAATCACGGGCTACAACGTGACCTATCGCTATGGCAATCAGACCTACACGACGCGTATGGCAACCGATCCTGGCACGACCATTCGCGTGCGGGTCAACGTCGCCCCGGAAATCGGGCGCTGAGCGCCACACCTGAGATAGAAAAAAGTTATTTTTCAATGATTTTTGCGGAACTTGCAACAAATCTGACACTCCTACGAATGTGTGAATTACAAGCAAGCTGATGATCGCGCGTTTGTGAGTTGTGAGTGAAGTCTCCCCCGCGTCGGCTCGCAGTATCCCCTACTGATCCGACGCTTTCAAGGGCCACCCGTCTGGGTGGCCTTTTTTTATTGTTTAATCGCCATACCTGCGGCGCAGATTTAGCCTTTTTTAGCGTTATCACGATCAGACTTCATCCTACAATCGGGTTTTACGTTCCACGCACTCGAAAGCCTTTATGACCACTGACACCCATTCCAAGCATGACGACCACGGCCATGACCACAGCCACGATCATGATCACGCCGCGCACGCACACCACGGCGGCGGCATCAAGCGACTGCACGAAGGAAAGCGGCTTTCTGAGGCCGTGATCTATCACGGTTTCGTCTACCTTGCCGGGCAGGTCGCTTCAGACCCCACCGCCGATGCAAAGGGGCAGACCGAGCAATGCCTAAAGCAGATTGATGATTTACTCGAAGAGTCTGGCTCAGCGAAAACACGTATTCTTTCCGCGACCATCTACCTGCCAAGCATGAGCGATTTCGCTGCGATGAACGCAGCGTGGGAAGCTTGGGTATCGCAGGGCAATAAGCCCGCGCGCGCCACCGTTGAGGCCAAGTTGGCGGCGCCGGAATATAAGGTTGAAATTCAGATTACGGCTTGCACTTACTAGGGTTGTGCGATCTCCTATCGCGAGAAGACTGGGACGAGGAGGCGTTTTTCGCGCGACGTTGGTCGCTGAAATTGACGTTAGATCCCGCACCCCAACCTGCTCGCTAGGGTAGCAGCAGCTACAAAAGTTAAATCTGCGCTGGCAGGTCGACCCAAAGCCGTTATTTGCAATTTAAGGAACTCCAATTATCATGAATGCCCCGCTCGCGCCCGCTCACGTCCAAACCGCACAAGCACCTGTCACGCGCGCGACGTTTGATGAGGTGATGTTCCCGACCTACGCGCCGGCGCAGTTCGTGCCAGTGCGTGGATTAAACGCGAAATTGTGGGATCAAACGGGTCGGGAATACATCGATTTTGCGGGCGGCGTTGCAGTGCTGTCTCTGGGGCATTCGCATCCAGCGGTTTTGGCCGCGATCAACGCCCAGGCATCGAAAGTGATGCACGTTTCAAACTGGATGACCAACGAACCCGCGCTCCGGCTGGGGCGCAAATTGGTAGAAGCCACCTTTGCTGATCGCGTTTTTTTATGCAATTCTGGCACGGAAGCCAACGAAGGCGCGCTCAAAACGGCGCGCAAATTCGCAAGCACGATGTACGGCGAAAAAAAGTACGGCATCGTCTCCACAATCAACTCGTTTCACGGGCGCACATTTCTCGCAGTAAGCGTGGGCGGCACTGAGAAATACACTAAAGGTTTTGGCCCCGTACCCGTGGGTATTTCGCATATCCCGTACAACGATATTGATGCGCTTAAAAAAGCGATCAATACCGATACCGCTTGCGTAATTTTGGAGCCGCTGCAAGGCGAAGGCGGGATGACGCCGGCCACGCTCGAATTTTTATGCGCTGCGCGTGAGCTCACTTGGAAGCACAACGCGCTACTCATTCTCGATGAGATTCAAAGCGGCGTAGGCCGCTGCGGCGCGCTCTACAACTACATGCAAAAAAACATTGTTCCCGATATTGTGACCTCGGCAAAAGGCTTGGGCTCGGGTTTTCCGATTGGTGCTTTTTTAACGACCAAAAAAATCGCAGATGTGATGCAGCCCGGGACCCATGGCACGACCTACGGCGGAAATCCGCTCGCCTGCGCGGTGGCGGAAGCGGTGCTCAATATTGTCGACGATCCGTTGGTGCTGCAAGGCGTTCTCGATAAAGAAAAGCGCATGCGCTTGCGCTTGGCAGAGATCAATTCACGGCTTCATATTTTTAAAGATGTGCGCGGTGAAGGGCTTTGGCTGGGAGCAGAATTGATCGAGAAATATGCAGGCAAGGCCGGGCAATTCGTCACCGAAGGCCACAAAGCTGGGGTGATTATCTTGACCGCAGGCGCAGCCAATGTGTTGCGTTTCGCGCCCTCGCTCATCATTCCCGATGCAGATATTGACGAAGGCTTGGCACGTTTGGAAAAAGCCTGCATGGCCGTCATATCTGCCAATTCGTAACGTTGCTCTAGCGAAAACACGCCATACGGTGCAAATCTGCGCCGCAGGTATTTTCACCCACCGCATTACCATCAGGAATACACCATGTCCGTCACCATGTACTCGCAGTCGATTCCCGTATTAGTCAAATCTTTGAAAGCCCTTTCTGGCATTTTGGCCAAGGGCCAAGCCCACTGCACCGAAGGAAAAATCGAGGAAGCGGTGATGACGGGCACGCGATTGTTCCCGAACATGTTTGCGCTCACCAAGCAAATTTTTATCGCCACCGATATGGCAAAAGGCGCCGGCGCGCGCTTGGGCGGCGTGGACATTCCGAAATATGAAGATACGGAAGTGACCTTTGACGAACTTAAAGCCCGCATTGCAAAAACAGTGGCGTTTTTAAAGTCAGTACCTGCGGCGCAGATTGATGCGTCGGCAAACAATCCCATTGAAATTAAATTAGGCAACGGGCAAGTCTATAACTTCACGGGCCACACCTACCTTAACGGTTGGGTCTTGCCCAATTTTTACTTCCACGTCACCACTGCATACAACATTTTGCGCGCGAACGGCGTTGCCTTGGGTAAAGGCGATTTCTTAGCCTAGGGACACCGCTGCGTCCTCGGCGAAAACTGCGCCGTGGCGATTGGCTCGCAAAACGCGCCAGTGGCCGCGGTTTTTTTGTGCTTGCGTAACGGCGAGCACGCTTGGCGACTTAGTTAAGTTCGAAAGTTACGCGACTCAGTTACCGGACTAAGCTAAGCGACGAATCCACGCACTAGCTTTGCAAAATCCGGTTGCCGTTTCACGCGCATGATTTCGATCTCGATCGCGGGGCGCATCGGGCATCCCCCGCGCGAAACCGTCTTTGCTTTTTTGTGCCTTCGGTAGCACTGGGCGGCGACTAAGGCAGCAATCGCATCCCTTCGCTTCGTTTTCAGCCGCGCTCACCCAAAAGAGCACATTGTTTGGCGCTTGTTTTCAGGCGTTTGCCCTGTGGGTTTACCGGTGACGGGTCGAGCAGCGTACCAACAGACTTGCAATATGTGACCTATTCGTATATATTGTGACTAATCGGTTTATTTGTGAACCGTAAGGCTAAATTTAATGTTTTGGAGAACCATATGCGCTTGCTTAAGTTTTTAATTGCTGGGATCGTTGGTCTATCGCTAGTAGGCTGCGGCGGGGATGACCATCCACCGACGCCACCGCCGCTGAAAAATATTGTTGAAACGGCAACCGATGCTGGCGGCTTCGCTACGCTATTAGCGGCGGCCGGTGCAGCAGACCCGGGTGTCGTTGCAACGCTGACCGGAGCAGGTCCAGTCACATTATTTGCCCCGACGGACGCGGCATTTAACGCCCTTATAGCTGAGCTGGGTGTCACCGCGGCCCAATTGCTAGGCGACAAAGCGCTGCTCACAACCGTGCTTACGTATCACGTTGTACCCGGCAAAGTGTTGAAAGCGGATATCGCTGTGGGCAAAGCAATTAGCAGCGCACAAACGGGCGTTTTCAAAATCGACACTAACGCAGCGGGTGCGTTGCAAGTCTTTGACGGCCGCAACCGGGCGGCAACGATTACAACGACCGATATTGCAGCCAGCAATGGCGTTATCCACGTTATCGATAAAGTGCTGCTACCTGCAAATAAAAACATCGTCCAAACCGCGCAAAGTCTGGCGGATTTCAGCATTTTGGTGGAGGCAGTGATCGCAGCAGACTTAGCCACCACGCTCAGTGGCAAAGGGCCGTTTACTGTTTTCGCACCAACGAACGCTGCGTTCGCTGCGGCACTGGCCGAGCTGGGGGTATCGAAAGAAGCGCTTTTCGCCAACAAAGCCTTGCTCACCAAGATCCTGACGTATCACGTCGTGGCCAATCGCGTCTTCAAAGCTGAAATCCCCTTTGGCGCAGCGATCACTACCGTTCAGGGCGAGACGCTGACAATTGACACCACCGCAACGATCACGGATCAAAGATTGCGCAAATCAAAAATCGTGACGACCGATGTGCAGACTTCGAACGGCGTGATTCACGCGATTGATAAAGTGATCTTGCCTAAGCCATAGGCTAACTGCGGCTCACCGCGCAAAAAATCGCTCGCCGTCGTAACGATCGGGCTCATCGAAATCTCTTGTTTTTAAGCAAAAACTGCGCCGCAGGTATTGAGCTGCGGCGCAGTTTTTTTGTCCAGACCCAGCAAAAGCGAGCAATCGTCTCTGAAATCTAGGCCCCCTTCTGCCCTCCATCAGTGCGCGCGACGATTTCTTCATCGCGAATGCGCGCGTAGAAAGCCCGCCCAAGCCGACCAACCGGTCGCGTGCTGGGGTCTTTGAGCAAATCCACCCGCATTTCTCCACGATAAACGCTCTCATCAATATGCACATGCTGCACGCGCCCCATGACCCAAGCGTTTTGCCCAATCGTGATGATGTCGTAAAGCGTGCACTCGTAGGCCACTGGCGCGCCCGCAATGCGCGGAGGCTTTATGGTGGAAGAGGCCGCTGGCGCGAGGCCAATATGCTCAAACTCACTTTCCCCATGGGGCAGTGAATCAGAGCTGCGCACCATCTGCTCAAGCCATTTCTCCGGCGTAACGTTGATTACGAACTCTTTGGTGGCCTTGATATTGGCCAAAGTATCTTTCGATTGAATCGGTGCGCCAGAGCGATCTTCGCCCTTTGGCCCGCACGAAAAGCCCAAAACGGCGGGATTGGGGCTCACCACGTTAAAAAACGAAAACGGGGCGAGATTTGCCCGTCCAAGTGCATCCATAGACGAAACCCAGCCGACCGGGCGAGGGATAATGCTGTCCCGCAGCAAAAAATACATCTGATCGGGTGAAAACTGCGCCGCAGGTAATGAGATTGACATAACAGTCAACACGCCGTCTGGGCGGCGCGTTAGCGAGAGTGATTTGACTGGAAATTTTAAGCCGGTATGATGCGCAGTTGGTTTAATTTTCAACGAATCATAATTTAGTTTTTTAGGAGGCAATACTGATGTTTAAAAAAGCACTTGCACTTGCGATTTCAGCAGGATTTGGCGTAGTAGCGATGACCACCGCTTCAGCGCAGGAAATGGTTGTAAAAATTGGTCACGTTGGCCCCACCACAGGCGGCATCGCCCACCTTGGTAAAGACAACGAAAACGGCGCCAAAATGGCGATCGAAGATCTGAATGCAAAAGGCCTGACCATCGGCGGCAAAAAGATCAAATGGGAATTAGTCGCTGAAGACGACGCTGGCGATCCAAAGACCGGCACCACCGTTGCTCAGAAGCTTGTCGACGCTAAAGTTTCTGGCGTAATCGGTCACTTAAATTCTGGTACCACGATCCCGGCATCGAAGATTTACAACGATGCAGGCATCCCGCAAATTTCGCCGTCGGCAACAAACCCAAAGTACACCCAACAAGGCTTTAAGAATGCGTACCGCGTTGTGGCGCACGACGGCCAACTCGGCGGCACGCTCGGCAAATATGCAGTCAAAGAATTAAAGGGCAAAAACATCGCTCTGATTGATGACCGCACGGCTTACGGCCAAGGCGTTGCTGATGAGTTTTCAAAATCAGCAAAAGCCAATGGTGCAGTGATCGCAGGTCACGAGTACACCAACGACAAAGCGACCGACTTCAAAGCAATTTTGACCAAGCTCAAAGCAAAAAACCCTGACATCGTTTTCTTCGGTGGCATGGACGCAGTTGCAGGCCCGATGCTCAAGCAGATGAAAGAGCTCGGGATCAACGCCAAGATGATGGGCGGCGACGGAATTTGCACCGCTGAGCTCGCAAAGCTTGCTGGCGACGCAATGACCGACGGCAAAGTCGTTTGTGCTGAAGCTGGCGGCATCACTGCCAACGAGCAAAAAGGCATGGATGATTTCAAAGCACGCTTCAAAACCAAGTTCAACGCTGAAGTGCAAATCTATGCGCCGTACGTATACGACAGCGTGATGGTGATGGTTGCTGCGATGCAAGCCGCAAACTCGACCGATCCAAAAGTCTACGCAGCCAAACTGCACGCGACGAGCTACAAAGGCATTACCGGCCCGATCACGTTTGACGACAAAGGCGACATCAAAAACGGCACGTTGACGCTCTATACCTACAAGGGTGGCAAGCAAGACAAAATCGCTGTTGTGAAGTAATTGCTTTAAATCAGTACCTGCGGCGCTGAATCTGCGCCGCAGGTATGCCGCACAAACGTAAAAAACCACCTTCGGGTGGTTTTTTATTGTTGTTGGGGCGATGGTGGCGACGCCCCGGAAAACATTACTACACGCTATCTGGCCTGACGGGTCGCCATGCGCTGCGAATTCCACGCCTCAATCTTCGCACGTGCATCGGCGCCATAGCGCTTGAAAACCCACACACCAATCGCGCCAACAACGAGCGCACCGAGCACGCTTTTGATCGCGCGCGCCCAAGCGACGAACACCGCGATACCCATGCCAAACGCGACCCACTGCGCCCACCATTGACCCGGCGAAGTGAAGGCGTTGATCGCATAACAAAGCCCGACCACAAACACAAATCGAAATAGGCTCGCGACAGCATCGTAAGTATTGGACAGAGGCGAAAGTGGGTTCATCGCAATGTTCCTTTTGGTTGCCGGCAAAGTGCCGTTAAGAAGCATTGTTTCGATTTCGGCTGCACTTGTCGCGGGTCATGCGACGAATCGCATCTGGCTGGCGCGAACTGACCGCGCGCTTCAGGATTAGGCTGATTTAATGATGCGTAAATCGAAATATTGGTACTTTTCATTCCAAATTACCTTTATTTTTATCGTGACTATTGCGGCTCCTCGTGAGTTATTGAAATCGCCGCTTCCGCCTGACGTACCTTACAACAGGTAAATAAACACAGCTCACATGATGTGATTGATTTATTTATTGATGTTGTTATACTTTCGGAAATTCACGGAAATCAACAGCGCAGATAATGACCACAGCCCCAACCATCGCAGACATCGCCCGCCTCGCGGGGGTCGGCACCGCCACGGTAGATCGCGTGCTCAATCGGCGCACAGGTGTGAACGCCGAAACCGTGTTGAAAGTGATGAAGGCGCAAGCGGAGCTGGGCGCTACGCCGCAGCTCGGGCGTCCGCGCCGGAGTGAAAATTTCCGATTTGCGTTTGTGCTGCCAGATGAAACATCACCTCTGTTTAATGCAATTGAGCGCCAAATCGCGCAGGCCGCAGGCGATTTTCGTCACCAGCATATCACCGAAGTGACCCACCGCATTGATGCCCGCGATCCGGCGCAGTTCGCTGCTGCGCTCGCAGGGCTTACGGGCTATCAGGGCATCGCAGTACTGGCGCCGGATTTGCCTGCGATTAAGTTGGCAATCAATGAACATATCCGCGCAGGCGTGCATGTCGTTACGCTGCTCTCCGACGTGGCCGGCTCCATGCGCGAAGCCCATATTGGCGCTGATAATCGTGCGGCGGGGCGCACTGCTGGGCTGCTGTTGGCCCGCATGGCCCAGACGGAAGGGCGCAACACGCTATTACTCTCTTCGCAAGCAACGCGGCTTTCTGCGGAGATCGAACGGCGCATTGGTTTTGCGCAGGTCTTAGAAGAGCGTTTTCCTCATGTACGGATGGTTCGCGTGCCCGATTTGCACGCTGAAGATGCCCTTGCAGAAGAAGCGTTGCAGCAGTTTTTCAAAAAAGAAATCGATGTGCGCAGCGTAGCCGGGCTCTATAACGTAGGCTCAGGCAGCGCTGGCATTGTGAAAGCGTGTAGCGCGCTAAAGCTATTGCCCGCAGCAGGGCTTATCGTTCACGATCTGACCGACGCCCATAGCAATTTTTTGAGTACGGGTGCACTTTCTTATGTGCTGCATCAAGATATTCATTACTGCGTTTTGGCAGCAGCGCGCGTGTTGCGTGCGCTTTGCGAAAACGTGCGCGGCGCGCTTTCTGTGGCTCAGCCGCGAATAGAAATTCTGACTGCCGAAAATTTGTATTGAAGATGCAGCAAGCGGCATTTTAGATGTTTGAAGTTGCAAAAAATAGGTAGCAAATCAATTAAATTGGAGACAACAAAATGGAATCGAAACTGACAAAGTTAGGTAAGGTACTTGCACTCACCGCTGCCGCATCGCTTGGCGTTGCGGGCGGTGCAGCGCAGGCGCAAGATAAAACGATCACGCTGTGTTGGGCGGCGTGGGATCCGGCAAATGCGCTGGTGGAGCTATCAAAAGATTTCACCGCCAAGAGCAATGTGAAGATGAAGTTCGAGTTTGTGCCGTGGCCAAACTTCGCTGATCGCATGTTGAATGAGTTGAATTCCAAAGGCAAATTGTGTGATCTCATCATTGGCGATAGCCAGTGGATCGGCGGCGCAGCCGAGAGCGGACACTACGTGAAATTGAATGACTTCTTCGCCAAAGAAGGCATCAAAATGACAGACTTTATGCCCGCAACAGTAACTGGCTACGCCGAGTGGCCAAAAAATTCGCCGAACTATTGGGCGCTACCCGCTATGGCTGATTCCGTGGGCTGGACGTATCGCAAAGATTGGTTTGCGAAGCCCGAGTTGCAATCTGAATTTAAGAAAAAACACAATCGCGATCTAGCGCCACCAAAAACCTGGGCTGAGTTCAAGCAAGTATCGGAGTTTTTCCAGGGCCGCACTGTGGACAATAAGAAGGTCTATGGCGCATATCTTTTCACAGAGCGTGGCTCCGAAGGCATCACGATGGGCGTAACCAACGTACTCTACCCGATGGGCTTCAAGTATCAAGATCCGAAGTCGCCTTATGCGATGGATGGCTACGTGAATTCCGCCGATGCCGTGCGTGCACTCGAATTCTATAAATCTCTCTACAAAGGCAGCACGCCGCCGGGATTAACCAACGCCTATATGGGTGAAGGTCTGGATGCGTTTAAGTCTGGTCAAGTTGCGATGATGATGAACTGGTTCGCCTTCTTCCCTGGTCTGAATAAAGATCCGAACGTGGGCGGCGATAAGATCGGTTTCTTCGTCAATCCTTCCGATAAAGGTAAGGGCGTACAACTTGGCGGCCAAGGCATTTCGGTAGTGGCCTATTCCGCAAATAAAAACGAAGCGCTGCAATATATCAAATGGTTTGCCGATCCAGCGGTGCAGAAAAAATGGCAAGCCATTGGCGGCTCTTCCGCAGCCAAAGCGGTGCTGCAAGATCCTGGTTACGCGAAGAGCTCGCCATTTGCCCAGGCGTTTTTAGATTCAATGGGTATGGTGGTGGATTTCTGGGCCGAGCCTTCCTACGCGCAACTGATGCTCGCGATGCAAAAACGCACGCATGATTTTGTAGTCGCAGATAAAGGCACGGCAAAAGAAGCGCTCGATGGTCTGGTATCCGATTGGAAAAAAGTGTTCAAGGAAGACGGCAAGGTAAAGTAAGTTTTACTCAGTTGTTTCCTCCTCTGGGCTGAACTCGCGTTTAGCCCAGAGCATTCTTTCCTCCCTCCACAATAAGATATCGATGAGCTCGCCTCAAGACAAACTTGCGCTCGCAACATCGCCCGTACTCGCTCAGCGTGTGCGCGGACTTTCAGATCGCGCGATTGCATGGCTCTTCATCGGGCCAACCATGTTGCTACTGTTAGCAATCAATATCTTTCCGTTGATTTGGACGGTGAAGCTCTCGTTTACCAATTTCCGCGCCAATCGACCGAACGCCCCAGTGAGCAGTGTAGGTTTAGACAATTACATTTCAGTGCTCACCGATCCCGATATTTGGATCGCGATGCAAACCACCGCACATTTTCTTTTTTGGACGATTCTGCTGCAGGTATTAATTGGGTTTTCGCTCGCGTGGCTCATTGATCGAAAGTTTCGTGGGCATGGTTTTTGGACTACGCTCATCTTGATCCCCATGATGCTTTCACCTGCGGTTGTAGGCAATTTTTGGGCTTTTTTGTATCAACCGCAAATGGGTTTGTTTAACTACGCCGCTGCATTTTTAAGCGGAATCCCGCCCTCTTCATTTTCGATGCTTGGCTCCGTGAAGCTAGCGCCCTGGGCCATCATCATTGTGGACACTTGGATGTGGACGCCTTACGTGATGTTGATTTGCCTCGCGGGCTTGCGCTCGATCCCCGATTACATCTATGAAGCCGCCGAGGTGGATCGCGCCTCACCGTGGCGCCAGTTTTGGTCGATCACACTCCCAATGGTGTTGCCGTTTGTGATGCTGGCAGTGCTCTTTCGTGGAATCGAAAATTTCAAAATGTTCGATATGGTGAATTTGCTCACTTCCGGTGGTCCTGGCTCGGCCAGTGAGCTTGCCTCGATTACGCTCAAGCGTGAAGCATTTGAAAAATGGCGTACTGGCTACGCTTCGGCCTTTGCCGTAATCCTTTTCGTAGCGGTGTTTGGCTTAGCCAACATCTACGTAAAAGCGCTCAATCACGTAAAGAATCGCTGAGACCACTATGAGCAAAGGTATTAGCACTGCACACTCGGTCGTCGAACCCACAGCACGAACGCGTATCGTGGCTGGCATTTTGGTCGCGCTCTACGCGTTCGTAACGATTGTGCCGTTGGCGTGGATTATTTTGACTGGATTCAAAACCCAATCCGATGCGATCAGCTATCCACCCAAAATTATTTTTACGCCAACGATTGAAGGATATTGCAATCTCTTTACCACCCGCTCGCGGCAAACGCCTGAATACATCGCTGGCCTACCGGCTGCATCAGGCGCCTGCGAAAAAACCGCGCGAGATGCCAACATGGTGGTTGCAGGCTCGTCAAACTACATTCCTCGCTTTGTCAACTCGTTGATCATTGCGTTTGGCTCGACCGCGCTTTCTATCGGGTTCGGCGTGATGGCGGCATACGCATTTTCGCGATTTAAAGTACCGCTGAAAGATGATTTGCTCTTTTTTATTCTTTCTACGCGCATGATGCCTCCGATTGCAGTGGCGATACCGATCTATTTGATGTATCGCGAGCTCGGGCTTTCCGATACACGCCTTGGAATGATCTTGCTCTATAGCGCAGTGAATGTGTCCCTTGCAGTGTGGCTACTCAAAGGTTTTATCGACGAAATTCCACGCGAATATGAAGAAGCCGCGATGGTGGATGGTTACACGCGCTTGCAAGCGTTTCGAAAAGTGGTGCTCCCACAAGCCACGACCGGCATCGTCGCCACCGCCATTTTTTGTCTCATTTTCGCTTGGAACGAATACGCATTCGCAGTGTTGCTTACTTCTGGCACCGCGCAAACCGCGCCGCCATTTATACCCATTATTATCGGCGAAGGCGGGCAAGATTGGCCTGCGGTTGCAGCAGGGACGACGCTTTTTTTAGTGCCTATTTTGGTTTTCACCATCTTGCTGCGTAAACATCTTTTGCGTGGCATCACCTTCGGAGCTGTGCGCAAGTGAAATCTTCTTCTTGGCCTAAATTTCTGCGACGCGGTGCGATGGAAATGGTAGCCTGCATCATCATTGCGCTCGGAATATTGATGATGCTGCAGCCCATCGCGATGATTCTTTATACGTGGTCGTTTGCAACCACTCTTTTCGGCACGGTCATGTTCATGATCGTTTCGAAATTTCCGGACTGAGCGGCAATTCATGGCGCAAATTCGCGTAGAAAGTTTGCACAAAGCTTTCGCCACATTTACCGCGGTGGAGGATTCCACTTTTACCGTGCGTGACGGCGAATTCTTTTGTTTGCTCGGTCCTTCGGGATGCGGCAAAACCACCACGCTTCGTATGATCGCTGGGCTTGAGCTTCCGACATCGGGGCAAATTTTCCTTGGTGACGAGGATGTAAGTTTCAAGCGTGCTTCAGCGCGGGATATCGCGTTTGTGTTTCAAATGTTCGCGCTCTATCCACACATGAATGTTCGGCAAAACATTGCCTTCCCACTTGTCTCACAAGGCATGCCGCGCGCGGAGATAGACCGGCGTGTAAAAGACGCGGCGCAAACGCTGCAGATCACGCAGTTTCTAGATGCGTCGGTTTCCGGTTTATCTAGCGGAGATCGGCAGCGGGTCGCGCTCGGGCGTGCGATTGTGCGCCAACCACTCGCCTTTTTGATGGATGAGCCACTCGGCGCGTTGGATGCCGAGTTTCGGGAAGTGATGTGCCACGAGCTGCGTGCGCTGCACGATCGCCTGCACGCCACGACGGTGTACGTCACTCACGACCAAACCGAGGCGATGTCGATGGCAGACACCATCGCGATTATGAATAAAGGCGTAATCGAGCAGCTTGGCGCGCCGATGGAAGTGTATGAGCGGCCAGCGAGTGTTTTTGTTGCAGAATTTATTGGTTCACCAGCAATGAATTTCCTGCCGTTCGAAGCGCAGTTGAGTGAAGGCGAGGATGTGATCCGTATTGGAGATGCAAATATTACTGTGCCGTCATTGCGGCAAAACGTGCCACACGGAAAACTGTTGTGTGGCGTGCGCCCAGAACACGTTCGCTTCAACGATGACTCTGCACTGCGGGCTCAAGTGTTGGGCACAGAGTATTTGGGCACGAGCCAGATCGTCACTGTCGCAACATCTGGCGGCACAACGTTACGGGCAAAAGTAGGCGTAGACCTTGCGCCCGCTCGGGGCGATCATGTTGGGTTAAGTTTTGATGCCAAGGCGGTTTCGCTATTCGATCAACCTTCTGGGCGCGCGCTGCGCACTGCGCGCGATGCTTCGAGCGTGAAGAGCGAGGCGCGTCATGGCTGATTTACTCCTTCGCAGTGTTTCAAAGCGCTTTGGCGAAACGAACGCGGTCTCTAATCTCGATCTCGACATCAAGAGCGGCGAGTTGATTGTATTGCTCGGGCCGAGCGGCGCGGGAAAGACGACAACGCTACGTTTGGTTGCTGGCTTGGAAACACCCGATGCGGGGCAGATTCATATTGGTGGCCATGACGTCACCGGGCTGTCACCCGCGCTGCGCGATGTCACGTTTGTATTCCAACAGTATTCGCTCTATCCGCATTTAACGGTGTTTGAAAATCTAGCGTTCCCGTTGCGCTCGCCCATGCGTCCGACGAGCGACGAGGACATCAATAAAAAAGTGCGTGCTATCGCCACCATGCTGCGCATTGAAGATAAGCTGCAAAATCCTGCGACGAAGCTCTCCGGCGGACAGATGCAGCGGGTCGCCATTGGGCGGGCGCTTGTGCGCAGCCCAGCGCTTTATTTAATGGACGAACCACTTTCATCACTTGATGCAAAGTTGCGAAACGATTTGCGGTTAGAGATTAAACGAATTCAGCAAGATTTGGGAGCGACGATGCTCTACGTGACCCACGATCAAACCGAAGCGCTCACCATGGCTACGCGCGTCGGGGTTTTGCAGCAGGGGCGCTTGGTGCAGCTAGGCTCTCCGCGCGCGATTTATGAAAACCCAACGAGCAGTTATGTTGCCTCGCGTTTGGGTGCGCCACGGATCAATCTTGTACCGCGCAGCGCGCTTCCCGCGCTGCAAGCGCCAACGCAGACAACCACATTCGGTATTCGTAGCGAACATGTTGCGCTCGAAACAGCTGACACCAGCGCTAACTCAGAAACCTCTGCGGATGCGGAAGTGTTGCGCGTGGAGCGCCTGAGCGATCAGGTGCTGGTGCACGTTGCCCTCGCCGGTTCAAAACATGAAATCGCGTGCGCGCCACAAGGCGGCACTTCGCTCACTGCAGGCAACGCGGTACGCGTTCGCGTTCAGCGCGCGTTTTGTTTTGACGCAGACGGCCAGCGCATCACCCAATAATTTTTGAAATTATTCTCCTCGAGGATTTTTATGAATCACGCTTACCTCATTGACGTTACAACGCAAATTTTGATCGATCACGTTGATGAACTCACCGCTCTCGATCAAGCCATTGGAGATGGCGACCATGGGCTCAACATGCGACGCGGCGCCCTCGCGATTCAAGCCAAGCGCACGGACCTAGCGAGCCAAGCGTTTACCGACGCATTGAAAACAATGGGCATGACGTGCATGTCCACGATTGGTGGTTCATCTGGGCCGGTCTTCGGTACGCTCCTCGTTACGTTAGGTAAAGAGTTGAGCGCGAACCCAACTCCGGCAGAGCTCGCGAATGCAATCGATGCAAGCATCAAAGCGCTCACGAAATTAGGAAAAGCCGAAGTGGGGCAGAAAACACTTCTTGACGTACTTGATCCTGTACGCTTGTTTTTGAGCACTGGAGACACCAACGCACCGGACTTTATCGCTCAAGTAAAAAAGTGCGCGTTCGATAGCGCGCAAGCCACGGCGCAGATGGAAGCAGGCCGTGGGCGATCCTCTTTCCTAGGAGATCGGGCACTCGGGCATGTAGACCCCGGCTCGCGCTCGATGGCGCTTATCATTGGCGCAATCTGCGACGCACTTTAATTGAACTGAGTAGAGAAAAATGAAAAAACTTATCAATCATGTTGATACCGTTCTCGCCGAATCTTTACACGGATTCGCCGCTGCCCACTCTGATATCGTCACTCTCGATCCGGGGCTTAAATTTGTGCGTCGGCGTACGCTCAAGAAAGGTAAAGTCGCGCTCATCTCTGGCGGTGGCTCTGGCCACGAGCCCCTACACACGGGCTTTATCGGACACGGCATGCTCGATGCGGCCTGTCCCGGCCAAGTGTTTACCTCGCCGACACCCGATCAAATGCTCGCCGCTGCGCAGGAAGTGGATACCGGCGGCGGCGTGCTCTTCATTGTGAAAAACTATTCTGGCGACATGATGAATTTTCAAATGGCTGCCGACATGGTGGAGCGCGAAAACGCAACTGTCATCATCAACGATGATGTAGCAGTTGAAAATTCAACCTACACCACCGGGCGACGCGGTGTTGCTGGCACGATGATCGTCGAGCGCATCGTCGGTGCTGCGGCGGAGCGGGGCCTCAATCTCGCTGAACTCAAAGCGCTCGGTGATAACGTGAACAAAAGCACTGCGAGCATGGGCGTTGCACTCACCTCTTGCACTGTGCCCGCTGCGGGAAGCCCGACATTCCAGATTAGCGCGGAAGAAATGGAAATGGGCGTAGGCATTCATGGTGAGCCGGGGCGCAGGCGCGTCAAGCTCAATAGCGCAACAGAAATCGCCGACGAGCTCACGGGCGCAGTATTGAAAGATCTATCGCTCAAGCGCGGGCAAGAAGTGATCCTTCTCGTAAATGGCTTCGGTGGCACCCCGCTCATGGAGCTCTACGTGATGGTAAATGCGGTAAACAAAATCTTTGCAGCAGCGGGTGTAAAACCAGTGCGTACGCTCGCAGGCTCGTATGTCACGTCGCTTGAAATGGCGGGATGCTCGGTATCGGTTACGGCAGTAGATGCCAACACACTCGCGTTGTGGGATTCACCAGTGCACACCGCTGCGATGCGCTGGGGGATGTAGCGCGTCCCTAGAGCCGCAGAATCAAATTTACCTGTTTTTATGCTAATTCTGCGCCGCAGGTATCTAGAAAAACTGCGTTAATCACGCGTATTCAGAAACTTCAATCAAATTCAAATCAGGGTCGCGCATATAAACCGAGCGAATTTTCTGGGTCGCACCGGTTTTCATGACCGGGCCTTCGATGATCGGCCAGTTGCAAACTTTTAGATTTTCGAGAACAAGATCAAGCGGCACGCTGGCGATGAAGCACAAATCGAGTGCGCCAGAAACAGGCAAGTGCGCCTTGGGCTCATACTCTTTGCCGCGAACGTGCAGGTTAATTTTTTGATTGCCAAACATAAGGGCTTTGCGCGCAGGCCCGCCGGCTGCGGGCTGAAAAATTTCTAAACGCATGCCGAGCACGCGGGTATAAAAATCGATGCAAGCAGCCTCGTCGATGGTGGTAAGGACGATATGGTCGATATGGTCAATCATGATGGGCGATGCCTCTTGCGGTAATGGGGTGTCGGAAATGAAAAAGGCTCCGGGCAGATTGCGCGGAGCCTTATCACGTTTGATGGTGCCCGGAAGAGGACTCGAACCTCCACGATTTTACTCGCTAGTACCTGAAACTAGTGCGTCTACCAATTCCGCCATCCGGGCAACGTTTCAGCTTAGAATTAGAGTTTAGCAGTAAGCTGTGCCTCGCGCGTTGTGAACATTCGCTTGCGTGTTGTTGCAACTTTACCTAGGATCATTTGCGTTGACTCGCCGAAAATATAGTAAAAATTTACCCTTCGCCACGACTGATTTCCCGGGCATTCCCCATTTCGTTGAAGAAGCGCCGCCAAAGCCCGATCTGTTGATCGAGGGCACGATTTCAGCGCACCCTGATGGTTATGGCTTTTTAGCAGTGCTCGACGGTGCGGGCGATATTTACCTCGGCCACGATACGATGCGCAACGCCTTAAATGGCGATACCGCACGCGTAAAAATTACGGGCGAGGATCATCGCGGTCGGCGCGATGGCGAGATCATTGAAGTCATAAAGCGGGCACTGACCCACACGGTTGGCACGCTGCATATGCGTGAAAAAACGTGGTTCGTAGTTGCTCGCGATACCCGGATTGCGCAAGATATCGTCGTTCCAAAAACGGCGCTTAATGGCGCAAAAGATGGTGATATCGTTGATGTTGAAATCACCCGCTATCCGAGCGCAGAGCAAGAAGCGCTCGGCGCAATCACCGGCGTGCTCGGCGCGCCGACCGATGACGGCATTGAGATCGAAATCGCGCTGCGGCAATTTGATTTGCCGCATACTTGGAACGACAAGATCGTCGCCGCAGAAAAGAAATTGCCTAAAAAAGTGCGCGATGCCGATCTGGAGGGGCGCATTGATTTACGGCGCGTGCCGTTCGTCACGATCGATGGCGAAACTGCGAAGGATTTTGATGATGCCGTTTACGCTGAAAAAGCGCGGCGTGGCTTTCGCTTATTGGTGGCGATTGCCGATGTGAGCCATTACGTCAAGCCTAACGATGCCATTGATAAAGAAGCGCGCGAACGCTCGACTTCGGTCTACTTCCCGCGGCGCGTGATCCCGATGCTGCCAGAGGCGTTGTCAAACGAAATGTGCTCGCTTAAGCCGAAGGTGGATCGCCTCGTGCTCATTTGCGATATGGAGATGACCTCAGCTGGGCGTTTGGATCGTCATACTTTTTACCCTGCGGTCATTCACTCCAATGCACGGCTGACCTACAACCAAGTCTGGTCGTGGTTGTCGGAAAAAGAAAAGCCTACCGAAGAAGATCATATTGCCCTGCAGCCCCACCTGCAATCGCTCTATAAAGCATATCAAACCCTGCGCAAGCAGCGCGAAAAGCGCGGCGCGATTGATTTTGAAACTGTAGAGACCGTGATTGAGTTTTCTGATTCAGGCAAGATCGAAAGCGTGCACCCGAGCGAGCGCAACGAGGCCCATAAGCTGATCGAAGAGTGCATGCTTGCTGCCAACGTTTGCGCGGCAGAGTTTTTGCTCGCCAATAAAACGCCGACGCTCTATCGCAACCATGAAGGGCCAACGCCGCAAAAGCTTGAAAATTTGCGCTCCTTTTTAGCCCGCCATATGATTCAGCTCGGTGGGGGAAAAGATCCCAAGCCGATTGACTACGCAACGCTGGCCGCACTCACCAAAAATCGTGAAGATGCATCGCTCATTCATATGCTCATCTTGCGCTCGATGCAGCAAGCCCGCTATGCGCCCGAAAATCTCGGCCACTTTGGTTTAGCGTATGAAGCCTATACCCATTTCACCTCTCCAATTCGCCGCTATCCTGATTTGATCGTGCATCGCGCGATTAAGAGCGCGATCGCAAAAAAAGTTTTTGCTGCCGGCGATTTGGAAGCCCTTGGTGCGCATACCAGCGCCAACGAGCGCCGCGCCGACGAAGCCTCGCGCGCCGTGCTCAATTACTTGAAGTGCGTATTTATGCAAGATCATGTTGGCGAAGAATTTACCGGCACGATTTCGGGCGTGCAATCGTTCGGTGTGTTCGTGACGATCGACGGCATGGGCATTGATGGCTTAATTCACGTCAGCACGATGCCGCAAGATTTCTATAAATACGATCCCGTGAGCCAACGGCTGGATGGCGAGCGGCGTAAGCGCTCTTTTCAGATTGCGCAGAAGCTGCAAGTGCGCGTCGCCCGGGCAGATCCAGAAGCACTCAAAATCGATTTTGCGCTCGTCGAAGAGCAATGAGTTTTCGGGTCACTGTGCAAAGCGCGCAGCCAATCGCGCAGTCGCTGCTGCAAGCGCATCTGTCCAATACCTGCGGCGCAGATTTCACTCCAAACGAGCCCTTTTCGGATCAATCTGCGCCGCGGGTATTGCAAGCCATTAGCGCACGCACGCCCTCTCGCGCAGAGATTGAAGCGGCGAGCGCAAACGGCATTGATCTCGGCGCGATTCCGGCGCATTGGCGCTGGCAAGATCTTGGCCTGCTCGCCAGCGATATGGATTCCACCCTCATTACCTGCGAATGCATCGATGAGATCGCCGATTTCGCCGGGATTAAGCCGCGCGTTGCCGAAATTACGGAGCGGGCAATGCGCGGTGAGCTTGACTTTGCGCAGGCGCTGCGCGAGCGCGTTGCGCTTCTCAAAGGCCTGCCGGAGAGCGTGCTGGCCAAGGTCTATGAAGAGCGCGTACGACTGACGCCTGGCGCTGAGGCGCTGGTGCGCGCCGCAAACGTGCAAGGCGCGCAAACGCTGCTCGTTTCCGGCGGGTTCACCTATTTTACTGAGGCGCTGCAGCGTAGACTCAATTTGACGAAAACGCACGCAAATCTGCTTGGCGTTGCCGATGGCAAGCTGACCGGAACGGTCGACGGCGGGATCATCGATGGTCATGCCAAAGCCAACGCAGTGCGCGCCGCCAAGGCAACGCTCGCGCCCGGCAAGCTCACGATTGCAATGGGGGATGGCGCAAATGATCTGCCCATGATGGCCATCGCCGATCTCTCAGTCGCATACCGCGCAAAGCCAGCGGTGCGCGCGCAAGCGATGATCTGCCTCAATCATTGTGGATTAGACGCCGTGCGTGCCCTATTTCCCCGCTAAATACTGGCAGATTCGTAGCGCCCGTGATAGCATCCAAGTCATTGAAACTGTTAATAAAAATAGTCATGAAAAACTCACGCACTCCGTCCGCTGCAACGCTTATCTTAATCGCTACGTTGCCCTCTGCTTACGCACAAACCGCCACAACGGGCGCGTCAAATTTATCTTACGTGGGTGCCAATACGCGCATCGGCGTTGGCATCGATAGCGACGTAAAAGGTCGCGCCGAAATTTGGCATGTGCTCAACGCGACCGATACTTCTGCCTTGATCGGCGAAGTCTGGGCCGCTCGCCACCGCGCTGCAGGTGCGCAATTGCAATACAACTGGCTCGGCGGCTCGCTGGGCGATTTGGCGAATGCCCGGGTGCACAAAGTCTTCGCAGCGATTGATCAAAATTCTGACCGTGCACGCAAGATTACGGTGGGCTACGGTCAAGAGCGCGAGGCGTATCACTGGTCAGCCTACCTGAGCAAAGGGCTCAATAAAGATATTTTGGTGGGCACGCGCGAAATTCAGACGCTCTCGGTCACTTCGGGCGCTGACCCAACGCAAGGACCATTCACCCAAAACGTCAGCACGCTCCTGACCACGCAAACGTTCGCCAAGCCATTTGATTGGGGCTTAGGCGTGCGGGCTGGCAAATGGTATGGCGCTGACACGGTGCGCTTTACCGCGGGCTTAGATTATGAGTGGGGCGACGAATCTAACCGCCTGCTTGCGGCCTCGCTGCAAGCAGAGAAGTATTTCCCTTACTCGCCCATATCAATTTCACTGCTTGGCGGCATTGGTAGTCGCAGCGGTCCGCTCGTGGTCGATAAAGGCGTGCATTTTGGGCAACTCATGGTGCGCTACGATTTGTTTGGCAACGGCAAATGGAGTCAACTCTCGCAAGGTGCGGGCTGGCGCGGCCCGGCCGAGACAAAGAAGATGGAAACCGTCACCGAAATGCGCACAGAAACGCGCACCGAGATGCGCGCCGAGACCCGCGAAGTTGACGTGCCCACGCAAGTGACGATTCCTGCAAATACCGCCGCGAGCACAACCAAGACCGAAGCACGCGTGGTGGTGAAAGAAGAGCGCAAAGATCTGGAGACCTATTTCGATCTCGGCCAGGCTGGGCTTACGCCAAAAGCGAAAACCGATCTCGCTGCGCTCATGAGCGCAGTGCAGGCCAGCAGCCAGCGCTGCAAAGTCGCCGTCAATGTGGTTGGTCATACCTGCCCGACCGGCTCTGATCGTAACAACATCGGCTTATCGCAGCGCCGCGCCGATGCGGTGAAAGACTTTTTGGCCAAAGCAGGCGCGGCTAACGCGAGTTACTCGACCGCAGCGCAAGCAGGTCGGGCGCCAAAATACCCTGAAGTCAAAGGCCAGACTTTCCGCAATCGCCGCGCCGATACGCAAGCCGTCATTAGTTGCGAAGTCACTGAAAATGTGACGGTGCAAGTGCCCGGCGCAATCACCGCCGCGCGCACCGAGACGCGTATTGAAAAGCGCAAAGAAAGCGTGCAAGTGCCGGTGCAGGTGCAAGTGCAAGTGCCGGTGCAAGTTCAAAAGGAGCGCGTGGAATATACGCCTTTGGGTTGGGTGCCGCGGGCGTTGATGGCAAGCACACCCCATTTACAAACCGTATCGACCTACGATACTCAAAAGAGCATCACCCAAGTCGTCACCGGCGCACGCAATTACACTAACCAATGCCCAGCGCCGGTAAACGATGCGGCGACGGTCGCCGCAGGCTCAAGCGCTACGATGATTGATGTGCTGGCCAACGACAAAGACGCCGATGGCAATGCATTGACGATCACATCAATCACTCAACCGGCCAACGGCACAGCGAGCATCGTCGGCGGCAAAGTGAGCTACACACCACGTGCTGGCTTTAATGGCAGCGATACGCTCACCTATACCGTCACCGACGGTTTCTGCGGCACCAAGACCGCAGCCGTTGCGCTCACCGTGACCGCAGCAGCCGCGCCGCCAGCGCAAGCCGCATTGCAATGCAAAGCCCAAAGCTATCAATTCAAATGCGGCACGGGCGCAGATATCGATTTGAATGGCGCGGTATCTGGCGGCACCGGTGCCTACACCTACACGCTACCTGCGCGCGGCATTTACGGGATCATTAGTGATCTGGGCGGTGGAAGATTCCGCTACGAAGCCAACAGATCGATCTGCTTTGATCGTGAATTCATCGACTACACCGCAAAAGACGCCAATGGCGCGACTTGCACGGGCAAGATCGAGCTGATCGATCCGCCCAAGCGTAGCGACGGCATTCAATAAGTTTTTTTGCTCCTAAAAAGCGCGGCGTCAGCCGCGTTTTTTTATGGCGTGCGAGAATGTACCGCATTGATTAATCTCGTGTGGTCGATATTCACCATGACTTTATTTTCTCCCTCATTTCGTCGCTTTTTTGCCTTAATCTGCGCCGCAGGTATGAGCGTATTTGCCGCGGCGCAAACCTACCCGACGCGCCCAATCAAGCTGCTCATTCCCTTCCCAGCGGGCGGTGCGACGGACATCATCGGGCGCGCACTTGCAATCAAACTCAGTGAGCGCTTGGGGCAAAGTGTCGTCGTTGAAAACAAACCCGGCGCAGGCGGCACGATCGGCACAGACCTCGCCGCTAAATCGCCGCCCGACGGCTACACGCTTTTACTCGCCACATCGAGCACCCATTCCATCGGGCCGATTCTTAACAAAAGCATCCCGTACAACGCTGAAAAAGATTTCATCCCGGTGAGCTATATCGCTTCAGCGCCGAGCGTTTTGATCATATCGCCCACGCTGCCGGTGAAATCAGTCGCGGAGCTCGTGGCCTATGGCAAAGCTAAGCCAGGCCTGCCCTTTAGTTCGAGCGGCAATGGCACGGTGGTGCATTTGCAAGGCGAATATTTCGGACATCTCGCAGGGCTTTCACTCACTCACATTCCCTACAAAGGCACAGCGCTCGCCATCGCTGATATCGTCAGCGGCGAAGTCGGGATGATGTTTGACTCGATCCCTTCGGCCATTCCGCACATCAAAGCGGGTCGAGTGCGCGCGCTGGCCGTCACCTCCGCAAAACCGTCCGCGCTGCTGCCGGATCTACCGACCGTTGATGCGAGCGGGCTGAAGGGCTTTTCCGCCGACGTCTACTTTGGGCTATTTGCGCCGATCGGAACTCATAGCGAGATCGTCGCCCGCATCCAAAAAGAGGCGATCGCCGCAGTCAATGCACCCGATTTGAAAGAGCGCTTCGCGCAGCAAGGTGTCGAGCCGGTTGGGAACAACGGCGAAGCATTGCTTGAAACGATGCGCAGCGAAGGCGCGAAGTGGCGGCGCGTCATCGAACTCGCAAAAGTCAAGATCGAGTAGCCCTGAAAATATCTCAAAACCTGCGGCGCAGTTTTAGCCCAAATCGCTGGTTTAAAGAATCGAACTAAAGAAAATTTGCGCGTGAATTGCGCCTTGGCGGGCAAAAAATCACCCGTTGCTTTTTTCACTGTCTTCTCGTAAATCGATGGGTCGGGCGCTACAGATCTGATCTCGACTTTCAACCAAAAAAATATTTCCCTCCCAGCGGAAGCGGCGAACCGCTTGGCTTTTCCGCACACGCCTAAAATGACGCAATGCTTAAGAATACAACTTTTCTCGATGCCCTCGCGCTGCGCCACACCCCTTACACCCCTGTCTGGCTGATGCGCCAAGCCGGCCGCTATCTGCCGGAGTATCGGGCATCACGGGCCAAAGCAGGCTCTTTTATGGATTTGGTGCGCTCGCAGGATTTTTGCGCCGAGGTTACGCTGCAGCCGCTTGATCGCTATCCGCTCGATGCAGCGATTGTGTTCTCCGATATTTTGACGATTCCCGATGCGATGGGTTTGGAGCTATCGTTTACGGTAGGCGAGGGGCCGCGCTTTGCGAAGCCGTTGCGTACCGAAGCGGATATTGCCAAATTAGTCGTGCCACCGATGGATTCCTTACGTTACGTCTTTGATGCGGTTTCAGCGTGCAAGCGCGCGCTAAACGACCGGGTGCCGTTGATTGGCTTTTCAGGCGCGCCATTTACGTTAGCCTGCTATTGCGTCGAAGGCGGAGGCAGCACCGAGGGCTATCCGCTGACTAAATCGATGCTTTATTCTGCCCCGCAGGTATTTGAGCGCTTGATTGACGTGCTCACCCACACGGTTGCTGATTACTTAATCGCGCAATCGCGCGCGGGCGCAGATGCGCTCATGATCTTCGATACCTGGGGCGGCATCTTACCTGCGGCGCAGTATCGGGCGCTTTCGCTTGCGCCAATGGCTGAAATCATCCGCCGGGTGCGCGAAAAGACCGCCACACCCATCATAATTTTCAGCAAAGGTGCGGCCGGGCACTCCCTGGAGCAGATGGCCAGCAGTGGCGCGCAAGGCGTCGGGCTCGATTGGACGTCTGATTTAGCGGCGGCGCGGGCGCTGGTTGGCAAGAAAGTTGCCCTGCAAGGCAATATTGACCCGTTGATCGTGACGACCACAAGCGCCGCGGTCGAAGCTGCAGCCCGCGCTTGCATCGACGAAGCGGGTGGTCTACCAGGGCATCTGTTCAACCTGGGGCACGGGCTTACGCCGCAGGCAAAGCCCGAACTTGTCGGAGAATTAATAGCACACATCCAGACGCTGAGTCGTGCAAAAAAAAGTACGTGAAACCTGCATTTTTTGCTTGACTTTGGCTTTTTGTAGCGCCCGGAAGATTCAGTTATCAACATTTTGAGGTTTGCTGCAGTGCGCTGTGGAGAAAACCCGCTGAAATCACCAATTTGTGTTGTAACTTATTGTTTTAATTTAACTAAATTTATCTGTATGAATTCTGCGCAAAGCAGTGAAATCTTCGATTTGCGGGGTAAATTCCGATAATTTAGAATGTTATTCACACGTTTATCCACAGGCAATGTGGGTATGTCTAAATCCCTTATAAATACCGCCTATTTAAGCCTGAAGTTAAAGTAACTTGTGAGTTCATCGCCGCAAACGAATCAACCAAACGTCATAAAAACACCGTATATCCGTGTCGCGCTTCGGCTCGCGCTTGATCGCGCATTTGAGTATCGCTGCCTAGACAATATTGAAATCGCGGTGGGCTCGGTCGTCACCGTCAAAGTGCGGGGCAAACCGATGCGCGGCGTCGTGATCGAAACCAACGTCAAACCAAGCATCGCCGTGGCGCTCATTAAAGAGATCGAGGCGGTAATGCCGGAGCTGGTTGCTGCCGATCAGCGCGCGCTGTGCAGTTTCGTCCACCGCTACTATCGTGCGCCCATCGGTATGGCTTACGCCCTGGCGCTGCCTCCCGAGCCTGTAAAAGCGCGCAAAACCGCCGAATCTGCGCCGCAGGTATTGGATACATCAATACCTGCGGCGCAGATTTTGCTTAATTTTGAGCAAAAAATCGCTGCCGACGCGATTATTGACGGTTTAGGCAGGCATCAGGTTTTCGCGCTGCACGGCATCACCGGCAGCGGCAAAACCGAGGTTTACGTCACCGCGATCCGGGAAGTTATCGCGCGCGGCGGGCAAGCACTGGTGCTCGTGCCCGAAATCAATCTTACGCCGCAATGGGCCTTGCGGCTGGCCGCGCAATTGCCCGCCGCACAAATGGTCTCGCTGCACTCCGGCTTGGCCGACGGCGAGCGCTTTCGGTCGTGGACGCAAGCCTCGCGCGGCGAGGCGCAAATCATATTTGGCACACGCATGGCGATTTTTGCGCCCCTGCCAAAGCTTTCCTTAATCGTCGTCGATGAAGAGCACGACGCATCGTTTAAGCAACAAGAAACGCCGCGCTATCACGCCCGTGATTTAGCGGTGATGCGGGCGCGCGCGCGCACGGTTCCGGTCGTGCTCGGCAGCGCAACACCGAGCTTAGAGACATTTTCAAATATTCAAAAATCGCGCTATCGGCTGCTCACGCTTTCGCAGCGCGCGCGCGCTGATGCGAAGCCGCCTCGGGTGTATCTCGTGCCAGCGCGCGATGCCAAGCGCAGCGAAGGCATCGCAGGCGCGCTGCTGACCGCGCTCGATGATCGGATGGGCAAAGGCGAGCAAGCGCTAGTTTTTTTAAATCGGCGCGGATTTTCACCGCTTTTGCATTGCGGATTGTGCGGCTGGCAATCGCATTGCGTCGATTGCGATGCCCGCATGGTCTTTCATAGCTTCGATCAAAAGCTGCGCTGCCATCACTGCGGCATCTTAAGCAAAGTGCCGAGCGAGTGCCCAAGTTGCGGCAATCTTGATATCGTCCCCACCGGGGGCGGAACGCAGCGGGTCGAGGCTTTTCTGCGCCGCAGGTATCCTCACAAAAAAGTCGCACGTGCCGATGCCGACAGCACGCGCGGTAAGCATGACTGGAACGCGATTTACACCGAAATGGCGAGTGGCGAAATTGACATCCTGGTCGGCACGCAGATGATTGCCAAAGGCCATGATTTCCCGCGGCTGACTTTGGTGGGGGTGCTCGGTGCGGATGATTCACTCTATAGCGCTGACTTTCGCGCGCCTGAGCGATTATTTGCCCAGCTCATGCAAGTGGCGGGTCGTGCAGGCCGGGCTGCGCTCGCTGGAGAAGTGCTCATTCAAACTGAAATCCCCGACCATCCCGTTTACGCTGCGGTGCGCGCGCACGATTTCGCAGCGTTTGCACAGCGGGAATTAGCCGAACGCAACGAAGCGGGCTTGCCACCGGCGGCACACTTAGCGCTCATCCGCGCCGAGTCACCCGATAGCAATGCTGCGCATCATGCGTTGAAGCTAATGCACCGCGCAATGGAAGCCTTTGCGCGCGTCGATAAGATTACGCTTTACCCGCCGGTGCCCAGCGCGCTCGCTCGGCGCGCCACCAAATTTCGCTGGCAAATGCTGATCACCGCTGCCGAGCGCACGCATTTGCATGCTGCGCTAGAAGTCGGGTTCAACAGAGAAATTTCTGCCGAAGTCAGTGTCGGCGTCGACGTTGACGCGTTCGACTTCGGCTAACGAATCAACGTAGCGCGCGCGCTCGAAGGTATCGCCAGTATCGATAGCCCGTCGCACATTCACGTTCAAGCCCACGCGCACTCAGTTTCGTGCAGGAAACTCCACGTGCAATGGAAAATCCATGGCGCACGGTACGCCGGCGCAAAGCGCGGGTTTAAATTTTGTGAACATCATCACGCCCGCTGCGGCCTTCGCCATTTCGGGTGACGGGGAATCAATGACTTTAGCGTCAGAAGCAGTGCCACTGGCATCGACCCGAACGAGGATATGCAATCGGCCTTGATCGACCAATTTATTTTGCATGCGCACGAGAAGCTCCATCGCGGGCTTGAGCCCCTCGATTGGGAATGGGGGCTCGTTCCCAACATCAAAATTTCCATAATATGAAAGCAACGCGGCTCTTTCGTCAGCGCTTAATTCTGAGAAGCGCTTGTTGATTGGCAAGCGCGGGCTTTGCACGGCATCGCGCAAGATCGAAGTCCCGGCGCGCGCTTGGTATTCCTTTATCGCAAATTGCGACGCACCGCTTTGCGCCTGAGCGCCGCCGACCGTTAAACCGATACAGGCTAGTGCAGCGGTAGAGAGCAAATTTGCAATCGAATGTAGAGACAGTTTTGGAAAATTCATCGCGGGCATCCTTTCGTTTCCATCTGCCGGTAAGTCACCGGTTAGAAAGCATTGTTCCGCAGGCGCGGATCGGTGTCACCGGCATTGCGACGAACTGCGGATTCCTAAGCGCGAACGCAACGGTTTGCAGGGCACGCGCATCAGCCGCTGGGCTTGAACTCCGCCTCACAAAAAAAACTGCGCCGCAGGTA